>NZ_JAPYPC010000001.1:9274-244556 GCF_029937855.1 Christiangramia sp.
GTTCGTTGTTCAATTCTTTTCTCGTAATCTTTCCCTTGAAAAATTCTTTGCACAAAAATCCCAGGGATATGAATCTGGTTCGGGTCAAGCTCTCCGGGTTCTACCAGTTCTTCTACTTCAGCTACGGTAACTTTCGCAGATCCGCACATTACAGGATTAAAATTCCTCGCGGTTCCTTTAAAAATTAAATTTCCTGCCCTATCCCCTTTCCAGGCTTTTACAAAGGCAAAGTCGGCTTTAAAAGCTTCTTCCAGCACATACATTTTACCATCAAATTCCCTGGTTTCCTTTCCCTGGGCTACTTCGGTACCGTAACCGGCAGGTGTATAGATTGCGGGAAAGCCCTGTTGTGCAGCCTGACATCGAGCAGCCAGGGTTCCCTGCGGAATCAATTCCACATCAAGCTCCCCGCTTAACATCTGCTTTTCAAAAATGGCGTTCTCACCTACATAAGAAGACACCATCTTATCAATTTGTTTTTTATGAAGTAATTGTCCAAGGCCAAAATCGTCTACCCCGGCATTATTAGAAATACAGGTAAGCTTTTTAACATTAAGACGAACAAGTTCGGAAATGGCATTTTCAGGAATTCCGGACAACCCGAAACCGCCAAGCATAAAAGTCATTCCGTCCTCAACGCCTTTTAAAGCATCCTGTACATTATCAACCGTTTTTATGATCATTTTTTCAGAATTTTACCCGAAAATACGAAAATAAAAATGTGGTCACAACGAAAGATGGTCGCGAAATATATTATAGATAAAAATACGTGTTGATTTTTGTGAAAACCCTAAAAATCGAGTTCATCTGGCACCGAATCATCAGAATTCTGATCAGCAGCATAATTAGCACAATTCACTTCGATACTTAAATTTTCAGGACGTTCAAAACCTTCTTTGGAGACCTTAAGCTCTTCATTGGCGTACACATCTTTCATATACATTCCCCAAATAGGCAGGGCCATAGTAGCTCCCTGGCCGTAAGTAATCGATGGAAAATGTACAGATCTGTCTTCAGCACCCACCCAGACTCCCGTGGCAAGATTCGGAACCATTCCAATAAACCAGCCATCACTCTGGTTTTGGGTAGTTCCCGTTTTCCCGGCAATTGGATTTTTAAAGTCATAGGGATATCCGGTTACAGCTCTTTCATAATCCTGCCTGCCCTTTGCCCAGGTACCTCTAAGACGAATGCCTGACCCGGTTTGAGTTACACCTTCCAGTAAACTAGTGGTCACATAAGCTGCTTCTTTGCTAAGCACATCACGGGTTTCGGGCACATGTTGATAAAGTACCGTACCATTTTTATCTTCTATACGATTTACCAGTACAGGTTTTACATAAACCCCCTGGTTTGCAAACGTGCTGAAAGCAGAAACCATTTCGAATAAACTTAGATCTGCCGTACCCAACGCGATCGAAGGAACTTCCGGAATATTGGAAACATCTACTCCTAATTTTTCAGCCAGGTCAATTACCGGCCCAGGACCGGTTTTATCAATAAGCCGTGCGGTAACCGTATTTACAGATTGCGCTAACGCGTCTTTAAGAGAAATCATTCCTTCATAACCGCCGTTACCGGCATTCTTTGGAGCCCAGTCATTTTGATTGTTATGTTTTCCTGCTTCAATAGTAAATCTTGCTCTTGGTAATGTGTCACAAGGTGAAAATTTTAACTGGTCTATAGCCGTGGCATATACAAAGGGCTTAAAGGTTGAACCTACCTGTCTTTTCCCCTGTTTCACATGGTCATATTTAAAATGCTTAAAATTGGTACCTCCAACCCAGGCCTTTACTTCCCCTGTTTGAGGCACCATAGACATCATGCCGGCCTGAAGGAAGGA
This sequence comes from Christiangramia sp., assembly GCF_029937855.1. Taxonomy (GTDB): domain Bacteria; phylum Bacteroidota; class Bacteroidia; order Flavobacteriales; family Flavobacteriaceae; genus Christiangramia. Next base: position 11,118 of record NZ_JAPYPC010000001.1, read on the forward strand.
TTTATAATAAAGAATGGAATCACGCGGAGTCATAACTGTATCTATGGTTCCTTTCCAGCTAAAAACACGCATTTCTGCATCTTCGGTAAAAGATTTCCTTATTTCTTCCTCAGATTTACCCTGAGCCTCCATTTTTCTCCACCTTTCAGAACGCTTCATGGCACTTTCCACCAGGCTTTCCACTTCGGTTTTATCAATATCCCTAAAAGGCGCGGTAGAATTATTCTCATTCTGGCGGTCAAATTCCTTTTGAAGATGAGAAATATGTCTTGTTACGGCATCTTCAGCGTATTCCTGCATTTTAGAATCGATGCTAGTGTAAATCTTTAGTCCGTCTCTAAAAAGGCTGTATTCACTTCCATCCGGCTTGGGATTTTCTTCGATCCATTCCCTCATGAATTTCTGAAGATATGCCCTGAAATAGGTAGCCATCCCTTCATCGTGGCCTTCGGGGGTAAAATCTATCTTCATAGGTAATTTCTGAAGGGAATCCATTTCCTGTTCAGAAATATAGCCGTTACGATTCATCTGCTCAAAAACCTGATTCCTCCTAGATTTAACCAGTTCTGGCCTTCTCATAGGATTGTATAATGCAGAATTCTTAAGCATCCCCACCAAAACCGCAGATTCTTCAATTTTTAAATCCCTCGGCTCTTTGTCAAAATATATTTTGGAAGCAGAACGAATCCCCACTGCCTGGTACACAAAATCATATTTATTAAAATACATCGTTATGATCTCTTCCTTGGTATATTGCCTTTCCAGCCTTGTAGAGATCACCCATTCCTTTATTTTCTGAAAAACTCTTTCAAAATTATTCTGTGCAACATCTTCGGTAAAAAGCTGTTTTGCCAACTGTTGGGTAATCGTGCTCGCACCACCTCTGGTTCCTAAATAAACCGCAGCCCTTACCGTTCCTTTTGCGTCTATTCCCGCATGCTGATAAAAACGCTCATCTTCAGTAGCTATTAATGCCTGCACCAGATGCTCGGGAAGGTCTTCATACTTTATGGGAGTCCTATTTTCGCTATAATATTTACCAAGGGTTTCGCCATCTGAAGAAAATATTTCCGTAGCCAGATTTGTTTCGGGGTTTTCCAGCTCTTCGAAAGTCGGCATTTTTCCAAATGCGCCCCATCCTGCGAGTAAGAAAACAAAGATGGCTATCAGAATTCCTATTCCGAATAGCGTCCAGAAGCCTACGATATATTTTCTATTGCTATGCGTAGGTTTCTCATTTTTTTTTGGTGTGCGAGCCATTTTATATCACGAAAATTAATTGTCACTTTTCTCTATACGGAATCCAACATCGGTGATTCCTTCTAATTCCTGAATTCCGTCTACTTCCCCATTCTTACGCATCGCCTGCTGGATACTTACTTTGTAGGTTCCGGACTCCTCGAATTTTACATTTTCCTTATACCAGAGTTTATTCTCCTTTACATCACCAAAACCTGTGCCGAGCCATTCGCCGTCTGGTTTGGTCATTTTATATTCCAGGGTATCGCTTATCACCTTTCCCTGCGGAAATTTTATCTCAGTGATCAGGAACAAATTGCTATACTGATATTCGTTGTTGTTCCTCACATTGATAAATAAGTCATATACCTGTGTGGAATCTATATTTTTCAATTCAAAATTAACCAGGGAATCTTTATGCCATCCACTTAAAGATTCATATTCATCATAAACCCGATCACGGTCACAGGATGAAAAGATGACTATTACTAAAATCAAAGAAGAAACAGCTAAGGCACTACGCATTTTTAGACTTTGAAGTATTTCCTTTACGTTTTTTCCTTTTCTTATTCTTATTGTTCCTTCGCTTATGATGCTGCTTTGGCTTATCAAATCTGGTAAGGCTGTCTTCGCCAATTCCATTATTGAAACTTTTCTTATCGCTTTCTTCCAGTTGAAGATCTAAGGCATATTCCTCCAGGCTTCCAACCGATTCGTCCTTCTTATTTTTAGCGATTATTTTATTCGCCTGTTCCGGTGTAAGGGTATGCCAGTTCATCCATTCCCCTTCATAGGCATACCAAAGAAGGCCTTTAAAAATGTCGATTTTCTGACAAACGGCTGTTCCCTTCTTCGTCTTTAACTTAACGTCGCTTTTTGGAAAAGATTTTAATGCTTCCAGATAAGTATCCAATTCGTAGTTTAAACAGCATTTTAATTTACCGCATTGCCCCGCTAATTTCTGCGGATTCAAAGATAATTGCTGATATCTGGCTGCTGAAGTACTTACCGATCTAAAGTCTGTTAACCAGGTAGAACAGCATAATTCACGACCACAGGAACCAATCCCTCCCAGTCTTGCAGCTTCCTGACGAAGGCCAATTTGCTTCATTTCAATACGTGTATTGAATTCACGCGCAAATTCCTTGATCAATTGCCTAAAATCTACACGATCTTCAGCCGTATAATAAAAAGTACATTTTGAAGCATCTCCCTGAAATTCAATATCACTGATTTTCATACTGAGTTTCAGCCTGATGGCGATCTGTCTCGAGCGTTGTTTGATCTTTTCTTCCCGGTCACGGGCTTCCTGCCAAACATCAATATCTTTTTGAGAAGCTTTTCTATAGATCTTTAAAATTTCCGGGGAATCAGGGTCTTCCTTTTTCTTCTTCATCTGAACCCTCACCAGTTCCCCGGTAAGACTTACGATCCCAATATCATGACCCGGACTGGCTTCTGTAGCCACCACGTCACCGATACTCAAACTTAAGTTTTCAGTATTTTTAAAGAAATGTTTACGACCGTTCTTAAAACGGACTTCAACAAAATTGAAAGGTTCTGCACCTCCCGGAAGAGACATATTTGAAAGCCAGTCGAAAACGGTGAGTTTATTACACCCATCGGTTCCACAGGTTCCATTATTCTTACATCCTTTTGGCTGACCGTCTTTGCCGGTCGAGCAACTTGTGCAAGCCATATATTATATATATTGAGGAAGTCGCTTTTGTACATTTATAAACATCATTCTGTCCCGCCCATTGGCGTTTTTGCAGAATCTCCTTCATCTTCATTGGCAATTTTTCAGCCTAACGTACATTTTTAAAGCTCCTTCTTGAGGTTCATAAAAAATTTTCAACGTAAATATACCAATATTAATTGGCACCACCATTTTAGAAAAGAAACCTATTGCTTAAATCGTAAAACCTCAGACCTTCCTTTTTTAAAGATCTTGTTACTTGCGCCTTTACCTTTGCGAAGCGCTTTTTGCTCTTCATAAGGCAAAGCCGCTATCTCCTTACAATTATCTGAACAACAATCATTCATTTTTTCAGCACATTCTTCACACTGAATAAAAAGTAAGTGACATGCTTCATTTGCGCAATTTACGTGTGTATCACAAGCTTTTCCGCATTGATGACATTGCGCGATCACATCTTCTGAAATTCTTTCAGCACGACGATGATCAAATACGAAGTTTTTACCAATAAATTTATTTTCAAGCTTTTGTTTTTCTACCTGCCGGGTATATTCAATAATCCCTCCTTCAAGCTGAAAAACATTCTTAAACCCGCGATGTTTGTAATAAGCACTGGCTTTCTCACATCTAATTCCGCCGGTACAATACATCACCAGGTTCTTATCTTCCTTATGCTCCTTAAGATCTTTCTCTATGATAGGCAACGAATCGCGAAAAGTATCTACATCTGGAGTGATCGCTCCCTGAAAATGCCCAATTTCACTCTCATAGTGATTTCGCATATCTACCAGCACCGTATTAGGATCATTAATCAATTCGTTAAATTTCAAAGCATCCACATGAATACCTTTATTAGTAACATCAAAAGTATCGTCATTCAAACCATCAGCAACGATCTTATTTCTCACCTTTACTTTTAATTTAAGGAAAGATTTGATATCGTGCTCAATAGCGATATTCAAACGAACATTTTCCAGAAAATAAATATTATCTATAAAGGCTTTGAATTCATTAAAACGTTTTGCGGGTACAGAAAGCTGGGCATTAATACCTTCATTAGCCACATAAATTCTTCCCAGAACGTCCATCTGGTCCCAGGCAATAAATAAATGATTCCTGAATAATTCGGGGTTTCCGATCTTTGCGTAAGCATAGAAAGAGAGCGTAAGCCTGTCTTCTCCGGCTTCTTCTAAAAGGGCTTCTCTTTCTTTAGCGCTCAATTTATTGTACAGTTGCATGCTATACCAATATTTTAAGTGTTAAAGAAAATTTTTGCAAAGATACATTTTTCCATAAATAACCTAAAGCAATTAGGAAAGATTACATCTCATCCAAATTTTTGGAATTATTCCATAAATCCTTCATAAGTTTTATTGTATTGCAGCAAAACTTATCTTATTTTAGCACACCTTATTTCATATTATAAAACACATTAATGAGCAACGATAAAGAAAAAGAAGCGAAATTAAAGGCGCTTAAGCTTACACTGGATAAGATGGATAAAACCTACGGAAAAGGTACCGTCATGAAAATGAGTGACCAGGTTGTGGTAGATGTAGATGCTATTTCTACCGGTTCTTTAGGCCTTGATCTGGCCCTTGGTGTTGGAGGATATCCAAGAGGAAGGGTGATTGAGATTTACGGTCCTGAATCTTCAGGTAAAACAACCCTTACGTTGCATGCTATTGCTGAAGCTCAGAAAAAAGGGGGAATCGCTGCCTTTATTGATGCTGAACATGCCTTTGATAGATTTTATGCTGAAAAACTGGATGTAGATATAGATAATCTTATTATTTCGCAACCGGATAACGGGGAGCAGGCCCTTGAAATTACAGATAACCTGATCCGTTCCGGAGCGATTGATATTATTGTAATTGATTCAGTTGCCGCTCTTACTCCAAAAAGTGAGATCGAAGGGGAAATGGGGGATTCCAAAATGGGTCTTCATGCCAGACTAATGTCTCAGGCACTTAGAAAACTTACCTCCTCCATCAGCAAAACCAACTGTACGGTTATTTTCATTAATCAGTTAAGGGAAAAGATTGGTGTTATGTTCGGTAATCCAGAAACTACTACCGGTGGTAATGCTCTTAAATTTTACGCTTCGGTTAGACTGGATATTAGAAGATCTACCCAAATAAAAGATAGTTCTAACAATGTGATGGGGAATAAAACCCGCGTGAAAGTTGTAAAGAACAAAGTAGCACCGCCATTTAAAACTGCTGAATTCGATATTATGTACGGAGAAGGTGTTTCCAAAATTGGAGAGATCATCGATATTGGCGTAGATTATGAGATCGTGAAAAAAAGCGGTTCATGGTTTAGTTATGAAGATACCAAACTGGGACAGGGACGTGATGCAGTTAAAATTTTACTGAAAGACAATCCAGATCTCATGGAGGAACTCGAAGAAAAGATCAAAAATGCGATTAAAGTCGCAAAAGAATAAACCAGTAAGAATCCCCTTTCGGGGATTTTTTTTTGCTTTGTACGCAACCATTCCAGTTAAAATGCATCTATAGTACAAACGCAAATATTTTATGAAAAGACTGATTTTCGCCATAATGGCTTTGATTATGATGAGTAGCTGTTCTATAGATGACGACGCATCGAACACTACCTATGAGTTGGCAGAAATTACCGGAAATGACCTGCCTGATAATTTTATACTTGGTGAAACTTATGCTGTAAATGTGGAATATACCCTGCCTTCCGCTTGCAACTCGTTTGCAAGATTAGATGCGAGCAGAGGGGGTTTAGCTGGCAACGAGAAAAGACAAATATATGTGGGTATAGTTTCTGTATTTAACGATGCTAATAATTGTGACCCAAATACACCCGGGGCAGAAGGCTCAAGTAATTTTTCTATTACAATAGATGAAACTGAAGATTATACCTTTTATTTTTGGACCGGGACAGATAGTAATAATGAGCCTATATATTCAGAAATAGTTGTTCCCGTTCAGGATCAAGTTTCTTCTGAAAATTAAAATTGAAGTGAAATAAAATAAAGATTTTTGTGGGTTTAAAAGACCTCATTCGCCGGTGTAAAAAAAATGATAGGGGTGCACAGGAGGAGCTTTATCGCATATATGCGGCAAAGCTTTTTGGTGTTTGCCTGAAGTATTCAGGAAATTACCAACAGGCGGAAGATAACCTACAGGATGGATTTGTAACCATCTTCGATAAAATCGTTCAATATAAAGATGAAGGCTCTTTTGAAGGCTGGATGAAACGTATTTTAATCAATACCGCCTTACAAAAGCACAGACAGCAAAAAGTATACGGCATCACTAATGAAGATCGCCTGCAGGAAGAAGAGGCTGAAGTAGAAACAGAAGAGCTTTCAGTGGATTTTCTACTAGCCTGTATTCACAGTCTGCCGGACAGATATCGGCAGGTTTTCAGCATGTATGCCATGGATGGTTATTCTCATCGAGAAATTGCCGACCAGTTAAATATATCTGAAGGAACCTCAAAGTCTAATCTTGCCAGGGCAAGAATGGCTTTAAGAGAAAAAATAGAAAAAGAGAATATAAACAGAAATTCGGCTCAATCGTCATGAAAGAAAAGAAAAGCATAGACCGGATTTTTCAGGAAAAATTCAAGGATTTTGAAAAGGAACCCCCTGAAAAAGTGTGGGACAACATCGCTTCAAGACTGGATAAAAAAGATAAAAAAAAGCCCCTCATTATTCCTATATGGTTTAAGATAGGCGGAGTGGCAGCTGTTTTAGCGATTATACTGAGCAGTCTTCTTTTTATCGATGTTCAGGATCCTGTTTCGGGAGAACCGGGAGTAGTTTTTGAAAAACCTGAAGAACCAACAAATAAGCAGGAAGATTCGAAGGATACTTTACAAAAAGAGAATAAAACAGATGATCCTGAAGCTTCACTTGCTGCAGATGAAGAAGATCCTAAATCTAAAACTGGTGGACAAAATTCTGCTTCAGGAAATAATTCTTCATCAACTTCAGAAGGAATCGCTAATACAAATAATTCGTATAAAACAACAAATAAAAATACCAATCCTGGTGATCAATCTAATTCCGAAGCAGTAATTGCAATCAATGAGCAAAAAACAAATACGACTTATGAAAATTGGGAAACCAAGAATCCTTCTGGATTACATAAAATAAATCCTTCCGGTAATATTGTCCAATCGGACTCTGTTAAAAAAGATTTTCTTATAAAAGAAGAGAATGCACTGGCACAGGTAGAAGAAGAAAAGAAAAAAACTGAAAATGAAGAAGAAGTCATAGCTCAGGCAGATTCTAAAAAAATGGAACTTTCCACCTTCGCGGCACCAGTATTCTATAAAAATATTGGCGGCGGAAATGAGTTATCAAACCAATTATCCAATAACTCAACCTCGTCTCAAGTTACTGTATCCTACGGTATGAAAATAGCTTATAAAATATCTGACAGGTTTAAGATTAGAACCGGCATTAGCAAAATTGATATCAATCAAAATATTCAGGATATTTCCTACTCTCCCACGGCCTTATCTGTAGGATTTGAAAATATAAGTTCGGTAGAAGATAATGTGCAAATTAGGGATAATTCCCCTACTCCTTCAGAAAATGGTCTGCCCATGGGGGAATTAGACCGGAATAATTCTTTATCTACTTCAGTTTTTACTCCCGGAGAGATCAAACAACAATTTGGCTATATCGAGGTCCCACTGGAAATGGAATACGTTTTAATAGATAAACAATTTGGCCTGAATATTATTGGTGGCGGTAGTAGTTTATTTTTAGATAACAACAGGGTTCAATTAGTTGCAGGAGAATCAAAAACAGATCTTGGTGAAGCTACCAATATTAATAATACTAGTTTTAGTACAAATATTGGTGTTGGCATGGACTATAAACTTACTGATAAGTTCAGCATAAGTGTAGAGCCTATTTTTAAGTATCAGATAAATGCCTTTGATAGAGTTGATAATGTACAACCGGTAAACTTTGGAATATATTCCGGTTTAAGTTTTAATTTTTAAGAAATTGTTGGTTGGGTGAGTTCCTGATAGATGATTTTAAATACTTGATCTCTCAATGGTTTTCTTTCTGTCGCTTCCAGGCCTTTGGTACAGAGAAAGTTATGAATCTTCACCCTTAATTTTCCCGGGCTACCAGTATGGAACTTATAGGAAAATCGTTTTTTCGTATCATGGAAGCTTATGGGCACTACGGGAATTTGATGCTCTATAGCCAATCTAAACGCGCCGTCTTTAAATTGATCTAAAACGATTGACTGATCCTCCGGAACTCCACCTTCCGGAAAGATGCAGATACTATTTCCCTGCTTCAACCGGCGCTGCGCCTCTTCAAAAGCTGCCATCCTGCTTTTTTGACTCTTTCGATCCACCAGAATACAGGTACGACGGTAAAAGAATCCGAAAACGGGAATTCTTCCTAACTCTATTTTTCCAATAAAAACAAAAGGTTGTTTGACCACTGCCAGCATCAACATGATATCCAGCATAGAGGTATGATTTGCGACCAGCATATAACTCCTGTCTTCTTCTAAATTCTCATCAGCTTCAGTTTTAATATAAAATCCCATTCCATAAATAATAATTGCAGCCCAAATCCTGGCGCAGACAAAAAATTGCGGATAAAATTTTTCAGAAGAAGTAAAAACAATGAGAAAGGGTAACATAATTATAATTGGCACTACCATTAAAATATAGAACCAGATGCGCCATAATAGAATTGCTGCCGTTTTAATAAAACTCATAGTCTCCAAAAGTAACAAAATGAACCGAGCGAATTCTATAAAAAAATTACCTTTGCAACAAAATTAAAGAAGTCAATGTCCAGAATACTTACAGGAGTACAAAGCACGGGAACCCCACATTTAGGAAATCTTTTAGGAGCTATTTTTCCGGCAATTGAAATGGCGAACCAACCGGATAATGAGTCCTTTATTTTTATTGCAGATATGCACTCGCTTACGCAAATAAAGGATGCTGAAATACTTAGGCAAAACACCTATTCTGTTGCGGCAACCTGGCTAGCCTGTGGTCTTGACATTGAAAGAAGCGTTTTTTATCGCCAGAGTGATATCCCTCAGGTTACTGAACTTTCATGGTATTTAAGCTGTTTTTTTCCATACCAAAGACTCACGTTAGCTCATTCTTTTAAGGATAAGGCAGACAGGCTTGAAGATGTAAATAGTGGTTTGTTCTCCTACCCCATGTTAATGGCTGCAGATATTCTATTGTATGATGCTGAAATAGTTCCAGTTGGCAAAGATCAGCTACAGCATATTGAAATGACCAGGGATGTAGCTTCCAGGTTCCATGCGAAAATGGGGGAAGTATTTGTAATGCCGGAAGCGAATGTACAAAAGGAAACTATGTATATCCCAGGAACAGATGGTGCCAAAATGAGCAAATCCAAGGGCAATACTATTAATATATTTCAAACAGATAAAAAGCTGCGCAAAGAAATTATGAGTATTGATACAGACAGTACCCCACTGGAAGATCCTAAAGATCCAGATACCTGTAATGTTTTTGCTCTTTATAAGATCATGGCTTCAGAAGATCAAATTGCTGAAATGCGTAAAAATTACGAAGCCGGAGGTTATGGCTATGGCCATGCGAAACAGGCACTTTTTGAATTGATCAAAGAAAAATTTCAGGAGGCCAGAGAGAAATATGAATATTATATCAATAATCTTGAAGAGGTTGATAAAGCCTTACAGATAGGATCAGGAAAGGCTAAGATCGTTGCCAATGAAGTTTTGAAAAAAGTAAGGGCCAGCGCTGGATATTAAATTACTTCAAAAAGTTTTCCGGGTAGCGGTCTAATAGCTCCTTTCAATTCCATATTAAGTAGTAAAGTAGCAGCTTTAAAGGTTGGAAAGTTGCAGTTAAGGGCAAGCGTATCCAATTCAGATTTTCCTTGCGTTTGCAGGAATTCGTACAGTTTTTGTTCTTCAAGTTCCAGTTCTATAAAAAGCTGTTTTTGAATCGGTTTTCTTTCTGTCTCGACATCCCAGTTCAGGATATAAGCAAGATCTGCTGCAGAGGTTAAAACATGGGCGCTTTGAGCTTTAATAAGATTATTACAACCAGTACTGTATTTATCTGAAGGTCTTCCCGGCACAGCAAAAACTTCCCTATCGTAAGAATTTGCGATATCTGCCGTCACCAATGCCCCTCCTTTTTCGGCACTTTCAATCACAATAGTAGCCTCGCTCAAGCCTGCAATAATTCGATTTCGTTTTAGAAAATTGTTACGTTCAAATTTATCTGTGCTCCAATAATCTGTAAAAAACCCTCCATTCTCCTCTATCTCTTTCATATATTTTTTATGGGATTTAGGATAGATCTGATTCAATCCATGCGCCAGGCATCCTACAGTCTGTAATCCATTTTTTACTGCTGCTTTATGTGCTGTGATATCAACGCCGTAAGCAAACCCGGAAATAATTACAGGATCTAATGCCGCAATATCTTCTATAAATGATTTGCAAAATGAAATTCCCTGTGGAGTAATTTGCCGTGTCCCCACAACACTGATAATTTTCTTTTTCTGAAGATCAATTTTGCCCTTAGAGAATATTAAAATTGGTCCATCCAAACAGTGCTTTAATTTTTCCGGATAATTTTCGTCTTGAAAGTAATGGGTTTGAATATTATTTTGATCTATAAACTTCAACTCCGCTTCAGCTGCCTTTAGGTGTTTGGAGTCATATAATTCCTGAATTCTGATTTTACCAATACCATCAATTTTTAAAAGATTGGCTTTCTTTTCCTTAAAGATGTTTTCTGCAGATTTGAATTTACCGAGAAGTTTTTTTGCGGTTGTATCTCCCAGGTTTGTAACATGTTGCAGTGCCAGGTTATAAAATAAATCTTCAGAATTCATCCAGGTTAATTTGATTAAAATTACAGAAAAAAACATTTGTTAATAAATTTTCTTTAGGTAACTTTATAGCACTGCCAATAACCTATATTTTTGCAAACAATGAATATTTCCAATTACATCCAGGATCTGCTTTATAGATATGAATGCGTAGTGCTGCCAGGATTTGGCGCCTTCCTTTCACAAAAACAGTCAGCATATATCGATAAAAATTCAAATGAATTTTATCCTCCTAATAAGCTTATTTCCTTCAACAGGCAGCTTATCAAGAATGATGGCTTACTGGCTAATTATATTGCAGAGGTTGAATCTGTAAATTATAATTCAGCAAACAACATGATCCAGGAATTTGTATATGATCTTGAAAATTCATTGCAAAATGATGCAAAAGCAGAATTGGCAAATATTGGAAGGTTTTTTCTTGATAACGAAGATAAGCTTCAGTTTGAACCTTTCACAGAAGTTAATTTCCTGACACAATCCTTTGGACTCAATTCTTATAAAACAATTCCCGTTCAGCGTGAAGTTTATAAGAAACAGGTAGAAGAAATTGAAGAAAAAGCACCGCTTCTTTTCACTCCGGAAAAAAGAAAATCTTCTTTTCTCAAATATGCAGCAATAGGACTTTTAGCCCTTGGAATATCGAGTTTTGCCGGATTGAATATTTATAGCAGTCAGGTGTCAAAACATAATATTGCCGAGCAACAGGAAGCCGAAAGCCAGCTTCAGCAACAAATACAGCAAGCCACCTTTGTAATTGACAATCCACTGCCGGCGGTTACTTTTGAAGTGGAAAAGCAATCTGGAAATTATCATATAGTTGCCGGTGCTTTCCGCGTTGAAGAAAATGCTCAGAAGAAAGTAGATGAACTTCGTACAGACGGTCATAAAGCAAGGCTCATTGGAGCAAACAAATATGGACTGCACCAGGTAGTTTATTCCAGTCATCAAACCCGAAGAGAAGCAATCAACAAACTTTACGAAGTTAAGAGAAGCAACGAAGCAGCCTGGTTATTGGTAGAGGAACTTTAATACTTTATTAACGGCCTACTTTCACCTATCCTCCTTATTTTTGCAAAAAAATTGACATGGAGGCTAAATCACCAAGCGAATCACGTACTACTTTAACCGATCTTGTTTTACCCAGTGAAACGAATCCATTGAATAATCTCTTTGGTGGTGAATTACTTGCGCGTATGGATCGTGCCGCAAGTATTGCCGCAAGAAGGCATAGCCGTAGAATTGTAGTTACGGCTTCTGTAAATCACGTGGCTTTCAATAAATCTATTCCGTTAGGTAGCGTGGTAACTGTAGAGGCAGTGGTTTCCAGAGCTTTTAAGAGCTCTATGGAAATCTATATCGATGTTTGGGTGGAAGATCGTGAAAGTGGCCGTAGAACGAAGGCAAATGAAGCTATCTATACTTTTGTAGCGGTAGATGAAACCGGAACCCCAATTCAAATTCCAGCGCTGAAACCAGAAACAGATCTGGAAAAGGAGCGTTATGAAGCTGCTTTAAGAAGAAAGCAATTGAGTCTTGTACTTGCCGGAAAAATGAAACCCGCTGAAGCTACCGAGTTAAAAGCACTTTTTGAGGATTGATTAGTGGGTAATAAATCTCATCCCTGCGCTTAGGCTAAAAATGGATGCATCTCCATAGTAATTTTCTAGCTCAGCCGGTACACTGGTATTCATAAAATCATTCCTAAACTCAAGTCCGCCATAAATTCCGAAGAAATTATTTATTCGGTAACTCATTTTAGGCCCTACCCAGAGCGTAGTGGCAGAATCACGAAATTTTGTGCCAAATTTTGAGTCGTGATTGTAGGTGGTAGGTCCAATTCCCCCTATAAGATCTAAATATAGCCTATCATTAAATTTAAAGGCATAACCTCCCTGCAAACCAAAGCTAAAGATCGAGGTAGCACTGATCCCTTCTGTTTTTTCTGGTTTTATCACTTCGGTATTGATCATTTTGAACCTGGAACCTATATACCAGTGTGAGTCAAGATAAAAATCTGCCGTTAAATCTGACCCTACCTGAAGATCATAGGCATCATTTAAAAATCCATCTCCAAGGGCCATATCATAACTTAAACCAAGACTTAGTTGTATCCTGTTGAAATGATGTGGGGATAATTTGGTTGAATCTTTTTGGCTATAGGATAACACCGGAAACATAAGGATCGCAGCCATTAAAATCTTAAAGATCGATCTCATAAATATTTTCCTCCTGGTTAACTTCAAATTCATAAATCTCCTGGTTTACCGGATATCTTACCAACAATTCAAAACTTGAATTTTGTAATGTCCTGAATCTTAATGTGTCTCTTATATTTTCTGAATTAAACACCCCTGATAATTCACTTATTTCTCCCACCAGATCGGGGTTATCAAAATTACTTAGCTCATTCCAGTCTTCTATTTCGTATTGTGCATAATCGTCTTCAAAACTGAGGGTATATCCCAAATTTTGATCTAATGAGACTATAAGGGTAACAATTGCTTGTTTCCTCAGCTGAAAATCTCCCAGATCAAATTTATTAGCCTTTCTTGAACTTGAAGAATCGCAAATTCTAATTTGTTGATAATTTTCAGTTCCGGGAAACCTTCCAATATCCAGGCAGATCATCCCGGGATTCACATCCAGGGAAACAAAAGAAACTTCACCATTTTCATTGGTAGTTCCTTTAGCCAGGGTCTCAATACCCCGATTAAGAAATCGGTTTACATAGGTAGCGGTGCGAACCTCCACTCCCTCCAAGGGCTGCATGTCTTCCCCTAAAATCCTTCCGTCAACCAAAATACGTTTATTATTTTCTATGGAAACGGGAGTACAGGACCTAGCAAGAAATGCCAGTATGAGAATTACTAAATAATGACCAAATTTAGGCATAAAATGACGTGTATATGTAAGATACCGGAATACCTAAAAGGTTGCGTTCTAGAGATCACATTCTATAAATCCAATCTGCCGGATCCATTTTTTGATCATTCCTGTATAGTAAAAAGTGAAGGGTAGTTTTACCTGTAGTCCTACTGGTAGCAACTTCTCCTATCTCCTGGGCTGTTGTTACTTTATCCCCTCTTTTCACATAAACCTCTTCCAGGTTATTATAAATGGTAATATAATCACCATGTCTCACCATTACCGCCTGGTTTGCTCCTTTTACCGCCTGCACCTCACTAACGGTTCCGTTAAAAACAGCGCGAGCTTTTCCTCCTTTATCCGTATCGATTCTAACTCCATTATTATTTACCATCACAGATCTTACCACCGGATGCGGCTGTTTTCCAAAACGCATGGTCACCACTCCAGATTGCACCGGCCATGGGAGCTTCCCTTTATTATTATTGAAGTCGGCTGCCAGGGCTTTCGCGGCTGGAGTAAGTTCATAGGTACTTCTGGAACTGGATCCACTTTCTTTATTGGCTTTTGCGATAGATTCCCGAATCATCTTATCTATAGCACGGTCTATCTCATCAATCTCATTTTGTTTTTGTCTAATCTGGGAAGCAAATTGGCCCTCTTTCTGCCTGATGGTTGCCATCAGTGTTTGTTGGGATTTTCTATTCTTTTCAAGTTCAGCCCGGGTTTTCCTGTTTTCGGCAATTAGTTTATCCTTTTCTTCCTTTTGTTGAACCAAACGGGCATTTAGTTGCTGTAATTCTATAGTATTAGCTTTTATCTCTTCTCCCTGCTGCTTCCGGTAGTTCGTATATTGTTTCATATACTGAAGCCGTTTGTAGGCCTGCAAAAAGTTTTTAGAAGATAATAAGAACATCACCCGGCTTTGCTGAGATTTACTCTTATATGATTTTTCAATCATTCGCGCATAATCTTCTTTTAGCTTTTCCAATTCCTTTCTAAGCTGACTAATTTTATTGGTATTGGTGTTGATCTCCCTGGTAAGAAGGTTAGCCTGCTGATTAGTAAGTTTAATAAGATCTTCGGTACTTTTTATCTGTTGATTCAGGTCTTCCACCTGACCCAAAACCGAACGCTGTTTCTTCTGATTAGATATTCGAAGTTCATTGATTCGGCTTATTTCATTCCGAAGCTCAATACGCCTCTTTTCAAGTTCTTCACGATTGGTTTGTGCATTGGATAAATTCAATCCAAGAAAAAAGAACAAAATAAAAAACAGAGATTTTGAAAACTTTAGTTCAATCATTTTAAACTGATTTCTTCGTAACCTGATGGGATATCAAACGGAAAGCTAACTTCTTCATTGAAGCTAATAGATCTGTAGGTAAGTTCAATATTAGTACTGGAACCTCCTTCATTCGCAATGATCTTAATATTCTCCGGAAAAATTAAACCGTCTACCTCCTGATATTCTGAATAGGTGACAGTTAAACCACGATTTTCATTATCCTGAATTAACTGTTGTGCTTCTGCTTTGAAATTTGAAGGATTCAGTAAAAACATTTTTTTCATCATGGCATCTTCATCCTGGACAAATTGAAATCCGCGAGGGGATTGTATAAAATCGTATTCTTCTTCGCGAAGATCATAGATCGCCTGACCTATCAATAAATTCTGAAGTTTTTGAAAATCAAGTGGTGTTCCCAGGAAATCGCTCACCAACCTAAAGTCACCGTCAAAAAACGTTTGGGTTACTTTTTCATAGTAACTTACACTGGTAGGGGTGATATAGGCTTTCGCCACAGGGAAACCAAGTATACTGGCACTCATCCATATCGCCTTATCTTTTTCCAGTCTGAAACTGAGATTTACAGAGTGTGTTTTTTCATCATCCTGGTAAACTGCCCGGAGTTTTCCTGAAGCTGTCTTAAACTCGGTTTCGCTGGTATAATGTTTTTTAATGACTGAAACAGCTTCGGCATTTTTTGTAGCTATTCTCCCAGTTGAAGTCCTGCTACCACAGGAAACAACAAAAACTGAAAGTAAAATAAGGGTACATATTCTTGTTAACATCAGTTGATTTCTTTTTTTAAATTTTCTGCCTTGCGGCGGTATTCTTCCGCCTTATCAGCATTTTTCATACCATTGTAACTAATTGCAAGTTGGGAATAAAAGTCAATTTCCATCAGCTTATCATCTATGAGATAATCCAATCCATCCTGTAAGCTTTCTGCAGCTGCTTCATAATCCATCAACTTATTTAGCGCTACCGCCTGAAATAAATAAAGCAGCGGTTGGGATGGAAAACCTTCCAGCGCTTTTGCGCTCAAATTTTTAGCAGCATCAAACTTTCCAAATTCCAATTGCAAAAGAAGGGTATTCTTTGTTAACTGAAAGTTCTCCGGATTCTCTTTTAAACCCAATTCAAAAAACTTTAACGCATCTTCGCGATTATTCTTTTTTAAATAATAACTCCCCAGTTGTTCATAAAGCTTTGGAGCATCTTCCCATTCTGAAAGTTTTCCAGCCACCTCTATTAATTCATCTTCATATTCCGGATTTTCCTGAACAAAATTTAGGAAATCATTCAAAACCTTGAATTTCGATTCTGCATCGATCTCTTCACTCTCAAATACAATTTTCATTGAAGCCACTGCGGCGTCTGTATTGCCTTTATTCAAATAAAACTTATACAGCGCAAGGTGAGCCAAAGTAGAACCTGGATTTGTCTCTAAAAGCTCCTGTGCGACTTTAAAAGCCTCCTCATCTTCCCCATTTTCACCATAGATATAGATAAGATTAAGGTAATTCTGTTCTACATCGGGATTATCAGAAATTCCCTCCTGAAGATTTTCAATTTGTGCAGTGGTATTATTAGTACGAGCAAAGATTTGCCGTCTTAAAGAGTTTCGATAGGAGTTAGCTCCGAGTTCAGCATCCAGTTTATCGAGTAAACTCAATGCCTGATCATAATTTTCATTCAGTAAATACAGGTTTGCGAGATCTTCTTTATAAGAGACATCGATAGGGATCAATTTTTTTAAAGTAGCAATGGCCCCATCAAAATCTTCCATCATTCCATAGGTCTGAAAAAGATAGACAAGGACTGATTCTTTTTCTGGCTCCAGATCGTTTGCTTTTTGAAAACTTGATATGGCCTTATCAAATTCTTCCAACTCCCTGTAATTCTTCCCTAATTCAAAATAAACTACCGATTTTTCGGTATCTAACTCAAGGCATTTCTCTAAAGCGATAATCGCTTTTTCATAGTTCTCAATACCTTTTTGCTTGAGTGCTTCAAAAAAATAGTCCTGGAATTCGTCACTAACATTACCAAGGTCATCCTGGTTAACATCCTGAAAAGGTTGTGGTAACTCCTGTGAATTTACAGGAATTGCCAGGAAAGCCATCATCAGGGTGAAAAACAGGTTCTTCATATTTTTATTTTATTCCAATACCGAATAGTCTCCAATACTAATTTGAGTAAACTCACCATCAAACCTGGCATGATTCCCAATCATCGCATTATCGAGTTTGGCATTTTTTACCTCTGCAAAAGTTTGGATAAGACTATTCTTAATCGTTGAATTCTCAACTTTAGTACCATCTCCTATAGAAACATTGGGACCGATCTTCGCATTGATCAACTCAACATTCTCTCCGATATAACACGGCTCGGTAATTTCAGAATCTTTGATTTTTACTGAATCTGAAATCAACTTTTCTCCATCCTGGTGAAGGAAATTCAACATTCTTCCATTGGTTTCCACGGTCACATTCTTGTTTCCGCAGTCCATCCATTCGTCAACTTTTCCAGGCACAAATCTTAATCCGCTTTTACGCATAGCTTCAATCCCATCATTGATCTGGTATTCCCCACCTCGGGTTAGCTTAGCATCCAGCACATTTTGAAGTTCATTTTTCAACACTTCCACATCTTTAAAGTAATAGATCCCTATCACTGCAAGATCTGATACAAATTTCTCTGGCTTCTCCACAAGATCTGTGATCTCGTTATTCTGGTTAAGCTTTACCACTCCGTAAGCTGAAGGGTTCTCCACCTTTTTAACCCACATCACCGCATCTGCAGATTTATCCAGGTTAAAGTCTGCCTTAAAAAGCGTATCTGCATAGGCTACTACGGCCGGTCCCCTAAGTGACTCTTTTGCACACATTATAGCATGCCCGGTGCCCAAAGGTTTATCCTGATAATAGATCGTCCCTTTAGCACCAAGGCTATTGGCGATTTCCATAAGGTCCTTTTCTACTTTGTCTCCAAAATCTTCTCCGATAATAAAAGCAACTTCATCTATCTTTTCATCCAGAACTTTGGCGATATCCTCCACCAAACGGTGCACAATAGGTTTGCCTGCTATAGGAATTAACGGTTTTGGTACGGTTAAAGTATGTGGACGAAGTCGCGAACCACGACCTGCCATTGGTACAATTATTTTCATTTCTCTCTTTTAAATTAATTTTTATTCATGTCCTGTACTACCGAATCCTCCCGCTCCACGAGATGTTTCGCCAAGAATATCTACTTCTTTCCAGGAAATATGTTCATGTTTTGCGATCACCATTTGAGCAATTCGCTCACCATTATTTATGACGAACTCTTCATTGGACAAATTTACAAGGATCACCCCTATTTCGCCACGATAATCGGCATCAATTGTGCCGGGCGCGTTTAAGACGGTGATACCTTTTTTTGCTGCCAACCCGCTGCGGGGTCTAACCTGTGCTTCAAAACCTAAGGGAAGTTCGATAAAAAGACCTGTTTTTATAATAGCTCTTTCAAGAGGTTTAAGGCTTATTGGTTCCTCAATATTTGCCCGAAGATCCATTCCAGCTGAAAAATCTGTTTCGTAATTCGGTAAATTATGAGCCGATTTATTTATAATTTTTATATCCATAAATTAAGATTGTATGATTTTGAGAATGTGTTTCTTTTCAGAAAAATAGACTATCCCGATAAATACTAATAATAACGGTATTCCAATAAAATAATTTCCGCGGAATACATAAAATGAGAGTATTGAGAATAGAATGGAAATAACCAGATAACCACTGATCTTTCTCATATTGTAAGGGATAGGGTAATGTTTCTGGCCAAAATAATATGAAAGGATTACCATAAGTCCATAAGCCGCGAGTGTAGCAATAGCTGAACCAGTATAACCTATTTTTGGGATCAAAAAGATATTCAGCATAATGGTTAAAGCAGCTCCAGCCAGAGAAATATATCCCCCAAATTTCGTTCTATCGGTGATTTTGTACCAAACTGAAAGATTGTGATAAATTCCCAGGAAAAGATTGGCAAGTAAAATGAGCGGTACTATCTCCATTGCTTCCCAATAAGCCTCATCCTGAATTAAAATGATCTTCAACAAATCTGCAAAGACAATTACTGAAAGTAAAATAATGCTTCCAAAAACCACAAAATAATTAGTGATCTGGGCATAGGTTTGTGAGGCATTTTTGGATTCAGCGTGACTGAAAAAGAAAGGTTCTATACCTAATCTGAATGCAGTTGCAAATAAGGTCATGAATAAAGCCAGTTTATAACAGGCTGAATAAGCTCCAATTTCAGATCTTGCAATATCTGCAGGTAATAAATAGTCCAGCATGATCCTGTCGAAAACTTCATTGATGGAAAATGCAATTCCGGCAATCAATACCGGGAAAGCGTATTTCATCATTTTTCTCCATAAGTTTACATTGAACTCAAATTTAATTCTGAAATAAAACGAAAGCATCAAGAGCAAGGTTAAACCACTGGCTATTAAATTAGCAATGAAAACATAGCTAATTTCAAAGTCAGGTAGATAAATCGATGCAAATAATTTACTGTCTTCAGCAAGACCCTGAAGAAATACCAGGAAGAAGACATTAAGACCAAGATTTACCGCTACATTCATGATCTTGATCACAGCATACCGCATTGGCTTCTCTGCGGCTCTGAGCCAGGCAAATGGAATGATCACTAAGGCATCTAACAATAAGATCCATATTGCCAAATTAATATATTGTAAGGGGATACCGGACAGTAGGGAGATTTGATCCTTAACGAAAAAAGCAAGAAAAAAGAATATCAGAGAGGAGACAACAAGTGACCATCCCGACGTACTTAAAACCTCCGTTTTATTTTCTTTTTTATTATAAAAGCGAAAAAAAGCTGTTTCCATTCCATAAGCCAGGATAACATTAAACAGCACAAAATAAGCAAAGATCACCGAAATTTCCCCATATTCCTTTGTGGGCAAAATTTCGGTGTATAGTGGAACCAATAAGAAGCTGAGCATTCTCGGCAACACAGTTGCCAGTCCATACAAAAATGTTTGTTGAAATAGTTTCTTAAAGGTACTCAACAGGAGTGGGTTGATTTATTACAAATATCTGAATAAATCAGTATAATAAAAGCTTTCGCATTATTCCTTTTCCACAATCCCTGTTAGTTTATAATATCTGGTCTTGTCATTTTGTGAGAAAACCAAAATAGCTTCATCTTCTTCTATAGTAAAAGGGCTTTTTTCAGGTTTTTGCGGTGGTTTGTTTCCATATTCCTTTTTAGGATCCTCATGCATCACCATATCCTCACTGCCAAGGCGGAAATTTGCCACATACTGATTGGGTTTTTCCTCACTTTTCTTAAGATCAGATTTCATCCCGTGAAAGTATACCGCTTTCAGACTAACTCTATCATCCTGTATTGCTGCTACGGGAATGTTTAATTGAATTCCTTCAGAAGTATAGGTATAATAAACCTCATTGAACTGTGCCGGAGCCCGTTCCTGAAGATCTTTATTGCTTCCGCAGGAAGCGAAAACTGTAAGAATAAAAATTCCTGCCATTAAGTGTAATGCATTTTTCATATCGTCTGGTTTATAGATTTAAAGTTATAAAAACAAAACCCATACCAAATAAAAAAGCCCTCTAAAATGAGGGCTATATATGTAATTTATAGTTGTCAGGTTGAGATTCCTAGCTACACTCGGAATGACGGACTATCCATTTAGTGCTTCTGCACCACCAACGATCTCAAGGATCTCGTTCGTAATAGAAGCCTGTCTAGCTTTGTTATAAGAAAGTTTAAGATCATCTCGAAGCTCTGTGGCATTCTCTGTCGCTTTGTGCATGGCCGTCATACGGGCACCGTGCTCTGAAGCAAAAGAATCCCTCAGTGCTTTAAATAATTGCATTTTCAGCGACTTCGGAATAAGATCTTTAACAATCTCTAATTTTGAAGGCTCAAAAATATAATCTAATTGTTTGTTCTCTTCAGAATCAAATTGTTCAATAGGCAAAAACTGTTCATGCTGAACAATTTGCGTGGCGGCATTTTTAAACTGGTTGTATACAAGAACGATCTTATCGTACTTCTCATCAAGGAAAAGTTGCATCAATTCTTCAGCGATAGCCGAAGCATTTTCAAAGCTCAGATCATCATAGATCTCATTGTTATTCTTATGAATATCATACTCCTTTTTCAGAATATCATTGGCTTTTTTCCCAAGGGTATAGACATCTATATTTTTAGCTTTGTAATCGTTCTTAGCCTTGTATTTAACCGCTTTTATGATATTGGTATTAAAAGCACCGGCCAATCCCTTATTTGATGAAATAGCAACGATCAAAACATTTTTTATCTCGCGCTCTTCAGCAAATTTGCTTCCAGAGTCATCATCCAGAGTAGCACTTAAATCCTGTAGCAACTGGGTAAGCTTTTCAGAATAGGGACGCATTTGGGTAATTGCATCCTGGGCCTTGTTCAATTTTGCAGCCGATACCATTTTCATGGCTTTGGTAATCTGCATCGTTGAAGATACCGAAGTAATCCTGCTACGTAATTCTTTTAAGTTTGCCATAAGCCCCTCTTAATCTCCCCATAGGGGAGAAATTAGTATTCAATTTTATTATATTAACCCCTCCCCCTCGGGGAGGATGGGAGGGGACTTACTATTGTTTGTATTTAGCTGAAAGTTCTTTAGCAGTCTGAGTTAAAGTATCAATTACTTCATCAGTTAATTTACCTGCTTTAAGAGTATCCAGTGTATCTCTATGTTTGGTATCCAAATACTGAAGGTATTCAGTTTCAAATTCCTTCACCTTATCTACGGGAACATCTCTTAAAAGATTCTTTGAACCAGCATAAATAATAGCGATCTGGTCTTCTACAGGATACGGATCATTTTGCCCCTGCTTAAGGATTTCCACGTTACGCTTACCTTTTTCAATCACATTCCTGGTAGCCGGATCAAGATCTGAACCAAACTTGGCGAATGCTTCCAGTTCACGGTATTGAGCCTGGTCCAGTTTTAAGGTACCGGCAACTTTCTTCATCGACTTGATCTGTGCATTACCACCCACACGGGATACAGAGATACCCACATCAATTGCAGGACGTACACCCGAGTTAAACAAGTCTGAAGTTAAGAATATCTGTCCATCTGTAATCGAAATTACATTGGTTGGAATATATGCTGAAACGTCTCCTGCCTGAGTTTCGATAATTGGAAGTGCAGTAAGTGATCCGCCACCTTTTACCTTATCTTTAAGAACATCAGGAAGATCGTTCATTTGTTTTGCGATATCATCATCATTGATAACCTTCGCAGAACGCTCTAATAATCTTGAGTGAAGGAAGAATACATCTCCTGGGTATGCTTCACGTCCTGGTGGACGACGAAGTAAAAGGGAAACCTCACGATAAGCAACCGCCTGCTTAGAAAGATCATCATAAACGATCAATGCAGGACGACCAGTATCTCTAAAATATTCTCCAATAGCAGCACCTGCAAACGGAGCATATACCTGCATTGGCGCAGGGTCTGATGCGTTTGCCGCAACAATAGTGGTATAAGCTAAAGCGCCTTTGTCTTCAAGAGTTTTGGCAATAGCCGCAACTGTTGAAGCTTTTTGACCAATAGCTACATAAATACAATAAACCGGCTCACCGGCATCGTAAAATTCTTTCTGGTTAAGGATGGTATCAATACAAACTACGGTTTTACCGGTTTGACGGTCTCCAATTACCAGTTCACGTTGTCCTCTTCCTACCGGTACCATGGCATCGATAGATTTGATTCCCGTTTGAAGTGGCTCGGTTACCGGCTGACGGAAAATTACCCCGGGAGCCTTACGCTCTAGTGGCATCTCAAAGGTTTCACCTTCAATTGCACCTTTTCCATCTATGGGAGCACCCAATGTATCAACCACACGGCCAACAATACCTTCACCAACATTGATAGAAGCGATACGTTGTGTTCTTTTTACAGTAGAACCTTCTTTGATCTCTTTTGCAGGACCTAAAAGTACTACCCCAATGTTGTCTTCTTCAAGGTTAAGAACGATCCCTTCAAGACCGCTTTCAAATTGTACTAATTCCCCATACTGGGCATTAGCCAATCCATAAACGTTAGCAATACCGTCACCTACGGTTAGAACGGTACCTACTTCATCTAAAGAGGCCTTGGATTCAAAACCTGATAATTGTTGTTTTAATATTGCTGATACTTCAGCAGGATTTACTTCTGCCATAATTATTCAAGATAAAATGCCACATTAGAATGCGACGGTTTTAATTAAATTTTTGAAACGTATGTGTTGTCTTTTAATTCTCTTTTTAGCCTTGTTAAGTTTCTGGAAACACTTGCATCATATTGCAAATCTCCCACCCTTAACACAAAACCACCAATGATGCTTTCATCAACGATGCTTTTAAGACTGGCTTCTGAACCTGTTAATTCTTTTACCTTCGCAAGAATCACAGTTTCCAATTCTTTATCTAGAGGCACTGCCGTTGTAACAACAGCCTGCCGTACATTATTCAATTCATTAAATAAAATAATATACTGTCTTGCGACTATATGAAGAATATTGATTCTTCCGTTCTCCAAAAGTATATCTATAGCGCCTTTGGTAATAGTATTAAGTCCCTTAAAAATTTCAAGTAAAGCACTCTTCTTAATACTGT
Source organism: Christiangramia sp. (assembly GCF_029937855.1). Taxonomy (GTDB): domain Bacteria; phylum Bacteroidota; class Bacteroidia; order Flavobacteriales; family Flavobacteriaceae; genus Christiangramia. The sequence goes on from NZ_JAPYPC010000001.1 coordinate 34,773, forward strand.
CTTTTACTACAGGACTGGTAAGCATATTTTCAAGGTCCTTGCTGTTTAAAACAGTTTCAGAAATTGAAAGCATATCCTCGTTTACAGCTTCCGCTGAATTTTTATCCTTTGCTAAAGAAAGGATCGCCTTTGCATAACGTTGTGCGGCTCTGGTTCCTCTCATAACTTAGTTTAGCTTAGCATCACCGATCATCTTCTCGATCATCTGGTGTTGTTCTTTTTTATCTGAAAGTTCTTTGCGAACTATTTTTTCAGCGATTTCTACTGAAAGTTCAGCAACCTGGTTTTTCAATTCAGCCATTGCAGATTGCTTTTCAAGCTCAATACTTCTTTTGGCATCTGCAACAATTTTATCAGCTTTTACTTTTGCTTCTTCCGAAGCGTCTGTAATTACTTTTTCCTTTAACTCACGGGCTTCTTTTAGGATCGCATCTCTTTCAGCACGAGCTTCTTTCATCAACTGCTCATTGTCTGACTTAAGATTCTGCATTTCCTTACGGGCATTTTCAGCTGAAGCCAACGCATCGTTAATAGACTGTTCTCTATTTCTTACTGAATTAAGAATAGGTTTCCAGGCGAATTTCGCCATTAAGAACATTAATATCAGAAAAACAACGGTTTGCCAGAAGAACAAGCCAATTTCGGGAGTTATTAAATCCATAGTTTTAAATAATAATAGTTAAAAACATCATTTAAAGAAGTCCTTTCGCAACCAACCGTTGCGAAAGGGACTCTTTGAAATTAATTATCTTAATACACCTAATAAAGAGGCAACTACTCCAAAAAGAGCAACACCCTCTACAAGTGCAGCAGCGATAATCATAGCTGTCTGGATTTTTCCAGAAGCTTCTGGCTGACGTGCGATAGCATCCATGGCAGAACCACCGATTTTACCTACACCTACTCCGGCTCCAAGAACCGCTAGTCCAGCTCCTAAAGCTGCAAGACCTACATACAATAATTCCATAGTTGAAAAAATTAAAAATTAAAATTAATGATGTTCATGTTCCTCAACTGCCATCCCGATAAACAGGGCCGACAGAATCGTAAAAATAAACGCTTGAAGGAATGCTACTAACAATTCCAATACTGTTATAAATAAGGCAAAGGGAACGGAAACTCCGGCAATACCTGCATTTTCTAAAATAAATATCAATCCTATTAAACTCAGGATGATGATGTGTCCCGCGGTGATATTCGCAAATAAACGAATCATAAGTGCCGCAGGCTTAATAAGCAATCCTAATCCTTCCACGATTGCAAGGATAGGTTTTACCCAGGTTGGAATTCCTGGCATCCAAAAAGTGTGCTTATAAAAATCTTTATTCCCGTTAAAGATCATAATCAACATCGTGAAAAGACCTAAAGACACGGTAACTGCTATATTTCCTGTTACGTTAGCTGCACCAGGTAATAACCCCATTAAGTTTGTGATCCAAATAAAGAAGAATACCGTTAACAGAAAAGGCATAAACTTCATGTACTTTTTCTCGCCTATCTGAGGTAAAGCAATCTCGTCCCTTACAAAAAGAACCAGTGTTTCAAGTACATTGTTGAAACCTCTTGGCGCATGTTCATTTTTCTTGTGATGCCTTGCCAGACCCACAGAGAAGAAAAGGATCATCAAGATCACCGTTAAGAACATGGCGGCAACATTTTTTGTAATCGAAAGATCCCATGGTTTAGATGCATTTAAAGGGTGGTGCTCCTCGTCAAATTCAATAGTTTCGGCACCCGCATCTAATTTGTAGATATCTTCATGCAAATTCACAAAGCGCATCCCGTCTTTTTCAACGATATGCTGACCTTCGGTATCATGATGAAATTCGCTAGACATAAAAGTTACAAGCTCACCATCGGTATAAAGAATTACAGGTAAAGGAAGAGTAACAGAACTGTCTCCTTCTCCAAAGAAATGCCATCCATGAGCATCACCAATATGGTGCATAATCATGTCGGTTGCGTTAAACTCTTCTTCAGCCTCCTGAAGTGACTTTTCCTCCTGCTCGTGTGCCTGAGCGAAAGAAAACATTGGGGAAATAGTAAATGCTATTGCAAAGTACAAGCTAATCACTAAAGATTTCCGTGCTGTCATAGTACCTGTTCTACTTAAAATTATGGGCTCTAAATTTCCGTGCAAAGGTATACTTTTAATTTTTATCTGAAAGCCCGCCGTATAATTTTTTAAAGCTTTCAGAAAATTTAACGATTTTACTGAAAGACAGTTTGTTATTTGGTATTTATGAGCTTTACTGCATAAACAGTTTCGAAAATCAGGAACAAAAAATAAGGTATAAAAAAAGCGATCATATCCTGAAATGGATTTGGTGCATCATTCAGCATCATGGGTAAAAGAAATAGTACCGCTGCCAGCATTTTTAATAGACTACAAGCCATAAATGCAAAGCCGGTTTTATCACCGAAAGATTTGTTAACATATACCAGGAAAAGATAAATAAGAAAAGTGGCGCTAATATGAAAGGCATATACGGCGACTACTGAATAATAAAATGTTATTTCAAACACATAATTTACCAGTATAAATTGGATAGTAAACAGAAGGATTGAAAACGGAATAAAAGGTTTAAGAAATTGAATTAGTGTAATCTTCATTTATTCGTCTTCATTCAAATTTTTAACCGATCTATATACCTGGTAAAGCGCTATAAAAACTCCCAATAATGACAGGCAGATGGTGTAGGCAGAATATTTATTAGGAAATTGCTCATCGAGCCAGATACCAGCGAAGACACCGAGGGCGATAATAATTCCCATTTGAAAGGCAATATTAATTAAACCCAGGTATTTATTACGCTGATCTTTTTTCATTATTTTCCTTAAGTGGCTTAACCCCGGCATTCATTTCGCAGGTTGCATTAAATACAGCTCCTGGTTCCACGGCAAGTTTACCTGCAACAACTTCTCCTTCTATATTAGCCAGCGCCCTGAGCGTAAGTGTGCCTTTTACAAATAACTTTCCTTTAAAATTGCCCTCAATATCAGCATTTTCACATTCCAGAAGGCCATCTATCATTCCTCCCTCACTAATCACAACTTTTTCAGGTGTTTTTAAACTTCCTTCCAAAGTACCTTCAATCCTAAAACATCCTTTTCCTGAAATTTCTCCAGTGATAAGCGTGCCTGCGGCAATTCTATTTTGTCCGTTCTGTCCTGAACTTACTTTCGTTTTTTTGGTTTCGGAAAACATACTTGTAGGGTTTAGTTATTGTCCGTGTAATTTCTTAAATTTTTCTTAATTTGTACAATTCTATAATTTTCTGCGGACATAACCATAGCTTCCCGGGCTATTTTGTAATTTTTATTATCCCGTAACAACTCCTGAAATCCTAAAGCTTTAGATTTAGACGATAATCCATGAACTACTACAAAGTTTTGCTCAATATCATATACATCTACCGAAACATTTAAATTCCTGTAGCCTAATTCTGATAAAGATTTTTCAATAGTTTCTTTTAATTGCATAGCTTCCTCCTTCTTTTCACTATCTACAGGATAAATGAGTTTGAAGTTGTTTTGAAGACTATCAGTTACAAATTCGAGGGATTTTAATTCTGAAATTGTTTTATTAATAATATCCTGAGCTTTCTGAGCTTCTTTGGATTGAGGATAAGTTACTGCCACATAATTAAGTGCCTTTTCATAGGCATCTACTCCCATAAGTCGGGCAGTGGCACGCGCTTTTAAAAGATCAAATTTCGGAACTATAGGATCCCCAGTGAACTGGGAGACATATTGATTTGATTTTTGGATCACCTCTTCATACTGCTCATCTTCATACTTCCTAAACAATTCATTGTACAAAACTTCCGGGGCATTTTCGTCCCTTTGAAGACTTTCAGGATTTCTTATAAAAGCGGCATATCTGGAGTCTGAATAATTCTGCAGAATATCATTCCTTATTTCCTCCTGAGCATTCAATCTTCCCTGAGCCCCGTATATTTTATACAGGTTATATTTAGCAGGCAGAATCAATCGTTCCTCAGGTTCGTTTTTCAGTAAAAATTCGAGTCGTTCTGCCGCCAAGTCATACTCTCCATAATTTTCATTATAAATAACGCCTAATTGATAATATGCCAAATTTTGCTGAGTTGCCAGGCTGTCTAAAATAGAACGGTCTCCAGGGATCTGACTTACATAGGTCATGGGATCGTAAAGCGGATCGTTATCCAGGTTAATATCCACCAGGCGTTCCTGGGCATTGATAGAACTTTGATTTAAAGCTGAAGATCCCCATCTCCAATTATCTACAAGTTCCCTGTTTCCCCATACCCGCATAAATTCCTGTGCGCCTTTTGAAACCCGGATAGGATTATAGAAATAAAACGTATTGCCGGCATTTGGTCCTGCCGGTGGAACGCTTGCCGATGGGAAATTATTGGAGGCGCCAATGCTGGCGGTATAAACCGGAAGTTCTCCCGCTTCAATATCTTTTATAGCCTGTGTCCTTAAATCGTCAGTATATTTAGTGAAATACGCGATACGTTCCTCTTCAGAAAGTTGTGCTAGCCTTAAAATACTATCGGTTTCCTCTGCAATTTGCTCATATTTTATAACGTCATCAAGATTGCTTCTCTTTCTTTTGATAGTTCTGAATTCCAGCAATTCCGGAGACATATAGGTTAAAGTACTATCATAATATTTTCCGGCATCCTGATACCTCGCCCTATCGAAATTAATATTGGCAAGGATCTCGTAATTAATAGATTTCAGATAGATATCACTCGAAGGAGCTCTTAAGGATTTATTATAATATTCCAATGCTGTTTCCGTGGAATCCAGCCTGCTATAATATTCCCCAAGCTGAAAATATATTTTATCCAAATATGGCCTGTTTTCCCGATCTTCTTCCAGTTCAGTTAAAAGCTCCAATAGATATTGCTCATTCCCTGAATTAAAATCGAAATTCCTGGCTTTTTGAACCTGGGCATTTACGTAATAAATTCGGGGAGATTTTCGATGAAGCTCAATCACCTCATCAAAGGCCGCGTTTGCGGTAGCAGTTTCACCAAGACGATTGTGCAGCTGACCAAGAATATAAAAATACCGGCCTTTTTCAGCATTCTTATTCGTAAAATCGGCCGCATTATATAAAGGCGCCACTGCGCTATCTATATGCTTTAAGTTAATATAGGCCTGAGCGATACTTGCACTGGCATCAGCTAAATCCTGATCGTTAAGCCGATCTGAATCCAGTATCTTTTTAAGGTTCTTTATCGCCAGCCTTTCATTACCGATCCTGATATTCGTCTTTTCGCGCCAGATCCTTGCATGATTTATATTGTCACTTGCGGGATATCGGTAAAGGATATAATTAAAAGCATCTAAAGCGGGAACAAATCTTTGATCAAAATATCTCGCTTTTCCTAAAAGCAGGTAAGCTTCATCCATTTGAGGATTTCGCTCCTTGCCACTAATCTGCATGGAATGTTTCTGAATTGCCTTCACAGCTTTTTCCTCTGCCCTGCCAAAATTCTGATTTCTTACGCTATCCGGAAGTAAAATTTTCTCATCAACCGCAAGTCTTTCAACGGGAAGAATATCCCAATAATTATCTGCATAATTCTGATTGATTTCCTCCCTACCCTGTTCCAGCGCGATTTCGCCGTTGTATAGTGTATTATATTCCGCAGTAACCGCGTGATAATTTCGATTAATAAAGCTGTCTTTCTTTCTGGAACAGCTAAAAATGGCCGCAGAAAGCAGAAGAAATAAAAAATATCGGGTAAACGTATTCAAAATGAACCAATTCTGGGTATCATGAATAACTTTGATACAACTAGTTTAGTATGTAAAAGTAAACTTCTTTTTCTAAAGTCCAATAAGCGACGGTTTAGCCTTCGGCTATTTCTTTTGAAAAGTATGCTTCCAGCTCATTTAAAGTAGCTTCTGAAGTTTCCATATCGCGAACAATTATTCCTTTATCCAACACTACTATACGCTCGCAAACTTCTGTCACATGAATGAGATCGTGACTGGAAATAAGCACCGTAGTACCTGTGGTTTTGGAAAGCTCCTTCAGCAGTTTTTTAAGTCTGATCTGGGTTGTAGGATCCAGGTTTGCAAAGGGTTCATCAAGTATCACAACTTCAGGATCACCAATTAAAGCAGCGACTATTCCAACTTTTTTCTGATTTCCTTTAGAAAGATCCCTTAAATACTTTTTTCTACCGATGATCTCTCCGTTAAAAAGATCATCAAATTGAGTGAGAAAAGTATCGATATCAGCTTTATTCCTGTTTCTAAGATCACCGATAAAATAAAAATATTCTTCTGGTGTAAGATATCCTATCAAAAAACTTTCATCAATAAACGAAGATGTAAAAGGTTTCCAATCTTCACTCTGACTAACCGTTATCTCATTATTAAAAATATTTCCTGTAGTTGGCTCGATTAGATCTAATAACAAACTGAAAAATGTCGTTTTCCCTGCTCCATTATTGCCTACCAGGCCAAAATTCTGTCCTGAAGGAATATCCAGATGTTCAATATCCAACACCTTAGTGCCGTTATATATTTTTGAAAGATTTGTAGCTGTTATCATCATAAAGTTTTTAATCGCCCTTTTGTTTAAATCCCTGAATTGTCACATATTTTCTCTGGCGGTATCGCTGTGCCAAAAAAGTAAGTATTGCCGGCTTTAAAATTAATCCAATGATACCAAGTGCGCAAAGCACGCCAATTGCTGCTTCGTAATTCACAAACTTATTGATAAACCAAAAGATAAGAATGGGAAATATTAATAAGGGGAGGCTTACCAGCCATTGAGTTGCTCCCGTTCCCTGGTAATTCATAAACGGACTTTTATCCAGGTCTATCGCTTTTTTATTAAAAGAACCGGCGAATATTAGTAAGGGAATATTAACTCCTATATTATAAATGGCACAGGTGATATTAAGTAATAGAATATTCCAACCAAAATATACATAAGGTGTCGTTAAAACTCCCAACACAACTACGCTAAAGGTGATTAAAGCCATCTTTGATGCGAGATATTGTTTCATTGGTATATTCTGAGCCATGATCATAGGATAGTATGATGCATCCCAGGAAGGCACAAACTGACCAAAGTTGATCATAAAGATACCCGTCATAAATATGCCGACAAAAACAAAAAAAGAAGGCATACCCTGATAAGTTTCATTGGGGTAAAAAATTAGACCGTAACTCAATAATATTAGCGACAGGTAAATAGTAGTTTTAGGCCTTTTATTTCGCCAGATAAGTTTAAGATCCTGCTGAAGGAACGGCGCTATGCTACCAAATTTCCTGGTCCAGCCAAACTCTTTGGTATTGGTTTTAGTAGTCTTGCCTTTTAAACCAGCATCCAGATAAAATTTTCCGGATAAATTTTGAAGGTTCCATAGATAAAGCGCCACCAAAATAATCACCGGCACGAAGGCTAAATATGGATTTAAATACACGTAATCATATAATCTTCCAAAATACAGGCCTACCTGAAATATTTCAAGGTAATCCAATAAAGCAAGAGCCAAACCAAGAATGATAACAGGTATAAGTGCTTTTAAATTTTCAGTAAAACGCTTCTTTATAATAAAATTGAGATAGTTAATACAAAGTGTGGTCGCGAACATGGCAACCATCCATCCGGCCATATTTGTGGTTGGATAGGCCTCTTTTATGATGCAAAAAAGTCCGAAAGGAATAATTAGCAGGAGTGGTAAAAAGTTATAAAATGAATAAAGTGATTTTAAAAGTATAAAATTCACCACTTTCGATTTTTTGATGGGAAGGATCATCAAAGGCTTGATATCCATCACAGGTAAGGTTTGTAACAAGAACCTGAAAAGCAATTCAAAAGAAAAATAGGTGAGCGCAAAACCATTCACCACTTTTAAGGGATCGGCTTCAGGGTACAGCTCCTTTAGCAAAGGAAAAAGGGCAATTCCCAGGGTAAGGAACATGGCGGAGAAATACAGGGCAAGAAAAGCCATCAGGATTTTCAGCCCTAGACTTTTCCCAAAACTGGCAGATCTGAAAAAAGATTTCCACTCCAGCCAGACGAATTTCTTAAACATAAAAATCGTTATTTATTCAATTGGTAGAGAAATTTAAACTTTTGTTACATTTCTAAAACCACCATACTTTGTATTTTTGCGCACAAATACAAAACAATGAGTCAGTTTTATCCGCTAAAATTAAAGGAAATAATTCGCGAAACACCCCAGGCGGTAAGTTTATCTTTCGAGATACCTCAAAACTTAACAGAAACATTTAGTTTTTCTGCCGGACAATATATCACCATTAAAACTAAAATTGAGGGCGAAGAGGTAAGAAGGGCCTATTCTTTATGTTCTGCACCAAATTCTGAAGATTTTAAAGTAACGGTAAAAGAAGTAGAAGGCGGAAAATTTTCAGTGATAGCCAATAATAAATTAAGTGCAGGCGATGTGCTGGAAGTTCATCCGCCTGAAGGCAAATTTATATTCCAACCCGGAGAGGGGCAAAAGAATTATGCTGCATTTGCTGCGGGAAGCGGAATCACTCCTATTCTTTCTATCATAAAAACAGTTCTGCGCGATGAGCCTCATAGTAGATTTGTTCTTACCTACGGAAATAAATCTGTAGATGATACCATTTTTTTTAAAGAATTGCTAGGCTTACAATCTCAGTTTCCAGACAGATTGTTCGTAGAATTCGTATACAGTAGAACCCGGGAAGAAAATTCGCATTTTGGCCGTATAGAAACAAGCACGGTGAACTATGTGGTAAAAAATAAATTCAAAAATCACCCTTTTGATAAGTTCTATTTATGCGGACCAGAACAAATGATCAATCATGTTTCGGAAGTGCTTCAGGCAAATGGGGTAAGTGAAGATCAAATACTGTTTGAGCTTTTTACAACTACTGCTGAAGAAAAAGAAATCCAGGGGGATACTGACGGTCAAACCGCGGTAACTATTACTGTGGATGACGAGGAATTTTCATTCTCTATGGATAGATCTGCAGTAGTGCTCGATATTGCGCTGGAAAATGATATTGATGTCCCTTATTCCTGTCAGGGAGGGATTTGCAGCAGTTGCATGGCTAGAATAACGGAAGGAAAAGCCGAAATGAGCAAAAACCAGATCTTAACAGATGAGGAAATTGAAGAAGGTTTTGTGCTCACCTGTCAGGCACATCCAACCACTCCAATTTTAAAGGTGGATTTTGATGATGTTTAACTGGTAGCTTTAAAAATTTTATGAAGCCTGGACTTTCTTTTTTGGCAATTCAAAAAAGAAAAACATTTTAATGTATATCCATTTCCTTTCCTAGAAGCTTTTTTCGTCACCCTGAGACCCATGATAAAAATTATCTAGTGTAGGAAATTGACATATTTTATGAAGATACTTGTTCATTTTTTCCATTGATGAAAAATTCTGCATTCCTCTCCCTTTGGTCGTCAGATGCATTCAAAATCTAGGCTAACGAAACTCTATCTAAATTTATCGTTCAGCACCTAAATTTTAGGAACTCGCTATTGAGATTTGTTTTTATAGAAAATGTGTACAGCTCAAACAGCCTAAAATTTTACGGTGCTTACACTTCAAATTTTACGATATATTTTCGATAGGCCGGGAAAAATGGAGGCTCTTAAAATTAAGTATTTAACCTTATAATTAATAATTTCAGAAATACGTCAATGGTAACTTGTTTCAGGGTCTCAATATAGCACTGATTTATATCAAAATGAGATTCTGAAACAAGTTCAGAATGACGTCATTTTTCGGTTTAGGAAACTTTATGGACAAACAAAAAATTCTATAACAGGATAGGTACTTATCCCAAAATATCTTTTATTTTCTGAATGACCTTTTCTGGAGGAATGCTTCGCATTACCTCTTCGTAGCCTTCCGGATATTTATTTCCGTAGATGGAAGTGGGGATTTTTGGATATTGCTCGAGATCTGGCAAAATACAGTTCTCCATTGGCTGGTTGAAAGCTCTAAAACCGGCATAGGGATGGGTAACGCCCCAGAGACTAATTACAGGTATCCCGTAAATAGCCGCGAGATGTGCATTTCCACTATCCATAGAAAGCATAACGTCTAAATTTGAGATAAGACTTAATTCTTCTGTAAACCTCAGCTTCCCTACTACACTTATCACCTTTGGAAACTTTTGTTCCCAATGTTCCAGTTTTTCTTTTTCAGTATTTCCTCCGCCAAATAAAATGATCTTTAGGTTTTCTTGGGAAGAAAGTTCAGCGATCACTTTTTCCATAAGGTCTTCAGGATAACATTTGGAATCATGCTGAGCAAAAGGAGCTATACCGAGATATTTCTGCTTCTTTGTGCCAATGATTTCCTGCACCGTTGGTAGTAGTTTCCTTTTCGGAGGTGGTGAATATTCTGAAAGATCTAAAGGAAATCCTAATTCCCTAAAAACATCGGCATAACGCTGATGGGAGGATTTTAGCTGTTTAAATTCCTTATCATTATCTCGGGTTAAGGCTTTTTTTTCAGCACGGCCCTTATCAATTTGTTTAAAAGGTATTCCGTAGAAATAAAATAATGATCTTAACACATTAGTTCGAAGGACATCATGGAGATCTGCCACGGCATCTATTTCTTCGTCACGAAGTTCAGTAGCCAATGTTCCAAGCCCTAGCACCCCACTATGTACACCTTTAAGATCTGCCTCGTAGATAGTAACATTCGGAAGATGACTGAAAAGGGGCCTGAAAAAATTTTTGGTAAGTACGGTAACCTGTAAATTTGGATATGTATGTATTAAAACACTTAGCACAGGAACGGTCATAGCGACATCTCCCATGGCAGAAAAACGTATCACCAGTATATGCTTCGCTTTACTGCTTTTAATTTCCGAATGATTTCCGGACTTATCCATAACTATTTATTCCCCCTAAGTACGGGATTTAGCTCATCGTCATTATACATCTTCATTTGCTTATAGACCTTCATATATTTTTCGCCTTTAGAAATCGCATCCAATAACTGATTGATCGCCGTAGAAAGATCTACCCGCTGTTCCAGTAACACATCCAGTTTAGCCTTACACTTCATCTGGTGCTCCTGAGATGCATCTGTTCTATTGGCTTCCTCATCCATATGATATATTTTTAGTGCAAGAATGGAAAGTCTATCTATAGCCCATGCCGGACTTTCAGAATTGATTATAGCATCTGTATTTGGCTTTACATCCTTGTACTTTTCAAGAAAATAGCTGTCTATAAATTCAACAGTATCTGTACGATCCTCGTTGGATGCATCAATTTGCCTTTTCAATTTTAAAGCCTTCACGGGATCTATATTTTGATCCCGAATAATATCTTCATAATGCCATTGCACAGTGTCTATCCAGCATTTTCTATATAGTAAATGTTCCAAAGGATCTTTTTCAGCATCGTAAGGATTATTAAATTCCTGATCCACACTATCTTTTTCGTGATATTTCTCTATTACTTCCTGAAAGATTGAGTTGGCTTTATCTGAAAACATATATTTTTCTTCTTATTCTGGTTTATTATATACTGAAATGGCTAAAAATTACAGCTTGTACAAAGATATTATTTTTAAAAAGAGTATAGGTTCAAACTGAAAGGAAACCTAAAATCTAAACAAAAAATGCCACTACAAAAGGCATTATTAAAAGTGTTGCGAGGATGATCTCTTTTAATATTTTATCACTTTTACCATCGAAGTAATTGGAAGAAATAATACTTAAGGGAACAAAAAAGAAAATAAGTTCCGCTCCGTTCTTCGTGGGAGAAAACAAGGCCACTCCCGCAGCAACCAGTAAACTAAAAAAGATCATACCTAATACCGGCCTTCTGTTGATACTTGCTTTTTGAATAGTCGAAAAAAACTGAAATAAAGTCCAGATGAGCAATGCCAGAATAACACTCAAAGGAATCAATAATTTTAGATCTCCATATCTGGAAAAATCAAAATTACTTTCCTGATACCAATCTGAAAAAGTATAAAACTGATCATATGCCACAAGATGGAAACATATGGTGAGGGAAACTACTGCAGCAAAAGCAACAATGGGCACCAGCCAGTTTTTAAAATTGGAGGCGAAATTTAAAATAGCAAAAAAAACAATCAGGAAAAATAGCGCCGACCAAAAATGATATAGCGTCGCAATGCTTATCCAAAAAGTCGCATCAAAAATCTTTTTCTGAATAAACTTATGCGATTTTAAACTAATGATCCTGCGCATCGCAAACAGCACACACAGATTTGAAATTATAACCGATTCATTCTTCAAAACACTGCTAAAAGAAATACAAAATAGCGCAAAGAGTAAAGTTTTATAGGCACTTCTTTTAGTAAGCTCATTTTTTTTAGCGATGAAATTCAACACTAAAAGGCTCAAAACCAAAAGCAATAAAACCCCTATTTTCTGAAAAAGTTCCAGCAAATCAAACCCCTCTTCCCAGCTGGTAAAATTAGCCCCGAAATAAAAAACACAGAGCAGCAGAATGATCACCGAAAGGTTTAAAGGTTTTGATTTATTAAAAAAGCTTGTTAGCATTGGGGTTTTTTATATTTTTGTACTCACAAACAAAGTTTACCAAATGAAAGATTTTTTTGAAGGAATAGAGTGGCTTTTTGAAAATATACTTTTTTATCCTCTTGATGCTTTAAGATCTCTTGAGCTTGACTCATGGTTTCTTGCAAACATTTTGAACTGGATTTTCGTAATCGTTGGTTTCCTTGCTTTCCTATACTGGATGAAGCAGTTAAAAACATTCAACGATAGAAATGAAGAGAATAGGGAATCTACTTCTCACTCATTCCTGGGATAAATCAAAGCCTATATCCTTTCTATAATACATCTTATCAAATTGTAGTTTTTCTGCACTTTGATAAGATTTTTTTAGTGCCTTTTTGTAATCATCCCCAAAAGAAGTTAAGGCTATTACTCTTCCGCCGCTGGTCACAATATTATTGCCTTCATTTTTTGTTCCTGCATGAAAAACGATGGAATCTTGGATTTCTTTAATTCCTGAGATGATCTTTCCTTTTTCATAAGATCCTGGATAACCGCCAGACACCATCATCACCGTAGTTGCAGATCTTGGATCAATTTCTAATTGAGCCTTATCCAGATCTCCGTTCCAGGTCTTTTCGAACAATTCCACAAGATCTGACTGTATCCTTGGCAATACCACCTCGGTTTCAGGATCTCCCATTCTCACATTGTATTCAATCACATAAGGCTCATCCCCTACTTTAATCAATCCTATAAATACAAAACCTTTATAATCTATTTCCTCTTTTTGAAGTCCATCCACAGTTGGTTTAACGATACGCTCTTCAATTTTATTCATTAAAGTCTCATCGGCAAATGGAACTGGAGATACTGCGCCCATACCTCCCGTATTTAGCCCGGTATCACCCTCTCCAATTCTCTTGTAATCTTTTGCGGTAGGTAATATTTTATAATTTTTCCCATCGGTAAGAACAAATACACTTAGCTCTATCCCATCTAGAAATTCTTCTATCACTACTTTTTTGCTGGCAGCACCAAATTTACCCGAAAGCATATTTTCCAGTTCCTTCTTGGCTTCCTCCAGATCTTCTATGATAAGTACTCCTTTCCCAGCGGCGAGTCCGTCAGCTTTTAAAACATATGGCGGTTTTAAAGTCTCCAAAAAGTTCTTTCCCGCACCGAGACTTTCATAGCTGAAACTTTCATATGCAGCGGTTGGAATATTATGCATCGCCATAAATTCTTTTGCCCGCTCCTTACTACCTTCCAGTAAAGCACCGCGACTCGAAGGACCAATAATCTGAATATTCTTAAGTCTTTCATCTTGTGTAAAATAATCTACAATGCCCTTTACCAGGGGATCTTCTGGTCCAACCACGATCATTTGAATATCCTTTTCCAATGCAGTATTAGCAACGGCAGCGAAATCTATAGGATTAAGCGGAAGGTTTTCAGCAATTTCTGCGGTTCCGGCATTTCCGGGTGCAACATACAGTTTACTGCATTTGCTGCTTTGAGCCATCTTGTAGGCAAAAGTATGCTCTCGCCCACCGGAGCCAAGGATAAGAATATTCATGTGCTTTTGATTTTAATATTGCTTCAAAAATAATTGTTTGTAAATTGAAGCACCAATAAATTCGTTAAAAAAGCTTTTCTGCCCTTGGATTGGTTTAAACTTTCATTACAGCTTAATAAATTCCCGATAAAAAGGGCGCAAAAAACTCTGGAAGAAATTCAGAATATTCCTGAAGAGGATTATACAGAATATCAACGAAAGCGAAAAAATGCCATCCTGGATTATCATATTCAGCATAATGATTTTTACAGGGAATTCTTTAACTGGGATGGTTTTGACGACTGGCAGCATGTGCCTATAATGAAAAAATCTGATCTTCAGCACCCCTTAAAAGATCGGCTGAGTTCTACTTATAATTCCAAAACTGCCTATGTTGGCAAGACTTCAGGAAGCAGTGGAACGCCTTTTATTTTTGCCAAAAATAGATTTGCCCATGCTTTAAGCTGGGCGGGTTTCCAGGACCGGTACCACTGGTATGGAATTGACCTTAATAAATCCCTGCAGGCACGATTTTATGGAATTCCGCTTGATTTCTACGGAAATATACAGGAACGCCTCAAAGACAGGATAAGCCTGAGAAGAAGGTTCAACATTTTTGACCTCAGCGAGAAAAAAATGGAAGCCTTTCTGAAAAGGTTTAAAAAATCGAATTTTAATTATTTAAATGGTTATACCAGTGCTATCGTACTTTTCGCCCGATTTTTAAAAGAAAAAGGAATTGTGCTGAAAGAACTTTGCCCCAGTCTTAAAATTTGCATTGTAACTTCTGAAAGGCTTTTTGAAAAAGACAAGGAACTTATTGAAAATGCATTGGGAGTTCAGGTAATAAACGAATACGGCGCCAGTGAAGTGGGTTTGATCGCATTCGAAGATCGGGATAACCACTGGATCGTTAATTCTGAAGATCTATACATAGAGATCTTAGATGAAAATGACCATATCCTGCCTTATGGAGAAGAAGGCAGAGTGGTAATTACCTCCTTATACAATAAAGCGCATCCCATGATACGTTACGATATTGGAGATTTTGGTTGTCTTTCCAAAAAAAGTACCTTGAAAAAACCAATTCTTGAAAAATTAATTGGAAGAACCAATGATATAGCAAGATTACCGGACGGGAAAGTAGTTCCAGGCCTTACTTTTTACTATGTTACCAAAACCATCATAGAGGATAATGGGCATATTAAAGAGTTTGTGATCATTCAAACAGAATTGGATAAATTCAAGATAGAATATGTTAGTAAAAATGAATTTACTTTAGAACAACGAAATAAAATTCTAGATGCTATTGGGACGTATGTTGGGAAAAATCTGAAAATCACTTTTGAACAGAAAGATATCTTAAAAAGAAGTGGCAGTGGAAAACTCAAGCAATTTATTTCTCATTTGGAATAGCCTTTACCTGCCTGGATTTTATAAAAAACTGCTCATTTAAAAATAGGAGCATTCTCCAGCTGCTTTGAAAAAAACCATATTTCAGGACGCTGTGATATACCCTGAAATTGTATTTCAGCAGTGCAAGTTTATTGGTAGAGATAGATTTTTTCCTTACCCTGTAAACTGCAAGGGATTCCGGTATCCCTTCAATAGGGCCACCTTCTTCAATTACTTTTAACCATAACGCCCAATCCTGACGTTTCGAAATTTCAGGACAATAGATTTTTCCAAGTATTTCTACATTGTAGATACCCGTTAAATTACCTACATAATTTGCTTTCAGCAATTTATCGTAATGAAGCACAGGTAGCGCCTGAACTTTTTTATTAAGCCTTTCCCCCTTTTCATTCATAAGCTCATAACTTGAAAAGCAGGCAGCTACATTAGGTTTAGAAAGCACTTTTAGCTGTTTGAACAACTTTTCAGGCTTCCAGAGGTCATCAGCATCAAGAAACGCGATAAAGTTCCCTGAAGCCACTTTAATTCCTTTATTCCTGGCGTGATGGGTTCCTGAATTGACTTCATTCTTCAACAATTTTATTCGTTTGTCTTCGGAAGAAAATTTACCAGCGATCTCTTTGGTGGAATCTGAAGAAGCATCATTGATTATTAATAGTTCCCAATGCGGATAGGTTTGCTGAATTACAGATTGGATAGATTCAGTAATATAAGCCTCTGAATTATATGCAGGCATGATTACTGAAACCAATCCCTTATCCTTCATACTAGCGTCTAATGTGTTTCGAAAAATCTTTATGCTCTCTTTTTTCTAATTCAGCGGGACTCAAATTTCTAAAATAATCGTAGGTGATCCTCATCCCTTCAGCTCTGGAAACTTTTGGTTCCCATCCCAGGACTTCCCTCGCTCTGGATATGTCTGGCTGTCTTTGCATAGGATCATCTTTCGGAAGATCTTTAAATACAATTTTTTGATCTGTCCCCGTAAGTTTAATAATCTCATCGGCAAAATCCAAAATACTTATCTCGTCTGGATTTCCAATATTAACAGGTTCAGAATAATCACTTAAAAGAAGTCTGTAAATCCCTTCTATTTGATCGTCTACATAACAGAAAGACCTGGTTTGTGAACCATCGCCAAAAACAGTTAAATTTTCTCCCCTCAGCGCCTGACCGATAAAAGCCGGGATTACCCTGCCATCATTCAGTCTCATCCTTGGCCCATAGGTATTAAATATCCTGGCTATTCTTGTTTCAAGACCATGAAACCTGTGGTAAGCCATGGTAATAGATTCCTGAAAACGTTTTGCCTCATCATAAACTCCGCGAGGACCAATCGCGTTTACATTTCCATAATATTCTTCATTTTGAGGATGAACCAATGGATCTCCATAAACTTCTGAAGTAGAGGCTATAAGAATTCTCGCATTCTTTTCTTTCGCCAATCCAAGACAATGATGAGTTCCAAAAGCACCGACTTTTAAAGTTTGAATGGGAATTTTTAAATAATCTATAGGACTTGCGGGAGAGGCAAAGTGAAGAATGTAATCGAGCTTCCCAGCTACATGCACAAATTTGGTAATATCATGATGATGAAATTCAAAGTTATGAAGCTTCATCAAATGTTCAATATTTTTAAGATCGCCGGTTATAAGGTTATCCATTCCAATAACTTCAAAGCCCTCATGCAGGAATCGGTCGCAAAGGTGCGAACCCAAAAAACCTGCAGCCCCGGTAATCAATATTCTTTTAGCCATTTTTGAAATTTTCTACTAATTAATTCATCGTATCTATAAGACGATGAAGACTTTCTTTCCAGTCTTGCACTGGTTCAAATCGTGTAGTGATCTTCTCTTTGGAAAGCACGCTATATTCCGGTCTTTTCGCCAAGGTCTTAAAAAATCCGGTCTTATTCAATGTAACCTGACCCATTTTCCCGGAATATTTCAAAATTTCTTCCGCGAAATCATACCAGGTTGCCTCTCCTTCGTTGCTAAAATGATAGAGGCCAAAAGATTTAGATTCAGACTGAATTATTTTGAGCACATAATCGGCAAGATCATTTGCGTTGGTTGGAGTTCCAATTTGGGAAGTGGTAATATTCAATTCTGCATTTTCTTCTGCTTTCCGAAGAATTGTTCTGAAAAAATTATGGCCAAATTCTGAATATAACCAGGAAGTCCTAAGAATAAAATATTGCTTGGAAACCGATTGGATTTCCTCTTCTCCTTTCAGCTTAGAGGCTCCGTAAATATTGATGGGATTTACCTCATCAGCTTCCAAATATGGAGTTCTTGACTTCCCATTAAAGACATAATCTGTGGAAAAATGAAATAAAACCGAATTGTGTTCCTTGCAAACTTCGGCTATATTTTTAGCTCCTTCTGCATTAACCAAAAAAGCTTTTTCTTCCTCTTTTTCGGCCTGTTCCACATTGGTATAGGCCGCAGTATTTATACAATAATCAATTTTCTGATCGCTGAAAAATTGTTGTACTGCCTTTTTAGAAGTAATATCAAGCTCTTTAGAGGAACAATTTAGAAATTGAAAATTTGGAAATTGCTTAGACTGTTTCTGAAAACATTGTCCCAACTGTCCGCTGGAGCCTGTTACCAAGATCGTTTTCATTCGAAGGTCTCTTTAAAAGTTGGCAATTTCCTATCTTTTTCAGATAAAATCATTTCCCGCTCTGGAAAGTTCCAGTCAATATTAAGATCGGGATCGTTAAAGATAATACCTGCTTCAGAGCCGGGAGTATAATATTGATCACATTTATAAGCGAAAACCGATTTTTCGGAAAGCGTTAAAAATCCATGCCCAAATCCCTTCGGAACATACAACTGATTCAGGTTTTCATCATCCAGAATTACAGAATGTACCTGCTTAAAAGTTGGCGAATCTGGACGTAGATCTACTACTACATCCAAAACTTTTCCATAAAGCACCCTAACAATTTTTGTTTGCGCAAATTCACCCTTCTGGTAATGCATTCCTCGAAGCACTCCATACCTGGAAACCGATTGGTTATCCTGAACAAAATCTTCGTCGATACCAGAAAGTTCAGCAAAACGCCTGCGTTGATAGGTCTCCAAAAATATCCCTCGGTGATCCTCGAATATCCTGGGTTTTATAAGAAAACAATCTTTTAAAGGTGTTTCTTCTATCTGCATTTTGTTGAATTAAGAATTAAAAATCTGTTCCAGAATTTTTTCTGTAATTAAATAAGTAGGTTTCACCCCTGAGGTGCCAAGACCTCCGGAAGCAAGGGTACTACCTGTTTCCAGAGGGTTATCTGAAGCATAATAGGCATATCTTACCTTCACCTCCTCATCAATGCTTCCCCGTAACCTCGAGGCCGCCTGAATTGCTTTCTGATAGTGTGCCCCTTCCATTTCCAGGCCGCAAACGTTCCAGGTAGAATCATGAAAAAACCTCAAAATATCTTTATTCTGAAGCGAAGTTCCTAAAACAGTTATCATCGCCCCGTCCACTACATTAATTCCGTGGCCTTCAAGATCTGATTTCTTTAACTGATTTCTAAATGGATAATTATCTGCCGTTCCCTCAAATAAATGGGCATCTGGGATCATAATATCTCCTTTCCCGCCTTCCAAAATTCCAGCCTTCCCCATTATCGAAATCGACTTTACGTTCATTCTCATCTCTTTATTCTCATGGTTAAATGGTTTTAGAAGCTCATCCATAGTTTCGTATGCCTGCTCCCCAAAAGCATAATCCATTACGATAATCACCGGTTTTTCTTCTTTTTTTAATTCACTGAGCCTGGTTCCGGTAAACCCATCTTCCAATTTATCGGTATCAAAGATCTGAACGTCAATATTAGTTCCGCTTTTATCTTCAATAAAAAACATCCCTTTATCTAAAGCGGTTTTGGTCACTTTGTTTCGTAATGAACCATTGCCGCTATCACTCAACTCTTCGTAGATATCCAGGGCTTTCTTTTTCTTTAATTCGGCTTTTAGGGCGCAGGGGGTATATAGCGTGTTCATAACGCTATGCATATTCGCACTGATGATATGGATTGGCCTATCCATTAGGTCATTTTCAATTAGCTTTAATTTAATATCGTTAGACCAAATTTCTCCGTGAATATGATGTCCCAGGCGTTCCCTAAGTACCGGGCTAAAAGTGATAATCCTTTTTTCATTCTTTATGGCTTCACGTATCGCCATTTTCCCGAGCGACCAAATAACTCTCAAAAATCGATCTGGGTTATTTGGACTTGAAAATTTAGGATATAAGCTGTTTATTTCACTAAAAGTCCTACCTAAAATACTGGCAGTATGCGTAAGAGCAATCTCACGCTGTGCCTGAGTTAAATCTTTAGTTTGAGTGACTGCGAACTCTAATTTTTCCCAATCCCTGTTTACACTACCATCTTCGTCTATCAAAACCCTTTTCATGATCTTATGCGATTCGATAAAAAGGAAGGTAAGATGGGTGAGAATATCATATATTTCAGATCTTCCGCGGGTAATCTCAATATTCATCTGCTCTTCATCAATCCTATAACAATTCCTTCTCCTTTTAGGCGGAACTATGGGTTTAAAATGCGAATTTCCGTAGCCTTCATCACTGGTAAGGTTTATAAACCGGCATTCTTCAATTCCTTTCGGAAGCCTGTCTATTACATATAATAAGCCTTCTAATTCAGCTTTATCGTTTGCAATAGAGCCATAAATTTCAGGTCTTAAAGTAAGCAGGGATTCCCTAAGCGTTTCTCCGGAAACACCCATTGGTTTATAGAAACCCCTATTGAAAAGGTGTCTCATGGTTATATACATGCGTTCAATAGCGCCTGAACTTTCCTGTGCTCTTGTTCTGCCCTGTAATTTTAATATAGACATAGTAACTTTTTAAATAATCTCTTTTAATTTATCTGCGATTTTCCGGTCGTTGGAAAGCCTTGGAAGCTTATTTTGACCACCTAATTTACCTATGGATTTCATATAATTCTGAAAAGCATTCTGCGGAACTCTGGTGACCTTCAGTCGCTGAAGGATACTTCCTTCTATAAGATCCAGGTAATAGGAATTCTGTTTTTGTAACGACCTGTCGATAATTTCAGCAAATTTATTCAAATCTCCCGGTTCCTGCTCAAATTCTACAAACCATTCGTGAAACGGAAGTTCATCTCCGTCAGGGTTTATTTGCGGTGCCACTGTAAATTCGCTGATAGCAGCTCCTGTTGCAGCCACAGCTTCCTGCATCGCCTGTTCCACCTCTTTAGCGATAACGTGTTCTCCAAAAGCTGATATAAAATGTTTTATCCTTCCCGAAACAATTACCCGATAAGGTTTATCTGAAGTGAACTGTATGGTATCCCCAATATTATATGCCCAAAGTCCAGCCGTAGAAGAAATGATCATGACGTAATTCACGCCAATTTCCACATCTTTCAATAATAATCTTTTGGGAGCTTCCTCGTAAAATTCATCAGCCTTAATAAACTCATAGAACATTCCTGAATCTAGCTGAAGCAGCATTCCCTTTTCATCCTGTTTGTCCTGAAAAGCAAAAAAACCTTCCGAAGCCGGATAAAGCTCTATACTGTCTACTTTTCTCCCAATAAGATTTTCAAATTTAGAACGGTATGGTTCATAATTTACTCCTCCATAAATGAAAAGATTAAAATTAGGGAAGATCTCCCCTACTTTTTTTCCTGTATTATCTATAAGTCTTTCAAAATACATTTGTACCCAGGAGGGTATTCCGCTGATGACAGACATATCTTCTTTCGCCGTTTCATCTACAATTGCCTCCACCTTATCTTCCCAGTCTTCAATACAATTGGTTTCCCAGCTTGGCATCCTGTTTTTCTGAAGATATGCGGGAACATAATGCGCTACAATTCCTGAAAGTCGGCCTAGTTTAACTCCATTTTTTTCATCAAGCTCTGGACTTCCCTGAAGAAAGATCATTTTTCCGTCTACAAATTTCGAATTTCCAGTGTCTTCGATATAGCAAAGAATGGCGTTTCTCGCGGCATTAATATGGGTAGGCATGGAATCTTTGGTAAGCGGAATATACTTTGCCCCGCTGGTTGTTCCAGAAGTTTTTGCGTAGTAAAGAGGTTTTCCCGGCCATAGAATATCTTTTTGACCTTTCACCATAAGATCTACATATGGTTTCAGCTCCTCGTAATCCCTTACCGGAACGTTTTGCATAAAATCCTGATGTGTCCTGATATGATCAAAATTATGCTCCTTTCCGAATTTGGTAGCTTTAGCCTTTCTAATTAGCTCTTGAAAAACTTTTTCCTGGGTCTTATGCGGATGTGAAGCCCAATAATCTATCTTTTTCCTAATGCGGGAGGCAAATATTTTAGCAGTAAAAGATTTTATAGACATAGGTTAATCGAAATCAATATATTCTGAAGGATCTACAGGGTTTCCTTCATTCCAAAGTTCAAAGTGTAGATGAGGACCAGTAGTCAATTCTCCTGTATTTCCTGCTGTGGCAACCACTTCGCCTCCACGCACCATATCCCCCTGGGATTTGGTAAGCGAAGCGTTGTGTTTATACACTGAAAGTAGCCCATAGCTATGTTCAATGATGATCACATAACCTGTTTCTGCGGTCCATTCAGCAAAAATCACCCTTCCGTCTGCCACAGATTTTATAGGAGAATTTCTAGTGGTAACAATATCTACGGCATAATGCCTGTCTTCTAAATTATATTCCTCAGAAATTGAGCCTTTAACCGGTGGAAACAGGGAGAAATTAATATTATCTGTAGCCGTTGGTAAAATATTATATTTGTCCTCCTGGGCAACTTCTTCCCTAAGCAACGAATCTGCTTTGATCCTGTTTATTTCTTCATATTCTATATCTGTAATAGGCTTGCTTAATACTGAATCCCTATTTAACTGATCGATATCTAATTCGCCGGTTAAGGCATTTTTAATGGAACTCAAATATTGATCGTTCAGCCTGATCACATTTTGAAGCGAATCTGAAGTATATGCAAGATGGGTTGCTTCTTCTTTAAGTTGTGCACTGGAATAACCTGGTATATATTCGCGTAAAGGGGTAAAAGCGATTAAAATGGTGGTAGCGGCTATTAAAAAAATTACTGATAGGCCAACAACTACGAAAACATTCAGCTTTGTTAATCTAAATGAAAAACGCTCTTCAAACGTATCTTCATTTAGCACCACCATCCTATATTTATGAAGCAGCTTTTTGGTAAATTTCTTTTTTGCTTTCGTATCCTTAGCCATAGCCATATTTAAGTTTTACAAAGATAAATGAAATAATTTGCTCACTATAAGCCAAAATAACTTATTAAGGAGGTATTATTCCGTAGCAATTTATTGTCTTCTTAACGTTTATATTGCGTAATTCTTGTTAAGTTTGTATTTCTAAATTAAAAGACATGAATGCATTTATTTTGCCTTTGGCTATAGGAGCACCACAAATAATATTAATAGTAGTGGTAATATTATTGCTTTTTGGAGGACGTAAGATTCCTGAATTAATGAGAGGCTTGGGAAGTGGAATTAAAGAATTTAAGGATGCTTCAAAAGACGACGAAAATGGAGCAACTCCAGACGACAGTAAAAAAGTTCCGGAAGAAAACAAATAAACTTCCGTACTTATATAAAAAATAAAACCCAACTAAAATAGTTGGGTTTTTTATTTGAGGCTGTCTAGAAAGTTTTTATTTAATCAATCTTCGCTGATTGCAAAATAGCATCCAGTTCAAAAATATTATCCCTTTTGCTTCTGGAAGGTGAGAATACAAATCCTTCCAGAATTATAAATCGGTTATTTTCTTCATCTTTCACAGCATAATTCACAAATGGACCTGCCATAAAATCATTTTGAACCTCCCAGGTTCCTCGGGTTTCATAAGCAAATTTGCCGTCAATTTTGGTCTCGAAAAGATAAGGCGCATAAGCCTTTTCGGTAATCATATAAGAGTCTTCCAATCTACCGGGAATCTGAGCTTCCCCAATGGAATCCCTCATTTTAATAATATTTGAGATTACGCTGGAATCATTTTCAATCTGGCTCATAGGAACTTCATATACCAGAATCTCCATACTCCCTTTTGGGATCTCTTTTCTTATCCAGGAAAAATTTTCCTCCTCTTTAGCATATCTATAGGCAGTTGGAAATTTAAGACTAACCCCAAATTTCTCTTCCAATGCATCATCTTTTTTTAAGGATTTTCTAATTCTCCGCTGTTTTTCAGTTAATTCTGTCTTTTTGAGGATTTTTACAATAGAATCAGACTGTTTATTTATAACCTCGATTATTTCATCGGAGCTTTTTCCCTGAATAACAATACCGGTTTGAGGTCTGGAGAATTCATCTTTAAAGAGATCCATTCCTTTATTACCTCCTTCTTCTATCTTTAGAAAGATTCGGCTGTTTCTAACAAAACCCGTAAAAGTTTCCGGTGGAATTTGGCTCAGACTGAATAAAGGCTCTTCCTGGGGCAGGCCATCTACGGGTGCGGCCAGATTTTCCCTTATTGCCTCTCCTACTTCTCCTTCCCAGAGATTATTCTCTATTACTACCGTGAGTTGATTGATGTTTCCCGAAGAATCAGATAATATTCTATCGTCTCGATTAGATGATTTCTCATCGCTTTTACATGAAATTAAAAAGAAAATACTGGCTAGCAGGATTAGGCTACGTTTCATTTTTTCGGTTTTGATTTAAATCGTCTTTACCCCTTGGAAAGTTTGAGTTTCATACCCGGTTTCAGACTATTTGTGTTCATATCATTCCATGACCTCAAATTTTGTACCGTAACTCCCGGGAATTTTTTTGAAATACTCCAAAGCGAATCTCCATTCTTAACAGTATAAATTCTGGGATTAGAACTTTTATCTGAATCGCCTGATGTGTTGTTCGAGGCAACTTCAACAGGTTTACGGGGGTAAATCGTGAGATATTGGCCAATTCTAAGGGTATTACCCCTCATATTGTTCCAGCGCTTGATACTGCTTATTCCCACGCCATATTTTTCCGCAATTTTACCTAAATAATCTCCACTTCTCACTTTATACCGAATTCGATCTTCCGTTTCCACATATTTTGGAAGTGCTTTCTTTTCCTCCACCATCTGATTTTCTATAAAATCATAGATCGCACTTTCGTTAGAAACAAATTTCCCGGTAGCCGGTTTTGGAAGTCTTACACTATACTGCTCATCCTCTACAAAAGGAATAATATCCAGTTTATAGCTAGGATTTAAAAATTGCAACATCTCCTTTTCCACTCCGGTAACTTTGGAAATTTGATCAAAAGATAAAAGCTGTTTTACCTTAATAGTATCAGTTTCAAAATAAACAACATCTGGCTTTGAAGGTTGAAAATTATGCTCATCTGCATATTCGAATAAATAAAGAGTTGCTAGAAAAGCAGGAACATAACCCGCTGTTTCACGTGGAAGAAATCTTCTTAAATGCCAGTAATCTGTAGAACCACCGCTTCTTCTAATCGCTTTGGAAACATTGCCGGGGCCGGAGTTATAAGATGCCAATACTAGATCCCAATCCCCAAACACCTTGTAAAGACTGGCTAAATACTGTGCAGCAGCTTCCGTAGCCCTTTCAGGGTCCATACGTTCGTCTACATAAGAGCTTACGTCCAAACCATGCATTTTACCTGTTGTAAACATAAACTGCCAAAGACCGGTTGCCCCTACCCTGGATTTAGCCCTGGGATTAAGGGCAGATTCAACAATCGCCAGGTACTTAATTTCTAAAGGAATATCATATTTATCAAGTTCCTGTTCAAACATTGGAAAATAATAGCTACTTAGAGCCATTAAACGTTCCATACCTTGCTTATTTCTTTTTAGATAGGACTTGATAACGCTTTCTAAGATAGGATTGTACTCCACATTAAAGGGAGTCCTCGCATTGAGCTTGGCTAGCCGTGCCTTAAGCGTATCTGTAGGAAGATCTTTATAAACTACTTCTTCATAATCTTGCTCTCTGATACTTTTCTGCATATTTTCAAAAAGCTCTGAATTTGTTAATTCAAGCTTCCAGAGGGAATCTATGGTTTTAGCCTGGGGAAGGTCTTCTAATTTAACTTTTGAAGAATCCCTAATTGCTGCAGAAATCGGTAATTTATCCCTGAATTCAGGATCTGGCTCTGCAAGTTTGATCTCTGTATCATCGCTCTTTTGAAATATCTGAACTCTAAAATTGGCTTTTTCCACCCGTTCCTTGTTCTTCTTTTCCTGGGCCAGGCTAGACATCCCGGCGAGGAGCAACAACAATAAAAATCTTCGTTTCAGCATAGGTTCATTTTACATTATCAAACGAAAAGTTATCAAACTTCGTACCTGATTAATTTTTAATTGCTTCAATTCCTGGTAAGGATTTTCCTTCTAACATCTCTAACATTGCACCACCACCGGTAGAAACATAACTTACTTTATCTTCAAGTCCGAATTTTTTAACAGCTGCAACAGAGTCCCCTCCTCCAACAAGCGAAAAAGCGCCGTCTTTAGTTGCTTCAGCAATAGCTTCTCCCAACTCTATAGTTCCTTTGGCAAAAGTATCCATCTCAAAAACACCCATAGGGCCGTTCCATAATATGATTTTAGAATCTTTGATTACACTGGAAAAATTACTCACGGTTTCCGGACCAATATCGAGACCCATCCAACCATCAGGTATATTATCTACACTTTCGGTCTGGGTGCTTGCCTGTTCAGAAAAGCTATCACCAATAACCGAATCTACCGGCAGATGGACTTCCACACCTTTTTCTTTAGCCTTTTTTAATATTTCCAGGGCAAGCTCCTGTTTATCATCTTCCACCAGGGAATTCCCAATATGCCCTCCCTGAGCTTTGATGAAGGTATAAGTCATTCCTCCGCCAATAATCAAATGGTCAATTTTATCTAAAATATTCTCAATAACAGTGATTTTAGAAGAAACCTTAGCCCCACCAAGAACTGCAGTGACTGGTTTTTCAGAACTATTTAAAACCTTATCCAGGCTTTTAATCTCTTTGGCCAAAAGATAACCGAAGCATTTATCCTCAAAGAATTTTGCAACTACTGTGGTGGAAGCATGGGCTCTGTGAGCAGTACCGAAAGCATCATTCACATAAATATCTCCTAGTTTGGAGAGGCTTTGGGCAAATTTCTCATCACCTTTAGTTTCTTCCTCATGAAAACGAAGATTTTCCAATAAAAGGATTTCTCCTGATTCTAAATTTTTAGCAGCATTTTCTACCTCTTCCCCAACACAATCTTCCACAAATTTCACCTCCACGCCGAGAATTTCAGAAACCTTACCGGTAATATGCTGAAGCGAATATTTACTTTCTTTCCCTTTTGGTCTTCCCAAATGAGACATTAAAACAACACTACCTCCATCTTCCAGGATTTTAACGATAGTTGGTTTCGCCGCTTCAATACGATTCGTATCGGTTACTTCCATATCCTCATTCAAAGGAACGTTGAAATCCACTCTGATGAGGGCTCTTTTATCATCAAAATTGTAGTCGTCTATTGTTTTCATAGTATTGCTTTCTTACAAATATAATTTTTTCCGAAGATAATAAAGCTTATATAATTTTATATTTGCCTATGCTTTTTAACGATATAATTGGTCTTCCGCACATCAAAAATCATTTGACGACCACGGCCGACAGAATGAGAATCCCGCATGCTCAACTCTTTACCGGTAAGCCAGGAAGTGGTGCCCTGCCTATGGCAATAGCCTATGCACAATACATCTTATGTAGTAATGATAACGGAGAAAATAATAGTGAACAGGCCGCAAGCTGTAATTTGAAGTTTAAAAATTTATCCCATCCAGATCTACATTTTGCTTTTCCTGTTGCCGGAAATGATAAGGTTAAAAGTCATCCTGTTTCATCACATTTTTTGGAGGAATGGAGGGAATTTCTAAAAACCAGTCCATATGGAAGTTTATATGACTGGTATCAAAAATTGGGCGTTGAAAATAAGCAGGGAAAAATAGGGGTGGATGAGGCTCAGAATATTGTTAAATCTCTTTCTTTAAAGGCATACGAAGGCGGATTTAAAGTGATGATTATCTGGATGGCAGAAAAGATGAATACCGAAGCCGCCAATAAACTGCTGAAATTAATTGAAGAGCCTCCCAATAAAACCATTTTTATCTTAATTGCCGAAGACGAAGAACAAATTATTCAAACTATACGCTCCAGGTGTCAAAGGCTTCATTTTCCTCCTTTAAGTGAGGCTGATATAGCAAAAACTCTGGAAGAACGAGAAGATTGCAGCCATACTTTAGCGAAAAAAATAGCGCATCAGGCTAATGGTGATTACACCAAAGCTATTCATATATTAAGAAAAAATTCTGGTGATGAACAATTTGAAGCTTGGTTTATAAGCTGGATTCGTAGTGCTTTTAAAGCCAAAGGAAACAAAGCCACGGTGCTGGAACTAGTATCCTGGAGTGAAGAAATTGCGGCGCTTGGTCGAGAGACCCAGAAAAGTTTCCTGCTCTATTGTCTGGATTTTTTCCGGCAGTCATTATTAATGAATTATAAGGCAAAAAGCCTCGTTTATTTGGAACCTTCCGCAGAAAAATTTAAACTTGAGAATTTTGCTTCCTATGTACATGGTAATAATATTAAAGAAATTACCGAAGCACTGGAAACTGCAATTTATCATATTGAACGAAATGGAAACGCTAAAATCATCTTAACAGATCTCTCTATTAAACTAACCCGATTTTTACATAAAAAAGCAGCATAAAATGGCCAATCTTACAACCAACATTACTGAAATTTTAATTCTTTTATTTATCCTGATCACCTTCCTACAATCAGGTATAGACAAAGCAGCCGACTGGAATGGGAATACGGGCTGGTTGAAGGATCATTTTTCAGAAACCATATTATCAGGCGTAGTTCCACTTATGGTGGGTATTATTATGATTATTGAAATAATAACTGGAATTCTGGCAATTGCCGCTATATTCCAGATAATTGCCTATAATGAACCTTCGTTTGGCTTATATACCTGTGTTTTAGCTTGCGTAACTTTACTAATGCTCCTTTTTGGGCAGCGAATTGCTAAAGATTATGCGGGAGCGTTCACCTTAACAGGATATTTTGTAGTATCAATTTTCGGGGTTTACCTCTTAAGTTAAATTCAAAAATTATAACATAAAAAAAGCTTCAGATTTCTCTGAAGCTTTTTTTATTAAGATAAGCGAATAAGAATTAGTCTTCGTTAGTTGCTTCTTCAGTTTCGGTTTCTTCTACTCCACCGTATTCTTCATTCAGTTCACTTAGGATTTCCTGGGTAATATCCAGTCCTTCTTCAGCGTACATAATATTAGCGCTTTCATTAGAACCAAAAATATAGGTATAATTATTATCCTTACCATAATCCTTTACGTAGTCCTTGATCTTGGTTACAAGAGAATCCATTACCGTATTGCTCTCTTCTCTAAGACGGTTACCCACCATCTGCTGTTGTTGCTGAAGCATTTGTTGCTTCTGCATTAATTCCTGCTCTTTTGCCTTACGTTGAGATTCAGACATAGAATTCATTTGCGACTGATATTCCTGAACTTCCTGTTGGAAAACCTTTGCTACAGAATCCAGCTGTTGTCTAACAGAATCAGATTTTGATGTGAATTGAGCTTCTACATCTTTCATCTCTTTGTATTCCTTAATTAAAACAGTGGTATCTACATACGCTGTTTTTTGTTCATTACATGAGGCCATTAAAATTGCAACTGCTGCAATACCAATAAATCTTTTGATCATAATTTTTCGTTTTGAACCGCAAATGTATAAAAGTATTTTTTGTGGCAAAGAAGAAAGTGAACCACTTATAATCATTTCTAATCGTAAATTTTTTAATATAAGTTTTGCTTATAGAAAATAATAAATTTTAAAGCGGCTCAAAGATAAAACGAAGTTTTTTGTTAATCCATATTGCTTTAGATGGAAATAAGCTCTTAAAAAGGCTTAAATTGACTTTAAGCTCCTTTTCTGAAGAAATAAGCTATAGATGAATACTCTCCAGATTGCTTAGCCTTAATATTTGAAATAAAACCTCTATAAAACGCATTTAATAAATTTGAGATTTTGGAATCGCTATTTTCACTCAAAAGACTTACATAATAAGAATCAAACTTGAGAGGTTTTTCTTTCACTAAATTAAAGCCATATTCTACGAGTTTGCTTTCCAGTCCTGTCCTCGAAAAATGCCAAAGATGTCGGGGCACGTCCCAGGCTGCCCAATTTTTATTGTAATGATGGGCATCGTAAGAATTATAATTAGGAACGGCTATTATCAATAAGCCGTCTTCTTTTAATAATTTATGGAAACGTACTAATTTTTTCTCAAAATCTGGAATATGCTCCAGCACATGCCAAAGACTTATTACATCATATTGATCACTTCCCAAATCTGATAAATCAGGTTTAAGATTCAGCCCTTTTAAAACAGCAAGTTTACGAGCATCATTATTAGGTTCAATTCCTTCAACTTTCCAATCTAAACTTTTCATCTTGTTTAGAAAGTCTCCAGTGCCGGCTCCATAATCTAAAATTTTTCCTTGTCTTTTAAAATTTTGTATCCAGCCTGCTTTTTTTGAAAGCATATAGGATTTTACAAGCTGATATATTTTTTCCCTGAAATTTTTCTTTGAATCACTATGAGAAATATAATCTTCGCTCTCATAATACCGCGATAAATTTTCCGGCACCGGCTCTGTCTTAAAAATCCCTTTTTCGAATTCTGAGATTTCAAAACTTTCGCCACTTACCAAATAATCTTTGCAGATTAACTTTGATTCAGGCTGCAACCCGGAATTATATTTATTCTCTATTTTGATCAATGAATATAATTTGTTCCACGTGGAACGTTTAAACTTATCTTCCCATATAAACCAATAAAACGGAAATATCGTTAGGACTCACACCACTAATTCTTGAAGCCTGAGAAACGGTTGCGGGCTGGACTTTTTTAAGTTTCTCCCGAGCTTCGTAAGACATAGATTTAATATTGGAATAATCAAAGTTCTGTGGGATCTTAAGATCTTCCAATCGGTTCAGCTTATCAGCATTGTTTTTTTCCTTTTGAATATACCCTGAATATTTTACCTGAATTTCTGTTTGCTCGATCATCTCTTCATCCAGATCATTTTCCGAAATAAATTCTTCTACCCCGCTAAAATTTTTCACATCTTCCATGGTGATCTGTGGGCGTGAAAAAACTTTAAAAGCCTTATCGCTTTGTTTCATCAGGGATGATTTTCTCTGTTCTAAAACAGGGTTTGCTTCTTCCGGTACCACACTAAGATCTTTCAGAAACTGAACGAATTTAAAAGACTTTTCTTTCTTCTCTTCCATTTTTCTCATACGATCTTCAGAAGCCAATCCTAATCTATAAGATTTTTCAGTTAACCTGAAATCCGCATTATCCTGCCTTAATAAAGTTCGATATTCCGCACGGGAAGTAAACATTCTATAAGGCTCCTCGGTTCCCTTAGTGATAAGATCGTCAATTAAAACACCAATGTAAGCTTCGTTTCGCTTTAGGATAAATTCATCCTTCTCCTGCACTTTTAAAGCCGCATTTATACCCGCCATCATTCCCTGGCAAGCAGCTTCTTCGTATCCGGTTGTTCCATTGATCTGACCTGCAAAATATAAACCTTCTACAAGTTTTGTCTCTAATGTATGCTTTAATTGCGTTGGCGGAAAGTAGTCATACTCGATCGCATATCCCGGTCTGAAAAATTTCACGTTTTCAAAACCAGCTACAGAGCGTAAAGCCTTAAACTGAACATCTTCAGGCAGGGAAGTAGAGAATCCGTTTACATATACCTCCACAGTGTTCCAGCCTTCTGGCTCTACAAAAAGCTGATGCCTGTCTTTATCTGCAAAACGATTAATTTTATCTTCTATGGAAGGGCAATATCTCGGGCCAATACTTTTAATTCTCCCATTAAACATTGGAGATCTGTCAAAACCTTCTTTCAAAATCTCATGTACCTCATTAGAAGTGTAAGTCATGTGACAGGAACGTTGTTTGGCAAGCGGTTTTGTTTCATCTGAATATGAAAATTTTCCTGGAATATCATCGCCAGGTTGCTCAACCATTTTAGAATAATCCAAAGATCTTCCATCAACTCTTGGTGGAGTGCCTGTTTTCATTCTACCTGCTTCAAAACCGACATCTATTAGATCTTTGGTAATTCCAGTTGCTGCCCTCTCTCCTGCTCTACCTCCTCCAAATTGTTTATCCCCAATATGTATCAATCCATTTAAAAAAGTACCATTGGTACATACTACAGATTTGGAGAATATCTCCAGTCCAAGAGAAGTTCTA
Organism: Christiangramia sp.; assembly: GCF_029937855.1. Taxonomy (GTDB): domain Bacteria; phylum Bacteroidota; class Bacteroidia; order Flavobacteriales; family Flavobacteriaceae; genus Christiangramia. The sequence goes on from NZ_JAPYPC010000001.1 coordinate 66,572, forward strand.
ACCCCAATAACCTTATCATTTTTTATAATTAAACCAGCCACCATTTCCTGATAAAAATCGAGATTAGGTGTCTGTTCCAATTTAATTCTCCAATCCTCAGCAAACCTCATGCGGTCACTTTGAACACGAGGACTCCACATTGCAGGCCCTTTAGATTTATTAAGCATTTTAAACTGAATAGCACTAGTGTCACTAACAATTCCACTATAACCACCCATAGCGTCGATTTCACGTACTATCTGCCCTTTTGCTATTCCGCCCATTGCCGGATTACAGCTCATTTGAGCAATATTTTGGAGGTTCATGGTAATAAGAAGCGTTTTACTACCCATATTAGCTGCCGCTGCCGCTGCTTCACTTCCAGCATGCCCAGCTCCAACTACAATAACATCATATTCCTTTTCGAACATATAGAAATCGTCTTTTTATCTATTGTTCCACGTGGAACAATTTGATCTTCTCTTCTTCCTTGCGTCGCATTAAATCATTCTCCCTTTCAGTTTTATCTTTATAACCACAAAAATGAAGGATCCCATGTGCTAAAACTCGTTTTAATTCTTCGATAAATTCAGTATTAAAATTCTCTGCATTTTCTTCCACCCTCTCGGTACTTATAAAAATATCACCCTGCAGGGTATTTCCTAAACTGGAATCAAAACTTATAATATCTGTATAGGTATCATGAGAGAGATATTTAAGGTTTATTTCATGAAGATAATCATCATCGCAAAAAATAATATTAATATTTCCTGTATGTTTGTCCTCCGATTTAATAACGGAATCCAGCCAGTTCTTATACACGTTTTCTTCAGTAAGCGAAAAGTTGTTTTCGCAGAAAAAATTAATCTCTCCCTTTTCCAAAATATTCCTTTACTTTCTCTCTGTAAATTTGCTGCAAAGGTAAGATTTGTCTGTTTAAAATTTCAGTAGAATTAAAATATTCTTTTGCGCTATTTATCTGATTCTGAATGCTGTTTTTATAGTCGGTATTATTACTTTCTGATTTTCTTCTATCATCGGTTCCCTGCAATTGGAATGCCTTTTCAAATTTCAATAACTCATATTGCAATTGTTGCATTCTTCGGGCACTTTCAGGATCAAAACCTTTATCCAATAATTGATCTTCCACCTGTTTCATTTCTTCAGTAATTTTGCTGCCACCCTCACCTTCATTCTGCTCGAGCAATTTTTCCATCTGCATACGCAACATCTGTTGCTCTTTATAAATTTCATATAATTCGCCATTCATACTTTCCCCGTCGTCATTCTGATCCTGTCCGTTTGGCTCGGGTTTAGATTGACCTTCGGTACCTTTTTTCAATTGCTGCATTAACTTATCCTGTTCCTCAATGATATCCTGTAATTGAAATTCTTCACCTCCTTCACCTTTTCCCGCCTGAGGATTCGCCATCATCTGCTGCATGGATCCCAGAATTCTATCAAGTAAATTTGCGAGATCATTCGCTCCGGTGATCACATATTGCTGACTGGCGGTTCCCTGAGGTATTGCATTTTCCGAGAGCCGTTCAATAGATTTTTCCAAATCAAACTCAACATTGGTCAGTTTATCTGTAATTACTTCATTGATCATGGGATTTCTCATTGCCAGCATGTATAAACTATCATCTATATGCCTGAAATTTTCCCTTAAATTACTTTGCTCCCTAAGCTTACCAGCATACCTGGGATTATTCTGCTGGATATCCTTAAAATTTTCAAGAAGCGCTTCCTGCTCAAAGGAAAACACGATTAAATTATCCAGGATCTGCCTTAAGGATTCCGCATCTGCTTCTAACTGCTCTCCAGCTTGCATCCTAGAAGACTGTTGCATCTGCTGGCTCATACTTTTCATTTTCTTCGCTGCATCCTTTTGCTTCTCTTTAGCAGCAGGCTCCTTATTCTCCTCTAATTTTTGTTTCGCATCCACCTGATCTTTCCTAATATTTTCTTCTTCGCCATTTTCTCTATTTAGATCCTGAGGTTGCTTTAAAGCTTTATTTTCCTTTTCAAGCTTATCCATCTCGTCCTGAAATTCTTCAAATTTCTCATTAAGATGTTCCTGGTTTTCCGGGGTGTTGCCGTTTTTATCTTTTGAAATTTGTTCCTGTTTGTTTGAAAGATCTTCAAGCTCCCTTGATAATTTTTGCTTCTTTTCCTCTACATAATATCTTTTGGTTAGCTCTAATAACTGCTTCAGATTTCTTTGATTGGTTTTATTCTGTTTAGATAAATTATCCAATTTCTTACCTAAGTCTTCTTTTTGGATTTTTTCTGAATACTTATCCAGTTCCTTCAATAATTCCTCATTCTCCTCAAGACGCTTTTCATTATTCTCCAGGCGATCGCTCAATTGTTTTTCCATGGAAGAATTTTTATCATCCTTATTTTCAACAAAACTTTTTTTAAGTTTCTCTGAATAAGACTTCATCATTTCATTCTGCTTTTTCTGCCGTTTTAGAAATTCCTCCAGTTTTTTTCTTTCATTATAATTAAGTTCTTCCCGCTCCTTTTCCAACCTGGAAATTTCTTCAAGTTCTTCTTCTGACTTTTTAAAATCTTCTAGTTTTTTATCCATATTTTTTATGGTCTCATCCTGCTCCTTTAGTCGTTCTGTTTCCAGTTCTTCCTGTGTTTTTTTTCTGTAGGAATAGGTTTCAGAATTAACAGATTTTGCACCGTTCACCCCATCGTTATCAAAAATTCTGAAAAAATAAGAATAGCTTAGACCGCTTTCCAGATCAATATTTCCTGGAAAGGTGAAGTGAAACTCATCAAAACTCTCTTTTGAAACAGGAATATCTACAATCCGGGGATTTTCTATATTTTGTTCACTGAAATAAACCAATTGTAACTTACTCAACCCATAATCATCTGAAACATCTCCTTTAAAATATTGTATATCAGTATTTAATGAATCTATTTCAGCTTTGACAGAGATTTCCGGATATTGATCCCTGATGACTTTTATACTATAGTCAAGATTCTCGTAATCCCTGATTTGTTGATTGGAAGTGCTTACAGAATATAACAAATCTGAAACCAGCGTTTTTTCATGACTGACTTTATTTTCACTAATATTAAGTTGTATTGTTGAATCTGGAGACTTAAAGAGGATGGTTTCCGCATTTCGTGTTTTAAAATTCCAATTGATCCGGGTTCCTTCAGGAACGGTCATATTTCCTGTGCCAGATAAATTTTCATCCTTTATGCCCGTATAACTGGGATAATCAAAACCCATTTCAAAATTCAATAATTTTGGAACCTTGATAACATTCAATTTAAAATTTTCTGAAACCACATCATTTGCAAGAAGTTGAAATTCAATATCCTCATTTAGATCATTAAAAGTATATTCAAAACTTCCAGTACCGGTGAGTTTCATATAGTTTTCATTATCCTGCACAAGAAGCCTCACGTTTTCTGGATCATAATCTCCCACTGTCTTTATTTGAAGAATAAAATCCTCCCCTTCCCTGGCAATTAAATCCTTATTCAGAATGATAAACTGAAAAGGCGCAGGTTTAACATAGACCTTGTTATAATCTGATAATCGTGCAAAACTGTTTGTGATCGCTTCTGCCTTTCCAGCGACCATTAAACCAACAATTATCAAAACGGGAAAAATTACATACCTAAGCTGCTTCCTGTTTTTACGTAGATCTATGGCCTGAGAGAATGGGATTGGAGTGAGTTCTTTTGATCTTTGATTAATGCTGGCCAGCAATAAATCTGATTGGTTCCCATTTGTCTTTAACTGAAGTAAATTCTTAAGCTTATCGTTTACTTCGGGGAAATGATTTCCGATAATTTCTGAAGCCTGAAATTCATCTATTCCATTTGAAATTTTCAGAAGTTTAAATAAAGGAATGCCAACAAACCTGAAGAGAAGCCACAATTCAACCAAAATAAAAAGCCAGAATAAAATACTTCTTCCCGTGGTGGAGAGCCAGAAGAAATATTCCAGACTAACCACAAGCAGAAAATAAAGCAAACCAGTAGCAAGGAATAATAAGCTACCTCTAAGTATTAAATTGAGATAATATTTTTTAATAAAAGCTTCCAGCTTTTCCTGCACCAATCCGAAATTCTCCATTTTCATAGCAAAGTTTCCTTAAAAATACAATAAAATTAGATCTTATAAAGGATGCCGCCTTTAGGGTTTAGGATTGGATTAAGAAGGTTGTATCTTTGTCAGCAAAAATTAGAAAATTATGTCTTCAAAAGTAAGAGTAAGATTTGCTCCCAGTCCCACCGGTCCATTACACATTGGTGGGGTAAGAACAGCCTTATATAATTATTTATTCGCTAAAAAACATGGCGGTGATTTTGTACTGAGAATTGAAGATACAGATCAAAACCGGTATGTAGAAGGCGCTGAAGATTATATTATTGAATCCCTCAATTGGTGCGGGATTCCATTTAATGAAGGGCCTGGAAAGGAAAAAGGTCATGGTCCTTATAGACAAAGTGAGCGCAAAGATATTTACCGTGAATATGCTGAAAAATTAATTGCATCAGGAGATGCGTATTATGCTTTTGATACTGCAGATGAACTTGACGAACATCGAAAAGACCATGAAGAAAAAGGCAAGACTTTCATTTATAACTGGCATAATAGGGAAAAGCTGAAAAATTCCCTCTCACTATCTCAAGAAGAAGTGGAGAAAAAGCTGGAAGCCGATGAAGATTATGTGATCCGGTTTAAATCTCCGCAGGATGAAACTTTAGATTTAAAAGATGTGATTCGTGGGGATATGGAAATAGATACTAATATTCTTGATGATAAAGTGCTATTTAAAAGCGACGGCATGCCTACTTATCATCTGGCTAATATTGTAGATGATCATTTGATGAAAATAACCCACGTGATTCGTGGAGAAGAATGGCTCCCCTCTCTTGCTTTACATTTTATGTTATACAGAGCTTTTGGATGGAAGGCCCCAGAATTTGCTCATTTACCGCTTATTCTAAAACCACAGGGTAAAGGAAAATTAAGCAAAAGGGACGGAGAAAAAATGGGCTTTCCGGTCTTTCCATTAGAGTGGAAAGATCCTAAATCTGGAGAAATTTCTGCCGGATATAAAGAAGAAGGCTATCTCCCGGAAGCGGTGGTTAATATGTTGGCATTTCTAGGCTGGAACCCGGGAACTGAACAGGAATTCTTCAAATTGGAAGAATTAATAGCTGCTTTTGAACTGGAAAGAGTACATAAAGGAGGTGCTAAATTTGATCCTGAAAAAACGAAATGGTTTCAACAGCATTATATTCAGGAGGCTGATAATGACATTCTAGCTGATGAATTTCAAAAACAGTTAGAGAAAAAAGAGATAAAAGCTGATAAAAAATATATTTCAGAAGTGGTGGCATTGATTAAAGAAAGAGTGGTGTTTCCTAAAGATTTCTGGGATCAGGGCTATTTCTTTTTTATTGCCCCTACCTCCTTCGATCCTAAAGATTCTAAAAAAGCCTGGAAAGAAGATACTGGTCAGCTAATGCAAGAACTGGCTGAATTTCTAAAATCTATAGATAATTTTGAAGCCGAAGCTTTACAGGAAAAGGTAAAAACCTGGATTAAAAGCAAGGAAATTGGTTTTGGAAAAGTAATGATGCCTTTAAGAATAGCACTCGTGGGCGCTTTACAGGGTCCAGATCTTTATAAAATTGCTGAATTTATAGGAAAAGAAGAAAGTATAGATCGAATTGAAAAAGCAGTAGAAACTTTAAAGTAGCTATAATTTTTACTTAACAAACCGATTTTCTCTCCAGAGAGAGTCGGTTTTTTTATTTTATAAGGATTCAAGCTTTTATTCCTAAATTGAAGCATTCTTAATTCAAAAATTTTTCCATGCTTAATTTAGTCTTATTCCCCATTTTGGGTATTCTTTTACTCCTCATTATATTTTCCGGTGTTTTTATCGTAAAGCAACAAACTTCCGCTGTTGTTGAACGATTTGGAAAATTCACCAGCATTAGAAGTTCTGGACTTCAGTTAAAAATTCCGTTGATAGACCAGGTTGCGGGGAGAATAAATTTAAAGGTTCAGCAACTTGACGTGTTAGTAGAAACCAAGACAAAAGACAATGTTTTTGTGAAACTGAAAATATCGGTTCAATTCCAGGTACGTAAGGATAATGTATATGACGCCTTTTATAAGCTTGAAAGTCCGCATGATCAGATTACGGCCTATGTTTTTGACGTTGTGCGCGCAGAAGTGCCTAAAATGAAGCTGGACGATGTTTTTGAACGTAAAGATGATATTGCAATTGCAGTAAACCGGGAATTAAATGAAGCCATGCAGTCTTACGGTTATGATATCATTAAAACCCTGGTTACCGATATCGATCCGGATGTACAGGTAAAAGCGGCCATGAACCGTATAAATGCTGCGGAACGTGAAAAGGTAGCTGCCGAATACGACGCGGAAGCAGACCGTATAAAGATAGTAGCAAAAGCAAGGGCTGAAGCTGAAAGCAAACGCTTACAGGGACAGGGAATTGCAGACCAAAGAAGGGAAATAGCACGCGGACTTGAAGAAAGTGTGGATGTTTTGAATAATGTCGGTATCAACTCACAGGAAGCTTCAGCATTAATTGTGGTAACACAACATTACGATACATTACAGGCGATTGGCGAAGAAACCAATAGTAATTTGATCTTACTGCCCAATTCGCCACAAGCCGGTAGTGATATGCTGAATAATATGGTGGCGTCTTTTACAGCATCTAATCAAATTGGGGAAGCTATGAAAGAGCATAATAGAAAGCAGGCAGGTAAATCAGGAAAAAAACCTAACCAGAAAAATGAGTAGAATTTAATTATAAAAATTCACTCTTGTCGGGTTAAAAAACCACACCACTTCGCTTGTAGATATAAAAATTAAAAATGGACTTCATTAACTGATAAATAAGGTAATTTAAAAATTGTTTTTTTCAAAGTATGCCACAATTCAAAATTCTATAAAACAGGGTATAGATAATAGTAAAAATTCTCGAGCTACTGACAGTACAGGCTTCAGGTTAATACTTTAAAATCCTTAACGGACACCATTGCCAAGGGTTGTATATTTTCAGAATGATAAAAGCCACCGAAATGGTGGCTTTTAATAATTCTATCACTCCCTTATCTATTTATGAATGTAGCCATGATCGGTATTCTTAACTCCCATGATCTTAGAGATCGCTTTTAAGGCCAGTAATTTTTGAAAAACAGCTCCAAAACCACTTCCAATAATAGATTTTGCCGATAAACTTTCTCTAGTCTGATCCAGGCTAAGTTTAATTTCTTCTTTATCGATCTCGGTTTGTAATTTTAAAATTTTAAGATCTTTATCTATTTCTTCAAAAGACGAATACACTCTCATTATTGATCGTTATGGTTAAAAACTGATTTTGAGAATTTTCTAAGAATAAGCTTTTCAATAGGTTCTTTTCCAAAGATGTAAATTAAAACGAGAATAATTATATAAAATCCTCCGACTATAAAATAACCGGAACTAGGTATTCCTATCGCCTGACTTATTACAATAGCAATGGCAAATGAAAGCATGATCCCTGCAACGCTCAGTAGAAAACCCATAATCAGGAACCGTACAAGCGCCGTAGCACCTTTCATTCCCTGTTTAAAAGCCCTAAGCTTATAATATTCAGAATTACTCTTCAGGTAAGACTGAATATTATTATTTAAATCATCGACGCTGTCGGATAGTTTCTCAAATGCCATATAAAGATTATACTACGGCTTTATCTGGTGAAGTTCCAGCAGATTTGCCTGATTTATCTTTTTGCAATTTAGCATTTTGTTTTCTTAACTCCTCAAGTTTGGTCTCCATTGCAGATAGGATATCATCTGCTTTATGACTTGCAGAAGATAAGGTCTCTTCCAGTCTTGTCTCAAAATCCGTCCTTGCTTTTTTGGCTTTTTCACTTAGGTTAGAGCTAGTTTCGTGATAACGCTTGTTAAAGTTATCCTGGGCCTTTTGAGCATCTTTTTTAAGTTTCTTACGTGTCTTTTCGCCGCTGTCCGGAGCATATAATAATCCAACTCCTGCACCGATTGCAGCGCCTGTAATTAATGCTAAAAGGGTATTTCCTGTACTTGCCATAAGTTTTTGAATTTTAAGTTATTATTCTTTCAAAGATAACTTAAGTAGCATCCACAGCTTGTTAATAACCGGTTAATATGTTAAAAAACCAATGCTAAAATATTCTTAAAGGAATTTTGAAAAAGTTAGTTTTTAATCTTAGCCCAGGAATCACGAAGGCTTACGGTTCTATTAAAAACCGGCTTAACTTCGGAAGAATCCCTGTCTACACAGAAGTAACCAATACGTTGAAATTGTACTTTCTCCTGTACTTGAGCGTCCTTCAGGCTGGGTTCCAAATATCCTGTAACTACTTTCAGAGATTCCGGATTTACAAAATCCAGATAATCCTTATCCTTGATACCATCTGGAGTTTCTTCTGTAAAAAGTCTGTCGTAAAGCCTAATTTCAGCTTCGATCGCATGTTTTACAGATACCCAGTGGAGGGTGCCCTTTACTTTTCTAAGTGATTCTTCAGTCCCACTTCCACTTTTACTTTTTGGGTCATAGGTACAATGGATCTCGGTGATATTTCCTTCAGCATCTTTTATTACATCTTCCCCTTTGATAATATAGGCATTTTTAAGCCTTACCTCTTTTCCTAGGGTCAATCTGAAAAATTTTCTATTCGCACTCTCTTTAAAATCTTCCTTTTCAATATATAATTCCCGGGAAAAAGGAACTTTCCTGCTACCGGCAGATTCATCTTCTGGATTATTTTCGGCATCCAGCCATTCCTCTTCTCCTTCAGGATAATTCGTTATTACCAACTTTACGGGATCTAAAACACCCATTACTCTTGGGGCTATTTTATTAAGATCCTCCCGTGCACAAAACTCAAGATGTGCGACATCAATTAAATTTTCCCGCTTCCCTACTCCAATGGAATCTGCAAATTTTCTTATAGCTCCAGGGGTGTAACCTCTTCTTCTTAAACCTGAAATGGTTGGCATTCTGGGATCATCCCAGGAATCTACAATTCCTTTTTCTACCAGTTGAAGCAATTTTCTTTTACTAACCACGGTGTGGCTTAAATTCCTTCTTGCAAACTCACGCTGTTTTGGCTCAAATTCTCCCGGATTACTTACTTTTTTGATAAACCAGTTATATAATTCACGATGTGGAAGGAATTCCAGGGTACAAAATGAATGGGAAACCTGCTCGATAAAATCGCTTTCACCATGCGCCCAGTCATACATTGGATAAATCTTCCAATCATTTCCGGTACGATGATGGCTCTTATGCAGACATCTGTACATTACAGGATCGCGCATAAGCATATTTGAAGCTGCCATGTCTATTTTTGCCCGTAGCACATCTCCTTTTTCCGGGGTCTCCCCATTTTTCATTTTTTCGAAAAGTTCCAGATTTTCTTCTACGGAACGATTTCTATAAGGACTTTCCTTTCCAGGTTGAGTTGGAGTACCTTTTTGTTCAGCAATCGCTTCTGAAGTCTGGCTGTCTACATAAGCATCTCCATTTTTGATCATTTCCACCGCCCAGTCATATAACTGCTGAAAATAATCTGAAGCATAACATTCTTTTGCCCATTTATAACCTAGCCACTCAATATCCTTTTTTATGGCATCTACATATTCCTGTTCTTCTTTGGCCGGATTTGTATCATCAAAACGCAGGTTTACCGGCGCGTTGTAGGTTTCTCCCAATCCAAAATTAAGACAAATGGAAGAGGCATGTCCAATATGTAGATATCCATTTGGTTCCGGTGGAAACCGAAATTTAAGGTCTTCTTTTTTATAATTGTTACTTAGATCTTCTTCTATGATTTGCTCAATAAAATTGAGCGACTTTTTTCCTTCGGCCATAACTGATTTTAAATAGAATGCAAATTTATCAAATTTTAAGTCGAAACATACAGCTTATGATTAATAGTATATGTAAAGTTTAATAACCTGAGAATATTAAGTTCAATATTGGTACACAGGATATCGCTATAATTATTTTATATGCAGCATTTTCGGGAATAAAATTTCAACAATGGGTATTCTTTCTAAATGTTATGGTTGAAGTTTAGAATGATAATAGGTAATGAATGGTTTAAGTATTTCTCTCTTAGTGATCTCAATTGTTTAGTGCTATTATTAGTTTTAAATTTCTACAAGACCTCAGCAAGTTATTGTCTGCTTAATAGTTTTGACAAGTGTTGGAAATTAAACAACATTTTTCAGTATATAGCTCCAAATATAGAACTGAAAGGACCATAGTTACCGACATTAGCAGGTAATTTTGGATTTTTAATCGAAATGATTGGAGAAAAACTTAATTAATAAGTCAAAAAAATTTTAGAGCATATATCTTTGTAAAAAGAAAAGGATTTGGGAGTAATAAAACTTAAAAACATCAAGGTTTTTTCATATCACGGCTGCCTTGACGAAGAAGGAAAAATTGGTAGCGAATACCGTATAGATCTTAAAGTTCATGGAGATCTTTCACACTCAGCCAAAACAGATAAGCTAGCAGATACGATAGATTATGTTCATTTAAACAAAATCGTAAAAGAGGAGATGGCCATACGTTCAAAATTACTGGAGACCGTAGCAGAAAGGATTTTGAACAGGATAATGAAGGAGATTATAATGGTTCAGAAAGCAAAGGTGAACGTTTCAAAAATTAACCCGCCAATTGGAGGAAATGTTGCAATGGTTAGTGTAAGCAGAAAGAAATCCCGCTAGATTTTAGTTTTGAAACTTAAAATTTTATTACATTTGCCAACCCTTAATAAGGCATCGTGGCCGAGTGGCTAGGCAGAGGTCTGCAAAACCTTGTACAGCGGTTCGAATCCGCTCGATGCCTCAACAAAGCTTCCTAAAATTGGGAAGCTTTTTTTATTTATCTACTAAGCTTTTACCTAGATCATCCAGTTTTCCAATTAAAGAATCATTTGGAGTTATTTCTTCAATCTGATCTTTTATTTCATCTACCTGATCTGGAAATAATCCCTGAAAAATAAGCACGCCCCCAAATAAAATGAGTAAAAGGCTAATCCCTTTTTTCATCCTATAAATTCTGTGTGGGGTAAGTTTTCTATTCAACTTTTTCGCTAGTAAAATCTTAAAAATATCCACTATAAGATAAGTAACCAGAACACTCGTAAGAAATACAGCTACCCTGTTAGTCTCCATTTCCATTTTAGGGCCGAAAACAATGATAACTCCCAACCAGAAGCCCAGAACTCCAATGTTGATAAAATTAAGCAGGAAACCCTTTGCTAAAAGTCCAAAATAATCACTTTTTCCCAGTTTTCGTATTTCTGGTCTTTCATCTTCAGTTTGGATCGTTTTTTTAGTTTGAAGAAAACTCATAAGTCCATAGGTAGCCAGGATCATACCTCCAAAAATAAATAGAGCGGGATCATCTTTTAAACTCTCCAGCAGTTTGGTGGTACTAAAATAAGCAATGGCGATAAAGATTATATCGGCAATGATTACTCCAAGATCTAGAGCAAAAGCAGCCCTAAATCCTTTAATAGCTGCGGTTTCCAGTAATACAAAAAATACCGGACCAAATAAAAAAGCTAAAAAGAAACCTAGCGGTAATGCTGCTAAAACATCCTGTAACATACAGTTAAGTTGTTTTGCAAATGTAAACTTTTTGTTCTTTTATCCAGTTTATCTGTTTAAAAGCCTAAAAGTTGAGACGAAGGAATATAACAAATCTGGATTAAGAGGCTTCTATTTCTTCCCTGTTTCCGAGTAATGTAAAGTCCAAATGCCTTTTTACAAGATCGGCATTTTTTACTTTTACATAAACTTCATCTCCAAGGGTATAAGTTTGTCCTGTTTTTTTACCAACCACCGCAAATTCATCAGCATTAAATTCATAATGATCATCGTTCATATCCCTTAAACGGATCATTCCTTCACATTTATTCTCTACTATTTCAACAAAAATGCCCCATTCGGTAACTCCGGAAATCACTCCCAGAAATTCTTCATTTTCATGATCCTGCATGAATTTAACCTGCATATACTTAATGGAATCCCTCTCTGCATTGGTTGCAAGGTTTTCCATTTCACTACTATGGTGGCATTTTTCTTCATATTCCTCTTCACTGGCAGATTTTGCTCCATCTAAATAATGCTGAAGCAATCTATGTACCATCACATCTGGGTACCTCCTGATGGGGGAGGTAAAATGCGTATAATAATCGAAAGCCAGGCCGTAATGCCCAATATTTTCAGTGCCGTAGTAAGCTTTACTCATTGTTCTTATAGCCAGAGTATCTACCATATTCTGTTCCTTTCTACCCTGAACATCTTCCAGTAACTTGTTTAAAGATGAAGTAGTGGTATTGCGATCCTTCAAATTCAATTTATGCCCAAATCTTCCTACAATTGTTTGAAGAGCTGCCAGTTTCTGATCATCTGGTTCATCGTGGCATCTATAGACAAAAGTCTTCTTCGGACTTTGTTTTCCTATATATTCAGCTACTTTTCGATTGGCTAGCAGCATAAATTCTTCGATAAGCTTGTTGGCATCTTTGGCGGTCTTGAAAAATACACCTACTGGATTATTTTCTTCATTTAAATTGAATTTTACTTCAACTTTATCAAAAGAGATCGCACCATCCCTCATTCTTCTGGTACGCATCTTCTTAGCCAGTCTATTCAAAGTAACCACAGCTTCTACCAATGCACCTTTTACGGTATAGGAATGGTTTCTTATAGAAACATCATCTGGAATGGTTCCAGTACCTGTTTCCAGGATGTGCTGTGCTTCTTCATAAGCAAAGCGCTCATCTGAATAGGTTACCGTCCTACCAAACCATTGGTTTTTTACATTGGCATTATCATCTATTTCAAAAACTGCTGAAAAGGTGAATTTTTCTTCTTTCGGCCTTAAAGAACAGGCATTATTAGATAATATTTCCGGCAACATAGGCACTACCCTGTCTACTAAATATACCGAAGTTGCGCGATCGTAAGCTTCTTCATCCAGGACCGTTCCCGGTTGTAAATAATGAGAAACATCTGCAATATGAATTCCTATTTCATAATTCCCATTATCAAGTTTCTGAAAACTAAGTGCATCGTCAAAATCTTTAGCATCTTTTGGATCTATAGTAAAAGTTAGTACATCTCGCATATCCCTTCTTTTACTAATTTCTTCTTGATTAATTGAAGTATCTATCTGGTTGGCATATTCTTCAACTTCTTCCGGAAATTCGTGCGGTAAACCGTATTGAGCAAGGATAGAATGAATTTCAGTATGATGTTCTCCCGGTGTTCCAAGAACCCTGGTAATTTTCCCATAGGGAGAATCTGCTTTTTTTGGCCATTCTTCAAATTCTACCACCACTTTATCCCCATTTTCCGCTCCATTAAGCTTATTTCCGGCAATAAAAAAATCGGTATACATGGACTTATCGTCGATAACCACAAAGCCGAAATCCTTTTTTTGCTGAAGCGTTCCAACAAATTCAGTACGTTTTCTCTTTAGGATTTTGGTAATTTCACCTTCAGAACGCTTTCTTCTTCTACGGTTATAGACATATATTTCTACCGTATCTCCATCAAAAGCAGCATTTAGATCTTTTTGTGCAATAAAAATATCATCGGCAAATTCTTCCACCATTACATAACCGTAGCCTTTGGTAGTAAGATCCAGTACCCCAGTGTAATAATTTTTATTTCCTTCTATTTTGAATTTACCTCTTTCTACTTCCTGTATTTCTTTTTTAGCAGCCAATTGCGCTAGTTTTTTAATTATTTGATTCCTGCTACTGGCATCATCAACTCCTAGAATAGAAGCAATTTGCTTATAATTATATGTTTTCCCTGAATTATTTCGAAGTATATCGATGATACTTCTGGAAAGATTGCCCTGTATTTTTGTTTTCGTCTTTTTCTTATTCTTCATTATCACTTAGTATACGATAAAATTACGCGATTAAAATAAGACAGGAACTTTTTCATTTTAAAGTTTTGTTAAGTAGTTAAACAAAGAAAAAATCTGACCAACAATTTATTAAAAAAAATATTTTTTATTTTTTTTAACATAAAATTATTTTAATTCTTAATTTTTACTTAATTTAGATTTAACTTTCCCCAAGACAAAGCCCCCTACTTTTACGACTATAATTATGAAAATAAGTAAGTCAACAAAATACTCGGCGCTTTTCTTCCTAATATTCTTATTCGGGTTAATATTTTTTGTTACCAGTATTCATAGATCCCTCACTAAAAAAACAGAAGTCTTTCCTGAAGCTGATAAGTTTCGAGCTCCAGAAGTCGCTATTTTTAATGAAGAATAAAACCTATTTTAAAATAGGTTAATTTTGACTATGAAAGCTTATAAATACCTGGCTACCTTTACTTATCATCACGAATACTTCGTTCTTAAACTACAGCTGGAAGTAGATGGAATTGAGCATTATTTTCAGAACGAGACTCTTATAGGCCTTTTGCCTTTATCATCATTTGCCATCGGAGGAATTCGACTTATGGTTCATCCCTCCCACGTTTCTAAAGCAAAACAAATATTAGATTCTTTAAACGACAAATCTTCTAATCTCAGAATCGTTTAATCAGCTTTAGTTATAAACATTATATATTATATTATTTATTTCTTCTTTTTTAAAAAATTAAAATGATGTTATATGATGGTGTGTTAATTTGTAGCATAATTTTACTAGATAATCTTTGGTGTTTCACTTGTAAGTTTTTGATAACAGTTTATCAACACATGTGTTAATTCTTAACCAGTTGATATTCTAAGTGTTTTAAGATTTACTTAACAAAAGTTCCTAAAATTATTTTAATAAAATTTATTGATAAGTTTAGAATCAACAATTGTCAACAAGGTGTTTTTAAGTGCTCATAAGTATCTAAAAATTTCTACAGTTATAATTTGATTTATTCATTTATATGAAGCTATTGTTATTATTTTCTTAATAACCAAATTTCTTTTTAAGTAAATCATCAGAGGTTTTGCACAATTGAATGTCAATTTTAATGTATTGGAAATTAAGCTATTCTATAAAGTAATTAACAATGAAAAATAAGCGGGTTAATACTGTGATTTTTTAACTTTGTAGCAAATAACATAACTATGAAAATATCAATTGGTAATGACCACGCGGGAACCGATTATAAAAAAATGATCCAGGAAAAACTGGAGTCCCTGGGACATACGGTAAAGAATTATGGAACCAACGCTGAAGACAGTGTAGATTATCCGGATTTTGTTCATCCTGTAGCGGAAGATGTGGAAAATAATAATGCTGATCTCGGCATTATTATATGCGGAAGTGGAAATGGTGCTAATATGACCGCAAATAAACATCAGGGAGTACGCTCTGCCTTATGCTGGAATGTGGAAATCGCTAAACTTTCCCGTGAACATAACAATGCTAATATCTTAAGTATTCCTGCCAGATTTGTTTCAGAAGAATTAGCTACCGAAATGATGGAAACCTTTGTAAATACTGAATTTGAAGGTGGTCGCCATCAGAGAAGGGTAGATAAGATTCCAGCTAAAAAGTATTGTTAATAACCTATGAGTTTACAAATTGAAGTAAAAAAGTTCAGTGAATTAAAGCTCACTGAACTTTACGATATTTTACAATTAAGATCTGAAGTTTTTGTAGTAGAACAGGATTGTGTTTATCAGGATATTGATGGTAAAGATGACCAGGCTCTACATGTGATTGGCTCTAAAAATGGTGAGATTATAGCTTACACCCGTTGCTTTGAGCCTGGATTCTATTTTGATGAAGCCGCAATAGGACGTGTTGTGGTAAAAGATACAGAACGCAAATTTGGATATGGACATGATATAATGAAGGCTTCAGATAAAGCGATCCAAAAATATTACAAAACATCAAATATCAAATTATCTGCCCAGCAGTATCTCATTAAATTTTATGAATCTCACGGTTACAAAACCACGGGAGAAGGATATCTTGAAGATGGTATTCCGCATATTGCAATGATAAAGGATTAATTCTTTGTTTTAATAGATTTGTTGAAAGGAATTCCCAGTTGATACTTAAAATCATCGGCATTTTTATCTTCCACGATATCAATTCCATAGCGAATATCTTTTGTATCCTGATATACAAAAGTTCCAAAAATACGGTCCCAGATGCTTAACATATTTCCGTAGTTATTATCGGTCCAGGGTAATTGAAAATGATGGTGAAATTTATGCATGTTTGGAGTTACAAATACATAACTTAAAGTTCTGTCTATAATTTTAGGCAAGCTGATATTCGCGTGGGTAAAATAGGTGAAGAAAACGCTTAATATCCGGTAGAAAAGATAGAAAGCAATAGGCATTCCCATTATAATCACGGCAATTAAGGCAAAACTTTCCCTGATCATAAAATCGAAAGGATGGTGCCTGGTGCCGGTCGTGGCATCTACATGGGTATCTGTATGGTGAATCAGGTGCAATCTCCACATCCACTTTACTTTATGGAGCAGAAAATGTACAACATACTGTGCGATAAGATCCAGAACCATGATCGCCAAAAGGAGTTCTAACCAAATTGGTAATTCTAATAATTTTAAAATTCCAAAACGGGAGTCATCGAGCCAAAGAAATACCCCACCGGTTAGAATTCCGAAGCCAATATTTATTAGAATTACAACACTGAGTAAAAGAAAATTGGTTTTGGCATGTTTCCATTTATTATATCTGAATTTAACCAGCGCATAATAACCTTCCAGGATCCAGAATCCGCCGAGTACGAGAATGATCCAAAGCAACTTTTGCCAGTTCGGCATAGCTTCAAAGAAGAAAAGAAAACTTTCCAATATCAGGTTTCTATTTTAATATTTTAGCGTATTCTGAAGGATTATTAAGTAAGGACTGAGCCTTGGCTATTTCAGGATTATGATCTGTATAATATTCATATAGACCTTCCTTATAAAAATATCTTTTAATGATCTCATCGGTGATTAAACTAACTATTTCTGGTCTCTTATTATCAAGTTCCTGCTTTTTGAATGCTGAAATCTGTGCTCTTATCTTCTCAATTTCCGTAGAAATTTTAGACTTTAATTCTTCCTTTTCGGCCTTGTCTATCATTTCGCTCAATTCCATTTCTGTAGCTGTTTGGTATTCAAAGTCTGAAGATTCCAGGTACTTTTTAAATTCATTAAAATCGGCATCTGTAAAATTAAATTCCTTTGGGTCGTTTAACTCATGGGAATAATAATATTTGGTGGCGAAATCAAAAATCGCATCCTGTAAAAGAAGCGACTGGGTAATATCACTAAATTCTGACGTTTCCAGTTGTACATCCGGTAAAATCCCGCCGCCGTCATAGACCTTTCTACCACTTCGCGTAGTGAATTCGTTATAATCGTCTACGCTAGTCCTTACGGCTTTTCCTTGTTCGTTTCTGGATCGGTAATCCAGGGCCTGGATACATCTTCCGCTAGGAGTATAATATCTCGAAATGGTAATTTTTAGTTGTGTACCATAAGCAAGTTCTTTAGGTCTTTGCACAAGGCCTTTTCCAAAACTTCTGGCACCAACTATAACACCTCGATCCAGATCCTGTACCGCTCCTGCTACTATTTCACTGGCAGAGGCACTTCTACCATTTACCAGTACTACCAAGGGAATTTTGGTATCTATAGGTTCCTTCTGTGTAAAATATTCCCGGTTATATTTTTCGATAACAGATTTTGTGGTAACGATTAATTCATCCTTTGGAATAAAGATGTTACTCACATTAATAGCTTCGTTTAAAAGTCCGCCCAAATTACCCCGGAGATCTAAAATCACCTTATCTGCTCCCTGACTTTTAAGTTCTTTAAATGCTTTTGCTACCTGTGTGGAAGCCTTGGCATTGAATTTTGATAGAACGATATAAGCGGTATTATCGTCTAATAAATTGTAGAAAGGAACCGCATCAAGTTCCACAGAGCTTCGTTTTAAACTTGTGGTTTTAATTTCTCCCTGTCGGCGAAACGTGATATCAATGTTACTATCTGGAGCGCCATTAAGCAATTCTCCCGCTTCTTCTTTAAAATCGGCTACATTGATATTTCCAATCTTTATAATTTCATCTCCGGCTTTTAAACCGGCTTTATCGGCTGGATAATCTTTATAAATTTCCATCACCGTAAGAGATTCTGCACCTGTTTTAACCAAAGCACCAATTCCGGTATATTCACCTGCACTGTTTATTCTGGCTGCCTCAACATCCTGTTCATTCCAGTAATTAGTATAAGGATCAAGATCTGTAAGCATAGATTTTATGGCGGTATCCATCAAATCTGCCGGATTGGTTTCATCAACATAATTCATGTTGATTTCCTTAAAAAGAGTAGTGAAGATTTCTATTTGCTTCGCGATCTCAAAGAAATCTGATTTGAAACTCGCAGTTCCCAGAAATATTCCAATAAGAACTAGCGGAAGTATAATAAGTCTGCTGAATGGTTTTTTCATCTAATTATTTTTTTCTCTGAAAATTTCCAGAATTTTGATCATGCTTTTTTCAAGTTTTTCATAGCTCATTTCCTCGCGTGAAATATGAATGAACATGAAGGCGTAAGAAGTAGTTAAGTCTTTGGTAACAAGATACTTATTTTTTCTGAAAACTTCCCGCATCAATCGTTTAATTCTATTGCGCTTCACGGCGGTTTTAACAAGTTTCTTTGGAACCGAAACCCCCGTTTTTAATTCTCGGTTTTCAGAATGAACAATGGGAATGTATACCAGTTTTAAAGGATAGGATTTGATATTTTTTCCCTCCATAAAAAGTTGGTCTATGAGCTTCTTGCTTTTAAGTTTTTGCGATTTTCCAAAACTTTCCTTCATGCTTCAAAAGTAAGCATCCTGTAAATAAAAAACCCTTTCCGTTAAGAAAGGGTTTTTGATAATTCTTAGCCAGAAAATATTAGTTCTCAGACTCTGTGTTCTCAGTTTCAGATTTCCCCCAGGTATTATTATTTCTGTTAATATCTGCCATTAGCTGGGAAGAATCAATTTCAATAGAAGTAATTTCTTCTTTTGAACTTGGGATTTCCAGCTCATAAGTTGGGAATCCCCACGCCCAGTCTTCTTTTATGGTTCTATTGGTTCCTTCTTCAGCAGGTTTTTCCCAACGCATTATTTGCAATGGAATATAAAAAGTCTCTTTTGAACCATCTGCATAGGTCACATCAATATCCAACGGCATTGGCATCAGTCCTATTCTCTGCAGGTTAACTGTAGTGGTTTCTCCTTCAGATTCTACAGAATTAATAGCGTAATCTATCGTATTGGTAGTTTGCGTCCAGTCCTGTAAATACCAGTCTAATTCTGCCCCGGAAACTTTTTCAGCAATTCTGATAAAATCATTTGGAGTTGGATGCTTAAATTTCCATTCATCGTAATAGCGTTTAAGAGTCCTGGATAAATTTTCCTCTCCAATTACATATCCCAGTTGAGCAAGGAATACAGCTCCTTTTGAATATGCTGAAGCTCCATAAAGCGCATTCATCGCATATCGATCTGCATGTGTGGTTTGTGGCTGTTCTTTACCGGAACTCGCTAAATATTGATAGCCTCTGTAAGATCCTTTATGTGGATTTTCAGCATTGGTACCCATCACTACATTTTCAGCTTCAGAAGAAATATAAGAAGTAAAACCTTCGTCCATCCATTCGTGAATACTTTCATTGGTAGCCATTAAATGCTGAAACCAGGCGTGAGCCATCTCATGAGCAGTTACCCCAAGAAGACTTCCAAAAGAACGTTCCCCGGTAATCAGGGTTAGCATGGCATATTCCATACCACCGTCTCCACCCTGTACTACAGAATACTGATCCCATGGATAAGGACCTATATGTTCGTTGAAATAGGCTAATAATTCAGCAGTTTTTGGCTGAAGTTTTTTCCAGTTTTCCTTGATCTCCTCATTGTCTTTGTAAAGGAAATGAAGCACAGTTCCATCCTCTGCAACCAGTGTATCATGAATATATTCAGGATCTGCCGCCCAGGTAAAATCATGCACCTGGGGTGCTATAAAATGCCAGGTTAACTTATCTCCCTTAGTCTTTTTTACTTTAGTACCTTCTTTTTCATAGCCATGACCAATTTCCTGTGGATTTTGAAGATATCCCGTACTTCCAATAGTATAATCTTTATCTATAGTAATTTTTACATCGAAATCTCCCCATACTCCCTGAAATTCACGTGCTATATAAGGATCTGCATGCCATCCCTGAAAGTCATACTCGGCTAATTTAGGATACCACTGACTCATAGAAAGCGCAACTCCTTCTGCACTATTTCTACCAGATCTTCTAATTTGTTCCGGCACCTGTCCTTCAAATTCCATATTGAAAGTGGTCTTTTCGCCCGGCATTATAGGATTAGCTAATTCGACTTCCAAAACAGTTCCAACTTCATCGTACTGAAGTTCAGTTCCATTTTGGGTAAGAGAATTAACTCTTAAATATCCAATTTGATCTTCTGAAAGTCCGGTAATTCTGCTTACAATCTCAGGATTTTCTTTTGTTCCTTTATTTATGGTCATTCTACCATCCGGATCTGGAACACTTTCCAAACGCGCATTCATTTCACTATCGGGTTGGAAAGCATTAAAATAAAGATGATAAAAAACCCGGTTTAAAGTATCTGGTGAATTGTTGGTATATACCAGGTCCTGGGTACCAGTGTACCTAAAATTATCAACATTCATGTCTACTTCCATGGTATAATCTACATGTTGCTGCCAGTAAGAAGTATTATTCTGGGCTTGTAAAAACCCGGTGGTAATCAATAAAAAGCTTAAAAATATTTTATTCATGTTTAATTGTTTTTTGAGATTTGATCAGCTAAAATTAGTGCGTTATAAAGATTGGCCATTTTTCCTGAAACAGACAAATTCTGGAATTTTTTAGTGTTATTGGTATCTCCACCTACTATAACTGATGCTTTAGTAGATAAACCGCTATCCATAATGATTTGTTTTACCTGAGCCGCGGTCAACTGAGGATAATATCCTCTAATAATGGCAGCGATCCCGGAAACGGCTGGGGCAGCCATAGAAGTACCCTGTAAATATTCATAGGTATCATTTGGGGTGGTAGACCATATTTTAGTTCCTGGTGCAAATACATCAACGTTTGAGGTTCCATAGTTAGAAAAATCTGCCACCAGGCCTGCACCATAATCGTAATTTAAGGCTCCAACAGTTAGAAAATTATCTGCAATTTCAGTTGAATTGTTAGGATCCTGATCGTTTGGATACACTCTTTTTACATCAAGATCAATTCCTTCATTACCTGCTGCATTAACGATAAGCACATCATTTTCCGCAGCATATTTTATAGCATCTATTACCCATTCTGGATTTGGAGAGAAATATTTACCAAAACTGGTATTGATCACTTTAGCTCCATTATCCACGGCGTATCTAATTCCCAGGGCAATATCTTTATCATATTCATCACCGTCTGGTACTGCTCTTACCACTAAAATTCTGGCATTATTGGAAACTCCCTTTACCCCAATATTGTTGGAACGATCTGCAGCAATGATCCCGGCAACGTGGGTACCATGTTTTACATTTTCTTTATCTGCTTCAGGGCCTGAAACTTCATTATTTCCATAATTAGTATCCGTAATATCGTAGGGATCATCTCCAACCTTAGCACGTCCATCTAATTCCATATTAAAATGCGTGGCAAGACGTTCTTTATAATAGTCTATTGCCTCTTCCAATTCAGTAAGTGCTTCCGGAATATTTTCGTTTACATTATTCTGAATTTGAGTCAGAATAGATTTATATTGACCCATCTGCTGCGTTTCAGGTTTAAAATCTGAAAGCTGCTCTTTGGTATAATCTTCAGTTCCCAAAGCTTCAGAAACAGCGTTATGGGCTGCAGTTATCTGACTTTTAATTTGAAGATATTGCTCGCGGGTTTGCACCGCTTCAGCGTATTCTTTTTCATATTCTGCTTTTGCAGCTTTGTAGGTATTATATTCTTCACGATCTGCAGTGCTAATACTGCTTTCAGATTTGCCTTCGTATTTCGGCTTTAACCGCTTATAAATACGGGTATATTCCATATTTTCAGCAACCGCATCCCCTAAAAAGTTCCATCCGTGGATATCATCTATATATCCATTGTTATCATCATCTTTTCCATTTCCCGGAATCTCGTCGGCATTGGTCCAAATTACTCCTTCCAGGTCTTCGTGTTCAATATCTACCCCGCTGTCTACAACTCCTACAATAACGGGTGAAGGTTTTGTATTTTTAATAATTTCAGCATAGGCCTTATTAACACTCATCCCCGGGATGGTATCACTAACAAGGTCTGCATTTGTCCAGTCTTTAAGCTGAGCATCCGTAAGATCACGAACCTTTAGAGGAATAGAATCTATATTGCTTACCGGGGTTGAAAGTATTTTTGGAGAGGTACTGCTGCAACCAGTTATAATACCGGCTGCAATCAGGTATAATAATGGTTTAAAAAATGGAATTTTCATGGGCTATCTTAGTTAAATAATTCATCGAAAGTATGAGTTTTATCAAGTCTCACACCTTTTTCTGTATGTTTTAGAGTAATAATTTCATTGTGGGCATCGTGCTCCATAAATAAATAATAATTTTCATCTGCTGCAGTTTCCAGGAATTTCTTCTTTTCCGGAAGTGTTAGCAAGGGCCGGGTATCATATCCCATCACAAAAGGCAGGGGAATATGCCCCGCAGTAGGCAGAAGGTCTGCCATAAAAACAAGTTTTTTTCCTTTATAATCTATATGCGGAATCATTTGCTTATCGGTGTGACCATCAACAAATAATACGCCAAACCCAAGATTTTCATAATTCTGAAAGTTCTTTGCTTCTTCCCTTTCCAGAAAATGTAATTTTCCACTTTGCTCCATCGGAATAATATTTTCCTTTAAAAAAGAAGCTTTTTCACGGGCATTAGGTTGAGTTGCCCATAGCCAGTGTTCTTTATTGCTCCAGAACCGTGCATTCTTGAAAGCCGGTTCATATCCAGTCCTATCTTTATTCCACTGAATACTTCCGCCACAATGGTCAAAATGAAGATGCGTCATAAAAATATCGGTAATATCATCTCTGTGAAAACCGTGTTCTTTTAGAGATTTATCAATGCTATGATCACCCCAGGGATAATAGTATCCAAAGAATTTTTCACTTTGCTTATCTCCCATTCCTGTATCTATGAGGATAAGACGGTCTCCATCTGCAATGAGCAGACATCGTGCGGCAATGTCTATCATATTATTTTCATCAGCAGGATTCGTTCTTGTCCAAAGGCTTTTTGGTACCACGCCAAACATCGCACCACCGTCAAGTTTAAAATTTCCAGCTTCAATAGGATAGAGTTTCATAAAGGTTTTTTTGAAAATACTCCGCAAAATAGAAAATCTTAGAGCCTTTTCGAATTATTTTCACTTCATTTAACAAGATCAATTTTATGAAAGCCTTGAGATAATAAGCTTTCAGAATTAAACATTTTTAATATTTTTAGCTTCAATTAGCAAACGACGAACTTATGATAGAATTAGCAGGAATAGTTATTTTGGGTATTTTGGCCCAGTGGTTAGCATGGCGATTTAAAATTCCGGCAATTCTGCCACTTATTCTTATAGGTCTAGCAGTTGGGCCGCTTTCCACATTTTTTACGGTAGATGGTTCTAAACTTATTGAACCTATTTGGGATGGTGAATCGGGATTATTCCCAGGTCAAAGTTTGTTTTATTTTGTTTCCCTGGCAATTGGTATTATTCTGTTTGAAGGAGGATTAACTCTTAGAAAAGGTGAAATTCTAAATGTAGGACCGGTTATTTTAAAACTTATTACCATCGCGGTGATAGTTACCTTTTTTGGAGCCGGGATCGCTGCGCATTTAATATTTGGGCTTACCTGGCAGATCAGTTTTTTATTTGCCGCTCTTATTATCGTAACGGGACCAACGGTAATTACGCCAATTCTTAGGAATATACCTCTGAAAAAAGATATATCAGCAATCCTTAAATGGGAAGGAATCCTTATTGATCCCATAGGTGCACTGGTTGCAGTATTAATGTTTGAATTTATTAGTGCAGGAACCGGAACCGAATTTACTGAAACTGCCTTGATGGAATTTGGTAAAATCGTTCTTTTCGGCTTTACTTTTGGATTCACTTTTGCCCATGCCCTCGCTTTTGCTATAAAAAAGAATGTGATCCCGCATTATCTTCTGAATGTACTGACGCTTGCCACTGTACTGGGAGTTTTTGTTCTGGCAGATATGTTTGCGCATGAAAGCGGACTGTTAGCAGTAGTAGTCATGGGAATGGTAATGGGTAATATTAATTTGCCAAACCTGAAGGAACTTCTCTATTTCAAAGAATCCTTAAGCGTTCTTTTAATTTCTATTCTGTTCATCTTATTAGCAGCCAATATCAATATTGAAGATTTATTGCTGGTGTATGATATTAAAGCCCTGATCCTTTTTGCTACGGTTGTACTGGTGGTGAGGCCTTTAGGTGTTTTTGTAAGTAGTATTGGCTCCTCTTTAAAAACGAACGAAAAACTATTCATAAGCTGGGTAGGGCCTCGTGGTATTGTAGCTGCGGGTATTGCCTCCCTTTTCGGTATAGAACTGGCAAATCAGGGAGTTCCTGGTGCCGAATATATCACTCCGTTAGTATTTATGATCGTTCTGGGAACGGTACTTTTAAATGCTACCACCGCAAGACTTTTTGCGCAGTTAGTTGGAGTATTTCTGAAGAATTCCCAGGGAATACTTATTATTGGTGCATCTACGATTTCAAGGCTTATTGCCTCTTATCTTAAAAAGAATAATAGGCATGTGGTACTTGTAGACAGTAATGGGGCGAATATTAAAAAAGCCAGGGAGCTAGGATTGGACGCGATTCAGGAAAATGTATATTCAGATGATCTTATCAATAATATCGAATTAAGCGACGTTGGATATTTAATGGCCTTAACTGGCAACACAGAGGTGAATACAAATGCAATCGATAAATTCCGAAAACATTTTGGTGAAAATGGTTCTTTTAGAGTTGTTTCTTCAGATGAAATGTATGATCCTGAAAATAATCCTAAAGAAGGTCTCTTTTCTCAAACCGATGATTATATCAAGTTGACCAACCTTGCCCGGAAATATCCATCCATTCACGAATTAGATCTCAATTCTAAAGAACATTATGAAGGGCTTATAGAGATCAGTAAGACCGATCCTGATATAATTCCACTATTTGTTAAAAATACTGAAGGAGAATTAAGCATTATTCCATCCAACAGCATGGAAGTGGAGATAGAAGAAGGATTTATGCTGGTTTATCTTGGAAAGCAAATGGAACCGGGAGAAAGTGAGGAGAAAGAAAATATTGAAGAAAACATTAAGCAGGAATAACCGCTATTCCCGCTCCACTTCTTCCATAAGTTCATCGGTTATTTCGAGGTTGTGATACACATTCTGAACGTCATCATCGTCTTCAAATTTCTCTACGAGGTCCAGGATCTTTTTAGCCTCCTCTATCGGTAATTCTATCGTATTCATTGGAATCCTCTGGACCTCTGAATTTTTAGGTTCTATATTTAATTCCTCCAATTTTGAAGACATTAATCCAAAATCTGTAAAGTCTGTATAAATAGTAATAAAATCATCTTCTTTTTCGATTTTGGTTGCACCTCCTTCAATCAATTCCAGCTCAAATTCTTCAAGATTCATCTCAATCTTTTCTTTTTCAAGCACAAAAACTCCTTTTTTGTCGAATAGAAATTCCAGTGATCCGTTAGTGCCAAGACTTCCACCATTCTTTGAAAATATAGATCTTACCGAAGCCACTGTTCTATTGGTATTATCTGTGGTACATTCCACAAAAATGGCGATTCCGTTAGGGCCGTAACCTTCAAAAGTTACCGTTTCATAGTTATCGGCATCTGCGCCACTCGCTTTTTTTACGGCTCTTTCAATAGTGTCTTTAGGCATATTTACACCCTTTGCATTGGAAATGGCATTTCTTAATGCAGGATTTGCTTCAGGATCGGGACCACCGCCATCTTTAACCGCTACCGTGATCTCCTTGATCGCCCTGGTAAACTGTTTAGCTCTTTTCTTATCCTGTGCTCCTTTTCGATGCTTAATATTCGCCCATTTACTATGTCCGGCCATGATATAGTCTGTAGTTTTTAGTCATTAGACGGTAGATTTTCTACCGATTATAATTTAAAAATTTGAGATAACTACAAAGTTAAAAAAATGTACACATGAAGAAAATTACCTCTCTTGCTATTGTAAATGAATAGTTTGACCTAATTTTATTTAAAGAGTCAGAAGATGGAAATGTTTAATTTTGAAAAACTTGAGGTCTACCAGAAGTCTTTGGTGTTTATAGATGAGGTTTATTTGTTTACGAAAGATTTTCCAAAAGCAGAGGTTTAAGGACTAAGTTCTCAGTTTCGGAGAGCAGCAACTTCTAAAGCTTTAAATATTGCTGAAGGAGCAGGTAGTTCAAATCCAGAATTTAAAAGGTATCTTCAAATAGTATTGAATTCAGTAAAAGAAAGTGTCGTATGCGTAGAAATTGCATACAGACAATCATTTCTAAAACAGGATATTCAGCTTCAATTTAAAAATAACTTAGCTGAATTATCCAAAATGATAACATCTCTTATGAAATACCTGAGTAAATAAAAATTCTAAAGACTTTAGACTACAGTCTAAGGACTAATTAGTCATTCAACTTGAGTACTGCCATAAACGCTTCCTGAGGGATCTCTACGTTCCCAACCTGACGCATACGCTTTTTACCTTTTTTCTGTTTTTCAAGAAGCTTACGTTTACGAGAAATATCTCCCCCGTAACATTTTGCGGTAACATCTTTACGAAGCGCTTTAACGGTCTCTCTGGCGATGATCTTAGCGCCAATGGCCGCCTGAATAGGTATATCAAATTGCTGCCTTGGAATGAGTTCTTTTAGCTTCTCACACATTTTCTTACCAATATCATAAGCATTGTCTACGTGTAATAAGGCTGAAAGTGCATCTACGGTATTACCATTCAGGAGTACATCTACTTTTACCAGTTTAGATTGTCTTAATCCAATTGGAGTATAATCAAACGAGGCATAACCTCTGGAAACAGTTTTCAGCCTGTCGTAGAAGTCGAAAACAATTTCGGCTAAAGGCATATCGAAAGATAATTCTACCCTCTCAGTGGTTAGATATGTTTGATTAGTGATCTCTCCCCTCTTTTCAATACAAAGCCCCATCACATTCCCCACGTAATCGGCTTTGGTGATAATGGTAGCTTTAATAAAAGGCTCTTCTACCCTGTTTAAACTTGAAGGCTCCGGAAGATCTGACGGATTATTTACCAAAATCACCTCATCGGGATTTTTATTGGTATAAGCATGATAAGAAACGTTGGGAACCGTAGTGATCACAGTCATATCAAACTCACGTTCCAGTCTTTCCTGAATGATCTCCAGATGCAACATTCCCAGGAATCCACAACGGAAACCAAAGCCAAGAGCGGCAGAACTTTCAGGAGTAAATACAAGTGAAGCATCATTTAACTGAAGTTTCTCCATGGAAGCTCTCAATTCCTCATAATCTTCAGTATCCACGGGATAAATTCCGGCGAAAACCATCGGCTTTACGTCTTCGAAACCGGCTACCGCTTCAGTAGTCGGGTTAGCAGCACTGGTAATGGTATCCCCTACTTTAACTTCGCGGGCATCTTTAATTCCCGTAATCAGGTAACCTACATCTCCGGTTTTAATTTCTTTCCGCGGAAACTGTTTTAAACGCAATGTCCCAACTTCATCGGCGTCATAGGTTTTATTGGTCGCTACGAATTTAATTTTTTCCCCCTTCTTAATGGAGCCATTAATCACCCTGAAATAAGTTTCCACACCTCTAAAAGGGTTGTAGACCGAGTCAAAGATCAATGCTCTTAGAGGAGCATCTACTTTTCCGCTTGGAGCTGGAATTCGATTGATAATAGCATCAAGAATTTCCTTGATTCCAAGGCCGGTCTTTGCACTGGCAGGAATAACTTCAGAAGCATCACAGCCTAAAAGGTCTACGATATCATCTGTTACTTCTTCGGGATTTGCACTCGGCAAGTCTACCTTATTCAAAACCGGAATAATTTCCAGGTCGTTTTCTAAAGCCAAATATAGATTCGAAATTGTTTGTGCCTGAATACTCTGAGCAGCATCAACGACTAGTAGCGCACCTTCACAGGCAGCGATAGAACGTGAAACTTCATAAGAGAAATCCACATGGCCTGGCGTGTCTATTAGGTTCAAAACAAACTCCTCACCTTCATGTACATAATCCATCTGGATAGCGTGGGATTTAATTGTGATCCCTCGTTCACGTTCCAGATCCATACTGTCCAGAAGCTGTTCCTGTTTTTCTCTTTCAGTCACAGCGCCGGTAAAATCCAGTAAACGATCTGCGAGTGTACTTTTCCCGTGATCTATATGTGCGATAATGCAAAAGTTTCGAATATTCTTCATCTCCAAATTTCCTGTTAATTAATAGAATTAATCAACACATTTAAGTTTGCAAATATAGTTTATTTGTATCTCTTGAGAGAATAATTCTGGAATGACAATCTTTTCTGTTAACATTGTGTAAGAATCAGTAATAAAACATAACTTTTGTAATTTTTTTATAAAAGTATTTGCTTATATTAAAAAAATATACATACTTTGTTAATGCTCATTTGTTATTTTACTTAAGAAACTTCAATTAATTCCTTTCAAATTGCCTTAAATGACTAAGAAAATATTGGGTGTTGATATTGGTGGAACCAAAATTCAACTTGGGATTGTTCAGGATGCAAAGGTTATAAAAGCAATAAAATTTCCTACTCTTTCAAATTCCTCAAAAGAAGATATTGTTCAAAACCTAATCCAGGGTATAGAATCTTTGGGCGATCACAAATTTGAAGGGATTGGGATTGGAGTTCCCGGGCTGGTAGCTGAAAATAAGGGAATTGTTTATGACTTGCTTAATATCTCATCCTGGAAGAAAGTTCATCTTAAAAAGCATTTAGAAGATCATTTTAATATCCCTGTGAGAATTACCAATGATGCGAATGTATTTGCGCTTGGAGAGAAAATTTTTGGAACAGGAAAAGAATATAAAAACTTGGTGGGAATTACCATGGGAACCGGATTTGGTACCGGGATCATTGCAGATCATAAATTGTACTCCGGAAGTTACTCAAGTGCCGGAGAATTGGGAAGTCTTAGTTATTTAGATAAGACTATTGAAGATTACTGCAGCGGAAAATTTTTCAGGAACGAGCACCATCTCAAAGGAACTGATCTCTACAACAGAGCAGGACAGGGCGATGAGAAAGCATTAAAGATTTTTGATGAATTTGGCGATCACTTAGGGAATGCAATAAAGACAATCCTATTTATCCTTTCTCCCGAAGCGATCTTTCTAGGCGGATCTGTTAGTAAATCTTTTAAATTTTTTGAACCGCAATTAAGGAGGTCTATCAGTGATTTTCCATTTAAAAAGGTACTTGATCAATTGGTTATTCAGACCTCAGAACTTGAAAACACATCAATACTTGGAGCAGCAGCTCTCATAATTTCTAATTCTTTAGAATCGACAAACAGTATCATATCTACCCTACCTTAATTTCATTCTTATTCTATGGCAAATTCAGTTGTAAAAGATCAGTATAATCCAGCTAAATCCTCAGGAAATACCACACGTTCCATAATCATTATTGGAGCGTTATTTTTTATTTTCGGCTTTGTGACCTGGCTTAATTCGCTGTTGATACCTTACCTGGAAATTGCCTGTGAATTAACCAAATTTCAATCTTTCTTTGTGACTTTTGCCTTTTATATCGCCTATGTGGTCATGGCACCGGTTTCTACACGCACTCTAAATAAACTTGGTTTTAAAAAGGGAATGTCGGTGGCTCTTTTGATCATGGCTTTTGGAGCATTATTATTTATTCCTGCAGCGATTACAAGAACTTATATTGTATTCCTTTCCGGCCTGTTTATTATGGGAAGCGGACTGGCGATCCTTCAAACAGCTTCAAATCCTTATGTAACCATTGTTGGACCTGCTGAAAGTGCTGCCAAGCGTATAAGTATCATGGGTATTTGTAATAAGCTCGCCGGGGCAATCGCACCCATACTTATTGGCTTCTTTTTACAACTGGAGAAAGCAGATGAATTACAGTCTGAAATTGCTAATTTAACCACATCAGAAAGACTTAATGAACTGAATGAAATGGCGATGAGAGTGATCCCTCCGTATATTGGGATCATAATAGTACTTTTATTATTGGCCTTATGGGTTTATAAATCCAGTCTTCCGGAAGTGGATACAGATGAGGAGGATGAAAACCTTTCTTCAACAAATGCATCTAAGAAAAGTGTGTTTGATTTTCCCCATGTGATTCTTGGGGTCATTACACTCTTCATTTATGTGGGAGTAGAGGTGATTGCTGCAGATAGTATTATTAGCTATGGCGCTTCCCAGGGGATCGCGCTTACCACCGCAAAATATTTTGCCACCGGGACTATGGTGGCTATGGTAATTGGATATATTATTGGAATAATTACCATTCCAAAATTTATTAGTCAGGAAAATGCCTTACGAGTTTCAGCAGTTCTGGGAATAGTGTTTTCAATAGTAGCAATATTTACCGAGGGATACGTTTCCCTTGCTTTTATTGCATTATTAGGACTGGCAAATTCACTAATGTGGCCGGCTATCTGGCCATTAGCCTTAGCCGATGTTGGAAGGTTTACCAAAGCGGCCTCTTCGTTACTGGTCATGGGAATTGCCGGGGGTGCTATAATACCACTTGCTTATGGCGCTTTAGCTGAAAACGTGAATCCTCAGGATGCCTATTGGGTATTGGTACCTTGTTACTTATTCATCCTATATTTTGCCGTTTCGGGATATAAAATTAGAAAATCATGAGACCATATATATTATCTGAAAATAAATGGAAGACTTTAAAAGATGAAAAAATAGAGGTAGCCGTCTTGACCTGGGGCGCTACTGAAGCACATAATTACCATTTACCATATGGCACAGATAATTATCAAATTGAGGCCATTGCTGCTGAAGCAGGAAAAATTGCCTGGAACAATGGAGCAAAGGTTAAAGTACTTCCTAATATTCCGTTTGGCGTGAATACCGGTCAGGCAGATATAAAACTGGATATTAATCTAAACCCGAGTACACAATTAGCCATTTTGGCTGATATCGTCGAAGTTTTAAATCGGCAGGGAATTTATAAGCTGATTTTATTTAACGGTCACGGCGGCAATAATTTCAAACCGATTTTAAGAGAATTAGGGCTGAAATATCCTAAAATGCTATTAGTGATGTCTAACTTTTTTCAGGTGGTTGATAAATCGAGATTCTTTGAAGAGGAGGGAGATCATGCTGATGAGATGGAAACAAGTTTGATGCTTCATCTTCATTCTGAACTGGTTTCAGATCTTAAAGAAGCCGGAGATGGTGCTGAAAATAAATCGAAGATCACTGGCATTAGAGAAGGCTGGGCCTGGGCCGAAAGAGAGTGGTCTCTGGTCACTAAAGATACCGGAATTGGAGATCCAAGGAAAGCTACCAAAGAAAAGGGGGCAAAGTTCTTTGAGGCAGTTTCTCAAAAACTTGGAGACCTTATCCTTGAGATCGCTATGCTGGATATTAAAAATAGATATGAATAATAAAATTTAATATAGATCCTATGGTTTCAAAAAATTACCACATTGCTTTATTTTCAATTTTCGTCCTACTGCTTCATTCAGGTTTCGCTATGCAGGATACAACGAGGAAATCTGAAGGAAGCATTTCTCCGGCAATAATCCCGATACCTCAAAAAATTGAATGGGGTGCAAAGGAATACTCTGTCCCTCAGAAAAATACTATTTGTTATGATTCCAATAGCAAGGAATCGGTAAAGTGGATCGAAAAACTAATGAATGCGACAGGAAAGGATTTTTCTTTGTCAAATGAAAAGAATTGTGGGAACTGGAACCTGAAGATAGATAGATCTTTAGAAAATGAACTTGGAGAAGAAGGTTATCATTTAGAAATTAATGCATCTGGAGTTTCCGTGAAAAGTGCAGCCGAGGCAGGTTTATTTTATGGAATTCAGACTTTGAGACAATTATTCCCTTCAGAAATTGAATCAGGCGAAAAGGTTTCAGAGGTTAATCTTCCTTTTGTAAAGATTACAGATACACCAAAATATTCCTGGAGAGGAAGTATGCTGGATATCGCTAGAAGTTTTCTTAGCAAAGAATATATCAAGAAGCATATAGACCGGATGGCGCTGTATAAATTAAACCGTTTACACCTTCATCTTACCGATGATCAGGGATGGCGAATAGAAATTAAGGATTATCCGGAACTGGCTAAAAAAGGGGGGAAGAGCGCTGTAAAAAATGGACGCTCAGGCTTTCTTACTCAGAAGGAATATAAGGATTTACAAGAGTATGCTTTAGATAGAAATATTGTAATTATTCCTGAGATCGATATGCCTGGTCATGTGTATGCCGCCTTAACTTCTTACCCTGAACTAAACTGTGAGGATAATGAAAATATTGATCCTAAAAGGGCGTTACCACCAGATCTCTATGATGGGTATAACGTTGGCTGGACCAGATTATGCCTGGAAGATCCTTCAACTTATGAATTTGTGGATACAATAATAAGGGAAATGGCAGAGATCACTAAAGGTAGGTGGTTGCATATTGGAGGAGATGAAATTGAAGATCCGCTGTACGAGGAATTTATTCAGAAAGCCGATTCTATCGTAAAAAAATATAATAAAACAGCCATAGGCTGGGAGGAAAGTGCGAAAGCAGATCTCAGCGATAACTTTATCGTTCAGAGATGGAATGGCCAAACAGAAATAAAGGAAGATCAAAAGATCATAGACTCTTTTTGTAAATTTTTCTATTTAGATCATGGAAATATACCCGATCAGGAAAATACCTATAAATGGTGTAGTGCTGCCGGGGTGAGCTTGGAAACCGTTTATAGTTATAGCACTGATGATTCCCGGGTTATTGGCGTTGAAGCCCCTGTTTGGAGCGAGCTGGTAATTAGTGATGACAGGGCCGATGATAGATTATGGCCCCGAAGTATAGCCGTTGCTGAAATAGGTTGGAGCAATGATTCCAGTAGGGATTTCAAAGATTTCGTAAATAGGCTGGCGAAACACGGGGAAAGAATGGATAAACTTGAAATTAACTATCACAAGAGTCCTGAAGTCAAATGGAGAAGTAGTTCTGAAAAAGGAGTTTTCACAGAAATATTGTCAAAAGAAGATTAAATGAATAAAAAGAATCCTGATACTGAAAGAGTTTCCAATTATGATCATCTGGAAAAGATGAACACATTTGAGCTGCTTTCAAATATTAACAAAGAGGATCAAACCATTCCAGGCATTGTGAAAAAACAGATCACCAATATTGAAAAACTGGTAAATGTGATTGTTCCAAAAATTGATGCTGGAGGAAGATTATTCTATATAGGCGCAGGGACCAGTGGCAGGCTTGGTGTTTTAGATGCTTCCGAATGTCCCCCAACATTCGGAGTGAGCCCGGGTATTGTCATTGGTCTTATCGCCGGAGGGGATAAAGCACTTCGTGACGCTGTTGAAAACGCTGAAGATGATACTAAGCAGGCCTGGAATGATCTACAGGAACATGATTTATCAAAGAAAGATGTGGTTGTTGGAATCGCAGCTTCCGGAACTACTCCTTATGTGATTGGCGGAATTCAAGACAGTCGAAAAAGAGGTATTATCACAGGTTGTATCACCTGTAGTTCAGGCAGTCCCCTTGCAGAAGCTTCAGAATATCCCATTGAGGTAGTCACCGGGCCTGAGTTTGTTACCGGTAGTACCAGAATGAAAGCAGGAACTGCCCAAAAGCTGGTGCTTAATATGATCTCCACTTCAGTAATGATAAAATTAGGAAGAGTGAAAGGGAACAAAATGGTAGATATGCAGCTTTCTAATGTAAAACTTGTGGGAAGAGGAATCAGGATGATCATGGAAGAACTGGGAGTTGAGGAAGAGGAAGCCGGAAAACTTTTAAAAGAGCATGGCAGTGTTCGTGCAGTGTTAAAGCATACTCAGGATAAAAAATAAGCAGTTTTGGTGTACAGGGCTGAAAGCCCTGGAATTTTAAGCTATAAATCAATAGCTAATTCGCCCGGTTTTGTTTATTTCTGGGATTCGATAGCTCAGTCTCCATATATTTACAACGCAGAAAAGAAGCTATTTGCAACCTATGATGATTCAGGTTCTGTTTCTAAAAAGACAAAATATGCTTTAGATAAAGGGCTTGGAGGAATTATGTTTTGGCGATTATCCGGGGATAAACCTGATGGTCTCTTAGATGTAATAGATAACGAGATTAAGAAATCAAAAAATTAATTTAGCCATTAATGACCAAGAGATTAAATTTCCTGTGGGTAGTATGTATCCTTCTTATGATGGGATGTAAATCTACCCAGCCGGTAAAAAATACTGAAAAAAAAATTCCAGAGGTAGTTGAAGAGAACGGCGGTAAGGAAGCTGAAAATGAAACCGAAATGGATACACCGGCTGAGGTTTCAGAGGAAAAACCACAGGAAGAAATAAGGATAACCAGAAAAGAAAAAACCAATCCGCCATTAAATATCGAAGAATTCAGGGCCGCCTGGGTTGCTACGGTAGCTAATATTAACTGGCCTAGTAAATCGGGTCTTTCCACTTATCAACAACAGCAGGAGGCTATAAAACTGCTCGATTTTCTTCAGTCGCATAATTTTAATGCAGTAATATTTCAGGTGCGGCCTCAGGCAGATGCTTTATACAACAGTAACCTGGAGCCGTGGTCCTATTTTCTAACAGGAGAGCAGGGAAAGGCTCCAGATCCTTATTATGATCCTTTGGAGTTCTGGATTAAGGAAGCTCATCACAGAGGTATGGAATTACATGTGTGGCTAAATCCCTATAGAGCCCATCATACCACCGGAGGAGAAGTCACCGAAGCATCGATAATTAAGAATAAGCCTGAACTGGCGGTTAAACTTGCCAATGGTATGTGGTGGCTGGATCCTGCAAAAAAGGAAACTCAGGATCATTCAGCAGCAGTGGTGATGGATATTGTTAAGAGATATGATATTGACGGGGTTCATTTTGACGATTATTTTTATCCGTATGATTCCTATAACAACGGAAAAGATTTTCCCGACAATAATACTTTTTTAGCCTATCAGCAAAATAATGGAAAACTTACTAAAGCAGACTGGAGAAGGGAGAACGTGAATAAATTCATCAAAAGGATCTATGATGAAATAAAAGCTGAAAAGTCATTTGTAAAGTTTGGCTTAAGTCCTTTTGGAATTTGGAGACCTGGTTTTCCGGAATCAGTGTCAGGTTATGATCAATATGAAAAGCTTTATGCTGATGCAAAGTTATGGTTGAATGAAGGCTGGATAGATTATTTTACGCCGCAGTTATACTGGCGAATTAATCAATATGGCCAAAGCTTTCCGGAATTATTAGGCTGGTGGGAATCAGAGAATACTAAAGGCAGGCATTTGTGGCCGGGAATTAATGTTGGCCTGGGAGGTGATGAAAAGAATGTTGATGAAACCATTAATCAGATCATGATCACCCGTGGAATGATTCCGCAAAGTAAAGGAACTGTTCATTGGAGTATCGGGCCGCTTATGAAACAGGAAAACCTTGCTAAAGCCTTAATAGAAGGCCCTTATCGAAAAAAAGCCCTGGTTCCTCCGAGTCCGTGGTTAGATGATTCAGAGCCGGAAACGCCCGAGCTAACTGCCAGAGTAGAAAATGAAAGGCTTCTAATGAACTGGAAAAGCAATGATCCGGATGAGGTATCTAGATATGTGCTCTGGTTCAAATATGAAGGGGGAAACTGGGATTATAAAATTCTGGATGCTTCTGTTACATCTTTCAGTCTTCAGAATATTGTTGGGGAGAAAAAACGAAAGATGGATAAAATAGGGATCACTGCAGTAGACAGA
The DNA here is from genome assembly GCF_029937855.1 of Christiangramia sp. Taxonomy (GTDB): domain Bacteria; phylum Bacteroidota; class Bacteroidia; order Flavobacteriales; family Flavobacteriaceae; genus Christiangramia. The sequence goes on from NZ_JAPYPC010000001.1 coordinate 102,669, forward strand.
TTAGGGAATCAAAGTGATTTCAAAGAATTAAATTTAAAAAGCTAATATATGACCCCATTACTGGTATTTGGAGTTGTAGCTATTTATTTTTTAGTGCTTTTGGGGATTAGTCATTTCACCTCGGGAAATTCTGATAACAATACTTTTTTTACTGCCAACAGGCAGTCACCGTGGTATCTGGTAGCCTACGGAATGGTTGGAGCTTCTCTATCCGGGATAACCTTTATATCGGTGCCTGGGGAAGTAGGAAATTCTAACTGGACCTACCTGCAATTCGTAATGGGAAATATGGTTGGCTATGCAGTAATTGCTTTTATCCTTATCCCTTTATTTTATAAACTTAGATTGGTTTCAATTTATGAGTATTTAAAAGATAGGTTCGGGCAAAACTCTTATTATACCGGATCTGCTTTTTTTCTGGTTTCGCAAACAATTGGAGCTTCTTTCAGGTTATTTTTGGCCGCGGTAGTTTTACAGATCGCTTTTTTTGATGCCTTCGGAATTCCATTTTTCGTTACGGTTCTAACCACGATTATCCTTATTTGGCTTTACACTTTTCGCGGCGGAATTAAAACAATAGTCTGGACCGATACTTTACAAACAACTTTTCTCCTATTGGCGGTGATCATTAGTATTTATATGATCGTTGATCAGATGGGATTAGATTTTTCAGAAATGATCTCTACGGTTTCAGAAAGCAGGATGTCGAATATATTCGACTGGAATTGGCGCTCCGACCGTAATTTTTATAAAACATTTCTGGCGGGGATATTCATTACCATTGCCATGAACGGTCTGGACCAAAACGTGATGCAGAAGAATTTAACCTGTAAAAATCAAAAAGACGCTCAAAAAAATATTTTCTGGTTTTCGATTACGTTTTTCATATCCACCGTTTTGTTCCTGGCGTTGGGAGTCCTTCTTTATAAATTCGCTATAGATCAGGGCATTAAAATTCCTGAACAAAGTGACGAACTATATCCGTTACTTGCTTTGAATCATTTTGGAATCCTGGCTGGGATCGTCTTTTTATTAGGAATTATAGCAGCGGCTTTTTCCAGTGCAGATTCCGCCTTAACGGCTTTAACGACTTCTTTTTGTGTGGACATTCTCGATCTGCCCAACAAAAAAGCTAATCAAAAAAGAACGCGTGTATGGGTGCATATTGGCTTTACAATTCTCATGTTCCTGGTAATCATTATTTTTAATAGCCTGAACGATTCCAGTGTAGTAAGTGCGGTATTTAAGGTTGCGGGATTTACTTATGGACCGTTATTAGGTTTATTTGCATTTGGCTTATTGAATAAAAGAGCAGTCAAAGACCGTAATGTTCCCATAATATGTATTCTAGCTCCGATAATTTCTGTAATTCTGGATTTAAATTCTGAAGCCTGGTTTAATGGATATAAGTTCGGTTTTGAAATACTGCTTGTGAAGGCGACTCTAACTTTCATAGGTTTATGGCTGAATTATAGCAAAGGGAATTTGAAATAACGTATAAAAATGGACATTACCTATAAGCGTTTTAATCTAGAACTGAAAAATACGTTTACCATTAGTCATGGATCGCGCGATTTTCAGGAAACGCTAGTGGTGATAGTTTCAGATGGGAAATATAAAGCTTATGGAGAAGCGGCAGCAACGGTTTATTACGGCGTAAGTGTAGATAAAATGATTGCTTCACTCCAGTCTGTAGAACCAATTGTAGCTGAAAATATCCATCGCCGTCCTGAAGAAATATGGGAACTTACTTATCTGCATTTAAAACATAATCCTTTTGCCCAGTGTGCGCTCGATATTGCTATGCATGATCTGCATGGTAAAAGAAATAACCTGCCTTTGTATAAAATTTGGGGACTGAAAATTGATGAAGTTCCACTAACCAATTATACTATCGGGATTGATACGGTTGATAATATGATAGATAAGATCAGGGAATTTCCCTGGCCGATTTATAAAATCAAGCTGGGAACTGAAAATGATATTGCCATCGTAGAAGAACTTCGAAAACATACCGATTCGGTCTTTAGAATAGATGCAAATGCATCCTGGACTGCGCAACAGGCAATTGAAAACAGCAAAGCTTTAAAAGAGCTGAATGTTGAATTTTTGGAGCAACCACTAAAACCTGGAGATTTGGCGGGAATGGAAAAGTTATATGAAAGATCTGAACTTCCTATAATTGCCGATGAAAGTTGTCTCGTGGAAGAAGATGTGGAGAAATGTGCCCCTTATTTTCATGGGGTGAATATAAAACTAACAAAATGTGCCGGGATTACACCAGGTAAAAGAATGATTCAAAAAGCACGATCTCTGGGACTAAAGGTAATGGTGGGTTGTATGACAGAATCTACCGTTTCTATGTCGGCCATTGGTCAGCTTTTACCTATGCTGGATTATGTAGATATGGATGGTGCCCTGCTTATAAAAAACGATATTGCCGATGGCGTAAAGATCATCAATGGAAAAGTTCATTTTCCAAAAAGAAATGGAACCGGGGCGAAATTGTTTAATTTTGAATAAATATTTGAGATCATGAATATAAAAATGAATTATATAGCAATACTTGCTTTTCTATTTTTGATTTCCTGTGAGGAAACGGCCGATAAAGAAGAGATGAATGAGGCTGATGCTGTTATAGCTGAAGTGAGTGAAAAGTATGCCCCAGATAAAAGGATTGCTCTTTTTGAAGTTGAAGCTGTAAAGAATGGTGATTCGTATGTTTTAAAAGGCGAATCAAATATGCCTGAAGCAGTTGATGATCTTAAAAATAAAATGCAAGCTGAAAATCTTCAGTTTAAAGATAGTATTCGCTTATTGCCCAACGAAAAAGTCCTGGAAGGTAAAACCAGGGGGGTAGTAAAGATTTCCGTGGCAAACATCAGGGATGAGCCAAAACACGCTGCCCAACTTGTTACCCAGGCCACCATGGGCATGCCTTTAAAAGTTTATAAAAAGGAGGGAGACTGGTATTACATTCAAACTCCAGATGCTTATCTGGGATGGGTTGATTCAGGCGGAATTGTGCACAAAACGGAAGAAGAATTCTCGAATTGGAAATCTGTAGAAAAGGTAATTTATTTAAATCCATTTGGAAGTTCTTATGAAACCGCAGATAATTCTTCACAGAGTGTATCAGATCTCGTTGCTGGAGATATTTTAGAACTTCTAAGCGAAGAACAGGATTTTTATAAGGTAAAGTATCCTGATGGCAAAGAAGCTTTTATAGCGAAAGCTGAGGCGCAGCCATATCAGCAGTGGCTTTCTTCCCTTGAAATGAGCAGGGAAGATCTTGTGGAAACCTCAAAAAAATTGATGGGGCTACCTTATTTATGGGGAGGTACTTCACCGAAAGGAGTAGATTGTAGTGGCTTCACCAAAACTGTTTACTTTCTTAACGGCATAGTGATCCCAAGGGATGCGTCACAACAAGTACATACAGGAAAACTTATAGATTCAACCAGGAACTTTCAAAATTTAATTCCCGGAGATCTTCTTTTCTTTGGCAGGCCGGCAACAGATTCTACGTCAGAAAGAGTGGTTCATGTGGGAATGTGGATGGGTGATAATAAGTTCATTCACTCCATGGGAGATGTTCATATAAGCACAATGGATTCAACGGCATCAGATTTTGATGAGTATAATTACAAACGTTATCTTAGAAGTAAAAGGCTTTTTAATGAGCAGGATAAAAACCTGTTATATTTGAAGCAAAATGATATTTTCACTAATGCATCTGAGGATTCTGTAGAATAGTAAGAAAATATTGTTCAGTATAAATAATGGAAGAGGCGGACTAAATTGACTATATTTCATCAAGCTGAAATAAAACTGAGGATGAGGTTTTTTCTCATTTCGGGTGAGGGAAATAAAAAATTTCGATTTTTAGCCGGGAGCCGAAAAGGGCGAAATACTCCTACGACAGGACTTGAGAATTTTTATTCAAAATCCTTATAAAAATTTTTTGTAGAGGTTGTATAGAATTTTTAAGTCTTGGTTATTAAGATATGGATCTTCATAATTTTCCTGAATAAAATGAAGCTTAAAAGCTTTTACTGCTGCCGGCAGGTCTGAAATATCGTAACCTATTAATCTGAGCGCAAGAGCATAATCAAAATCGGCAGGAACCACTTCAGGAAAGATATATTTATCTAAGAATGGCAGAGAGGTAAGATCAGGTTGTAATTCAAATCCTTTAATTGAAGGCAAAAAGAATTCACTGGCCATTTTTAAATTTTCAATTTTATCTTTATCATACCAGAGCCCATAGCCTTCTTCTGCAAGTTTTTCCCAGGGGAAATTAGCATTTGGATCCACTTTTCTACCCGGAGCGATATCTGAATGTCCAATAAAATTTTTCGCCGGAATATTGTATTTGTCTTTTAATTGCTTCAGCACCTCAAGAAGGCTTTCTATCTGAGCCTCTGAGAATTCTTCAAATCCATTATTATCCAGCTCGATTCCTATGGAAGAAGAGTTGAGATCTGTATTATTGCCCCACATTCCAACTCCACCATGCCATCCCCTAAAATAATCATTCAGCATCTGATAGATCTCTCCATCTTTCGAAATCACGTAATGCGCACTCACCTGTGTTCTTTGCAAGGTGAAGGTGCTCAGGGTTTGCTGAATTGAATCCTGTGCTGTATGATGTATAACCACATAATTAGGTTTTCTTAGGTTGAAATTCGTAGTTCCAACGGCATATTCCCCATAATTGAGAGTGTCTGATTTCTTATTCTTTTTTGGGGTGAATTCTGAGAGTTCTTTTCCGTATTCCTTTGCTCTTTTTTTGTAAATCTTATTCGTTTTTGAATAAGGATTGGAGCTACAGGAGAACATCAGGGAGCCCAAAAGGACAAAAATAAATAAGCCTTGAAATTTCATCTGTTAAGCTTAGAATTTCCACCGAACAAAGGCTTCCATAGCCTCATAATTCGCTAGTCCTAATTTATGATAGTTAACTGCAGTTTCGCGGTTTCTTTCCTCCGCTCTCACCCAGAATTCCCTTTCGTCATCTCCGGGAAATACAGGTTTGTCTTTTTGGGATTGATGCTGAAAAATAGCATGTCTCTTTCTTTTTACTTCTTGAGGAGAAAGCGGTACTGCCATTTCAATTTCATGAACCTGGAATTCCTGCCATGCACCACGATATAACCAGAACCAGCAGTCCTTAACCCAATCTTCAGTCTTTTTAAGTCGCTTCAAAGCCTCGAGCACGATCCTGAAGCAAATAATATGGGTGCCATGGGGATCTGCAAAATCACCCGCAGCAAAAACCTGATGAGGTTTAATTTCCTGAAGTAATTTCATAGTTAGCTCTATGTCTTTTTCAGTTACCGGATTTTTTTGACGTTTCCCGGTTTCATAGAAGGGGAGTGCCATAAAGTGAATTTGGTCATCCTTCAGGCCCGCAAAGCGTGCCCCGGCAATGGCTTCTGTTTTTCTAATAAAACCTTTTACTTCCTGAATTTCTTCCAGGTCTATATCATTAGGCTGCTTTTCTTTGAGAAAGACACGCATCTTTTCATATATCGCTTCGAATTTTGAAGCATCCTCGCCAATACTCTTCTTAAAATCTATCGCAAACTCCATATATCTAAGCACATCCGTATCCCATACCGCTGTATTTCCTGAAGTTTGATAAGCTACATGTACATCATGCCCCTGGTCAACAAGTCGTATAAAAGTACCCCCCATGGATATTACATCATCATCCGGGTGCGGACTGAAAATTACAGATCGCTTGTGGGAAGGGTCTTTTCTTTCAGGTCTTTGAGAATCGTCTGCATTTGGTTTTCCTCCGGGCCAGCCTGTTATACTATGTTGAAGCTGGTTAAAAACATTGATGTTGATATCGTAAGCGGGCCCCTGTTCAGTAGCCAACTGAGCCATACCATTGGAATTATAATCTTCTTCGGTTAATTTTAGGATAGGCTTATCAATTGTTTCCGAAAGCCAGATAACCGCCTTTTTAATAAGCTGAGGTGTCCAGATGCAATCTTTTACCAGCCAGGGTGTATCAAACCGCGTAAGTTCAGAAGCGGCATCAAAATCAAGTATGAATTCAACATTATCAGACAACTGTAAAAAAGTTGCCGGAACACTGGAAGAGATCTCACCTTCTACCGCTTTCCTAATAATTGGAGCTTTTTTCTTGCTCCAGGCCATTAATATGATCTCCTTTGCCTTGAAAATAGTTCCGATACCCATGGTGATCGCCTTCGTAGGCACATTTTCTTTTCCACCAAAATCCCTGGAAGCATCACGGCGGGTAAGATCATCTAAGGTAACCAGTCTGGTTCCTGAATTTGGTGCCGATCCAGGCTCATTAAAACCAATATGACCGGTTCTACCTATCCCCAGCACCTGTAGGTCCAGACCACCAACTTCGGTAATCTTTCTTTCATAATCAAGGCAATAGTCGGCAATATCTTCTTTTTTTAAAGTTCCATCGGGAATATGAATGTTTTCTTTTTTAATATCTATATGATCAAAGAGTTGTTCATCCATAAAGCGAACATAGCTTTGTTTCGCTTCGGGGTGCATAGGGTAATATTCGTCGAGATTAAAGGTTATGACATTTTGAAAGCTGAGACCTTCTTCCCTATGCAATCTGGCAAGTTCAGTATAAACCTCTACAGGAGTGGCTCCGGTGGCAAGGCCCAGAACAGCATTTTCTCCTGCTTTTTGCTTAGTGATAATAATATCAGCAATTCTGCGAGCGACTTTCCTGGAAGCAATATGCTCGTTTTCAAATACACTTACCGCTAGCTTCTCAAAACGGGTTTCTTCTAATAGATTTAATCTCGCCATAATCCTGAACTATTTTTATCTTTCCATTATTAATTAAGATTTGATTTAAGCATAGCCACCTGATCTTTAAAAATAGCTTCCATTACAGCAATAGTACCTCCAAATAAACTGGAGTTTGAGCCAAGATTTGAAAGCTCGATACTGGTTCTCTCCTTTAGTTGCATCATGCAATAAGTGTTGGTAGATTGTTGAATGGGTGTAGTGATAAATTGTTTGGCGTGGGCTATTTCCCCTTCAAGGATAATGAGTTCCGGATTAAAGATCTGGATAAGGATGGCAATTCCTTTTCCAAGGCTTATCCCAATTTCAGACAACAGGTTGATCGCAAACTGGTCTCCTTTATTGGCAGCTTTAATTATGATGGCAAGGTCCATTTTCTCCATCTCCTCACTGCTTAAATCATTTAATACTGAAGTTTGTCCCTGCTTAAGACCTTCTTTTGCTTTTCTCACCAGCGCAAGTCCCGAGGCTTCCATTTCCAGGCAGCCTCTTTTACCGCAATGGCATAACAGACCGTCTTCCGTCATTGGGATATGCCCAAATTCCCCGGCGAATCCGGAATGTCCGGTATGCATTTTCCCACCCATGATGATTCCAAGGCCAACACCCCAATCCATAGATATTACTAAAACATTTTCCCTGTCTTTAGCAATTCCGAACCTATATTCGGCCAGGCAGGCACTTTTTGTATCATTAAGGATTACCACAGGTTTTTGAAATTTCTTTTCAAATTTGTCGCGGAGAGATTCCGGTTCCTGTTCAGTTAAATAATAGGTGTAGTTCTTGCCTTCAGTTGTAGATACCAGCCCGGGCATACTAATCCCTATCCCTAATAGTTTTTCGGCATCTATTCCTGAATTTATAATTACCTCCTGAGCTTTTTCGTACAACAGGTCTACAATATTTGATTTTGGAGAGATCTCTGTAGCTATAGATTCCTCTGTAATTATCGAGTGGTTGTTGTCGGTGATGGCAATCTTGATCTTGAACCTCTTTATATGTATGCTTAGAACAAAAAATGAATGTTCTTTTAATCCATAAAGGTCAGGTTTTCTTCCACCTTCAGATTTTCCCTGTCCTGATTTCACAACGATCCCGCTTTTCATCAACTGGTTGATAAGGGCCATGGAAGTGGGCAGGCTTATATTAAATTTTGAGCATATGTCGGCATTGGAAGTACTCCCATTCAAAAAGAGGTGCTTGATGATCTTAATTTTTTGAAGGAATTTTTTCCTTTCAATATTGCTAATATCAGCCAGAGCCTCTTTAGTGATAAGAAAATCCTGTAAAGTTTTAGTCATAGAATGATTTGAAAATTTAAAAACAGCTCAAAATACTTCAATTATTTAATTTTCCTAAACCAGAAATTAAAATTATAAAAAAAATCCAATTTTGGAAACAATTAAATAAAAATTTTATTTAAGATTCATTAATTACTAAAAATTTATATTTTTATACTAGAAATTGTCTGAATTCTAATAAGTAAGTATTTAGATCATTTAATAAAGAAGGAGAAACACCTAAGTAAGTCCCGCAATAGGATCATGAGAATACTCCTTATTTTTATTGCCGGGAAACACTAAAACATGGATATCCAATAATTTGTATTGAGTACGGCTAAATGAGCAAAATGCCTCGCAGATATTGGCAATTCTATAATGTTTGTATTTTGGCCTAAAGTTTAGGTTTTAGATCATTCATGTCTGGTTAAAGAAACCAGACCGCCTGGCTTTTTAGATATAAGAAGTTAGACCTGAACTTAAATAACTGATAAACATAAGAAGTTTGGATCAGTGTTTTTCGAAGGATATTACACTTCAAAAATTTGTAAAAGCAGGCTATAGTAGTAAAATGCTTTGAACTATTGAAGAATACTCGATTCAGATTCGGGATTTAAATTTTATACGTCACCTCTGATTTTAGTTAAAAAGAAGATTTATATAGAAGTTTAGAAATACAATAAAGATGCATTTAAATAAAACCTTATTCATTTTAGTTATTGGTCTCATGTACGGTCTTAACCTGGAGGCGCAGGAAAGTACTGTCAAAAAACCTGAATTTCTGAAATATAAGAACAGCAAGTGGGTAGATTCAATTATGGCCAATCTTTCACCTGATGAAAGAATTGCCCAGCTATTTATGGTACCGGCTTTCTCAAACAAAGGGACAGATCATAAAAAGGAAATACTTGATCAGGTAAAAAAGTATAAGATAGGCGGACTTATTTTTATGCAGGGAGATCCCAAATCCCAGCTAGAGTTGATGAACGATTATCAGCTTGCTTCTGAAACTCCTTTAATTGGCGCCATAGATGCAGAGTGGGGCTTAGGAATGAGGCTTGAAAATTCTATAAGCTATCCTTATCAAATGGCCCTTGGCGCGATTCAGGGTGAGGAACTTATTTATGAAATGGGAGTTGAAATTGCAAGACAGATAAAAAGATCGGGTTTGCATATCAATTTTGGTCCGGTGGTAGATGTGAATAATAATCCGCAGAACCCGGTGATCAATTACCGATCTTTTGGAGAAGACAAAGAGAACGTCACTAAAAAGGGGATTGCTTATACGAAAGGAATGCAGAGTCAGAAGCTATTGGCAACTGCAAAACACTTTCCGGGTCATGGAGATACCGATACCGATTCGCATTTAGCTTTGCCACAGATAAACCATCCTTTTGAAAGACTTGACGAACTGGAAATGTATCCTTTTAAAGAATTGATAAATGCGGGAATTGGAGGAGTTATGGTTGCCCACCTGGATATTCCTGCCCTGGATTCCACAAACACACCCTCTACCTTATCAAAACCTATTATAACAGGTATATTAAAGGAAAGACTTGGATTTAAAGGCCTTATTGTTACAGACGCAATGAATATGAAAGGAGTAGCCGAAGGGAATGAACCGGGAGTAGTTGATAAAGATGCGATACTTGCCGGGAATGATCTTTTAGAGTTTTCTGAGGATGTTCCCAAAGCAATTGCGGAGATTAAAAAGGCTATAAAGAATGGTCTCATATCTCAAAAAGAGATCGATGAACGTTGCCGGAAGATATTGGCAGTTAAACAGTGGGTTGGGCTGGATAATTACGAAGCTTTACCTGTTGAGAATGTTGAAAAGGAGGTAAATGGTGCCGGGTCAAAGTGGTTAAATAGACAACTAGTTGAGGCTTCGTTAACTTTACTAAAGAATGAAAATTCATTATTACCTCTCAAGCACCTGGACACTTTAAAAATAGCTTCGGTTTCCATAGGAGCTTCAAAAGAGACTAAATTTCAGCAGGCTTTGAATCTTTACACTCAAGTAAAGAATTTTCAGCTAAAAAGGGATGCTCAAGAAGGGGATATTGTACAGCTAAACGAAAAGCTTAAGGAATTTAATATAGTGATCGTAGGTTTGCATGATTTCAGCATCCGACCCAGAAACGAATTGGATCTAACGGAAGCGGTGCGAAATTTTATTTTAGAAAACTCTTCAAAAACCAATATTATTTTCAGCTTATTTAAGAATCCGTATGTGATCAATAGTCTGGATAATATTGAAAATGCTGATGTTTTAATTGAAACTTATCAGGATTCAGATCTCACCCAGGAACTTGCTGCTCAATTAATTTTTGGCGGAATAGGAGCTTCAGGAAAACTTCCAGTAAGTATTGGTGAAAAATTTAAAGCTGGAGAAGGCCTGGAGATAAAAGGTGGAATGAGGTTTAAATATACTGTTCCGGAAGATGCCAATATGAATTCCAGGAAGCTGGGTAAAGGGATAGACTCTTTAATGCACCAGGCAATGAGTGCTAAAGCAATCCCCGGTGGAGTAGTGTTGGTAGCTAAAGATCAAAAAATTGTTTTTCACAGAGCTTACGGATTTCATGAATATAGCGACACTATCAAAGTTGATAAAACAGATTTATATGATCTGGCTTCAGTTAGTAAGATTTCCACCGCCTTACCAGCCATCATGAAATTATATGATGAAGGTAAATTTGATCTCGAAGCCGGAATCGATGACTATTTCCCATATTTCAGGAATTCTAACAAAACGGAAGCTTCATTCAGGCAAATATTTGCCCATCAGGCGCGATTTAAGCCATGGATTCCCTATTGGAAAAACACTCTTAGAAATAACGGAAGCTTTAAATGGAACACTTTTAAAAAGGATTCCTCTGCGAGATACCCAATTCATGTAAGTGACGATTTATGGTTGCATAGAAATTACAGGAAGAAGATGTTCAAAGCGATTAAAAATTCTCCCTTAGAGCAAGAGGCGAAATATAAATATTCCGGACTCCTATTTTATCTCTTGCCAGACATAGTGGAAACGATTTCTCAGGAAGATTACCTGAAATATATCAATGATAATTTTTATAAAAAATTAGGAGCTACAACCGTTACATATAATCCGGCCCAAAAATTTGATTTAAATAGAATTGTTCCCACAGAGAATGACTTCAATTTCAGAAAAGAAAGAATCCATGGGAATGTTCATGATGAAGGAGCTATAATGATGGGTGGTGTTTCAGCAAATGCCGGTTTATTTGCCAATGCCAATGACCTGGCAAAATTGATGCAAATGTATTTGAACATGGGTGAATATGGCGGTGTAAGATATATAGAGGAAGCTACTTTACAGGAATTTACAAAAACGCAATTCCCTGAAAATGAAAATCACCGGGCGATAGCATTTGATAAACCTTATCTTGAATACCAAGGAAAAGATAGTAATACTGCAAAAGATGCTAGCTCAGATAGTTTTGGACATACAGGATTTACGGGAACGATGGTATGGATGGATCCAAAAGAAGATCTTTTATATATTTTCCTGTCTAACAGGGTGTTGCCAACACGAGCAAATACAAGGCTTTACAAGTTAAATACCAGAACTGAGATCCAGCAGGTAATCTATGATGCTATTAAAAAATAGGTTTTAAATTTCCCGGAAAATTTAAAATAGTATAAAGTATTTACCAGAGACTTACTAAAAATCTGTTGAAGTATTCAATAAATTTTATATTTGTCAATCTTTTATGGAAAATTATCTCAAATTTTTATGCTGAAAATAAAGTTCGCCCCCCTTCTTTTCCTGCTAGCACCATATGTTGTCTTTTCACAGAGTTCACTTAGCGGAAGTATTCAGGATCAGGATAAAAAGCCAGTTGCCTTTGCCAATGTGATTCTTTTAAGCGCTGAAGATTCCACAAGCGTTTTCAAAGGCACCATTTCTGAAGAAAACGGCAGTTTTTTACTGGAAAATATCGTAGACAGCACATACTTACTGAAAGTTTCTTTTGTGGGATATGCAGAAAGTTTTCAGAAGGTTAAAGTGAATGGTAACACCAATATGCAGCCAATCATATTAGAAGAATCTTCAGATAATCTTGATGAGGTGGTAGTAAATGCCCGACAACCTAAAGTAATCCGGAAGATAGACAGGCTTGTTTTTGAAGTGGAAAATACCACACTTTCCACAGGAAATTCTTTTGAAATTTTAAAAAGAACACCGGGAGTTATTTTGAGCCAGGGACAACTACTGGTAAAGAACAGGCCTGCGACAGTCTATATCAATGATAGAAAGGTTTATCTAAGCTCCCAGGAATTACAACAATTGCTGGAAGGTTTTTCCGCAGAAAATATCAAATCTGTAGAAGTTATTACGAATCCACCGGCCAGATATGATGCTGAAGGTGGTGCCATCTTAAATATTAAAACCTCAAAGAATATATCGATTGGCTATAAAGGAAGTTTAAATGCTTCCAATACCATTGCCGTAGAACCAAAATACAATATTGGTACCAGCCACTACTATAAAACTGACTGGCTGAATTTGTATGCCAGCTATAATTACAACGATAGGGACCTGTATAAAAATGATGAAAGTTTTATAGAGTATTATGAACCGAACGGAAGTGTGGATTCAAGATGGATTACAGATTTTGAAAAAAATACGTATATGTATTCCCACAGTCTCAATACTATTCTGGACTTTACGCTGAGTGAGGTTAGTAGCCTGAGCTTAAGTGCTAATATCCAGATCACTCCAGATTCAGATAACGATATTAACGGTTTGACCAATATTTACGATCGTAATAATGCACTGGACTCCCTATTCACTACAGATAGTAGGTTGCATAGTACCACCGATAATGTTCTTCTGGCTGCTACCTATAATACCAGTCTTGGTGAAAACGGCACTTTATCTGCAATTGCTAATTATATCAATTATGATAACAGTCAATTGCAGCATATCATGACCAATTATTTTGAAGAGGATGATAGTTTTCTTAGAAACAATTCATTCACTACGGAAGCAGAGCAACACAGCGAAATATATACCGGTCAGGTAGATATTTCGACACCGTTGGGATCTACCAGTTTTGAAAGCGGACTGAAATATTCCAGTTTAAGGACTGAAAGTGGCCAGGATTATTTTGATACCAATTCCGGATCCCAGCAGTTTTCCGCAGAACTTTCTGATAATTTGGATTACGAGGAAGACATTTATGCTGCTTACGCCAGTATGTCTAAAGACTGGGAAAAATGGTCTTTAAAACTAGGATTACGCGGGGAATATACAGACGTTCAGGGAGTTTCTGAAAGCCTTGGACTGGTTAATTCCCAGGATTATCTGGAATTATTCCCAACTTTCTATCTCAATTATAATCTTTCGGAAGATCATTCCTTCGGGGCAGAATATAGCAGAAGAATTACCAGACCCAGATTTGAAAATTTAAATACGTATAGATATTTCCTGAATGAGAATAATTTTCAGGACGGAAATCCGGATCTAAATCCTGCGATTTCCAATATGATCAAGTTTAGTTATGCCTATAAGAACAAGTTGTTCTTTGATCTGTATTGGGATAGAGCGAATAATGAAATTGCTACCATACCTTTTCAGGATAATGAAAATAGAAATCTGCGCTCCTCAAGTTTGAATATGGATTTTAGTCAGCAGTATAGTTTTGATATAAGTTATTATGATTATCTCACCGATTGGTGGATTCTTTCTGCCTATACCTCATTTTTCTATATGCAAAATGATTTTCCTGCGTTGGAAAGCGGGGGGCAAATCGTTACCAATGATGTTTTTGGAGCTTATATATACGCCGGTAATTTCTTTACTTTATCTAAAGACGGAACCTTCTCCGGTGAAGCGACCACTACTTTTATTCCAGATTATATCTCCGGTTCCTATGAATTTGAGGAACCTCAATTCGGTTTAAATTTGGGTCTTAGAAAGACTTTCTTCGATTCACGATTGGTAACTACGGTAAATGTGGAGGATATCTTTAACACCATGAATATTCCGCTGAGATCGCAATATCTAAATCAGAATAACTCCTTTTTTGCGATGCCAGAGTCAAGAATGATACGATTTGGAGTCATTTATAAATTCGGTAATTTCAAGTTGGGTGATAATAAACGTGCGATTACTGCTGAAGAAAGTGCACGTTTAGAATCCAAAAATTAGAAAAGAACAGCTTACGCAACTTATTTTCAGGCATTAGAATTATTTAGTAATTTTGCCACCTCAATAGACAGAAGTTTTGGCGAAAATTGGAAATATAGATGTAGGAGACTTCCCGTTGCTTTTAGCACCGATGGAAGATGTGAGCGACCCACCTTTTCGTGCCTTGTGCAAGGAGCAGGGTGCAGATGTGGTGTATACTGAATTTATTTCTTCAGAAGGGCTTATTCGCGACGCTGCGAAAAGCACTATGAAACTCGATATTTACGAAAAAGAACGTCCGGTTGGAATTCAGATCTTTGGAGCCAACCTGGAATCCATGCTTCAATCTGTTGAAATTGTGGAAAAATCTGGACCCGATATCATAGATATTAATTTTGGGTGTCCGGTAAAAAAAGTGGTTTCCAAGGGAGCAGGCGCCGGAATCCTTAAAGATATAGACCTGATGGTTTCCTTAACCGAAGCTATGGTGAAACACACCAAACTTCCGGTGACCGTAAAAACCAGGTTAGGATGGGATCATGATTCCATCAAAATTCTCGAGGTTGCTGAAAGGCTGCAGGATGTAGGCTGTAAGGCAATTTCTATTCATGGGAGAACCAGAGCACAGATGTATAAAGGAGAAGCAGACTGGGCTCCTATTGCTGAGGTAAAGAATAATCCCAGGATGCATATTCCGGTTTTTGGTAATGGTGATGTGGATTCTCCTGAAAGGGCTATGGAAATGCGCGATGATTACGGACTGGATGGTGCCATGATAGGTCGGGCGAGTATTGGATATCCCTGGTTCTTTAGAGAAGTGAAACATTATTTTGAAACAGGTAAGCATATGGCTCCTCCAACGCTGGAAGAACGTGTTGATGCTGCCAGAAGACACCTTCAAATGTCGATAGACTGGAAAGGCGAAAAACTTGGTGTCTTTGAAACAAGGCGCCATTATACCAATTATTTTAAAGGGATTCCGCACTTTAAAGAATACCGGATGAAGATGGTAACCAGCGATGATTCCGTAGACGTTTTTAAAGCTTTTGATGAGGTGGAAAAAGAATTCGCAGGATACGAATTTGCCTAATTTATTATTTTACGCCAATGCTTTTTTACTTCTTCCTGCGGCAATATAAGAAGCGATAAATCCTAAGGTAAAAATAGTGAGAAGTACGATCACGATATTCTCAACTTTCATTTGTACCGGGTAGGGCAAATTGGGGGTGATCATCACCAGATCATAATTAATTTGCAGCAAAATAAGTATTACCGCGACTCCAAGACCCACTATTCCTCCAAGACCTGTCATTAACATTCCCTGAATAAAAAATATATTTTTAATTTGATTTGGGGTGGCGCCAAGACTATGCAGGGTTTTAATATTCTCCCTTTTATCCAGGATCATCACTATAATAGAGCCTACAACATTAAATAGCGCGATGGTTAATACAAGGGTAAAAATTAAATAAACGAATAGATTTTCAGAATTCAGCATTTTATTGAGCGCATCGTTTAGTTCTGCCCTGGATTTAATAATCGCATTATTACCGAGGACTTCAAGGATTGTTTCCGAAATTTTTTCAGTGGATACTTCAGGTTTCAGCCTAAATTCAATTGCAGAATATTCGTTTTTCTCAAGGCTCAAAAGATCTTTGGCAAATTCCAGATGCGTAAAAACATATTTATCATCCAGCTCCTCATTCACGCTGTAAATTCCGCTTACTATGGTTTGTCTGGAATTAAAAGCATCCTGTAAATTAGTCATGGTAATAGCGGCTTTGCCTGGCTTAGGAACCATTATTTTCAGAAGGTTTTGATAATTGAAGGTGCCAATATCGAGCAGTCTGGATAGGCCATTGCCAATTACTACCTGCGGCTCGCTATTGGTAAGCCAGGTGCCGAAAACTACGGCACTATCAATTTTATTTACACTCCTGTATTGCTCATCCACGCCTTTAATAAACGCAGGTTGTTCCTTCGATTTATAGCTCAGGATAACGCGTTCTTCAATAACTTTACTGAAACTTTCAATTCCTTCAATTCGCTGAAGCTGATCAAGTTTTTCTTCTGAAAGATTAATGACCTTTCCTTCTTTAGGTAAAGCTTTAAGATCAGGATCAAATTCATTGGAAAAAGAAAGGCTGAAATCCCTTAATCCTGAAAATCCGCTAAGGACTATAAATAACGAGAAAGCACCTGCAAATACTCCAATCGCCGCGATAATGGTAATAATATTGATCGCGTTGCTTTTACTTTTGGTAAAAAGATACCTTTTGGCGATATAGAGTGGAAACTTCAAATTACGATTTTTTCCGCTTGTCTAAAAGATCGGGATTGGCTACCGGATCTTCTTTTCCTTTAATCGACTTTTCAATCCCATCGATATATTCCAGTGAATCATCGATATAAAAATTAAGATCAGGCATTTTTCGTAATTGATGCCTGGTACGCTGTGCCATTTCGTGCTTTATCTGAGATTTATTTTCGTTGATCTCTTTTATTACTTCTTCTTGATGCTTAGAAGGAAATATACTCACATAAGCCTTGGCAATAGAAAGATCTGTAGTTACCCGCACTTTGGAAACAGAAATCAAAATTCCTGTCCTGCCACTTTCCCTAAGGGAATTTTGTAGAATATCTGCCAGGTCCTTCTGCAACAATCCGCCTATCTTTTTTTGTCTGTTCGTTTCTTCCATGTTACAAAAGTAAAATATTTAACTGTGATTTATATTCATATAAAGGAATTTGAATTATATAGCATTAATTAATGATATTTGTTTTACCAAACTGAAGATTAATGAAGCGAATAGAACATATAGGAATTGCGGTAAAAGACCTGGAAGCTGCCAATAAAACATACAAGGCTATTTTGGGTGCAGCGCATTATAAAACAGAAACAGTAGAAAGTGAGGGCGTTTCTACCTCATTTTTTAAGATTGGCGAAAGTAAGATCGAATTACTGGCGGCAACAAATCCTGAAAGCCCCATTTCAAAATTTATTGAAAAAAGGGGAGAAGGGATTCATCATATTGCATTTTATGTTGATGATATTAAGGCTGAAATTGACAGGCTTAAAAAAGAAGGTTTTAGGTTGCTGAATGAACAACCCAAACCTGGAGCCGATAATAAAATTGTCGCTTTTATGCATCCAAAAGATGCTAACGGAGTGTTGGTGGAGCTGTGTCAGGAAAGCCCCTCCCCAGCCCTCCACAAAGGGAAGGGAGCATAAACGGTTTGCAGGGAATATTTATTTAAAAATGTTTTGTTCGCTACAAAGCAATTATCTAAATTTGCGCTCGCGATACAATCAGGTATCCGGTCCCATAGCTCAGTTGGTTAGAGCACCTGACTCATAATCAGGTGGTCCCTGGTTCGAGCCCAGGTGGGACCACGAATTACATCTGAAAACCCCTACAGACAGTGAGTTTGTAGGGGTTTTTAATTTTCAGGGGACGAATGAGGGGACGAATAAATAATGGAATATCATATTTCTACTATACCTATTGTTATCCTACTTGCATTACTGATATCTAATTATATTAGTGTTGATATAACCATTTGGCAAACATATTTATGAGAAATACGTTTTCAAAAGAAGAATATGAAAATTTCAAATTTCTTATCTCAAAGAAAAGAAGAGCCGATAAAGAAGAACAAAAAAATTAAGCGTAAAATTAGAAATATTGGATTCTATTTCTCGGAAAACTCTAAGAAAGGCTATACAGTTGCAGATTTTGAAAATTTGATAAGAAATGGGAACATAGAAATAACAACAAGAAAAGAGGTAGTTTTCGTTAAAATTGCACGTCGTACAGAGCAAACAATCAAACATGTAAAAGAAAACCTTCCTGATATTTCATAATTGCAAAAGGACAATCACTGAAACAACGGTTAGACCAGGAAGTATATTATAAGAAACCCGGAACATTTTTTAGAAGTATTGGTACTGTTTTGCAATTCACACCAATACCTGGTCATTTAAAAAATAAAGCAAATCAAAAAAATTATAAGTTTTCAACAACAGATACTGAAAAAATTACTAACTGGTTATTAGAAAATACTGAGTTTACTATTTTTCCACTTACAGATAACTTCATAATAGAAAAGGATCTAATAGAAAGATATTGTCCCCTTTTGAACCATACCTACAATCCTTTGAAATTAGAAGAACTTCAATGGGATAGAGAAAAATGTAGATCAATTGCAAGGGGAGGATAGAAATACGTTTGCCAACAAAGGCGGTTCATCGCAAATAGGCCGCAGCGTTAGAAATAAAATAATTAACTAACTTGTCCAACAAACCAATACTAAGCCAACAAATTCGCGTCCCTTATTCCGCCAACCGGCAAAAACAAAGTAAAGGACACCGTTACCTGCTAGCCGAAAATTAAAATTAGATGAAAAACAACAATTTTTTTAATGAGCAAAAAGAGCAATCATTAGTAAAATCAACAATTGTATCAAAATACTTTGATGTCTGGGCTAATGTGATTGTAAGTACACAAAAAAGATATCCTAACCATACTCAAAAAATTGCTTACATTGATTTATTTGCAGGTCCCGGAAGATATAAAGATGGAACAGTTTCAACGCCTTTGAAGATTCTTACTAATGCAATTGAGAAGCCAGATTTAAGCAAAAGATTAGTAGCTATTTTTAATGATAAAGACGAGAATAATTCACAAGATTTAGAAAAAACTATATCAGAAATTGACAACATAGAAACTCTCGAATATGAACCTACTGTTTGGAACCAAGAAGTTGGAGAAAATATCGTAGCGAAATTTGAAAAAATCAGTTTAATACCAACTTTATTTTTTGTTGATCCTTGGGGTTATAAAGGGTTGTCATTAAGATTAGTTAATTCTGTACTTAAAGATTGGGGTTGTGATGCAATATTCTTTTTCAATTACAATCGGATAAATATGGGATTAAATAACGATAAAGTTCAAAAGCACATGAATGCGCTTTTCGGAGACAAAAGATGTGAAAAATTAAGGGAAAATTTAGCAGATAAAAATCCTTTTGAAAGAGAAATGTTAATAGTAGAAGAACTTTGTCAAGAATTAAAACAATATGGCTCTAGGTTTGTATTACCTTTTAGATTTAAAAACGTAAAAGGAGAAAGAACAAGCCATCACTTAATATTTGTAAGTAAGAACTTTAGAGGTTACGAAATTATGAAAGATATCATGGCTAGAGAAAGTTCACATCATGATCAAGGAGTTCCTTCATTTGAATATAACCCAGCCGACTCCTTACCACGACAAACCTTGCTATTTCAATTATCTAGACCTCTTGACGAATTAAGAGATAATTTATTATCTGAGTATAAAGGAAAGACAATAAAAATGGTTGATTTATATGAGGAACATAATGTAGATACACCGTACATTAAAAAAAATTACAAAGAAGTTCTAAAAACTCTTTATGAGGAGGATAAAATAGATGCAATTTCTAACAAAGGCAAACCTCCACGTAAGGGTACTTTTGGGGATGAAATTTTTGTAACGTTTAAATAGAAAATTATGGCGCAATCAACTATAGAATGGACAGAGTTAACTTGGAATCCTACAACTGGCTGTACAAAAGTCTCTCAAGGATGTAAATTTTGCTACGCAGAAGTTATGTCTAAAAGATTAAAGGCAATGGGTTTAGAAAAATATAAAGATAATTTTGAAGTTCGAATTCATCCTGAAGCTCTTGAAACTCCATACACTTGGAAAAAATCAAAAGTTGTTTTTGTTAATTCTATGAGTGACCTGTTTCATGAACAAGTTCCATTAGACTTTGTACAAAAAGTATTTAAAGTAATGAATGATAATCCACAACATGTTTTTCAAGTTTTAACAAAAAGAGCAGAAAGATTATTAGAAATTCATAAGGATTTACATTGGTCACATAATATATGGATGGGCGTTTCAGTTGAGGATAGCAAAGTGGAAGATAGAATAGATATTCTTAGAAAATCTAATGCTAGAGTTAAATTCTTGTCATTAGAACCATTAATTGGACCTTTACCAAATTTGAATCTTCAAAGTATAGATTGGGTAATAGTTGGTGGAGAAAGTGGGCACAAACCACGTCCAATGAATCCAGATTGGGTTCTTGATATTCAGGAACAATGTGAAAAATCAAAGGTTGCTTTTTTCTTCAAACAATGGGGAGGAAAAAATAAAAAGAAAAATGGTAGAACTTTAAATGGTAGGACTTACGACGAAATGCCAGAAATCGACTTACAACAGTGTGTATAGAATCGGCTAGCAGGTAAAACGAGTTAGTATTAGTTATTACAAGAAAATTTTAGTTTTAAAACCAACCTAAATATAATACATGAAAAAAAATCCAACGCAAGAAATTTATTCCTTACGAAATTCATTTACTATAGTTGGCCTAACCGGTAGGACAGGCGCTGGTGTTTCAGATGTAGCTGAAATATTATCAAATGATTTTTCTAAAATTAAAGATATTCAAGGCCTAAAAAATGATGATCTTAATAATAAAAAAAGAAAGTATAATATTTCATATCGATTTGCTGCGGTCAACTGGAAAATATATCAGTTAATAAATTATAAGGATATAATTTTACTACATATACTTAGAAGTGAATCCACAGATTTAATCAGTTTTTTAGAAATCCAAGGCTTTTTCTCTTCACAAATTGATAAAATCAAAAGGTTATTACTTCAATATTCAGAACTTATAGCTAATTTGAAATCATTCAAAACAATTGATGAAAATTTGAAAAAGAAAGATGCTAAAAAACTAGCTAAATTCTTCTTTGGTGAAGCTTTCAAGAATCTATCCAGAGAGTTTAATGATATTCTAAAAAATGAGGATGGTTTTTTAAAAAGAATAAAAACATTTTCCGAAATAGCGAATAATATTAGAAAAACAGGTATCTGTTTTGAAAATTCTAGTATTAACGACGTAAATATTTACGCACTAGCTGAGACGATAAACAGAATCATAAAAGGAGCTAAAAAGAAAAATACTCATATCGTAATTGATTCACTTCGAAACTCATTAGAAATAATGTTTTTTAAAGAAAGATATTCAGCATTTTATATGATTTCTGTTAATTCAGATCATCGAAGAAATTTTCTAACTGAAAAATATCAGAACAAAGATTTAGTAAATAATTTACTCGAAATAGATGAAAAGGAATACAAGGGTAAAGGAGTATCAGAAGGACATTTTTATTTACAAGATGTTCAAAATTGTATACAAAAAAGTGATATACATTTTAATAACAATCCACCATTCGAGGATTTGGAGAAAGATTTAACCAATGAAGAAGTTCGTGATAGAGCAGAATACTATTTAGTTGGACAAGTTATAAAATATGCAGGCTTAATTTTGCACCCTGGATTAATTACCCCCTCAGCTCAAGAACGATGCATGCAAATGGCTTATGTTGCAAAAAGTAATTCTGGTTGTATTTCTAGGCAGGTTGGAGCTGTAATTACTGATCAAGATTTTTCAATTAAATCTACAGGATGGAATGATGTTCCAAAAAATGTTACTCCTTGCTTATTAAAAAGTATAAATAATTTAAAGGAAGGAATAGATAAAGAAGCCTACAGCCCCTATGAAAAGGATGAGAAAAAATATGATTTCAATTCCGAATTCAAAACATATTATGCAGATGTAAATGGTGAATCAACAAAAGGATTAAATTGTTCTTATTGTTTTAAAGATTTTCAAAATTTGATTGAAAAAAAAGACAATCAAGTTCATACAAGGTCACTTCATGCAGAAGAAAATGCCATGCTTCAAATTTCAAAATATGGAGGACAGCCGCTAAAAAAAGGGGTATTATTCACCACTGCAAGTCCATGTGAATTATGCTCTAAAAAAGCGAGGCAATTAGAAATAACTCATATCTATTACATAGATCCCTATCCCGGGATATCACGTTGGCATATTTTGAGAGATGGCAACCAAGTTCCTGAAATGATTTTGTTTTCTGGAGCAGTTGGTAAAGCTTATCACAAGCTATATGAGCCTGTAATGTCATACAAAGATGAATTAGCGATGTTGATAAATAAAAGACCCAAAAAAGATCTCAAACTACAATTAAACATGGAGAATAGTAATAACTGATCCTAACAAAGACGGTTAACGGCCCCATGTGCAGTATTTGAACGAAATCGATAATTTCAACCTCCAAACCACTAATCGACAAGCCGATACCCAACGTTCTAATGTGCGTAAACTGGTATTAAACGAAGACATATTACAGCATTTATACTGTAATTCCACTAAAACACATAGATGAAAAACTTTGGTAAAACAATAAAAATATTCCTAGTAGATGGTGAACCCAATGGAAGAATGACATGCGAATTGTCAAATTGGACAGGGAAAGCATTAAAAATTCCTAGAAAGAAAATCAAAGAATCGTCTGACAGACCAGAATTAGAAAACACCGGAATCTATATTTTATTTGGAAAATCGGACAAATCAGAAAATAAGGAATTAGCGTATATTGGGGAGGCCGAAGGGATTTATAAAAGACTAAATCAGCATTTATCTACTAAAGATTTTTGGAACGAAGCACTTGTATTTGTTAGTAAAGATGAAAATTTAAATAAAGCTCATATAAAGTATTTAGAAAGCCGACTGCACGAAATTGCCATTAAGGTCAATAGATACGATTTAGAAAACGGTAACAATCCAACTAGATCAATAATATCAGAATCAGACCAGGCAGAAATGGAAGAATTCTTAGAGAATATTAAATTATTAGTAAATGCGCTAGGTTTTAAAATATTTGAAGAACTGAGAAAAGATCAAACGATAGAAGAACAAATAAATAGTACATTCTATATTGATGCTGCTAGAGGAGCTAATGCGAAAGGTCAAATGACCAATGAAGGATTTGTAGTTTTGAAAAATTCAGAGATTGCTAATACGTTGACCAATTCATTTCCTGAAAACTGGAAAAAATTTAGACAGAGTTTAATAGATGATCATATCATTACTAGAGTTAACGATAAATTAGTTTTCGAAGAAGACTATTTATTCTCTAGTCCGTCGGCCGCAGCAGCTGTTGTCATGGGAAGAAGTGCTAATGGATTAACTGAATGGAAATTAAAGAACGGTCAAATATTAAAATCCGTGGAATCTGATAACTAAACGCAGCACAACAGCGTATGACTCAAATAAGCGGCAGCGTTAGAAAGAAAATAATTATTTTGATCAACAAACCAAGTTTAAATCGACAACTCCGCGTCACTTATTCCGCCAACTTATGTTATGCGCGGTCGTTATAGACAATCTTTTTTAAATGAGAAAACTTTTTAAATTTCTACTTCTAGTAATTCTTTTGAATTCTTGTAATGAAGAAAAATTAGATTATTCGAAAATTGATTTTGAAACAAGAAAAATCATGATGGATTCTTGGAATAATTATGACGATTTAAAAATTGAAAGGATTGGCAAAACGGAAAAGAAAAAATACCAATATTACGAGAAGGAAATAAAAGTTTACAAAAAGAAATATACAAGCAATTTAGATTATTCAGATTCGATAAAAAATTATCCAGAAATATTACTTTCTAATTTAAAAGAACAACAAAACAAAAGAAAATCTGTCGACGACCCACTACTAGATTTTTCAAGCCCTGAAGAGGAATTAGATTTTTGGAAAGGATTAAATGATTATGATTTAGAAGAAAATAAAAAAGTTTTAGATTCCTTACAACAGTTGTATAAAAAAGTGAATAAAAATGATAAATACTATAAATTGGAATATGTCATCACTTATAATTTAGAAAATGCTGATACCACAGAAACCCAAAATTTAGCAATATTAGTAGATGAAAATTCGGAAATTTTTGATTATCAATTTTTAGGATTATCACAAAATAGGGAATAAAAAACATTGTATAACAAAAAACATTGTATAACAGCGGTTCATCTCCATTAACGGGTATGTAGAAAAGTGTAATTTTAGAAATCGTGAAAGAAATGGTTAACCCGACTAGTCCGCTCCCTACTCCTGCAACTGGCGACAATCATAACTGTTGACAACAACCCAAAAAATTAAAATTAAGAACATATATGCCTGAATGTATTCAATGTAAAGCCTACACAAAATTTGAAAATGGATTATGCTATAAATGCTACAAAAAAGAAAATAATCGGAAAGAAATTATTGAGAATTATGTTGAAGAAGAGGTATTCCTAGAGGAAACCGTAAAGAAGAAAAAAAAGAAAAAGAAAGATAATCCTTGGATTACAAGTGTAATAAAAGGTAGAATTGCTGAAACTATTATAGAGGAATTATTCAGATCATTAAGTTTTCAAGTATTCAGTTATGGAATGGAAAATTCAATTCCTGGAATAAAAGATCTTTTAAAAGGAATAAAAGATGATGTTGCAAAGAACATTAGACAAATGCCCGATTTTGTGGTATTCAAAGATAAAAGAGCTCACTTCATAGAAGTTAAATATAGAAAAAGTGGAGAACTGAAATTATCTGATATAGAAAAGCACGGAGAATATCCTTTTGAAAATGCTTTATTTGTTTTAGTTACTAAAAAACACATAAAGTGTATTTCATATTCAGAACTTAAAGCTGGCAAAGAAATTAAAGAAGGAGATTTTAAATATTTAGGAAACCGAGATGAATTTGATACTGATAAAGAACAAATTATTAAATATTGCGACTATGCTGTGAAGTTTTTTGAAAACGTTTAAAGGGTAGGTCCATAAAGCCATGGGGCAATTAAGGTGTTAAAAGTAAAAGACAATAACCAGTTTTTCAAAGAATCGGTCTTTAAGTAAATATAGTTGAAATGAAATATGTAATTATCACTGAAAATGATGAATCCCAATGGGATGATAAAACCGGTATTTCATATAATTATCCAGCAAAATATCATCAAATTCTCACTCCAGGTACTAAGGTGATCTATTACAAGGGTAAGTTAAAAGATAAGAGGTTTGAAGACTTAAGGTTGTCAAAAGATCCTCATTATTTTGGTGTTGCTATTATAGGTGATATTTATTTAGATGAAAATGCTTCTAAAAAAGAATTCTATTGCGATATACTTGCCTACCAACCTTTTGACTCAGCAGTGCCTTTCAAGTTAAACGGCCAATATATTGAGACCATTCCTGAAAATAAAAAGTCAAATTATTGGCGTGATGGTGTTAGGGAAATATCTAAAAAAACTTTCGACCGGATATTAGAATTAGCTGAAGCTGAATTTGAATCTTCCGTCGAAATAAGTCATTTCAAAATCTCATATAGAAAATTTGAGGAGGTATTTAATAATTTTTCAGAATTCATTTATGATGAATCAGGAGGAGAGAGATTTGTTGGATTTAGTGATGGTTTTTTACACGAAAGAGAATCCTATAAAAGGGAGCTAAGAGAAGAATCTCTTTCAATCTTAAAAACTTCAGAATGGGATAATACATGGGTTGGTAATGGAGAAATACTAAAGCGGGTAATTCGAACTTTTGACTTAGAAAACAATAACTTAGTTGGGACAAGGAGAAAATTTGGACCTAATAGTGTTCCTCATCACCAGATGCTTGAAGCAATTGAGAAAGGGAAAAATTTAAAAAGTATTGAAAAGGTTTTATTTGACCTTTTCAAATTAAATACAGAACCAGAAGAAGTTTTTAATAGCTTGATTAGTTTAATAGGTAAACAATATTCAGTACTAGCCTTCCTATTTTTCTTAAAAAATGATAGAAAATACCTTCCCATCAGCACCACAAATTTTGAATATGCTTTTAACACATTAGGTTGCAAAATTTCTTTATCTAAGAAGTGTAGTTGGGATAACTATAAATCGTATCTCGATTTAATAAATCAAGTTAAGAATGCTCTTGAAGTAAAAATGAATCAAAATATCAACATCATTGATGTACATTCTTTCTGCAGGATGATAGGATTTAATGATAGATACCAAGAGTGGTTAAAAGAAAAAGAAGCTCCTGGCACTCAAATAGTTTTTAATGCTTATGAAATAGATCCCGTTAATAACGCTATTAATCAAAGACGTTCTACACCCAATGAAACTATTAGAGATGGCAATGTAGATTGGGAAAAGGAAGACAAGAGGAAAAGAATGAAAGGCCGAAGAGCTGAAGAGTTAGTTATGGAATTTGAAAGGCAAAGGTTAATAGATGCAGGCGAAGAGGACCTAGCAAGCAAAGTAGAAGATTATAGCACTAAATTCAGTAAAGGATTCGATATATTATCGTGGAATGTTGATGGAACAGAGAGAAATATTGAAGTAAAATCGTCAGGCTACAATGGATTCATATTAACTCGGAATGAGCTTAAGAAGTCAGAAAAGAATTCAAACTACTGGCTTTATATTGTAAACGAAAAAAAGAATGAAGTCCAAATCAAACAGATAAAATCTCCTTCATTCCAAAACTTAGAATGCTTTAGGCTTGAACCAAAAGATTATTATGTAACCTTTTCGATTGATCAATGATACATGTAGTTTGTGGGATAATATATAATAAAAGGAAGATTTTTATTGCTAGGCGTAAAAAAAATAAATCACTTGGAGGTTATTGGGAATTTCCTGGAGGAAAAATTGAGGAAGGAGAATCTGAAAGTGAAGCTTTGATTAGAGAGTTAAAAGAAGAATTAGGTATGAAAGTAGAAGTCGTTAAACGAATGGGGGCCTTTATTTACGCTTATGAGGATTTTAAATTAAATCTAATTGGATTTCATTGCAATCTAATTAAGGTGGGAGGAGTTTTTTCCGATCATGATAAGATGGAATGGGTGACTCCTGCCGAATTACGTAATTATAAATTTACAGAAGCTGATTTACCTTTTATTGAAATTATTATAAATGCAAAAAACGGAACTAACTATAGATCTCAAAAGCTAAAAGGATAAAATATATGGGGAGTATTTTAATAAGTTATTTTTATAAGAGTAGATGAAATAAAACATATTGAAATAAAGGATAAATTGATATTTCAAAATTAAACTAGAATAAATAAGGTAGGTTTTAGTATAAAAAATTAGAATTTTTAGAAAAAACCTTACATCTCTAAAAATCAGATATTTAACCTTGAAAATCATTGCAAAGTGGGAATTGGAAGCACGTGTTACTAGGGGAGTGCTTCAAATCGGAATCTGAGGATAGAGAAAAAGAATTTAAATTCCTGCTAAGCTAAATCACCAAAAATAAACGCCAAGAGGAATCTTGGCTTTTTATTTTATGCTGATTTGTATCGCTAGCAAAAATTTAAATTCTTTTTAAAAGGAAATAAGAAGCTGTATTTAATTTTTTTATCCTTCGGAATAGATAAGTATTTCAAAAGGTTTTTGTTGTCTAAAATCAGCTTAAAACCTGCTTAAAATTAATCTTGCAACACTTCGGGAGATGCAGTAATGGTGGGTGATATCCGGTGATGATTAAATAAAGTAAAAGCCCGTAAAATAGAATTTTTACGGGCTTTTACTTGAAGGTGGTTTTAAAGGTTAAAAAAAAAGAAAAACTAAAGGAGAAATTGGGGAAGCGGGTTTTCCTTCCGGAATCGTTTTTTAAATTCTTTTGATCGGCGATCATATATATTCATATAAAGCCAATCCGGATGTTTTGAATTTAAAAAGCGGCCGAATTTCTCTAGATTATGAACATAAGACCATTTTTTAGGTTGAGGTTCATTCTTAAAAAATACGATGGCCGAATAATCATTTTTGTGTTTTACCATAGGTCATCATCTTCAGAAAATGAACTAAACTTGGAAATAGAATATTCTCTCTCTTCTAAAGATCCTGCAATTTCACTGCGTTTATAGTACACCCGGTTTCCTTTCCTATAAGAATTTAACTGGCCATTTTTAGTCCATTCATGAAGGGTCGGAAGAGATATAGAAAAGAATTCAGCAGTCTCTTCCCGGGTCATAAGTTCATTCGTTGAACTTTTGATGGTTTTAATGTACTGCTGAAATTTTTCATCAATTGTTTCTGAAAGCCATTGCTTAAATTGATTTTGTTGTGCTGAATTTTCGAATAAAATTTGAGACATTCTTTCTTAGTTTTTTATTAAACAATAGCCCAAATATGAGGTGGAAAGATGCCTGGGGTAGGTACTGTGGTAACCACAATCTTTACTTCATTTTATCTAAATCCTGTTGTATCTTTTCTGAGATCTCACCAAAACTTTCGTCTTTGAATAGTTTGGATATCTTTTCTAGATTATTCTTAGTTCGAACTTCGTTCTTTCCTGCATGTAGATAGGTAAGTGTTTTGCGTATATTCTCTTCACTCCTTTCTAGAACCTGACTAAGAATTTTTGCGAGTTGGCTATTGTTAACGTTAGATAATGAGATCTCATTTAAATAAGAAATAACCAAGAGTTTTTGTTTTAGGGTTAATGAGTTGTCTTTTTTAACCGATTGCTTTTCAATAGGCGCTGTTTTTGATTGCAGGTAAGAATAATATCGAGAAAGTTCCCTCGCCTGATCAACTATTTCTTCGGAGCCTGAAGGATCCTCAAATTCATCATTAATCAGAAAAGAATTGAACGCCTCTCTGAAGGGATAATCCGAGCTAATTATATTTTGGTCAAATACGCTTTCCGAAAATTCCAAGGGCTTTCCTAGGTGCTGATTTACTCCTAAACCATTATTTGATTTTGCAGAAATTCTTTCATTTATGGCTTTAAGCTCTCTTTCGATGAAAAAAGGCTGATTTTTTGCTGAGGTTAGTTCGTGCTCAAAATCTGCTTTGAGCTTTTCAAATTTGGTAACAGGCATTATTTTTAATTGAAATATGGGTGATTAAGTAATTTATCGGCATTTTGTTCCTGGGTAACACGGATATATTTAAGAAAAGATCTTTCGGATTTATGGCCGGTAATTTTCATAATAGAAATAGCAGGGATATCTGCTAAAAACAGGTTGGTTGCAAAACTTCTTCGGGCAGTGTGTGTAGTAACCAAATTAAATTTTTTCACCGGTTCTTTTTCAATTTTACCCGCTCTCTTGATGGTTCGCTGAACAGTATGCTTAAGACCTGCTAGAGAAGCTACATCTTTAAGATAGCGATTCATGACCTGGTTCGAGTAAGCTTTGGGTAATTGGTTATCGTATTTGGCAAGAATTTTACGAACCGTTTTATGCAAAGGAATTGTAACTCGCTCTCCGGTTTTTTGTGTTCTGATCTGAATTTTAGAGTTATTATCTAAAATGTTTTCGGGCTTAATCTGAGTGAAATCTGAAAACCGTAGGCCGGTATAACAGCCAATTAAAAAAAGATCTCTGGTTTTTTCTAGTTTAGGACTGGATGAAAGATCTAATTTTTCAAACTTCTCTAATTCGGCATTCGTAAGATAAATAGAATCCGATTCTTCTCTTATTGTTTTGAATTTTCGCTTCTTGAAATCCAGATTCTCATTTAAACCTCGATCCGTAGCTTCGTTCATAAAAGTTTTAATTGTTTTAATATGTTTTCCGGCTGTATTGTCTGAAAGATTATTATCTACCGTTAGGTATTTTATATAACGGTTGTAAAAGGATAAATTAATGGTATCAAAATCAATATCTTTCTGAGTGGCTTTTGCATATTTCTCTAAATAGTTGAAAGTTGTATTATAGACTTTAATAGTACCTAACTTTTTATTCCCTTTACTCTCCTCAATATATTCCTGAATAAATTTGAAAAGGGTGATTTTTTTATTTTGAAGAACCTTTCCTGATAATTCGGCTTCCAGATTTTCTTTTAACAGGGGATTGTTTGGCTGCACACCATCATTAAGCAGCCGTCTAAAAACAGTGTTGATTGCATTTTCAAATAGATTCAAACGTGCATTGAATTCAGGATATTCCCTAAATTTTCTGGTTTCTTTTGCCCGTTGCTTTGAAGGATTCCAGAATTTTGGTAAAATTTTCTCCCCGGTTGAATATTTAAATCTCTTATATTGGTAGTTGAAAAAGAGGTAAACAAGGGTATCTTCTTTCGAGTTTGGTTCTTTGAGAATAAATTTTGCGTTTGCCATATGGCAAAATTAAAAAATTATCCCAGGGGACGAATGAGGGGACGAATAAATTTAATTTGCTTTAATTCCATCATTTTTAGGTTAATCTGAAACCCTTGTAAATAGTAGCCTTAAGCCCCATGAATAAAGAAAATAGGATAAAATAGAGAAAAATAACTGAAGTCCAGGTGGGACCACATTTAAAACAAGCCCTGCAGAGATGCAGGGTTTTTTTATGCTTTCTTGTCAAACATATGTCAAACAATGGGGATCAAAACAAGCAATTAATTAGGAAGAATAAGTTTGATAAAGCTTCACAGAGTTGAAACTGAATTTTTCTGTGTAAATAACTCATATTACACTTCACCCTACACCCACAAATGAAATAAGGGTTTTTTCATGGCTTTTATTTGACACATTGTTTAATCAATCATGGCCGTGATTAAAACCCTTTTTATAAAAAAGTAATGAAGAAACTTGAGTTGCTTGATAAAATGTTAACAAACGCATTATTAACAAATAGAGAGTTTTTGGACTTAAATTAAGCATCCATTTATTTGAATTTATCAAGGTCAGCTTCTAGTGGCTATCCTGCTTAGAATTTTTGTAAATATGAAAGCACCTTGATCATTAAATTTTATAAATGACGGTACGGCATTAAGAAATCTTCATCGGATTTTTATTTTCATCTATCGCAACAAAGGTAAATTCTCCAGCGACTGCTTTTTCTCTGAAGTCAGTATACATTTCTTCTACAAAGATATCAACCCGAACTTTTAAACTTGTGTTTCCAACCTTAGTAACGTATCCGCTTAATTCCACTATTGTTCCAGCTGGAATAGGTTTTTTAAAGTCGATTTTGTCACTACTAACCGTAACCATTTGTTGCCTGCTAAATCTTGTTGCGGTTATGAAAGCAGTTTCATCCATCAATTGCATAGCCGTACCGCCAAAAAGCGTATCGTAATGATTAGTGGTATTTGGAAAAACTGCTTTGAATATTGTAGTTTTTGACTTTTCAATTTTTTGCTTCATATTACTTCTTTTTCAAAAGCGATGTAGTGTGTTGTCTGATCGTTGAATAGAGGGATTATCTTAATTTCACAATTGTAAGGAGTTTTATTTTTTTTATAATTGACTATTCTGTCTTGAAAAGGCCGATCCTGAATAATCTTTTCTTTAAATCTTTTTTTTGATTCAATTGAAGTCTTTTCTCCATGTAAAAATCCAGGTGTTTTATTCATTGCAAATTTTTTAGAATAACCAGTCATTTTTGTAAATCCATCATTAATCCAAATTATTCTTTGACTTAAATCAGTAATGACTATAGCGTCGTAATCATTTTCTTTGAATACTATATTCAGGTCATTACTCCATCTGAACTTTTTGGCTAAATAAATAACTTTTTGGATCTCCACATTTTTCTTTGCTTCAGTTATCCTCTTGTGATAATTCTCCATAAAAATATCCCAGCTCAATAAAGGCCCCCTTCTCAACTTTGAAGAATCTATCTGATGCTTGATCTTGTTATATTCTTCCTGCGACAATCCAGATAAAAAAATATCTAAACACCGCATATTATATAAATTGTGTTTCATGTTTTAATTTTATGCTTCACAACTGGAACAGCTTACAATATTTGATACAAATTCTTTAGAAACACTTTGACTTCTCTGGTAATACAAGGTTTTCACTCCAAGTTTCCAGGCTTCTATCATCAATTTATTTACTTCCCTAATAGGTAATCCTGCCGGTATATTTAGATTAAGACTTTGTGCCTGGTCGATAAATTTCTGCCTTATAGAAGCCTGCTGAATGATTTCCAGCTGACTAATCTCTTTAAAGGTTTTGAAAATATCCTTTTCTTCTTGTGTCAAAGTATCTAAATGCTGAATACTACCATGATTTAGCATAATACTTCTCCAGGTCTCTTCATTATCTAATCCCTTTTCTTCAAGTAACCCTTTAAGGTATTTATTCTTTCTCATAAAGTTTCCTTTTGCAAGACCCGCTTTATAATAATTACTACTGAAAGGTTCAATTCCCGGTGATGTTTGACCAAGAATTGCGGAAGAAGAAGTAGTTGGTGCGATAGCCATTAAAGTGGTGTTTCTTAATCCATAGCCTTTGAGAATCTCCGGTTCTCCATAAATTCCTGCCAATTCTTTACTAGCTTTTTTGGCTTTAACGCTAATATCTTCAAATATCTGGTGGGTAATTCCTTTTGCACGCATACCTTCAAAAGGAATTCTATTTTTCTGTAAATATGAATGCCAACCCATGGCTCCCAGGCCAAGTGCCCGGTGATTTTTAGCAAAACGGTTGGCTGAAGATAAATAATGGTTTGCTTCAGTTTTAGCAATAAACTCCTGTAGCACTCCGTCTAAGAAATAAACTGCAAGCTTGACCGCTTCGGTATCTTTCCATTCATCATATAATTCCAGATTCATGGAAGAAAGACAACAAATAAATGATTCGTCTATCGTAGAAGGTAAAGCTATCTCAGAACACAAATTACTGGAATGGATGGTTCTGTTTTTATCTTTGTAAACCTGGGGTTTAAAACGGTTTACATTATCCTTGAATAAAATGTAGGGCAATCCCTTTTGTTGGCGGCTTTCCAAAACTTTGGCCCATATTTCACGCTTTTCCATGTCTCCATCTATCATCTCCTGCATCCAGTAGTCGGGTACACAAACTCCACTGAATAAATTCTGAATTGGATTACCGATATTTTTTATTTCCAGAAACTCTTTGATATCCGGGTGATCTATATCCAAATATGCAGCAAATGCTCCCCGACGCACCCCTCCCTGAGAAATTGTATCCATGGCCGTATCAAAAAGCTTCATAAAACTGGTTGCTCCACTGCTTTTTCCATTATCCGTAACCGCACTGCCGCGTCCTCTCAATTCCCCGAAATAGCCGGAGGTTCCTCCGCCAATTTTGGTTTGCATAATCACCTCGCCAAGTTTATGGGTGATGCCTTCAATATTATCTGGCACATATACATTAAAACATGAAATTGGCAAACCCCGTTCTGTTCCCATATTTGCCCATATTGGTGAACTTAAACTCATCCAACCCCGCTCAATCATCTCAATAAAAGCTTCGGCTAATTCCGGTTTATATAACCTTTTTGCTGAAGCATTAGCTATACGTGCTATAGCAGATTTAACGGTTTCTCCTTTTAAAAGATATCCTCTGTTTAATATTTGCTGACTTTCATCATTAAGCCACCAAAGTCTTTTATTTGTAGGTTCATTTTCAATTAAAGGCTGAGTTTTTACAGTTGTAGTCATGGCGTTTCTCGTTTTTTCTAGCTTTGGATTAATTAAAAAAGATCTGCTGCAGTAATGCTTTTATCATGCTTGGTGTACTCTACGGGGCGTCTTGCAAAGAAATCATCAAGACTATTAGCAAAAACTTCTTCCTCGAACCAAAGCATTGGCTGATATTCTTCAGGAGTGATATTATAGATTTTTGGAAGTCCAATACTCTGTAAACTTCCATCTAGACGAAATTTCATAAAATCCATCAAATTCTTTTTACTGATATTTTCTAACTTTCCGTTTTCAAAAATCCAATCAAGGATTTCTTCTTCAACCTCAATAGATTTTTTGACAATCTTCAATAATTTTTCGTTTAGTTCTTCATTAAAATAATCGGGATATTCTTCACGAATTTTATTAATAATATAGACTCCTGCGTTAGCATGAATTTGTTCATCTACGGAAGTCCATGCGATAATATTGCTGATATTCTTCATCACGCCTTTAAAACGATTAAAAGAAAGTACGATAGCAAACTGACTAAATAAGGACACATTTTCAATTAAAATGGAAAACAAAATTAAAGAAGAGACATACTCTCGGGGATCATCTGCCTTGCTATATTCCAGGGCTTCAGATAAGTATTCGATTCGGTTTTTAATAGCCGGCACTTCAATTACCTTTGCAAATTCATTGTTATAACCTAACACTTCTAAAAGCCGGGAATAAGCCTGCGAATGCCTAAATTCACATTCAGCGAAAGTACTTCCAAGTCCGTTGAATTCCGGTTTCGGCAAGTGCTTATAAAGATCTCCCCAAAACGACTTAACTGCTATTTCAATTTGTGCTATTGCCAGCAGGCTTTTCTTCACTACGTCTTTTTCCCCTTCAGATAGATAAGTATGAAAATCCTGCACGTCTGCCGTAAAATCTACTTCAGAGTGTACCCAGAAAGACTGGTTGATAGCATCTGTAAAATCTAAAACTTCAGGATACTCAAAGGGTTTATAGTTTAGCCTCTTTCTAAAAATACTCATATAGCTTATGTATTATGTATGAAACAAAAGCATAAAATGAAATGGAAGAGGATAGAATCGAATAAGAAAGAAACGAAATAATCCATGACCATTACTTTTTATGCGAAAGTAAAAGTCATTGATCCGAAAAGGCATTCTGGCTTATAATCTTAGATTATTTACAGTTGCGCAACAGCTCATGAATTTCACATGATTCCCCTTGAATATCGAACCAACGAAGTATGTGTAAAAATAAAAAGAAAGAAGAACTGATCATTTGATAGCAATTTTAGTTGTTAACACAGTTCTTCACATTTAAATTCATTTCCAAAGGGAAAATAAGCTCTTAGATATTTTAAGGAAAGTTCCCGTAGAGTTAATTATGCTGTATATGGTAGGAATAATTAGAAAATTAAATCATCCAGTAAATCTTGCAGATTCCAGTTGAATAATACGCCTTCGATTAGATCTTTAATAGCTTTCAGCTCATTTGTGCTCACTACCAGGCTTAACCCCGTTAAGGGAGTTACCAGTAAAATACTACGGCAGTTTTCAGGATTTTGACATTTGTGACATTTAGAATAATTAATAGAAGCATCTTCTATTAATTCTCTGAACAGTTCCAATTCAGATTTTTCGAGTTCCAGGTTCAAATCTCTAAATACCAGCTGGATTTTCAATTTTTTTGGGATATTATTCCATAAAAAACCTATTCCAAACGGATTATAATATAAAATGTGGATATCCCTGTCTTCCATTGTTATTACTTAGTTACTGCCCTGTTCATCCTGAACACAAAAATGTAATAAGTAAGTGCCAGAAAAATTATCCAGCCTACACTTATGATGAGAATGCTATTAGGTGAAGCCTTATATTGTTCTATCAGCATTGCGTACATGCCAGACATAATAAGTAGGAATATCCCCCAGTTTAAATAACCCCACCATCCCATTACCACGTCCTTTTTACTTTTTGCGGCTTTTCTTTTTAAAGTGATCCAGATTCCGGAAAGAATTAAAAATGAAATACCCATGCCCAGCACAAACCAGATGATTTTTGTAATGAGTCCACCCCAGTATCCAAAATGCAAAGGATCTGCTATATCATTCAGCCACATAACGGTATCCATTTCTTCAGCTTTTTGTACTTTGATCACTTCATAGGTATATGGATTTATATATAACCTGTTGGCCCTTTGCCTAACAAGGGGCATATCACTCTTACCGGTTAAATAAATATTGCTGCTGGGAGACTGGGGAGGAAGAATATCTCCCACTTCAATCCCTGGAATATTAGATTTGGCTATATCAACCGCTTTATCATAATCTACCGAATAACTTAAATTTGTACTGTTGGTTTTAGTGACTATATTATCAACGAGGGGAGGACTTGGATTAACTTCTTCTCCAACCCCAGCTATATTAGCGCGTTCTATAAAATACCAGATACCCGTGATGGAAAATAAGAGGGAAAAAGGAACAGACCATAAACCGATAAGCCGGTGGGTACTTCTAAAAAATACCAATGGGCCTTTGTTCAGTTTTAATTCGAATAATTTCCTCCACCATTTTTTATAAAAGAACAGCGCCGTAATTAGGGATATCAATAATAGAAAACCGAAGAATAGTACAATGTAATTTCCTATTTGCTCAAATGGAATAAATAAATAATAATGGAGATCCCGAAAAAACCTCTGAAAGGTTATCGCTGTCTCTCCCTGGATTTCCCCAGTATACGGATTTGCATATACATAGGTGCGGATATCATTTTCATTTTTATATATAATATCGCACAAATATGGCTCATCAGGCCGCATCCAATAACCAATAGCTGCATTTGGGTATTTCTCCTGAAAATTTTTGACGATGGTGTTTCGGGAAATAAATTCAGTTTTAGGATTTGCTCTACTTGCCGGATTGAATAACCAGTCCATCTAATAACTGAGCGTGGCCAGAGTACCAGAAAAGCATACTATAAAAAATAGTATGCTTAACTTCGTGCCAATCCAACTGTGTAATTGAAAAAAATATTTCTTTTTTAACTTCATACTAAAAAGTATAACCTACACTTAAAAGGTAATTTCTAGGAGCTCCAGGGAATAATCGCGTATAACTATAACCCCCAACCCAATGTGTTTTGTCAAAAATATTGTTTAAGGTCAAGGCCAGTTTTACTTTATTTACTTTATAAGATAATCCCGTGTCCCAAACCATGTATCCTGGAAGCTGCAGGCTTTGTTCAAAGGTATTTCGTTCTGTTACAAAGCTGGTTCCAAGGTTGAAGTTTACTCCGTCAAGAAAATTTTCTGTGAAATTATAATTTGCAAAAAATCCTCCCGAATGTTTAGGAGCATTCTCTTTTATTTGTCCTTCTAATGATTCATCAGCACTTTCGGTAATTTTAGCAATGTTATATGCATAATTAGCCGTGACACTCAGGTTTCGGGATATTTTTCCATTGACATCAATTTCAACTCCTTTGGATTCTTCACCTCCTCTTTGAATTAATTGACCAGTATCAACATTAGGGATCAGGATGTTTTTATTCTCTATATGATAAAGAGCGAGGTTTACTGCTAGCTGATCTTTAAAGAACGTCGATTTCGCACCTACTTCGTACATTCTTCCCGTTAGGGGATCAAAAGGACCTCCGTTTTCTCCAGTTAGGTCGCTTGGGTTCTGAGGTTGAAAACTTTCGGTATAGGTTCCATAAAGATTGATGTTATCATTAAGAGTATAAACAAGTCCCAGCCTGGGAAGGAATTTCTTCTGCTGTCTTTCTTCTTCATTTGATTGCTTATAATTGAGAATGTCGGTATAAAATTCCTGACGAAGACCTATCAGTACTTTTATTTTTTTCCATTCCATCTGATCTTGGATATAAACTCCGTTAGTATAATATTTATCAGGGTCTATTTCATACCTGTCAAGGATATAATCACTTGGATAACCCAGCAGGTATTCAGGATCCTCTAAATTGAAATGAGGTATATTCGGTACGGGATTCCCGTTTTCATCAAAAAAGAACCGCTCTGGGGTTTCAGGATTATAAGTGTCCAATCCCCCGTCCTGTGTTCTATAAATTGCTCCACTGCTGGTGAAAATACCGCCTCCTCCAGTTGGAATTGCAGATTGAATGTAATCGTACCCTAGCAATAGTTTATGTTTAATATCACCGGTTGAAGTATTATAAATAAAGTAGGAGCTAATATTATCGTTCACACGCTTTTGTTCTCGGGCACTTATTCTCATACCCATTAGTGTTGGAATTTCATTTCCAAGGCTGTCTACAGCAAATCGGTTAGAAGTTCGATGTTCAAACAGGTCTTCCTCAAAACCATAACGCATATAAGAAGCATTAAAGGAGAAATCATCGGTAAATTGATGATTTAATGAGAGTGTACCATAAGCAACATTGGTTTTATGATAATCATTGGCTGCTCCAATGGCAAAGGAAATAGGAGTTGAGTTAAGATCTGTCCCTGATGTTGCTCCAAAAATTGGCTGGCCACGGTCTAATTTTCCATCAAAATTTGTGATGACCAGATCAAAATTTAGCCTGGTCTTATCGGTGGGAAGAAAAGAAATTGAAGGAGCTACCATAAATGATTTGAACTCCTGTAAGTCCCGAAAAGAATCTGAATTTTCGTAAGCCAGATTGAGCCTGTATAACAAGGTTTTCTTTTCATCCAAGGGGCCGGTAAAATCAAGGGTAGATCTTAATGTATTAAAGCTACCTGTAGTAAAATTGATTGCTTTTCGATCTACAGCTAGAGGCTTTTTTGTAACTCTGTTAAGAGTTCCTCCCGGAGAGGCATTTCCGAACATAGCAGAAGCAGGCCCTTTGATCACTTCTACTCTTTCTAGATTTGCGAGAATTGTCTGAGGACCAAATAAATTGATGACTCTCAATCCGTTAATCAGTTCCTGTTGAGACCTGAAACCACGGATGACATAATCATTATAATATGAGAATTGATTAATTCCACTTACGTTTTGGACAACATCATTCACTCTGTAGGCTTGCCTGTCAGCAAACACCTCTTTCGTGACATAGCTTATAGCTTGTGGAATTTCTTTAACAGGGGTTGCAGTTTTTGTTCCTGAAAAAGCAATGGCATTTTTATAGGTTCTGGCGCGTCTTCCGGTAATTTCAATTTCCTGTAAATTTTCATTCGAGGTTTCAAGAGCGAAATTTAATTCTAAACTCTGCCCTGATTTTAAATCTATGACTTCCGTTTGATCTTCATAGCCTAAGAAAGAGGCCACCATATTATATGATCCAGGTTGAAGATCCTTAAATTCATAGTAGCCATTAAAATCAGTAAGGGTCCCTTTAATTCCGTTTAGCATAATATTAACTCCCGGAATGGGAACATCATTTTCATCTAAAACAGTTCCAGATAAACTGGAATTTTGTCCCTGAGAGGACACAATAAAAAATAAAAGAATAGGTAGTAGTAGTGATTTCATTTTTGGTTTTTGCTTGTTTTCTGCGAACAAATATAAAAACCTTAATGTTATTTAGACTAAATACAAATAGAATATTTTGGATTTTCTTATAGACCTAATTTTTTCTTATTGAATCAGAGTGAGTTAATGATACAAAAATGTTATTTATTTAAATATTCTTAAATTATTGAATCTTAATTCGGATCCGAAATTCAATTAGGACTAGCTGTTTATGGTATTTATCAAGAATATTGGTCGGTAACGAATCCAGATAAATTTGAGTGGTGTTTAGTTTGAAGTGACCCAGCATGGATGAAATTACATGAAGAGGAATATCTTTCGGCATTGCATGGGTTGCGAAACTATGTCTTGAAACGTAGGAGGTGAGATATTCCCTAATACCGCATTTTTTGGCAATCCTCCTGAGTCCCTTATTATATCGATTTCTTGCTTCCTGTACTTGTTTATACTGTTCAGATAATTTCTCCGAGTTTAAAACAGGTAAAATGAAATCGTCATTTTCCTTACCATTCAAATAAAATTGAAGTATTTCATTCAGTTGATCTGTAATGCGGATATTATAATTTTTTGAAGTCTTTTTTCGTATTTAATCCTGTCTCCAACAATATTTTTCTTTTTTAAAAAAGCCATATCTATAAAGGACATTCCATTATCAGGAACTGGGGCATTATTTTAAATCAGTTCCTTACGATCTATAAAAAGGGTCAGACTTTAAATAAGTCCAACCACTGTTATTTAAACTTTACACACTTTGCGGGATAGTCGTTTTTTAATTTGACTAATCAAAATTTTACTGATTAGCAGTATTTGTACTATCCAGTTTTGTCATGATAGATTCATGTTCTTGTTCCATCATGCGATGTTCTTCTTCCATAGCTTGATGCTCTTCCATCAACTGCTTATGTGTGGAAATCATTTCATCAAGTTGCGCTCTTTTTTCTGTATCAGATTTTTCATCAAAGCTTGCTTTCATTTCTTTATGCCCTTCAATAATTTCATCATGACTTTTAATGATAGCATCATGCTGTTCTAATAGGGTGCTGTGCTTTGCTATATCATCGAATACCGTAGAATCTTGTATCTCCATAGATTCCAGTTTCTGATTAACATCTTGAAACTTTTGTAACATCTCATCATGCGTGTTCTTAAATTTAGAATGTACCTGGGAAATACTATCGCGTTGTCGTTCCAGCTTATCGAATTCTTCAGCAAGATCCTTATTTTGATTTTGGCATCCTGCTATTAAAAACAGAATCGCAAATAAATTGATTAATTTATGCATATCGTTATTTTGGATTTGTTTAAAAATACTAAAATGCTATTAATTGAAGTATTAAAAGATTTGTAAAATATTTAATTCCATTGATATTAACAGCAAAAGTGACTTACTTATAATCCAAAAAAGGGACTAGGAAGAAAAATTAGTTTAAGAGATTTAAAATTTAATATTGAAGTATTAAATTGATCGTACTATTATTTACATTTGATATATGATAAAGGACTGTTTACTAGATTTGTAAAATTGAATTTCATTTGAAAAGTATTTCCATAATTTAAATTTTCACAAAACTTTACACAGGTTTATTACGTATTTAATATATGGATAAGATTTTTGTTGCTCATTTAGAAATTCTGAAAATTAAGCGCGTAACGGAAAATTCTTACCTTAGTCATAAAATTGCTTAGATAAATATCATTTTTAAGGCTTTTGCCGAAAATACTAACCGAACATCAATGGAGCGAATGAGGTGTATAATCTTAGTGTTAGTACTCCTGTTAGGAGTTACCACTTCCTCTTTTGCTCAAAAAGATGGTCCGCCTGCCCCTACAGAAAAAAGACATAAAGGACCTCCCTGCGATCCTGGTAATCAGGGGAATAGTGGGAATGGTAACGGAGTGCCACCTCCGGTAGGTTTATGCCTTCCAATAGATGATTATGTCTACTTGCTAATGGCGGTTGGCGTGATGTATGGCTGTTATAAAGTGCGGGATTTTAATATTTCTTAAGAAAATTCAGTAATTCTTTTTACGTATTTTCCAATCACATCAAATTCTAGATTAACGAGATCTCCCTGTTTTAATTGATTAAAGGTTGTGTTATTAAAAGTATAAGGAATAATGGCAACACTAAATTCATTTTGTTTGGAATTAACCACTGTAAGGCTTACCCCATTAATTGTTATAGAACCTTTTTCAATAGTTATATTACCTATTTCCGGATCATAATCAAAAGTAAACTCCCAACTACCTTCTCTTTCTTTTACGTTCTTACAGGTTGCAGTTTGGTCCACATGACCCTGCACAATATGGCCATCCAGCCTGTCTCCAAGCTTCATTCCTCTTTCAAGATTTACCAGGGCATTTTTTTTTAGTTTTCCGAGATTAGTCTTTTCCAGGGTTTCCTGAATCGCTGTTACAGTATATTCATTTTCCTCTATCGAGACTACCGTAAGACAAACACCATTATGGGAAACACTCTGATCTATTTTTAATTCAGGAGTCATCTTTGCCCTTATGGTAAGATCCAGATTACTGCCTGATTTTTTGATCCTGGTGATTTTTCCTAATTCTTCAACGATACCTGTGAACATTGTTTTCTATAATAATGGTTACATTTGTGTGTAAAATTAAAATATTATATCGGGAAAGTTTATGAAACAGAGCGAAATGATCAAATTAGGGATTAGCATTGGAGATTTGAATGGGATAGGAAGTGAAATTGTGCTTAAAACCTTTGATGACTCCCGAATGTTGGATTTCTGTACTCCGATTATCTTTGCATCTTCAAAGATCCTTAATTTCTTAAAGAAACACTACCAGCTCTCAATGCATTTTCAAGGAATAGATCATCCATCAAATGCTATAGACGGAAAAGTGAATGTGGTGAATGTCTGGAAAGAAAATGTAAATATTAATTTTGGGGAAGAAGATCTGAAAATAGGAAATTATGCATTCAGATCTTTAGAAGCTGCTGCAAATGCTTTAAAAAAAGACGAAATTGATGTGCTGGTCACCGCGCCTATCAATAAAGCGACTATCCAATCTGAAAAATTTAATTTCCCGGGGCATACAGATTACCTGGCACAGGAACTGGGAGGCGAAAGCCTGATGTTTATGATTACCGATAACCTGAAGGTAGGATTGTTAACAGATCATGTGGCGTTAAAAGATATTGCTTCGGTTATTACACCGGAATTAATAGAGAAAAAGATCAAAACCATACAGAAAACTTTAAAGCAGGATTTTAGAGTGCAAAAGCCAAGAATAGCTGTTTTGGGAATTAACCCCCATAGTGGCGATAATGGTGTGATTGGTAAGGAAGATGAAGAAATTTTAAAACCAACAATTCAGAAAATAAGGGATAAAGGAGACCTTGTATTTGGACCATATTCAGCAGATAGCTTTTTTGGATCTAAGAATTATAAAAATTTTGATGCGGTAGTGGCCTCG
Organism: Christiangramia sp.; assembly: GCF_029937855.1. Lineage (GTDB taxonomy): Bacteria > Bacteroidota > Bacteroidia > Flavobacteriales > Flavobacteriaceae > Christiangramia. The sequence continues at coordinate 145,115 of NZ_JAPYPC010000001.1, forward strand.
TATCACGACCAGGGACTTATTCCCTTTAAGACTTTATCCTTCGGAATGGGGGTGAATTTTACAGCTGGACTAAAAAAAGTTAGAACATCACCAGATCACGGCACTGCCTTTGAAATAGCCGGTAAAAATGAAGCGAATATTAATTCGTTCAAAGAAGCTGTTTTTAAAGCGATTGAAATATATAAAGCTCGGGAGGAATATAAAGGTTTAACCGAAAATCCGTTAAAGAAACAAGGCAGGAAGATATAAACAAAAATTTGTTTATAAAAAGAGCATAATTGATTAATTTTTATATCTTTGCACCCGCCTTAACGGAAACGTTGGGCACTCAAAACTGAGGAGAGATGAGGAATTTAGCAGAGTTTACGATTCCTTTTAAGGGATTAAAGCTTGGGAAGCACCAGTTTGAGTATGAGTTAGATAACAAGTTCTTTGAACATTTTGAGTACGAGGAATTCAATAGCGCCGATGTTAAGATTGACCTGTTGTTCGAGAAAAAAAGCGCTATGATGGAGCTTACCTTCAGGGCAACCGGAACAGTAAATGTAAACTGCGATCTTACTAACGAGCCTTACGATCAGCCAATAGACAGTGAACTGTTTTTAGTGATCAAATTCGGGGATGACTTCAATAACGATGATGAAGATCTACTCATATTGCCGCATGGAGAATATGAGGTGAACATTCAGCAATATGTTTATGAACTGGTAGTGCTTTCAGTGCCGCCAAAAAGAGTTCATCCCGGAGTGGAAGACGGAACATTGAAATCTGATGTACTTGATAAGCTAGAAGAGCTTAGTTTGAAAAATCAGAAAAAGAAAAAAGAGGATGATATAGATCCTCGCTGGGACAAATTAAAAAATTTACTAAACGAATAATTAACAGGAAGCCATGGCACATCCAAAGAGAAAAATCTCGAAAACCAGAAGAGATAAGAGAAGAACACATTATAAAGCTTCAGCTCCAAAAGTGGCTGTAGATTCTGTAACAGGTGAAGCCCACTTGTATCACAGAGCTCACTGGCACGAAGGTAAACTATATTACCGTGGTCAGGTATTGATTGATAATACTGAAGAAGTAGAGGCTTAATCAGGGATATAGAGCTTCAAAAAAATACAGGAACTCTCACATAGTGGGAGTTTTTTGTTTTTAGTTGAATAAGTCCTAAAAAGACCTTAATTTGCACGCCGGTTCTAATTAAATTTAGTACTTTTCTATGAATGTATATGACGTTTATAGACCGGTGTAGGGTGAATTAAATCCAATTTTATGAATAAAATCACAGCAGCGATTACGGCTGTAGGTGGCTATGTGCCTGAAGATGTCCTGACAAATGAGATGTTGGAAGAAATGGTGGAAACAACAGATGAGTGGATCACCAGCAGGACAGGAATTAAAGAAAGGCGCATTCTCAAAGACCCTGCTAAGGGAACTTCATATTTAGCAATTCAGGCAGCAAAAGATATACTTCAAAAAACCAACCTGGATCCAAAAGAAATAGATCTTATTATTTTAGGTACTGTCACTCCAGATATGCCTGTCGCTGCTACAGGTGTTCATGTGGCAACAGAAATTGGCGCGACAAATGCGTTTTCTTATGACCTGCAAGCAGCCTGTTCCAGCTTTTTATATGGAATGTCTACGGGTGCGGCTTATATAGAATCTGGACGATATAAAAAAGTACTGGTAATTGGCGCCGATAAAATGTCATCGATCATTGATTATAAAGATCGCACTACCTGTATTATTTTTGGGGATGGTGCCGGAGCAGTTCTTATGGAGCCAAATACTGAAGGCCTTGGACTTCAGGATGAAATTTTACGTAGTGACTCCATTGGAAGAAATTCACTGAAGATTGCTGCCGGGGGATCTTTAATGCCTCCAACAGCAGAAACAGTAGCTGAAAAACTACATTATGTAAGGCAGGATGGAAAAACGGTCTTCAAATTTGCAGTTTCTAATATGGCCGAAGTTAGTGCTCAGATCATGGAAAGAAATAAACTTTCTAATGAGGATATAAACTGGCTGGTTGCACATCAGGCAAATAAGCGTATTATTGATGCCACAGCAAATAGAATGAACCTCAACGATGAGAGCAAGGTGTTAATGAATATACAGAGGTATGGAAATACTACCGCCGCAACATTACCCTTACTATTAAGCGATTACGAAAAACAATTTAAAAAAGGAGATAATTTAATATTTGCCTCTTTTGGAGGTGGCTTCACATGGGGGGCTACTTATCTTAAATGGGCTTATAACTCATAAAAACCAACACCAATTATTATGGATTTAAAGGAAATTCAGAATCTGATAAAATTTGTAGCCAAGTCAGGCGCAAGTGAGGTAAAACTGGAAACAGGAGATGTAAAAATCACCATTAGAACAGGTTCAGACGAAAAGGAAACTACCATAGTACAGCAGGTTCCGCAGCAGCAAATGCCACAGCAGATGCCAGCTCAACAACCTCAACAGCAACCAGCTCCTGCACCCCAGGAAAGTGCGCCGCAACAAAAGGAATCTAACGAATCTACTCAGGACGATTCAAAATACATCACTGTAAAGTCCCCGATTATTGGAACTTTCTACAGAAAGCCTTCTCCAGACAAACCTATTTTTGCTGAAGTTGGAGATACTGTAAAAGAAGGTGATGTACTTTGTATCATTGAAGCGATGAAACTTTTCAATGAGATTGAAAGTGAAGTTTCTGGTAAGATCGTAAAAGTATTGGTAGATGATTCTTCTCCGGTAGAATTTGATCAACCATTATTCTTAGTAGATCCCTCATAAATTACTGCCCGTTTTAACAACTCTAAGCCCTTTCCGGGCTTCAGAACTTTAAAAGCAACTAGGTATGTTTAAAAAAATATTGATTGCAAACAGGGGGGAGATCGCATTACGCGTTATTCGTACCTGTAAAGAAATGGGAATTAAAACGGTGGCGGTTTATTCTACTGCCGACGCTGAAAGTCTGCACGTTAGATTTGCCGATGAAGCCGTTTGTATAGGTCCCGCACCGAGTAACCTTTCTTATCTTAAAATATCAAATATCATTGCTGCTGCTGAAATTACAAATGCAGATGCAATACATCCAGGATACGGATTCCTTTCTGAAAATGCGAAATTTTCAAAAATATGTGAGGAGCATGAGATTAAATTTATCGGTGCTTCACCAGATATGATCGCAAAAATGGGAGATAAGGCTACTGCTAAAGCTACCATGAGAGCAGCAGGCGTTCCTTGTGTTCCAGGATCTGAAGGAATTTTGAAAGATTATAAAGAATGCCTTAAACTGGCAAATGAGATAGGATTTCCTGTAATGCTTAAAGCTACTGCCGGTGGTGGTGGTAAGGGAATGCGTGCCGTATGGAAAGAGGAAGACCTTGAAAACGCGTGGGAATCTGCCCGAAAAGAAGCCGATGCCTCTTTTGGAAATGATGGGATGTATATGGAAAAGCTTATTGAGGAGCCTCGCCATATCGAGATCCAGATCGTTGGAGACAGTAGCGGTAAAGCCTGTCACCTTTCTGAAAGGGATTGTTCTGTACAACGTCGCCACCAAAAATTAACTGAAGAAACACCTTCTCCATTTATGACGGATACCCTCCGAAAAAAAATGGGGGATGCAGCGGTAAAAGCAGCTGAATACATTAAATATGAAGGTGCAGGTACCGTTGAATTCCTGGTAGATAAGCACAGAAACTTCTACTTTATGGAAATGAATACCCGTATTCAGGTAGAGCATCCAATTACCGAGCAGGTGATAGATTACGATCTTATTCGTGAACAGATCCTTGTGGCTTCAGGGGTGCCAATTTCCGGAAAGAATTATTTCCCACAGTTGCACTCTATAGAATGTAGAATTAATGCAGAAGATCCTTATCATAACTTCCGGCCTTCGCCGGGGAAAATTACAAACCTGCACGCTCCGGGAGGACATGGGGTTCGTATAGATACCCATGTGTATAGTGGTTATATCATTCCACCAAATTATGATTCCATGATCGCTAAATTGATCACCACGGCTCAAACCAGGGAAGAGGCGATCAATAAAATGAAGCGTGCTTTGGATGAATTTGTAATTGAAGGAATTAAGACTACTATTCCGTTCCATAGACAGTTGATGGATCATCCTGATTATGTGGAAGGAAATTACACGACAAAGTTCATGGAGGATTTTAAGATGAAACCTCAGGAAGACTAGTAAGATATTTTGGATTAAATACTCAGACCTCCCAGGTTTTATAAAACCTGGGAGGTCTTTTTTTTGTATTTTGATCCCTGACTAAAATCAACCTATGAATTTTTCTTTCTGGGAAACCGATTCCTGGTTCTCAAATATTAATTATTGTATTATCGGCAGTGGCATCACCGGCTTAAATTGCGCTCTAAGGCTAAAAGAGCTAAATCCAGAATCAAAGGTGATTATTCTCGAAAAAGGAATGCTATCGGAGGGGGCCAGTACAAAAAATGCCGGCTTCGCTTGCTTTGGAAGTATATCAGAGATTTTAGACGATCTTAAGACCCATTCTGAAGCGGAAGTTATAGATCTGGTTGAAAAGCGAACAAAAGGTCTTCAATTGCTTAGAAAAAATTTGGGAAATGAGGTGTTAGATTACCAAAAGAATGGCGGCTATGAATTATTCACAGAAGCCGATAAAGATTTATACACAGAATGTCTGGATAGATTACCTCAAATAAATACACTCCTGAAACCTATATTTTCTGAAGATGTTTTTGAGCTTGGTGAAAATAAATTCGGTTTTAAAAAAATTCAGCCAAAATTAATTTATAATAAATTTGAAGCGCAGATAGATACCGGCAAGATGATGACCTCTTTGGTGAAAATGGCCATTAGTAAGGGAATTCAGATTTTAAACAATGTGGAAGTAAAGTCTTTTGATAATACCGTTAATGGTGTAAGTATTAAAAGTGATAAATTCAGTTTACACTCGAAAAAGCTAATTATCGCCACCAATGGTTTCGCTTCCAGGCTGGGAATAGATAATGTGAAACCAGCCAGAGCACAGGTTTTAATCACCAGACCATTGAAAAACATCCCTTTTAAAGGGACTTTTCATTTAGATAAAGGTTATTACTATTTTCGGAATATTGGAAACAGGGTATTATTTGGCGGAGGAAGAAATCTGGATTTTCAAACTGAAGAAACAGATGAAATCGGTACAACCAAACTTATTCAGCATCAACTTGAGGAGCTTTTAAGATCTTCTATTTTACCAAATACAGATTTTGAAATCCAGCAATCCTGGAGTGGGATTATGGGAGTGGGGGAACAGAAGAAACCGATCATCAAAGAAATTCAAAAGAATGTTTACTGTGGAGTTCGGCTAGGCGGAATGGGAATAGCCATTGGTAGTTTAGTAGGCAGGGAAGTAGCAGATTTAGCAATAAGATCATGATAAAAAAAATTTTCAAATTTATATTTAAGGTACTGCTGGGCCTTTTTCTTTTCAGCATTCTTATCGTAGTGATCTACAAATGGGTACCGGTGCCTTTTACACCTTTAATGGCAATAAGATATTTTGAAAATCCCGAAGAGCCTTTTGAGCATGACTGGGAGCCTATGGAAAATATTTCCAGGCATCTTCAACTTGCAGTTATCGCAAGTGAAGATCAAAATTTCACCAACCATAGCGGATTTGATTTTGAAGCAATTCAGAAAGCTATGGAAGATAACAGGTCTGGCCGCAAAATTAGAGGTGCTTCTACCATTTCGCAACAAACTGCTAAGAACGTTTTTCTCTGGCCTGGAAGAACCTGGTTTAGAAAAGGATTGGAAGCTTATTTTACTTTCTTAATCGAGATCATCTGGAGCAAAGAGCGAATTCTTGAAGTCTACCTGAATAGTATTGAAATGGGAAAAGGAATTTATGGAGCCCAGGCAGCGGCTGAATACTGGTTTAAAAAAGATGCTGTTAATCTAAGTCCTTATGAAGCCGCAGCGATTGCTGCAGTTTTACCAAATCCTCGGGAATATCGAGCTAATCCGGCTTCAGATTTTATTCAAAGAAGAAAGAACTGGATTGTACGGCAAATGCAGAATTATGGAAAATTCATTTTAGAATAATGAAAGACTTAGAGCGATCCGCATTAATTCATATTTGTCAAGAATACCTGGATAAAAAAGTTGCTGTTGTGCGTAATGCTATGAACGGTCTCAAGGAGGACCTTGAAAATGAATCTAAAAGTAGTGCCGGGGACAAATATGAAACCGGCAGGGAAATGATTAATATTGAATGGAATAAACTCACCGTTCAGTTAAATGAATATGATCGTCTTGCTCAAATTCTTAAAAGGATCGAGGAGCATAAACCTTCTAGAAAGGCAGTTTTGGGAAGTATAGTTTTTACAGATGCCGCGAATTATTTTATTTCAATTCCGGCGGGAGAAATTCAAATAGCTGGTAAAAAATATTATGCAGTTGGCGTAAAAGCACCGGTTGCACAGCAGCTTCTTGGAAAAGAAAAAGGAGATCAGTTTGTAATGAATGGGAAAGAGTTTAATATCATAGAGGTCATTTAAGTCGTTCCTTTATAAGTGTTTCAGAAATTTTGAGTTTTATTTTTTTCCCTGTAGCTATGTTTTTTTCATGATCTATCAGGATTTTTTCTCCATTTAAATCGGCTTCGATTAAATAGTTCTCCCCTTTAAAATATGTTTTAGTTACTGTGGCTTCAATATCTGATTTACGGACAAATTTTATCTCGTGAGGATAGAGCAGTACTCTTTTTCTACTCGATTTATTTTTACTGATGTTTTTCAGCATCACATGATTTACATCTCCAAAAAGCGATGCTACGTATTTATTTGGCGGGTTTTGATATAAATCTTCCGGAGTTCCTTCGGCATAGATCCTGGCATTTTTTAAAACAAAAGTCTTGTCTGCAAACGATAATGCGTCGGTACTGTCATGCGTAGCGATCATACAGGTTATATTTTTCTCTTTTAGATATGAAAATAGCCTTCTCCTTAAATTATTTTTTCTGAAATGATCTATATGACTAAATGGTTCATCGAGCAATAAAATTTCAGGTTCTTTTGCCAATGCCCGCGCCAGGGCGATTCGCTGTTGTTGGCCACCGCTTAATAATTTGGCTTTTCTATTAGCCAGATCTTCCATTTCCACTACTTCCAGAAGCTCTTTAATTCTTCGTTGCTTTTTTACAGGATAGAAGTTGCTCAAATGCTTTCCAACATTTTCAGCAGCGTTTAGTGGAAGCATTAGGTCAAAATCCTGGGCCAGGTATTTGATAAACGGCTCCCCCGGAACCAGATTAAAATTGGGTCCCAATAGTTCTTTATCTTTCCAGGTGATTTTACCATCAGTGTGAAGTAAGCCGTAAATAAGCTTTAAGAGTGTACTTTTTCCGCAACCGCTTTCTCCAATTACTGAAATATTCTCTCCGCTCTCTATCTCAAAATTGAGGTTCTTTATAACCGGTTCCTTATCATAAGCAAAAGATACATTCTGAAGTTTCAGCATAATGGTAAAATAGTAGTAGTGGCAATTTAAAATAAAAAAAGCGCGGAGCATAATCCGCGCTTTAGATTCAGAAATAAAATAAAAATTTCTTGAAACCGACTATTCCCGAGGCGGAGCCGTCGGGGAATTTGTAATTTAAAGGTTATCCTTTTACTTTTTTATCAGTTTCACTGGGAAGCGTTTCATAACCCATATTATAAAGGGTGAAGCCAAAAACATCGGCATATTCTTCAATGATCATGCTGGTGGGTTTCCCTGCCCCATGACCAGCTTTAGTTTCAATTCGTATCAAAACTGGTTCGTTTCCAGCATGCTTTTCCTGTAATTCCGCAGCAAATTTGAATGAATGAGCTGGCACCACACGATCGTCATGATCTCCCGTAGTGACCATGGTCGCAGGATATTCCACTCCCTTTTTGACATTATGCACAGGAGAATATTCATACAAATAATTGAACATTTCCTTATTATCTTCAGAAGTTCCATAGTCATAAGCCCAACCTGCTCCGGCAGTAAAAGTATGGTACCTAAGCATGTCCATAACTCCAACAGCAGGTAAGGCAACCTGCATTAGGTCTGGACGCTGTGTCATGGTCGCTCCTACTAGAAGCCCGCCATTGGAACCACCTCTAATTGCAAGGTAATCGCTGGAAGTATAATTGTTTTCGATAAGATATTCAGCAGCAGCGATAAAATCATCAAACACATTCTGTTTCTTAAGCTTGGTGCCCGCATCGTGCCATTCTTTACCGTATTCTCCGCCACCGCGAAGGTTAGGAACGGCATAAATTCCTCCCTGCTCTAACCATACACTCATAGCGGTGCTGAAACCTGGAGTAAGGCTTATATTGAAACCACCGTATCCGTAAAGAATGGTTGGATTTTTTCCGTTCATCTCTGTTCCCTTCTTGTGGGTAATGATCATGGGAACTTTGGTGCCATCTTTAGAATTATAGAAAACCTGTTTGCTTTCATAATTCTCAGGATTAAAATCGATATTCGGTTTGTTATAGACTTCTGAAGTACCTTCTTCGATATTATATTTGTAGATGGTACCCGGAGTTACATAATTGGTAAATGAATAATATAAAACCTCTTCATCTTCTTTCGCTCCAAAACCACCGGCTGAACCAATTCCAGGAAGTTCAACTTCACGAACCAGTTTACCTTCAGCATCATATTGTTTTACTTTTGAAATGGCGTCTACCATATATTCAGCAAAGAAATCACCTCCTGCCGTAGACGGACTCAGTACATTTTCTGTTTCCGGTATAAAATCTTTCCAGTTTTCTGGAGTGGGATTGGAAGCATCCACGCTCACCACACGCTTATTCGGGGCATCAAGGTTCGTGACAAAAAACAGTTTGCTGCCGTCATTTTTTAATAAATAGGTGTCGGTTTTTTCATTATCCAAAATAGTAATCAGTTCGGGATTCTCTTTGGTAAGATCCATTAAGAATAATTTTCCGCCGGAAGTTGAATTTCGCGCAAAAATAGTAAGATAATGATCATCTTCAGTAACACTTCCACCTACATATCTATGTTTTTGATTAGAAGTATCTCCGAAAATCACTTTATCTTCAGACTGTGGAGTTCCCAATTTGTGATAGTATAGCTTATGCTGATCTGTTTTAGCTGAAAGTTCACTGCCATCTGGCTTGTCATAGCTGGAATAGTAAAAACCATCATTTCCTTTCCATGACATTCCGCTGAATTTTACATCCTTTATAGTATCACCCAGAATTTCCTTGTTTTCAGCGTTCATTATGATGATCTTCCTCCAGTCGCTTCCTCCTTCTGAAATGGCATAGGCGAATTTTTCACCATCTTTGGAAAAACTTAATCCGCCGAGAGAAGTTGTACCATCTTCACTAAATTTGTTTGGATCCAGGAAGATTTCAGCTTCACCATCTTCTCCTTTTTTGCGATACATTACGCTTTGGTTCTGTAAGCCGTCATTTTTAAAGAAATAGATATAATCTCCTTCGGTAAAAGGGGCACTTAATTTTTCATAATCCCAAAGCTGGGTTAACCTTTCTTTTAATTTATCCCGGTATGGTATATTATCGAGATAATTAAAAGTCACTTTATTTTGGGCCTCCACCCAGTTTTCAGTTTCCTCACTGCGATCATCTTCCAACCAGCGATAAGGATCTTTTACTTCGGTTCCAAAATAATCGGTAACGGTATCTACTTTTTTAGTTTCTGGATAATTCAAGGCAGTAGTTTCATTTTTTTTATTGTCATCATTACAGGAGGCTAATAATCCTGTAGCAATGACCATAGTAATGATTTTTTTCATGTTATAGGTTTCAATTTTAAATAAATAAGTATAAAAAAGGCCTGAAAGTTACATCCTTTCAGGCCCTTAAGATATTAATTATTTAAATCTTTATACCAGCTTGTTTTCCAAAAGATATTCGGCAATTTGAACAGCATTGGTCGCCGCACCTTTTCTAAGGTTATCGGCAACAATCCACATATTTAAAGTATTGGGTTGCGAATAATCCCTGCGGATCCTTCCCACAAACACATCATCTTTTCCTTCAGCATAAATAGGCATGGGATAGGTATTTACAGATGGATTATCCTGAACGGTGATTCCGGGGAAATCTGCCAGCAATTGTCTTACCTCGACTTCATCAAAATCTTTCCTGAATTCAATATTTACAGATTCTGAATGTCCCCCAACTACTGGAATTCTAATGGCCGTAGCTGTAACATTTACAGAATCGTCTCCCAGGATCTTCTTTGTTTCATTGCTAAGTTTCATTTCCTCTTTGGTATAGCCATTTTCCTGAAAAACATCACAATGAGGCAGCGCATTTCTATGAATAGGGTAAGGATACGCCATTTCGCCGTTCTCGCCGGCATATTCATTTTCCAATTGCTGAACAGCCTTAACACCAGTTCCTGTGATAGATTGGTAAGTAGAAACAACCACCCGCTTTATTCCGTAGGTGTCGTGTAGTGGTTTAAGCGCCATTAAAAGCTGGATCGTAGAGCAATTTGGGTTTGCAATGACCTTATCTGTTTTTGTAAGAAGTTTGGCATTGATTTCCGGGATCACCAGTTTATTCTCCGGATTCATTCTCCATGCTGAAGAATTATCAATTACGGTAGTGCCTGCTTCAGCAAATTTAGGTGCCCATTCCAGGGAAGTTTCTCCTCCTGCTGAAAAGATGGCGATCTCAGGTTTTAAGGAAACTGCTTTTTCCAAACCGATGATCTCATATTCCTCATTTTTAAATGTGACGTTTTTTCCTACAGATCTTTCTGAGGCTACAGGAATTAATTCGGTAAGCGGAAAATTTCTTTCTTCCAGAACTTTTAGCATTACGCTTCCCACCATTCCGGTGGCTCCAACAACAGCTACTTTCATTTTACAGAGTGCTTTTTAATAATTTGAATGCAAAGGTATTAGTTGCAGATAAACCTAATGTGTTTAAAACCAAAAAATTGTCCTGATTACAGAAATTTATACGCATTTGTAGATTTTGTTAAAAAAAGACCCCCGGTGTTTGCCGGGGGTTTGGTTAAAATAAGTAGTGTAGCGGTAAGCGTACTTCTTTATGAATTTTGTCTTTTTAGTTCGTCACGTATTTCTGTAAGCAACTCTTCAGGTGTTGGTCCTTTTGGAGCCGGCGCGGCAGGAACATCCTCTTTTTTCTTCATGTTTTCGTAAGCACGTAACACCAAAAATATAAAGAATGCTATAATTATAAAATATATAATTGCCTGTAATAAATTACCGTAGGTGATCACAGCCGCTTCAGCTTCTCTCGCAGCATCAAGACTTTCATAATTATTTCCATCAAGAGAGAAGAATTTTTGGGAGAAATCTATTCCTCCTGTGAAAATACCGATAATGGGCATAATAACATCATCTACAAGCGAGCTTACAATTTTGTTAAAAGCGGCACCTATGACCACCGCAGTAGCCAGCATGATAATATCCTTTTTAAACAGGAATTCTTTAAAGTCTTTGAAAAAGGCCATTTTTAAGGGGTTTAGCGTTAGGTGTCGCCTAATTTAGGTAAAAAATACTAATTATTGATTTTCAACTTTTTCTGGAATAATCTTGCGGGTTACCCTTCTTTGGATTCCGGTTATTAATTCATAGGAAATTGTGCCACCTGATTCGGCAAATTCAACGGGATGCTGGTCACCTCCAAAGATTATGACTTCATCCCCTTCTTCACAGGCAATGCCGGTAACATCTATCATGATAATATCCATACATACATTTCCCACGATTGGAGCGAATTTCCCCTTCACTAGTACTCCGGCTTTTTTCTTACCATAAATACGGTTAATTCCATCTGCGTGGCCAACCGGTAAAGTAGCGATCCTGGAAGGCTTTTCGATTTTATGTGCACGGTTATATCCAACGGTGTCACCTTGATCCAGAGGCCGTATTTGCGAAATAATAGTTTTTAGTTTTCCAATCGGTTTTAAATGTGGGTCTATAGTTTTGTCATTTCCGTATCCATAGAGTCCAATTCCTGTTCTTACCATGCTAAAAGCGGCTTTTGGATAATTAATTACTCCTGAAGTATTGCAAATATGCAGTAAGGGTTCGTAATCAAGATCCTTGATGAGTTCCCAGCTCATTTTTCTGAAAAGATCTATCTGCCCAACCGTGAAATCCCTTTCTTTCCAGTCTTCACTTGCTGCAAGATGTGAGAATACCGAAGCTATTTTTAAGCTTGAAGTATCCCAAATCAATTCTTTTATTCTTGATATTTCTGGTTGATCAAAACCTAAGCGGTTGAGACCGGTATTCAATTTAATATGAACAGGATAATTTTTTTGGTTGAGCTTTTCTGCTACAGAAATAAATGAATTTAGTGTTTTTTCACTATAGAGATTGGGTTCCAGGCAATGTTCTATAATTTCTTCAAAATGGGTGAACTGAGGATGTAGTACCAGTATTGGTGTGGTGACACCATTTTCCCGCAGCCTAACGCCTTCTTCCACGTAAGCCACGGCAAAATAATCGGTTCCCAGTTCTTCGAGTTTTTTTGCGATCGCAACAGAATCACTTCCGTAGGCGTGAGCCTTAACAACCGAAAGGAATTTTACATCAGGATCTATTTTAGATTTTAAAAACCGATAATTATGGGCCAGGTTACCTAGATTGATTTCCAGAACGGTTTCATTGGCTTCAGGCATTTTCTTCTTTGGGTTTTTCATTCAATTCCTCAGCTTCATTAACATCAAGCTTTTTCACCCGTTCTTTCAGCATAGCTTTATAATATGCAGCACGGCTTAATGGCTCATATTCTTCATTTTCACCTAAAAAGACAAGATCATCATTGATAGCTTTTCTGTAGCTGAATTGGGCTAAATTTCCGGTTCTGGTACAAACCGCATGAACTTTGGTCACATATTCAGCAGTAGCCATAAGATTAGGCATAGGGCCAAAAGGGTTTCCCTTAAAATCCATATCCAGGCCGGCAACGATTACGCGCACGCCTCGATTGGCCAGGTCGTTACAAACAGTTACTATCTCATCATCAAAAAACTGTGCTTCATCAATTCCCACCACATCACATCCATCTGCAAGAATACGAATATTAGAAGCTGAAGGCACCGGAGTGGAACGAATTTCATTGGCATCATGAGAAATCACCATTTCTTCGTCATAACGAACGTCTATGGCAGGTTTGAATATCTCTACATTTTGCCTCGCAAATTTTGCACGTTTTAGTCTGCGGATGAGTTCTTCCGTTTTTCCGGAAAACATAGAGCCGCAAATAACCTCAATCCAGCCAAATTGCTCTTCGTGATTTACTGTATTTTCGAGAAACATTTTGTATTTTTCAAATCGAAACGGGGAAATACCTCTTTCGCATAAAGGTGGGACAAATTTATTAAAAATACAACCCTGGTGAAGGCCGAATCATTAAAGTTATAAAATAAGCTATCGCCTCATTTAGGGTATCAGGTCAAATAATTATTGGTGAATTACATCTGATCGATAAAAAACAAAAAATATAAACAGATGAAAAAGAAAATTGAAGCTGAACTTATTCGTATTGCTGAAAAAATTCTTCAGGAGAAAGGAAAAATGGATACTGTTCAACTAAAGAAAATTACAAAAGATCTTTATGAAAAACTAACTGTGCTGGCTTTTACAGAGAAGCATCTGGCAGAAGAGCCCCTTAAGGAAAAAAAGATCAAGGTTCAGGAACCAGTGCAGAGACAGCCAACAAATTTTTATGATGAATTTTTTCCTGACGGCACCGAGTACAATGAGAATTCTGATGCTATTACGGAACCAAATACAGAAAAGATCAAAGACATCGTGGCACAAATGCCTCCGGAAACCGAGAAGGTAGATCATATGATGAACCACATCAATGCAACTCCGGAAAGGCCTAATCAATCGAGTCCGGAACAGGAAAAAAGGGACTTCAGGAATATTGGGGTAGATTATGATAATCTTCCAGATTTTGAGCCGGTAAACCATGTTGAAAAGGCAAATAAACCAAAGTCTTTAAATGATCGTTTGAAAAAAGGGATCAATATTGGTCTTAATGAGCGTTTAGCTTATATAAAACATTTATTTGCCGGGAATACGGCAGATTATAACAGGGTGCTTTCGCAATTAAATACTTTTAGCAGCCTGGAAGAAGCCAGAAAATTTATAGAAAAAGTGGTGAAGCCAGATTATAATCACTGGGAAGGTAAAGAGGCTTACGAAGAGCGTTTTATGGCGCATATTGAGAATAAATTCAGCAATTAGCATACTCTGAATTATGGGGAAATTGTTTCTGGTTCCAACTCCAATTGGAAACCTGGAGGATATTACTTTGAGGGCTATAAGGGTGCTGAAAGAAGCAGATCTTATCCTGGCTGAAGACACTCGAAATAGCGGAAAATTACTGAAGCATTTTGAAATTCAGACGCATATGCAAAGTCATCATATGCATAATGAACATAAAACCGTAGATCATATTGTTTCCCGAATTAAAGCGGGTGAAACCATCGCCCTGATTAGCGATGCGGGAACGCCGGCAATTTCAGATCCCGGATTTTTATTAACCAGGGCCTGTGTGGAAGCCGGGGTTGAGGTAGATTGTTTGCCCGGCGCTACAGCCTTTGTCCCGGCTTTGGTAAATAGCGGATTGCCTAACGATAAATTTGTTTTTGAAGGATTTCTTCCCGTAAAAAAAGGAAGGCAAACCCGTTTTAAGATGTTAGCTGAAGAAACCAGAACCATGGTTATTTATGAATCGCCTCATAAACTGGTGAAGACCTTGGGTCATTTTGTGGAATATTTTGGAGAAGATAGACGAGTGTCCGTTTCCCGAGAGATCACTAAAATACATGAAGAAACCATTCGGGGAAATGCTACAGAAGTACTTCATCATTATACTAACAATCCGCCAAAAGGAGAGATTGTGGTAATTGTAGAAGGAAAATCCTGATATTTTGGAAGATCTTTTATGCACCATAAGAGACTGTAAGGTTTGCGAAGATCATCTTCCACTAGGGCCAAGGCCAATTATTGAAGCCAGTAAAAATTCAAAAATTGTATTGATTAGTCAGGCACCCGGAAGAATTGTCCATGAATCTGGAATTGCCTGGAACGATCAAAGTGGAAAAAAATTGAGGGAATGGCTGGGCGTAGATAAAGACACTTTTTATAAGCTAGATAACTTTGCTATTCTCCCAATGGGTTTTTGCTATCCCGGAAAAGCTAAAACCGGCGATTTGCCGCCCCGAAAAGAATGTGCTCCTTTATGGCATGAATCAGTTTGGAAAGAAATGAAAAATGTTCAGCTGAAAATTATTATTGGTTCTTATGCCGCGAATTATTATCTTGGAAAAGGGAATAACCTCACTGAAAAAGTTCAGAATTATAATAATTATCTTCCAGAATTCTGGATTCTGCCACTTCCCTCTCCGGTAAACCGATTTTGGAGAATGAAGAATCCGTGGTTTGAAGAAAATGTGGTGCCTAAACTTCAGGATAAAATTGCCGATATTTTAAGCTGAAAATTTAAATTGCTGTAACTTGTTTTTGCTAATTTCGGTATCAATTTTTTTCAATAAATTTTTATGCGCTGGACCTTAAAACCCAAACCCGATTCTATTACCGTGAATGCTTTGGCAGAAAAATTAGGAATTGGTGTTCCGGTTGCAAGACTTTTGGTGCAACGAGGAATTACAAGTTTTGAGGAAGCGAAAAAATTCTTTCGTCCAGACCTCAAAGATCTTCACGATCCTTTTTTAATGAAGGATATGGAAAAAGCGGTGGAGCGTATTGAAAAAGCCATTGAAAATGACCAAAATATCATGATCTATGGCGATTATGATGTAGATGGTACCACCAGTGTGGCTTTGATGTCCTCTTTTTTAAAATTTCGCTACCAGAATGTGACTACTTATATCCCAGATCGTTATGAAGAGGGCTACGGTGTTTCGTATCAGGGTATCGCTTATGCTGAGGATAATGATATTCATTTGATTATTGCGCTGGATTGCGGAATTAAAGCCATAGAAAAGGTAGCCTATGCAAAGAAAAAAGGAATAGATTTTATCATTTGTGACCATCACCGTCCCGGCACTGAAATTCCAGATGCTGTTGCCGTGCTGGATCCAAAACGTGAAGATTGTACGTATCCTTATGACGAATTATGCGGCTGCGGAGTAGGTTTTAAGCTTATTCAGGCGATTACCCAAAAGAATAATGAACCTGAGGAAATTTTATTGCCCTATCTAGATCTGGTAGCTACCGCTATTGGAGCTGATATTGTACCAATTACCGGCGAAAACCGGATTCTGGCTTATCATGGCCTGTATGTGATTAATGTAGCTCCCCGTAGAGGAATTCAGAGTTTGTTGGGCGATCGCAAAAATGTGAGTATTACTGATGTTGTTTTTATTGTCGCGCCAAGAATTAACGCTGCCGGAAGGATGAAACACGGTTTGCACGCCGTTAATTTGCTTACGGAAGAAGATGAAGCTGTTTCAGCTAAATATGCGGAAGAAATTGAAACCTATAACACAGATAGGCGGAGTGCAGATAAAACCATAACAGAAGAAGCCAGGCAGCAGATCATTCGGCTGAAGGAAGAAGAACGAATAACGACGGTAGTTTATGATGAAAACTGGCATAAAGGTGTTATTGGTATCGTAGCTTCGAGGCTTACCGAAACCTGGTATCGCCCCACGCTCGTCTTTACCAAAAGTGGTGAAAAATTAGCGGCATCTGCCAGGTCTGTAAAAGGATTTGATGTTTATGAAGCCCTGGAAAGCTGTAAAGATTATATTGAGCAGTTTGGCGGACATAAATATGCCGCCGGACTCACCCTTATGGAATCTGAATATCTCAATTTCAAACAAAAATTTGAGGAAGTGGTTTCGGGAAGTATAGACCGAAATCTTCTAACCCCCGAAATTAGTATAGATGCCGAACTTTCTCTGAAAGATATCACCCCAAAATTCTATCGTATCTTAAAACAATTTGCACCCTTTGGCCCTGGAAATATGTCCCCCGTTTTTATTAGCCGGGGGTTGACAGATACCGGTTTTGGCAAGTGCGTGGGAGAGGAGAAATCCCACTTAAAATGCCAGGTTCAACAGGAAAAAGGAGGGCCGGCTTTTGATGTTATAGGCTTTAATCTTGGGGGAAAACTTAAAATTATTGGGGACGGAAAAAAATTCGATGCGGTTTACAGCCTGGATGAAAATACCTGGAATGGGAATACTAAAATTCAATTGAAGCTAAAGGATATTCGGGAGAGTTTTTAGGATTTATAGATTTCACTAAATTTTTCATAGAAAAATATCATATACGTAAGTACGATTTTAAGTACTTACGTATAAATTTGTAGGATGGAAACTGTTAACTATAGTAATTTTCGCTCTAACCTGAAATACTGGTTTGATAAGGTAATAGATAATGTTAGCGAATTGATTATTAGACGAAAAGGGGATAGGGATCTTGTTTTAATATCCCTGGATGAGTATAACTCCTTAAAAGAAATTACCTATTTATTGACTGGTAAAAACCGAGAGGTGTTATTAAATTCTATTAATGAGCTTGAATCTGGTTCGGTAGTTCAAAACGAACTTATAGAGAAATGAAACTAATCTGGTCCTCAATCTCGTGGGATGATTATTTATATTGCCAGAACACAGATAAAAAAATCCTTAAGCGAATAAATGCACTAATAAAAAGCGGTATGCCCACACCCTATGAAGGTATTGGTAAACCTGAAGCTTTGAAAGGGGATTCACAAGGTTACTGGCCTAGACGTATTACTTCCGAACATCGACTGGTTTATAAATATGAAAATGAAAGTTTAATGATTGCCGCTTGCCGGTATCCTTATAGAAAGTGAACTTTTAATTACAATTTTTTTAGAATAGTCTTTTCGCCATCAAATTCAGCATAGGTATAATGGCTTATCCAGTCGCCGGTATTGATATAAGTAGCTTTTCCGTTTAGATCTATCTCTAAAGGCAAATGTCGATGGCCAAACAAAAAATAATCGTAGTGTTTCTGTTCTAATTTGCGTTTACAATACTGAATAAGCCATTCTTTATCTTCACCTAAAAATGTTTGATCTTCATCCCCTGAAATCATTTTATTCTTTACTGAAAAATATTGTGCCAGAGGAACGCCAAGATCGGGGTGAAGCCATTTATACAACCATTTTGAAAGCGGATTGGTAAAGACCCTCTTCATGCGTTTATAGCCTTTATCTCCCGGTCCCAGCCCATCTCCGTGGCCTACCAAAAAAATTTTATTATTAAATTCGAATTCTTTTGGTTGATGATATACAGGGATATCTAATTCCTCTTCAAAATAAGTGTTCATCCAGAGATCATGGTTGCCAACGAAGAAATAAACAGGAATTCCGCTGTCTTTTATTTCTGCCAGTTTTCCTAATGTTCTTACAAAGCCTTTTGGAACCACATGTTTGTATTCGAACCAGAAATCAAAAAGATCGCCCAGTAGAAAAATGGCAGCAGCATCTTTTTTTATTTCATCCAGCCATTTTACAAATACCGCTTCCCGCTCACGACTTTTAGCCATGGTGGGCGCGCCAAGATGATTATCGCTTGAAAAATATACTTTTTTGCCGTACGGAATGTTCATAAAAACGTAATTCGGGATAAAGATAGGAGATTTCTCCTTTTAGTTGAAATCAATAGAACGAGATTGCTTCGCCTTGCTCATAATACCAATATTCATTGAACAATTTTATTTCTGAATTTAATCATGCTGAACTTGTTTTATAATTTCCCTGAAGTTATTTGTAATTTCAGTCAAACTCTATTGATCTGTCATCTCGACCAGAGGGAGAGATCTCGTTAAAATTTGAATTAATCAAGAGATTTCTCCTTCGCTATGCTTCGTCGAAATGCCCAATGGGAGAATCTCAATTGCTTTACCTAACTCGCAATGTTAATTTTGTCATCTCGACCAGAGGGAGATCTCATTGGAGTTTGAATTAATCAAGAGATTTCTCCTTTGCTAAGCTAGTTGAAATCTCAAATAGTTAAATTGATGAGATTGGTTCGCTGCACTCGCAATGACTCTAAGAAGAATTGCGCAAGGGATAGCAGCGGATAGCTCCCGCTTTTTCGCGGGACTAAGAGCGGATAGCCCGACCCGTTAGGGGTGCGCCCTAATTATTATCAGACGCATACCACTCGGCAAAAGAGGTTTCGGTTTCCTGAAGTTTTAAGGAATGCAGCCGGATGTGAGAAGGCAGGTGTTTTTTGATCTTTTTAGCAAAATCTATCACCATATTTTCGCTGGTAGGCTGGTATTCTACCAGGATCACATCGTGGCCCCGATCTTTCAACTCGTTGGCCAATTCAACGTGCGGAGTGTTTTTATTGAAAACGGTGGCGTGGTCAAATACATCCACAATTTCGGATTTTACGATTTTCTTCAGGTCGCCAAAATCTATCACCATTCCAAATTTCACATTTTCACTATCTGTAATAGGTTTTCCAATTACGGTTACACTCAGTTTATAGCTGTGGCCGTGCACGTTCTTACATTTCCCGTCGTAACCATACAGGGCGTGGCCGGTTTCAAAAGAGAATTGTTTGGTGATTCTGATATTGCTCATCTAGGCATATTTTGGTACAAAGATAATTGATTTTTTAAGCCTGGTTTTTTAACACTTTACAATTTACTTTCTGAATTATATTTGCGAAATTTTCTAGATCATGTCAGAATCAATTCAGGAACTTTTCGAACAGCTGGAATTTAAAGAGAATCCGCTATATGAGCAGATTATTCAGGATATCCTAGAGAAGAAATATAGTATTATTGATGGTTTTTTTAACGAAGCTGAGGTTGCTATCCTTAGATCTCAGCTATTGAAAAAGTACGAGGAAGATAATTTCAAAAAAGCTGCGATCGGCAATAAAACAAGTGAGGTGATTGAACGATCTATTCGTGGGGATTTTATTCTCTGGATCAATGAAGCCGAAGCAGGAATAGCTGAAAAGACCTATTTTAATAAGATAAATTCCCTGATAGATTATCTCAACAGGACCTGCTTTATGGGGATTCTCGCCAAAGAATTTCACTATGCGGTGTATCCTGAGGGAACTTTCTATAAACGGCATTTAGATACATTTCAAAATGACGGTAGAAGAAAATTATCTATGGTCTGTTACCTGAATGATGAAGATTGGAAACCTGAAAATGGGGGAGAATTGGCAATTTATACCCAGGAAAATGGAGAAGAGGATCAAATTAATATTTTTCCCTTTCCGGGTCGGGTAGTGATATTTGAAAGTCAGGAACTGGAACATGAAGTGAAACCGGTAAAAGTTCCACGGCTGAGTATTACCGGATGGCTTAAAACGAGGTGATTATTTCTTGAATTTCTTATATAAAAAAACACCAATAAGGATAAGGGCTAAAATTAGCCAAAACCCCATTCCGCTTAGATAGCTTAAAACTTCCCAGGTATCCTGATCCATTAATTTTTATATTTTCGTGAGTTTCTTACATTCCATCGATGCCGGGCGTAGAAAAAGAGGCCCAGCAATATCAGGATGGCCAGTAAGTACCAGAAATTTTCAGTAATAAATTCCTGGATCGTCCATCCCCATTCCTGTATTTCGTTAGGATCTTTATCTTTTGGTAGATGTTCCTGCATCATGGTTTCGCTTTTAAGTTTTTTCTCATTACAACAGCCACAATAATCCCAACAATTAGACCCACAATAAGAAATATATTGTCTGCAATAAAATTTCCCAAATCGTAATCCATTTGATTAGCCTTATTCCCGTTTGAAATCTGTAATAGATAGCGCATACTTATTTTTTAAATTTCGCAAGCGCCTTCTTGGTAAAGTCTGAAAGTACTAATTCTCCGGAAATTGCTGCTCTTTCTTCCAGAAGACCGGTCCAATTACCTGTATTTTCCCAAAGGATTTTTTTCATTTCAACTAAAGCCTGGGGATTATAAGAAGCTAATTTTTCAGTAAAAAGAGCTATTTCCTTATCTAAGTCTTTAATTGATTCAAACACCTTTGCATACAGTCCTTTTTCTTTGGCCCAATAGGCATTTTTCCATTCATGGGCTGCCAGTGTTAATTCCGCCAAAGCATCTACTCCCATTTTCCTTTCCACCGCCGGGGCGATTACAAAAGGACCAATCCCTATACTCAATTCTGAAAGTTTAATCGCTGCTGCATCTGTTGCCATGGAATAATCACAGGCTGCTACCAGGCCTACTCCGCCACCAACTGTTTTGCCCTGAACTCTGCCTACAATTAATTTTTTACACTGTCTCATGGCATTAATCACTTTGGCAAAACCTGAGAAGAATGTTTTTCCGGTAGCCAGATCTTCGATCTCTATCAACTCATTAAAAGAAGCACCTGCACAAAAGGCTTTTTCACCCTCAGATTTAAGCAGAATTACATTTACTTCGTCATTATCAGAAAGCTGATTGATCTCTTTTTCAAGGCGGTCTAATAAAACTGAAGGAAAGGAGTTGCTTGCAGGATGGCCAAATTCAATCGTGGCGATCTTATTTTCAATATTTGTATATAAACTTCCGTTCTCGCGGCTGGTGGTCATAAATAGTTAGTTTTTACCAAAGTTAAGGATATTGAAGGAAAGCAGCCGGTTCGTTAACAGAATCTAAACGTCCTTTTGTAGATATTTTCTTCGGAAATAAATAACCAGGGTACTACTCCTAATAAGCATCCAGACGTAAAAAGCGATCCAGATACCATATAATTTTAATCCGAAATGGTCTGAAATAAGCAGAGCAGGAGTAAATCCTAAAAATGTTGCTGCTAAAAGTACATTCCGAAGATATTTTGCTTCTCCAAGACCTTTAAAAATTCCGTCGAACATAAAAGCTATGGCATTTACGGGTTGCATAAGTAGAACGATCCAGAAAACTGAAGAGAATAAAGCCAGCACGCTAGTTTCTTTATTAAAAAGTAAACCAATCTCATTATAGAACAGTGTGCAAACTCCCATTAATATCAAGGCAATCAAAACAGCATATTTACTGATCTTTTTGCTGAGTTCCCATAGGTTCTTATAATCCATGGCGCCTAATAATTTTCCGCCAATGGCATTCCCTGCATTTGCATAACCATCGATAAAAAAGCTAAAGAAAAGCCAGATATTCATTAAAATACTTTGGGCGGCGATATAATTTTTTCCGTAATCTGTAGCATAGGCGTTTGCCAGATAAATAGCAAAATTTAAAGCAGCAGTCCGAACAAATAGGTTAGCAGCCATGAGCAAGAGCCCTCTCATTCTTGGATTGATATTGAAGCTCAGTTTTAAATGAAAAGGTGTTTTCTTAAAAAAGAACCATAACGCCATGATCAACATCGTTGCCTGGGCGGCCAGGCTGGCATACGCGGCACCTTTTAAATGCATGGCCGGTATAAAACCTTCTATTCCATAAACAAGCAAATAATCAAGTGCAACGTTTACCACCGCTCCCGTAAGACTGCATTTCATTGCCCATAAGGTATTTTGCAAACCTCTAAAAACTCCAAAGATGGCAAACGTAACTAAGGTTAGAGGATATCCTAAAGCCCTAATCTGGTAATAATCTTCAGAATATTGCAAAATGAGGCCCTCGGCATTATAGGCACTAAAAATGGCTTCAGCAAAGAAGGCGGTCAAAGCATATATAAGCAGACTAAAAATAAAATTGAAAAAAATGGCCTGTGGAATAAGCGTTTTCACCGCGTGTAAGCGATTTGCACCTAAATGTTGGGAGACAATTGCCGAAATTGCTGTTTTCGTTTGGGCTACTATCCAGATTATTGCTGAAAGAAATGATCCAACGATTCCGGCCGCGGCCAAGGCTTCAATAGAATTATCATCTACATTTCCAATAACAGCAATATCGGTTAGAGAAATAAGGGGTTCAGCAATTCCCGCGATAATTGCGGGAATGGCGATCTTATTGATATTTTTAAAACTTACCGAATTTTCCAAAGGGAGTGAAAATGAATGGCAAATATAGAATGCCCTGAATTAAATAAGCAATTCATAACAGTAAAAAGGATGTTCACTTTGTTTTGGAAAGTAAATATTACCAAGGCGTTTGTAGCCCCTGGCTTCGTAAAACCTCTGATTACGCTTATTTTGACTGAAAGTATCCAGTCTTACAGATTCAAATTGATTCTTTTTAGCATAGTTTTCAGCAAAATCCATAAGTTTTTGGGCATATCCCTGTCCCCAGAAATCGGGATGTGTTGCCAATCTGTGTATATAGATGTTATTAGATGTTCTGCTTAACCAGGTGATAGGAATATATTCCTCATCCATTGTTTCGGTAATAACAATTATTCCAATGATCTTATTCTGTTCCTGGAAAACATATAACTCTTCTTTTAAAATATCAGCTTTTAATTTTTTAAGGGAAGGATAATGTTCATTCCATTGAAGGATTCCTTTTTTGATCATTGCCCTGGCGCAGGCTTCGGTGAGGTTTTTTATTTCCTGAAGTTCGGTGATTTTGGCTTTTCTAATCATTATTAAGAGAAAAAAATAAACATTTCTATATTTCCGAAAAATTATTACATTTGCCCCAGTCGGGGGATTAGCTCAGCTGGCTAGAGCGTTTGGCTGGCAGCCAAAAGGTCATCGGTTCGACTCCGATATTCTCCACAAATAAAAACCACTGTTTTTGCAGTGGTTTTTTAGTTTTAATCCTCATTAGAATCTCCGTATTCGTCCCATAGGGTTTTAGAATCGGTTTTAAGAAAATCGATGCTTTTACTGATCACGTGGTTAAATTCTTTGGTAAGTTCTTCTTTATCCCATGGGTGTTGGATTCCGAAGACATGATCTGCATTCTCCACCAATAAGAGTTTGGGCGCAGGGCTCCATTCAAAAAGATT
Organism: Christiangramia sp.; assembly: GCF_029937855.1. Taxonomy (GTDB): domain Bacteria; phylum Bacteroidota; class Bacteroidia; order Flavobacteriales; family Flavobacteriaceae; genus Christiangramia. The sequence goes on from NZ_JAPYPC010000001.1 coordinate 168,995, forward strand.
TCCTGCTTCTCCAATAGAAACACTGGTATCGCTGCTGCCATGAGCTATTAAATGGGGGATTTCAAGATTTTTAGCCGCCTTTTTAATATTTAGGCGTTCTTTATTTTCTTTGAAATTCCTATAGAACTGGTAGTGATGAGGTAATTCCTGGCCGGTTCTGCTGTTTTTAATATAACGTACTCCTTTCTTTTCCCACTTTTCAAGTTCTTTTGCTTCCGGAAAACGAGAACCGAAATCGGCAACTGAAGCAAGTGTAATTAGTTTTGTAATTCTTTTATCTTCTGCAGCCTTTAAAAGCACAATTCCACCACCTCTGGAATGACCTATTAAATTAATATTATCTGGCTTTATTTGTTGAGCAAACTTGAAATTGGGTAAAAGAATCCAGTCTATTACAGATTGAAGATCATCTAATTCAATCACATAATTGTTATCACCAAAGGCTTCTATATTTAAAAAGTCAGTAGGATTATCTGGATTGGTACCATTATGGCTAAAGTTAAATTTAACGAAGAAAAAACCCTCTTTGGCAATTCTCTCGCCCATTTTATCCCATGCGCCCCAGTCTTTAAAACCTTTATAGCCATGGGCAAAGATTACTATAGGTTTTGGTTTACCATCATCTTTAAAAATGATATCGGCTGCAATTGGTTTATTATGTTTGCCATCTATAACGATGTTCTTTTCTTTAGAAACTTCCATATTTCTTTTTAATTTCCTTTTCTATGAATGGAATCTTCGGGTCGCAGATCTCCATAATTAAACGTTTTAATTCTTTTTGGAACATTTCTAAAGTTTCCTGGGTGATTAAAGAATCTTTTTTTCTTGTTCCTGCTTCTTTTTTCTCAAATTTTAAAAATCCGGACTTTAAATTTTTAAATGAGATTATTCCAGCTTCCGCGGGGAATTTAAGGTCTTTCTCCAGCGCAATCAAGGAGGCATAAGTTAAAACCTGAAAACTTTTGGAGTAATTGTCATAATCTTTTGTTATTTCCTCCCAATCGGTTACGTTTAAATGCCTGGATTCCACTTTTCCAGTTTTGTAATCTATAATTCTGGAAGTGCCATTTGAATTTTCCAGTCGGTCTACTTTTCCGCGAAGATATACCGAAAAAGGTAAATCATCTATAGGAAGCTTTATTTTAAGATCTTTCTCTATCTGAATTATTTCAATTTCTTCACCAGACTCGATTCGTTTTAATTCAAATCTCAGAAAATTATGTAAATAGCGTTTGGCCACTTCAAAAATCAGCAGGTTTTTACCTTTATCCAGGGGAACTTTACTATAGGTATCGGCAAATTCCTTTATAATTTCCCGGTTAGCTTGCTTAATAAAATCCTTCGTAATTTCCTCTGTTAGCAGTTTGCCTTCAAAAGGCTTATAAAGGTTTTCCAAAGCATTGTGTACCACGGTTCCCAAAGTATTAAATGCCACAGTCTCTTCAACTTCCTCCTGATCTCGAACACCAAGTACATATTGCTGATAAAAATCCAGGGGATTTCTTATATAAGTAGTTAGTGCCGATGGCGAAAATCCGGAATAGGCCAAAGCCTTTATTTTCTCCATCATGTCCGGAGTTTTGTCAACTTTTTTCAGGTCTTTACCAGTGGTTGGAACTTCCGGACTTATAAGCAGTTTTTTCAGCTGATGCGATGGCTGTTTTTCAATTTCCAGTTGGGTAATAAACCTGCTTTTCTCTCCAGAATTTAATCCGTCGGTTTCCGTATTATAAAATAAATAGACATTTTTTGCCCTCTGCAACAACCTATAAAAATGGTAAGTATAAACCGCATCTTTTTCTCTATAGGTGGGCAAATTATACTCCTGTTTTAAATCGTAAGGGATAAAAGAATTATCAGATTTCCCGGCCGGGAGTACGCCTTCATTAAGCGACGTGATGATCACCGTTTCAAAATCCAGGGCTCGTGATTCCAGCATTCCCATTAGTTGAAGTCCCTGGAATGGCCTGCCCTGAAAGTCCAATGTCTCGGTGCCTACCAATTCTCGATAAAAGCCATAAAGAGATTTAATGGTTTTTAAGTGTGGATATTTTTCATTTAGGTTGTTTAGTTTATTGAAAAGGACATGAAAATGATAGAGGAATTCTAGGGAAATCTTATCTTTTTCCTGCTTCAGCTGAATTTTTATTTGCTGAATTATTTTTTGAATATCAGATAGGAATGAGGATACTGAATCATTTTTATGGCTGAAACAGGCAGTAATAAGTTCTTTCAATTCTTTTGAAAAATTAGAAACGATCTGGGCTGGTTCTAAATACACCAGATTTTCTGAATTTATTTTTATAATTAGTTTTTCCGCATCTCCCTTCAGCAAAGTATTTAAAGAAGGGTGATTTATAATTGAAATTACTTCTTTGTAATAAAAAGAGTTGTTCTTATTGATATGTAGTTGAAAAAGGTTTTCAAACAGGGAATTTATAGGGGCATTTTTTATTGGAAATCCCATCGTAATATTTAACTCCTGTATTTCTTCAGGTAAAGAATTTAGAACAGGTAAAAGCAATTCCTCTTCCCCCAGTACAATTGCCGTATTTTTCAATTGATCTGGCTCAAGATTAGTTAGAATTTCCCCCAGATATTTCGCCTGACCTATATTCTTCGGAACGCCAATAAGTTCAATTTGCTTTTCTTTTTCGTAATTCGCTGAGAATCTATTTGGAGTGTTTTCTTCATAATACTTCCAATTTTTTAAATAATCCCTTATAAATATGGAAGCACCATGATCACTGTCATTATAAAAAGTTTTATCTAAATCCCAATGAATTTCAGCTATGCCAACTTCTAATAAGAACTGGATAATGTATTGTTCCGAGGCATTTAAAGCATTAAATCCTATAAATACATGCTTTTTGCGAGATGCAGCATAAGACTTTATATTAGCGGCTGCTTTTCTATAAATAAGTCCCTGATAGCCTTCATTCCTGGATAGTAGTCGCTTTGAGAGTGCATCATAATAAAAAGGTAAATTCTTCCAGAAGGCCAGGTATCTTTTGATGAGGGCTGTTTTTTCATCTTTTAAATACCAGTGATTGATATCCTGGATTTCGGAGAGATAATTAAAAAAAGGTTTATAGTCTATTAAATAGCGGTCAATTTCGTTGAAATCGTGAATAAGGCTTTGCGCCCAGGTGATAAAGGTTTCGAAATCTTCCCTGTTTTCAGTATCGGTGAACTCCTTATAGACTTCATAAAATTCAAATAAGGTGATAGTGTTATCTATAGGTTCGAGGCCGGAAACAACCTCTGTAAATTCTTCAATGCTATAAATAGTGGGGGAAAAGATATTTTCATCTGAGAGAATGGAAAGTTCTTTTATAAGATAGGAACCTGCCCGTTTACTGGGAAGAATAAAGATTATTTCAGATAAAGGGGTAGGAGAATTTTTAAGATCCTGTAAAACTTCGCGTATAAATGATTCCATACGCCTAAAATAAAAAAACGCCCCGCAATGCGGAGCGTTTTGTTTATGATTATTAAGGAAGATTAGTTCATTTCCTCGTCACCAGAATTGTTTTTCATCTCTCTGTCTTTATCTAGAGAAATCTCAACACGTCTGTTTTCCTGTCTTCCTTTTGCAGTACTATTAGTAGCTATTGGTTGAGTTTCACCATATCCTTCAGAAGTTAATCTGTTTGATGGGATACCGTTTTGTTCTAACCATTTTTCTACAGAAGCTGCACGCTCTTTAGAAAGCTTCATATTGTATGAATCACTACCACTACTATCTGTATGTCCTTCGATATGGAAGATAGTCTGTGGGTATTCATGCATGATATCGTGAATTGACTGTAGTGCATCTTCAGAATCTGGTCTTATTGTCGCTTTATTCAGGTCAAAAAGAACAGTTTTAGAATATTCATTTAATTCAGAAATCACTTCTGCAGTTGGTTCTGGACATCCGTTAGATGCAGCAGGACCAGCTTGTTCTGGGCACTCATCATCTTTATCAAGGATTCCGTCACCATCAGTATCAGGCCATGGGCATCCGTCATTTTCAGCAGGACCAGCTTCGTCTGGACAATTATCTTCATCATCTCTTACTCCATCGCCATCAGCATCTGGACAACCATTCATTTCAGCAAGACCAGCAACTTCTGGACACTCATCATCAGGATCGGCTACACCATCACCGTCAGAATCTGGACATCCGTCAAATTCAGCAAGACCGGCTTCGTTAGGACATGCATCCTGGCGATCTTCAATTCCGTCACCATCAGTATCAGGGCAACCGTTGAATTCTTCAAGACCTGGTTCTTCTGGACACTCATCATCTTTATCATATATTCCATCCCCGTCTGAATCTGTTCCTCCGAACATGAATTTAATACCGGCAGCATGTTGGAAATGCTGAGCACCATCAGTATCAAATGTATGCTTATATTTAGATTCCAGTGTTAATGCGATATTATCTGAAAACCAGAAATTTAATCCTGCTTTACCATTTAAGGTAGGATTACTGAAATTTTCAAGATCAGCTCCATCCTGATCTCCTATCCATGTGTAACCACCACCAATACCAAGAACGGGATCAATCCATCCGTCATTTAGCAATGCTCTAAGGCTATAATCTGCACTAAGATCAACTGCATAGTAAGCTAAATCTCCAACAGATCTATCACCATACTTATCAATCTGGTTAATCGTACCGCTTATTTCACCAACAAATCCAGCTCCAATATATCTGGAAACAGAAAGTTTTGATACAGCTGGCAAAATGTTCCAGTGCTCACCAGTGTTAAAATATTCGTCAAACATACCACCTAAAGGAGCATCCTCCCCAGTTGGATAGAAATCAACAGCATTGGCACCAATACCAATTGCCCATGGGTTGTCAGCATCCTGTGCCTTAACCGAAGTAAAGCCCAATATCAGTAAAGAGGCCAGTACAATTTTGCTAAGATGTTTCATATTTAATAGTTTAGTTTTAAGTGTTAATCGTAAGCAAAAGTATATGCTTAAACCATATTAACAAAAGTAAAAATAATAAAGTTTTCTTAATTACAGCGCCTTTCCAAGCGATTTATAGTGTTTTCATTAACTGATAATCAGGTATTTTCACTTCTAAGTTGCTAAAATTTGAGGCTAAGATTTATTAAATCACTTTAAGTTCTTTACCAATTTTTACAAATGCTTTAATGGCCTTATCTAAATGTTCTTTCTCGTGGGCTGCAGAAAGTTGCACTCTAATTCTGGCTTTTCCCTTAGGAACTACCGGGTAAAAGAAGCCAATCACATAAATTCCCTCTTCAAGTAGCTTATCAGCCATATCCTGAGATAATTTAGCATCATGTAACATAACGGGCACAATCGCAGCCTCGCCATCTATAATTTCAAATCCTGCTTCTTTTATGCCTTTTTTGAAGTATGCAGTATTCTCTTTTAATTTATTGCGGAGATTATCATCATTTTCTAACATTTCAAACACCTTAATAGATGCTCCTACGATAGCTGGTGCAAGGGAATTGGAAAATAAATAAGGTCTGGATCTTTGTCTTAAAATTTCAATGATCTCTTTTTTTGCCGTGGTGTATCCTCCCATGGCTCCTCCAAGGGCTTTTCCTAAGGTTCCAGTAATAATATCTACACGGTCTAAAACCCCTTTTTCTTCCAGTGTTCCAATTCCTTTTTCTCCAATAAATCCTGTCGCATGACATTCGTCTATCATCACAAGCGCATCGTATTTATCTGCCAGGTCGCAAATTTTATCCAGAGGAGCTACAAGTCCGTCCATAGAAAACACCCCATCTGTTACGATAATTTTAAATCTTGCTCCTTTTTCATTGGCGTCTTTAAGCTGCTTTTCCAGATCTTCCATATTCCCATTTTCGTATCGATATCTGGCAGCTTTACAAAGCCTCACCCCATCTATGATAGAAGCATGATTAAGTGAATCTGAAATTATAGCGTCCTCTTTCGTTAAAAGCGGTTCAAAGATTCCTCCATTGGCATCGAAACAGGCTGCATAGAGAATAGTATCTTCAGTTCCGTAGAAATCAGCGATCTTTTGCTCCAGTTGTTTATGGATATCCTGGGTGCCACAGATAAAACGTACACTGGACATTCCAAATCCATGAGTGTCCATAGTATCTTTAGCTGCCTGGATTACTTCCGGGTGAGAAGAAAGCCCGAGGTAGTTGTTGGCGCAAAAGTTAATGACTTCCTGGCCGGTTGAAATCTTGATAACGGCATCCTGAGGTCCCGTAATGATCCTTTCTCGTTTGTAGAGCCCGTCATTTTTGATCTCTTCAATTTCTTTTTCTAAATGTTCCTTTATTTTTCCGTACATATTGGTTTATTTTCTGTTTTTATTAAGGACTGCTCTTTTATTTCAATTCACAAATTTAAATTTCTTTTACACATTCTTGATAATAATGGGGGTATTGGTATAGATCAATAGACAATTATCCACTTTATATCCCATGGAGCTTAGTGCTGTGGCATAATTTGAAATTTGTCTTTCGTGATGATTCACAAATCCGCCAGTCTTGTAATCTATGATGGTAATACGTTTTCCTTCCATATTAATCCTATCCGGCCGCAGTCTTTGCCCTTCTATGGTGATGATCTCTTGTTCATTCATATTTTTTATCCCTTCGGAATAATATTTTTTCAATTCCGGGTGGGATATAATTGCTGAAATAAGTTCGAAAATTTCATTTTTTGATCCCGGGGTCATCATTCCTGAAGTTATTGCCCAGTCTATCGCTTTATCTACATCTGCTGAAGTATTTATTCTTGCAAGGATCTCATGCGCGAGTTCTCCTTTTTCAATAGCTTCCTGTTGCCGGGAATCCCATAAAGATCCAGCTCGTGTAACAATATTAACCGCTTTATTTTGTGTGGAAGATGAATAAAAATGCCCGCTGGAAATACTTAAATTTTCAATTTTCCCTGATTGGAAAATTCCCGTTTTACCAAATTCATATTTCAGGTTATCATCCCATTTTCCAGAGTACCGGAGATAATCGATAAGTAAATCTGAAATATTTGGAGTGTTCTTAGGTTTTTCGTGATAATTTGAAAGTATATACAATTGTTGAGAAGCTCTCGTACATGCTACATACAATATATTTAAGGTGTCTAATTCATTTTTATATATCAAATCCTTATAGGTTTCTGCCGCATTCTCGTTCCAGTTCAACATTTTTTGAGAGGCATTTACATAGGCAACGGGAATGGTTTCATCATTAATTTCTAACCAGGAATTATCATTTTTGGTATCCTGAAGATCGGAATTGGCAAAAGGATAGATAACTACTGGAAATTCCAGGCCTTTCGACTTATGAATCGTCATAATTTGCACCGCGTTGTCGGTTTCGGGAACTACAATGCTGAGCTTATCTTTTTTCTGTTCCCATTTATCGAGAAAATCATTCAGACTGTTAGAAGTTTTTTGCGCAGTTTCAAATACAAAGTCAAGGAAAAACTGAATGTAAGCGTCTGATCTTTCAACTAAATTGAAACTTCGAATGATATATTCTGCCGCTTCATATAAAGAAAGCCTTTTCAACTCATTCATATTAAACTGAATGTCATAGTCTATCAACCAGTCAAAAAATGCTGAACCATGCTTTGCTAAATTCTGAATTAGTACATTATACGCTTCCTCCTTTAATTGAAATTCTTCCGCCAGGTAATCAAAGAGCTGAAGCTTTAAGACATCGTCTTCAGTATTCATAGAAAATTTTAGCAGGTCTACTATAAACTGCACCTTTGGTGATTGCGAGAGCAATAATGTTTCAGAAGATATTACCGACACACCTTTTTCACTTAAAAACTCTGCAATGGCTACTCCCTCGCTCCTTTTCCTGGTAAGAATGCAAATCTCCCTCCTGTTTAAGCCCTGGGAATCCAGTCCCTGTATAATCTCCAGGATCTTTTCCGGGTAGATCTCAAACTCTTCCTCGCGATTGGCTGCTTCTACGAAATTGATATTCACGGAGCCGAAATCACCTTTTTTCGGAGTTTGTAGGGAAGCTTTAAAAAGCTCAGAATATTCAGGATAGCTTAATACAGACGCTGCAAACTGAAAAAAACTATTGTTAAAATTCACAATTTCAGAACCACTTCTAAAATTGTTTGGAAGGTTTACCACGTTTTGTTGTATTTGAAAAGGCAGGCTTTTTCGCGAACTCAGGTCGATTAACTGTTCAGCACGACCGCCGCGCCATCGATAGATACTTTGTTTCGCATCACCCACAATGGTAAGGCTGGTGTTATTTTCACTACCCGAAAGATTGTGGTTAATAAGAGGGATAAGGTTTTCCCATTGCATGGTGGAAGTATCCTGGAATTCATCTATAAAGAAATGCTGATACCGCTCTCCAAGCCTTTCATAAATAAAAGGCACCGGTTGATCCTTCACCTGTTCACTAATTTTAGGATTGAACTCTGAAATAAGTACCAGGTTTCTCTCATTTTTAATCGATTCTACTTCCTGATTAATTTCATTTAATAAGGAAAGCTGAACAAGATTTTTCCTGATCTCGTTTAAAAATTCAAGTTGAAAGTAGGCTTGTTTGGAAGCATTGAAAATATCAACTACTTGAGCCTGTATGTTATCCAGGGCTATTTTTGCATCCGCAGCTGCTTTCTTTGGATAAAGTGGTTGTTCAGCAATTTTCTCGGCCCATTTAGCATTAAAATTCAATGAATTATTTCCGGCTTGTAGTTTTCTGAAATGTTTTGGAACATACTGACCGCTAAAATCACTTTCCTGAACTCCATTATTTTGAATAAGCTCAAAAAAGGAATCGGCAGAAAGTTTTAGAGTTTCTTTCGCGATTTTGATATCCTTCCTTAGTTTATTACCAAATTTTTCAAAATCTTCCAGACGTTTATCTTTCAAAACCTGAAGCGGTTTCTGGTGATTTTCGTTAATCAGAAGTTTTGAGATATTAAAAAGGTCCCTGCTTATGTCCCAACTCTTATCATCGTCGGTTTTAGACAAGGTATAATCTACTAGAACCTTTGTTAGTTTTTCATCGGTTCCGGCCCGATTAATAAGACTGTCTACTGCTTCCTTGAGGACATCGTCTGCACTAAGCTCCACTTCAAAGTTCATGGGAATCCCGAGATCCCTGGCGAAGGTCCTTAATACGCGATGTGTAAAACCATCTATGGTGGAAATTTCAAAGGCTGCATAATTATGAATAATACTTTTTAAAATTTCGGCAGATTTAGTTCGGATGGCTTCCGCAGAAAGCTGGGTTTCTTCAACCACTATTTTAAAAAGTGGATTATTTTCAGAAGTTACTTCACCTTTGGAAAACTCAGCAAGGCTTTCTATGATCCTGGTTTTCATCTCTCCTACAGCCTTGTTAGTAAATGTTATAGCCAGAATATTTTTATATCGATCCTTTTTAGGAGATGTAAAAAGGATAACCAAATATTCTTTTACGAGGGTAAAAGTTTTACCGGAACCTGCCGATGCATTATAAATATTAAAGGAATTCTTCAAAAAAGTGATATGTTAGGAGGATTGATAAAACAGTAAATGCATAAATTTAAAATAAAAATGACTTTTAAAACCCAGATGCTTTTAAGTATTTTATAACATTAAATAATTTCCTTTAAATAGCTGAATGGCTAAATTTGAAGGAGTTTAAGTACTAATCACTAAAAAAATCAGATAATTATGTCATTTGAGTTACCAAAATTAAAATATGCCTTTGATGCACTGGAACCACATATAGATGCTAAAACGATGGAAATCCACCATGGTAAACATCATGCAGGTTATACTAAAAAGCTAAATGCCGCCATAGAAGGAACAGATATGGAAGGGAAAAATATTGAGAATATTTTAAAAAATCTTGATATGTCTAATAAAGCCGTTCGAAACAACGGTGGCGGTTTTTATAATCACAATCTTTTTTGGGAAATTATGTCGCCAGATGGTGGCGGAAAACCGGAAGGCGAACTAGCTAGTGCAATAGAGTCGGCTTATGGTTCTTTTGAAGCCTTTAAAGAAGAATTTTCCAATGCAGCAGCGGGACAATTTGGTTCTGGATGGGCATGGCTTTGTGTACATGAAGGAGGAAAGGTAGAAGTTTGTTCTACTGCAAACCAGGATAATCCAATTATGCCTGAAGTAGGATGTGGAGGCACTCCAATCTTAGGTCTTGATGTTTGGGAACATGCTTATTATCTGAATTATCAGAATAAGCGTCCAGAGTATATCGATGCATTTTTTAACGTAATTGATTGGAAAGAAGTTTCCAGTAGATATGCCAAGGCAAAAAGTAAATAATTAAGTATATCATATAAATAGAAAAGGCCGCTATTAGCGGCCTTTTTTTATTCTTCAGTATTAAAAATAATCAGGATTCTCGTTTGTAAATAAAATTTAAACTAATAACCTGTTCCTGTATTCTACATCTGTCTGTACCGTAGAAATTTTTCTATCAGGATAAAAAATGATGCAGCTTGTTTCGCTAATGTATATTGAAAAGTAATATAACTTGTCTTTGATTAAGTTATAGGGAATCGCTTTCAATTAATGCTTGCTCAGTTAATTCCATAAAAAAAGGCGGAATAAATTCCACCTTTTTTTGCCCCAAATCTACCATGAACTTAACCTACTTATGCTATGGTATAGTAAATATAAACCCAATTATTTTAAAAATTTCACTTTTTAGACCAAACGCATAGATATTAGTTAAAAAGCTGTTTTGAAGGAAATTGAGAATTTTTATCGATGATTTTATGATTTGAAGGAATATCCAGCTTGATTTAATTCCATAAAAAAAGGCGGAATTAAAATTCCACCTTTTTTTGCCCCAAATCTACCATGAACTTAACCTACTTATGCTATGGTATAGTAAATATAAACAGAATTATTTCTAGTGTCGGGCTTTTTAGATGAAGTACCTGAAAATTAGTTAAAGAGTTGAAAATTAAAAAATTGTAAAAAGAAGAAGTGGTTTTTTTCTACAAAATAATTGATGACTGAAAATAAAAAAAGGCGGATCGAATCCACCTTTTTTTGCCCCAAATCTACCATGAACTTAACCTACTTATGTTATGGCCTCACTAAAGTAGATAGAATTATACTACACCCAAAGAATATTAGACCAAATGCAATTATATTAGTTAAAAGGTAAATTTTAATAGGCTCTGTCCTTTTTTCCCTCGAAAAAGTTCATAAATGCCCGATTTACTACACGGTTTCCTCCCGCAGTGGGATAATCTCCTGTAAAGTACCAATCTCCAAGGTTCTTGGGACATGCTTTATGTAAATTATCTACAGATTGATAAATGACTTTCACCTCGGCATTTACATCGGTATCGCAAAGAAGTTCTGAAATTTTATCAGAAATTTCCTCATCGGTGAATGGTTCATAGATTTCCTTAACAAAATTCTGAACTTCCTTATCATCAAGATCTACCTGCTCTTTGCATTTGTCATATACCTTTTCAACTATGTAATATTGGTTATTGTCCTTCAGCAATTCAAGGGCAGCTCTAAAAGCGACCAGGTCTTCTAATCTTGCCATGTCTATCCCATAACAATCTGGATACCTGATTTGAGGGGCAGAAGATACCACGATGATCTTTTTAGGTTTTAACCGGTCCATCATTTTAATGATACTCTTCTTCAGGGTTGTGCCCCTAACAATACTATCATCAATAATCACCAGATTATCTTCAGGCTTTACAACTCCGTAAGTGACATCATAAACGTGGGCAACAAGATCGTCCCTGCTGCTATCTTCAGTAATAAAGGTTCTTAACTTTACATCTTTAATGGCAATTTTTTCAGTTCTGAGGCGATGGGAGAGTATTTCCTGAAGCCTGGCATCGGTCAGGGATTCTTTTTCCTGAAGAATTGCTTCATTCTTTTGTTTGTTCAACTCATCCTGTGCCGCTTCCACCATTCCGTAGAATGAAGTTTCCGCAGTATTGGGAATAAAAGAAAAAACGGTTTTTAGCGTATCGTGGTTTATGGATTTTAGAACTTCAGGCATCAATAGCCTACCCAGCATTTTTCGTTCTTCATAGATTTCTGCATCACTTCCCCTTGAAAAATAAATACGCTCAAAAGAACAGGCTTTTCTTTCTAAAGGTTCAATAATTTCCGTAATGGAAACATCTCCATTCTTTTTGGTAATAATGGCATTTCCCGGAGGTAATTCATGTACATCCTTAAAATCTACATTAAATACGGTTTGAATTACCGGTCGTTCTGAAGCTACTACTACCACTTCATCATCCTTATAATAATATGCCGGCCTAATTCCCGCAGGATCGCGAAGAACAAAGGAGTCTCCATGACCAATTAATCCTGCCATGGCATAACCGCCATCCCAGTTTTTGGATGATTTCTTCAGGATCTTGGCAACATTTAGTTTTTCTGCAATTATTGGTGAAGCTTCTACTTTAGAATAACCCTCTTTTTTAAGTTTTTTATATAGTTTTCGGACTTCAGAATCCAGAAAATGGCCAATCTTTTCCATTACGGTGACCGTATCTGCCCTTTCTTTTGGATGCTGACCTAGTTCCACAAGATTATTAAAAAGCTTGTTTACATTGGTCATATTAAAGTTTCCGGCCACGATCAGGTTACGGTGCATCCAGTTATTCTGCCTAAGAAAAGGATGAACGTTCTCTATACTATTCTTTCCGAAAGTTCCATATCTAACATGACCAAGGAATACTTCGCCTAAATAGGGAATATATCTTTTCTGAAGGTCGGTATCATCAGCATATTCCGGGTTTGCCTGTATCTCCTCATTGATCCTTTGATTGATCTGGGCAAAAATATCCTGAATTGGTTGTGCCTGGTTAGAACGGACTCTGCTAATGTATCGCTCCCCGGGAATCGTATTGAGCTTGATGCTGGCAAAACCTGCACCGTCCTGGCCCCGGTTATGCTGTTTTTCCATCATCAGGTACATTTTATTCACACCATAAAATGCGGTCCCGTATTTTTTCTTGTAGTAATCAAGAGGTTTTAAAAGCCTAATATGCGCAATTCCGCATTCGTGTTTTAAAGCATCACTCATATTGTAGTTTCCTTTAGGGATGTTGTTGTGTTGGTCATAAAAAAAGCCCTGAAATTACAGGGCGTTATATTTAATCAAGCTGTGTTTCGAATTGCGTTAATTTCCTGAAAGTGCCCAGCCGTTTACTTACTTCTTTACCTGATAATGATTGCATCCTTTCTGTTCCGAATTTTTCCACGCAAAAGGAAGCAAGATTAGAACCATATATAATGGCACTTTTCATATTCTCAAAGGAGGTATCTCCGGTTTTGGCGAGATAACCAATAAAACCACCGGCAAAGGTATCGCCGGCACCGGTAGGATCAAAGACTTCTTCCAGAGGTAAGGCCGGGGCAAAGAAAATCTGGTCTTCATGAAAAAGTAAAGCTCCATGCTCACCTTTTTTGATCACTACATATTTAGGCCCCATTTTTTCTATCTTTCTTGCCGCTTTTACCAAGGAATATTCTCCGGAAAGTTGCCTCGCCTCCTCATCGTTGATGGTAATAACATCTACTTTGGCGATCACTTTCATTAAATCATCCATTGTATTGTCCATCCAGAAATTCATAGTATCTAAAACCACAAGTTTGGGATCCTTTACCTGTTCAAGTACACTTAACTGAACTAAGGGATGCAGGTTTCCCAGCATAACGAATTCAGCATCTTTATGCGATTCTGGAACCACAGGATTAAAATCTGCAAGTACATTCAGTTGAGTTTCCAGAGTATCCCTGGTATTTAGGTCATTATGATATTTACCACTCCAAAAGAAAGTTTTACCTCCTTCTACAATTTCTACTCCTTCAATATCAATTTTATTCTTTTTAAGAAGATTGAGGTATTCTTCAGGGAAATCTTCCCCAACAACCGATACTACAGCGCTCTGTATATCAAAGTTAGCAGCAGAAAGGCCAATATAGGTGGCTGCCCCGCCTAAGATTTTATCAGTTTTTCCAAAAGGGGTTTCAATGGCATCGAACGCAAGGGTTCCTACAATAAGTAATTTACTCATAACGGGTTTTAAAATATCGCTGCAAATATACAGTTTGTTTTTCAAGGGATAAACCTCAAATTAGAGACAAAATGTTAAGCTTTATAACCAGTATCCTCCGGTAGGTTTTTCCCTTTGGAAGCCATTACGGCGAGTGTATCGCAACGTTCATTTTGTGGATGATCGTTATGGCCCTTAATCCATTGAAGTTGTACCTGATGCTTTCTGAAAACTTTTAAAAAGGCTTTCCACAGGTCGGTGTTTTTTCTTTCAGCGAAATTTTTCTTTTCCCAATTAAACACCCAGCCTTTATTTACAGCATCTGCCACATATTTAGAATCTGTAAAGACTTTTACGGGAGTTCCGGGTTTTTTAAGCTTGCTAAGGGCAACGATAACCGCCATTAATTCCATACGGTTGTTGGTAGTTAGCTTAAAACCCTGAGCAAATTCTTTTTTATAGGATTTGCCTAGCCATTCCATAACAATTCCAAAGCCTCCCGGTCCCGGGTTGCCTCTTGCTGCACCATCGGTGTAAATATGAACCTTTGGGGAAAACATTAATTTCTTTCTTCTAATAGTTGCTGAATCACTTCAGGGAAATGTTTATACTCTAAATCATGTATTTTCTCCGCCAGACTTTCCGCGGTATCATTATCTTCTATTGGAGTCGTAGCCTGAAAAATAATGTTTCCTTCATCATATTTTTCATTCACATAATGTATGGTAATCCCGCTTTCCTTATCCTTTTTACCGATCACAGCTTCATGTACTTTAGAGCCATACATCCCTTTTCCACCGTATTTTGGTAAAAGGGCAGGGTGAATATTGATAATTCTATCAGGGAATTCTTTAATGATGTTCGCTGGCAATAACCAAAGAAACCCGGCAAGGACGATTAGGTCTGGATTTATGTCTTTAAGAATATTAAAAACATCATTAGTTTGATAAAAAGCTTCTTTATCAAACAACAGCGCTTTTACATTTAAGTCATGTGCCCTTTTCAAAGCTCCTGCAGATCTTCGGTTGGATAGAACTGCAGCAACTTCGATATTTTTGGTTTTTTGAAAGTATTTTATGATATTTTCAGCATTGGTACCGGAACCTGAAGCAAAAATTACAATCTTTTTTGTGTCTGCACTTTCTTTATAACTCAAAATAAGGCTGTTAACATTTATTAGGATGTAAAATTAATTGCTTTCAATGAATTTTATGTAAATTACCCTCACATTTTTAGAGGAAAAATCGGTTTTAAAATAAAGTTTTTTATTTTTGCCACCTAATCAAAATTAAAATAAAAAATTATGTCAGACATTGCATCAAGAGTAAAAGCTATTATCGTTGACAAATTAGGAGTTGACGAGAATGAAGTTGTAAACGAAGCCAGCTTCACCAACGACTTGGGTGCTGATTCACTAGACACAGTAGAATTGATCATGGAATTCGAAAAGGAATTTGACATCCAGATACCAGACGATCAGGCAGAGAATATTGCTACTGTAGGTCAGGCAATTTCATATATTGAAGACGCTAAAAAATAAATCAACACACCATATGGAGTTAAAGCGAGTAGTAGTTACGGGCCTTGGTGCCTTAACCCCAATTGGTAACAATTTAGAGGAATATTGGGAGGGACTTGTAAGCGGTAAAAGTGGTAGCGCGCCTATCACTTATTTTGATACCGAAAAGTTCAAGACTAAATTCGCTTGCGAACTCAAAAACTTCAATCCTTTAGATCATTTTGATCGCAAGGAAGCAAGAAAACTTGATAGGTTTGCTCAGTACGCCATGGTTTCGGCAGATGAAGCCATTCAGGATTCAGGAATAGACCTAAACACTGTAGACAAGTTTCGCGTTGGCGTTATTTGGGGTGCAGGAATAGGTGGTCTTGAAACTTTCCAGAATGAAGTTATCAATTTTGCGGAGGGGGATGGGTCTCCAAGATTCAATCCTTTCTTTATTCCGAAGATGATAGCAGATATTGCTCCTGGTAATATCTCTATCAAACACGGATTTATGGGTGCCAATTATACAACGGTATCGGCTTGTGCATCTTCAGCAAACGCGATGATAGATGCTTTAAACAATATTCGTTTAGGCCACAGTGATATCATTGTTTCCGGAGGGTCTGAAGCTGCAGTTACCATAGCAGGAATGGGTGGATTTAACGCAATGCATGCCCTTTCTACAAGGAACGACAGCCCAGAGACAGCATCAAGACCATTTGATGCAACCAGAGACGGGTTTGTGCTTGGTGAAGGTGGTGGTGCGCTTATATTAGAAGAGTATGAGCACGCTAAAGCCAGAGGAGCCAAAATCTATGCTGAAGTGATGGGTGGAGGATTGTCTTCTGATGCTTATCACATGACGGCTCCACATCCTGAAGGAGATGGGGTTGTGGCAGTAATGAAAAACTGTCTTAAAAATGCCGGACTACAACCGGAAGATGTTGATGCAATTAATACGCATGGAACTTCAACACCTCTTGGTGATGTTGCTGAACTTAAAGCAATCACAAAGGTTTTTGGAGAACATGCCAAAACAATGAACATCAACTCTACCAAATCTATGACCGGTCATTTATTGGGAGCAGCAGGAGCGATTGAGGCCATAGCAGCAATCCTTTCTATGAAGCACGGAATTGTACCGCCAACCATTAATCATGAGCATAACGATGAGAACATTGATCCTGAATTAAACCTTACGTTAAATAAGGCTCAGAAGAGAGATGTAAAAGTCGTTATGAGCAATACATTTGGCTTTGGAGGTCATAATGCCTGTGTGGTGTTTAAAAAACTTGACGAATAAACAATGAGCGTTATTCGTAACATATTAAATTCCCGTTCTTCTCAAGGCGGGAATTTTTTTAATATTCTTACTCAAATCCTCGGCTTCAAACCCAAATCTATTTTACCCTATAAAAAAGCTTTTACCCATCGATCTTTAAATCGAAAGGATGAAGAGGGAAACGCGATAAATTTTGAACGTTTGGAGTTTCTTGGTGACGCCATGTTAAGCGCCGTGGTGGCCTCTCACCTGTTTAAAGCCGTTCCTGGCGGGAATGAGGGCTATCTCACCAAAATGAGGTCTAAAGTGGTTAGTAGAAAGCATTTGAATGAACTGGGGAAAGATCTGGGTCTTATTTCACATGTACAAACCAATATACCCAAAGACCAGTTCGGGGTTAATATCCATGGTAATTTATTTGAAGCACTTGTAGGAGCAATCTATTTAGACCGAGGTTACAAATACTGCAAAAGGTTCATCTACGAAAGAGTCATAGATCCTTATGTAGATATTGAACAGCTGGAAGGTAAAGTAATAAGTTATAAAAGTCTTGTTATTGAATGGTGCCAGAAGGAAAAGAAGGAATTTGATTTTAATGTTTACGAGGATACCGGAAATGATGAGCTTAAACATTTCGCTGTAAAATTGCGTATAAATGGCCGGGTGGTGGCTAAGGCCCGAGCAACTTCAAAAAAGAAAGCTGAAGAAAAAGCCTCAAAAAGAGCTTATTACGCCCTTCAAAACAAAATGGATTAATTTTTTAAGGATTCTTTGAAAACTAAAACGTTTTCGTAAATAATTGCTGATTTTTAGGGCTAATTATCTTCAATTTGTTAATCATATAGTATCTTTAACCTTAAAGTAAAAGTTTATGCAATCGCATAAAGTTCTTCTGGAAGTTGAAGATGAACATTTTAATTTAATCGCCATTTATTCCTCACTCGAGGGATATAAAATGGCGTATTTTTTAAATAAATATCTTAAAATCAGGCTCGAAAGGGAGCGAAAAGATGTTGATTTTAATCATACTGAATATGATGCCTTATATGCATTGTTTTCGCACAAAGACTCGAA
Organism: Christiangramia sp.; assembly: GCF_029937855.1. Classification (GTDB taxonomy): domain Bacteria; phylum Bacteroidota; class Bacteroidia; order Flavobacteriales; family Flavobacteriaceae; genus Christiangramia. Next base: position 186,856 of record NZ_JAPYPC010000001.1, read on the forward strand.
TTATTATTACAGTTTAGAGCTTGTGGCAAATAAATTCAAGGGAGAGCCAAAAAAGATCCTTAGTTCAGGATCGCTTTTTAAAGAAGAAGAACTAAGTCCTCAGGAAGTGCATTTGATTCCTGAATATAATCAAGTTGATTTTTTCCTTAAAATAGGGGAAGAGATACTTCCGAAAGAATTTAACAGGATCCTGCAGACCATAGGGCATATACCCGGAGTACAGGCTGCATACGCGATTGACATAGAAAATTTAAAATCCAAACAAAACCTAATATTCGAATAATGCCTACCAACAAAAAAACAAAAATAGTCGCCACATTAGGTCCTGCGACCAGTAGTAAAGATATTTTAAGAAGAATGCTGCAGGAAGGTGTGAACGTGTTTCGCATCAATTTTTCTCATGCGAATTATGATGATGTAAGGGAAAGGATCCAGATGATCAGGGAATTAAACGAAGAAGATGGTTTTACGGCAGCGATTTTGGGAGACCTGCAGGGGCCAAAACTAAGAGTTGGCGTGATGAAGGAAGAAGTGGTCGTAAATGAAGGAGACCGCATTGTTTTTGCTACCGGAAAGGAATTCAAAGGTACTGCAGAAAGAGTTTATATGAATTATGACTCTTTTCCGCAGGACGTAAAAGCGGGAGAAAGGATATTATTGGATGACGGAAAACTAATCTTTGAAGTGGTGAAAACCAATAAAAAGGATGAGGTTGAAACCAAAGTAATCCAGGGTGGACCTTTAAAATCGAAGAAAGGTGTTAATCTTCCCAATACCAGTATATCATTACCGGCCCTGACTGAAAAAGATGTGAAAGATGCCATATTCGCCTGTGAAATGGGAGTGGATTGGATGGCGCTTTCTTTCGTAAGACATGCTGAAGATCTTATGGAGCTTCAGGAATTGATCAAACAGCATTCTAAATATAAGATCCCTATTGTAGCTAAAATTGAAAAGCCGGAAGGAGTAGCCAATATTGATAAAATTGTGGCTTATTGCGACGGACTTATGGTAGCCCGTGGAGATCTAGGAGTTGAAATTCCAGCGCAGGAAGTTCCCTTAATTCAGAAAAAGCTGGTGCTAACCGCTAAAAAAGCGAGAATTCCGGTGATTATTGCTACCCAGATGATGGAAACTATGATCACCAGCCTAACTCCTACAAGAGCAGAGGTGAATGATGTAGCAAACTCTGTGATGGATGGGGCAGATGCGGTGATGTTGAGCGGGGAAACTTCTGTAGGACAATATCCGGTTCAGGTGATTCAAAAGATGTCTCAAATTTTACAAAGTGTAGAGAATTCTCCTCTAATTAAAGTCCCTCATGAGCCACCTCATGTACGAACAAAGAGATATATTACCAAAGCGGTTTGTTACCACGCAGCCCATATGGCCAATGAAATTAAAGCTAAAGCTATTTGTACGTTAACAAATAGTGGTTATACTGCTTTTCAAATCTCTGCCTGGAGACCGGAAGCGCACATTCTGGTTTTTACTTCCAATAGGAGAATTTTAAATCAGTTAAGTCTGCTTTGGGGGGTGAAAGCTTTTTATTATGATAAGTTTGTAAGTACAGATGAAACCATAGAAGATATTAGCGGTATGGCTAAAAAAACAAAATTTGTTGAAACAGGGGATTTCACCATCAACCTGGCAGCAATGCCTATTACAGCAAAAGGAATGGTGAATACATTAAGGGTTTCTGAAATAGAATAAATTCTTTTAAATACTATAAAGCCACGAATACACTGGCATATTCGTGGCTTTTTCAATTGAATTTTGATACCAGGGATATTATCAAAATTTGAACTTTAGTTGCACAAATATTTCCTTTTTTTCTTCCTGTGAATCTGCTTTATCAGTGTTGAGGTTAGAAAGCGAAATTCCCAGTAGTCTTACTGAATTTTTCATTTTTTCCTGATATAATAGATCTTTGGCGATTTCAAGGATAAGATCCTTGTCTGAAATATAATAATCGATCGTCTTGCTGCGTGTTTGCAGGGTAAAATCACTATATTTTATTTTTAAAGTAATCGTTTTTCCGGCCACTTTACTTTTCTTCAAGCGACGCTCAATCTCTTCAGCAATATTTTCAAGCCTTTCCAACATAAAGATTTCCGAAGCTATATTTTCATTAAAAGTTCGTTCGGCACCGAGGGATTTTCTAATACGATGTGGTTTTACCTCACTAAGATGGATCCCGCGAACCACATTATAAAAATGGCTGCCACTTTTCCCAAAATGCCTGGTTAGATACTCCTCAGATTTTGATTTCAGATCTTTTCCGCTGAAAATTCCCAGTCGGTACATTTTTTCAGCAGTCACTTTTCCAACTCCATAGAATTTTCTAATATCTAGCTCCTCAAGAAATTCAATCACCTCTTCCGGCTGCACCGTTTTTTGTCCGTTTGGTTTATTAATGTCGCTGGCAACTTTCGCAATGAACTTATTGATAGAAATCCCTGCGGAAGCATTGAGTCCCGTTTTCTCCTTAATGCGATCTCTAATTTGTTTTGCTATTAAAGTGGCGCTGGGATTTCCTTTTTTATTTTCGGTGACATCCAAATAGGCTTCATCTAGGGAAAGTGGTTCTACCAGGTCTGTATATTCAAAAAAGATTTCTCGTATCTGTGAAGAAATTTCCTTATAGCGTTCAAATCTTGGTTTTACAAAAATTAGATCAGGACAATTTCGTTTGGCAATTACACTGCTCATGGCGCTTCTTACCCCAAATTTTCTGGCTTCGTAACTAGCGGCGCTTACCACTCCTCTTTGTGAACTTCCGCCCACTGCCACTGGTTTACCCTGAAGTTCCGGGTTATCAAGTTGCTCCACAGAAGCATAGAAAGCATCCATGTCTATATGGATTATTTTGCGAAGTCTTTCCACCTGGTAAATTTAGTGAAACTTGTGATGGTCCATGCAGTTTCTGATTAAAGCATTTCTGAATCCATTTCTAAGGATATAATTTCCTTTGGAACATAAAACTTATCTTTGAAAGAAGACGTTATTCAAAATGGAACAAAAAACTGCCATAATTTTAGGTGCCACCGGGTTAACCGGAAGTATTTTACTTAGAAAACTTATCGAGGATGCCAGGTATAGAAAAATAAAAGTCTTTTCTAGAAACCATGTTCAGCAAAAAAGTGAAAAGCTGGAGGAGTATCTTATCGATCTTTTTGAACTTGAAAAAGTCGCAGATCTGTTTACTGCAGATGAGGTTTACTGCTGTATTGGAAGTACTCAAAAGAAGACACCCGATACGGAGGTTTATCGCAAGGTGGATTTTGGCATACCGGCTACTGCAGCAAAGCTCTGCAGTAGAAATAACATACATACTTTTCAGGTTATTTCAGCCATGGGAGCCGATGAGAAAAGCAGGTTCTTTTATAATAAGGTAAAAGGCGAAATGGAGGGAGCTGTTCTGGAAGAAAAAATTAGGAACACTTATATTCTTCAACCTTCATTAATTGGTGGAAAACGAGAAGAAAGCAGACCTTTTGAATTTATTTCGAAAAAAATAATGAGCCTTGGAGATCATTTGCTGGTAGGCAAGCTAAAGAAGTACAGAAGTATACATCCGGAAACTATTGCAAAGGCTATGATATATTTGGCTAATAATGATTATAAAAGTAGAAGGATACCTTCAGATGAAATAAAAAGTATTGCAGAAAGAAAGTAAGAAAATGCAGGAAATAGAGCGAAAATTTTTAGTTGGTTCAGTAGACTTTAAAGAACAGGCTTCTAAGAAAACACATTTTGTACAGGCTTATTTAAATACGCATCCAGAAAGAACTATAAGAATTCGTATAAGTGGGGAAAAGGCTTTTATGACCATTAAAGGGAAGTCTTCAAAGAATGGTTTATCAAGATTTGAATGGGAGAAAGAGATTGAAACAGCGGAGGCAAAGCAGTTATTGAAATTATGTGAACCTGGAAAAATCGAAAAATACAGATATCTAATTCCGAAGGGAAAGCATACGTATGAAGTAGATGAATTTCTGGGCGAAAATAGAGGACTTGTTTTAGCCGAAATAGAACTTACTAGTGAAGAGGAAGAATTTGAAAAACCAGACTGGTTAGGAGAAGAAGTGACAGGGGACCTGAAATATTATAATTCGAATTTAATAGCTAAACCATATATAAACTGGCATCAATGAGAAAGCTGTTATTCTCTATGATTCTTGGGCTGGGATTAGCGTGTACCGATAATCCAAAAAATCTTTCTGAACCTGAAAAAGCAGGAACTAAAGATACTTTAGGTGGAAAGAAGCATGAAATGCCTGATATTGAAACTGGTCTTAAAGAGAAAGGCTATAAAACTTTTAGTTATAAAGAAGGGGATACCACCTATTTGATGCAGCAATATTATATGGTATTTTTAAAAGCCGGTCCCAATCGTAGTCAGGGTTCTACCGAGGCTGCTGAACTTCAGAAAAGTCATATGGCGTATTTAGAACGTCTTTCAGTAGAAGGTTATACCAGTTTAACCGGACCTATGGGAGATGATGGCGATCTAAGGGGTATCGTAGTTTTTAATACTGCAACCCAAAAAGAAGCTGATAGTCTGGCTAAACTGGATCCTATGGTAAAAGCGGGCAGGCTTAAAGTGGAAGTTCATCCATGGTGGGTGGCCAAAGGAAGTAAACTCAACTAAAATTATGGGCTCAACCAATGATTTACCTGTACTTAAATACCTGGACAACGAAAATAAAAAGCTGACCCTTCATCTGTATGTTCAAATTTTAGGAAAAATTAGGATGTGTTTTGCTCCGCGAAAAAATCATTGGTGGTATATCACACTATATGTTTATGATAAAGGCTTTACCACCAGGTCTATTCCCATAAATAACGGTTTTGATTCATTTTCGCTTAATCTGAATATACTTCAGAATAAACTGGAGATTACTAAGAGTACCGGAGAACTCAAAGATTTTGATTTATACAATGGGCTTCCCGTAGCTACGTTTTATAATAATGTGATTAACTTTTTAGAGGATCTTGATATTCAGGTGAAGATGAACGATAAACCCTATGATTTAAATATTGATAACAGATTTTCAGAAATAACAGACTTACATTATTATGAAATGGAGTATAGCAATGCTTTCTGGAGAACTTTTCTCTGGATAGATTCGATATTTAAAGAATTTAGCGGAAGATTTTACGGAAAGACCTGCCCTATTCACCTATATTGGCATTCGCTGGATCTGGCGGTAACTCGTTTTTCCGGAAAAAAAGCTCCGGAAATGCCTAAAGAAGCACGAATTTCAGATAAAGATGCTTACACCCATGAATGTATAAGTTTTGGTTTTTGGGCGGGTGATGAAAATATGCAGGAACCGGCATTCTATTCTTATACGTATCCTGCACCAAAAGGGTTGGAAAAAAAGGCCCTTAAACCAAATGCGGCAAAATGGGTTATCAATAATGGGAATCCGATGGCTATTTTAACCTATGCAGAGCTTTTAAAGGAAAATGATCCTGGAAAATCGCTGTTGAAATTTCTGGAAAGTGCGTATCAGGCGGGAGCTGAATTAGCTGAATGGGATGTTGAGAACTTGACGGTTCCTCCGCTTGAAGATTTATAGTCAGGCAGAAGTGATTTTGTCTTTAATCTCGTGCTTCTGAAGTACTCCAGACTGTCTCCAAACCTGCGCTCCATTCTTAAAAAGTATCATGGTTGGGACGCCACGCACCTGATATTTGGATGCTAAAGCCTGGTTTTTATCAACATCTATTTTTACAATTTTCACCTTATCCCCAAGTTCTTCCTTTACATCTTTTAGAATAGGGGCAAGGGTTTTACAGGGGCCACACCAGTCGGCATAGAAATCGATAAGAACAGGTGTTTCACTTTTAATAATTTTACTAAAACTACTTTTCATAACAATTCGAGTTTTAAATAAATTTAGGGATTATCGGGCACAAATTATTTAAGAAAGACTTAAAAAGTACCTACAATACCAACCCTGCCAAGTCCAAGATGCATCTTCCAGCTGATCCCATTTTTATCAGCATCTTCATAATTTCTTTCGGTACTTAAATACTTATCTATCGTATCTACTACCGCCACACTCAGCGCAAGGCTTAATCCCACATCGGTTAACCAGTGCGCACCAGACCATAATCTTGAAACTGGCGAAATAAGACCCACGCCCATGAGCCCTGCTTTTATAAATGGATTTTTAAATTGTTTGGAAAGCGCATACATAGTAGTAAAAGATAATATAGTGTGGCCAGAAGGAAAAGCATGATACTGGCCTTCACTACTGAAGGGTTTAAAACTATTTTTACCCTCTTCAGCTGTGGGTCTGGCTCTGCCCACTGCTGTTTTAGAAATGGATTGAATAATTCCTGAAGCTGTTGCAGCAGAGATCATTAACACACCAGTTTTCCTTATTTTTTCATTCTTAGTAAAAACACCAACCAGATAAACGGCTCCGGTAAGTCCGTAATTATTCTGGGGACTACCAAAATACCAGCCAATATCTCTTACCAATTGAGGGGCGCCTTCCCCCTGCTTTCTAAAATAATCGCTGGATTCCTCATCAAAGGTGTAAAGGGCTGCTGTTCCCAGAACCACCGCTCCTGCAGTAATAAAATCATCCTTCTGCCAGTTTAACGGAGCAGTATAGGCTTTTTTTAGTCCGGCAAAAGCACTTGCTCCATCATATTTCATCAATTCCCAGGTAGTGGGAAGACTATCGTTTTTAGCATTTTCCTGCGCAATTAAACTTGGTGGCAGTAATCCGATAAATAAAACTAACAGTACTAATAATTTTTGCATATTTTTTAAATTAAGTCCTCAATCTGGTGGTTAGAGGACCAACTTCAATTAACTTTTTGGAAGCAGCGATACAGGAAAAATTTTGAAGTGCGAAAATACATTTAGTTCAGTTATTTCTATATTGGAAACCCTCTAATTAATCGTTAAATTCCAGATATAAAAAAACCCGGAGCGAACATCCGGGTTAGGTTAATTTTTGAAGGAGGCTTATTCTTCGTAAATGCCTATTTCAAGATCTCCGTTTGCATTCATCGTGGCGCGATACATTCCAGCAGTATTAAATTCCATAGAGACATTTCCCTTGTTATCTATAGCGATAATTCCGCCGCTACCACCTAATTCCGGTTGTTTATTCTGAATAACTTCATGAGTGGCTTCTTTTAAAGAAACTCTTTTATATTCCATCATTGCAGAAATATCATAGGCTACCACTCCTCTAATAAAATATTCACCCCATCCGGTGCTTGAAATCGCAACTGTTTTATTATTGGCATAGGTTCCTGCTCCAATAATAGGTGCATCACCAATCCGGTTATATTTTTTATTAGACATTCCTCCGGTTGATGTTCCGGCTGCGAGATTTCCATTTTTATCAAGTGCTGCACAACCTACCGTTCCAAATTTTTCATCCTTTACAAATGGATCGTAGAAAGCAGTTTTATTGCTCTTCTCTTTAGCTCTTTCGCGGGCTCTTTCCATCGCTTTGAAGCGATTTTCAGTATAAAAGTATTCAGGGTCAACAATTTCAAGGCCCTGCTCTTTGGCAAATTCTTCCGCTCCTTTACCTGAAAGCAAAACGTGTTCTGAATTTGTCATGACTTCATAAGCCAGATTAATGGGGTTTCTCACGTTAGTAACCCCGGCAGCGGCACCAGCATTAAGTGTTTTACCGTCCATAATGGAAGAATCCAGTTCATTTTTACCTTCATTGGTAAAGACCGCCCCTTTTCCTGCGTTAAACAACGGACTATCTTCCATCACATTTATAGTTCTCTGTACTGCTTCCAGTGCTGTTCCTCCATTGGCAAGGATTTCGTGGCCTGTTTTAATGGCCTCCTCTAATTTGTCTTTATAGGCCTGTTCCAGCGAGTCACTCATATTTTCTTTTAGAATGGTCCCGGCTCCCCCGTGGATAACAATTCCAAAATTTTGGACACTGTCATTTTTAGTGTTTTTTTCGGAATCTTCCTGAACATAATCCTGTGTAGACTGGTTAGCATCATTACAGGAAATTAGACAGATAAGGCTGAAAAGTAGCAGTAGATTTTTCATATTGATAGATTTAAGTCGAAAGTTAATCAAATTATCAAAAATAACAGCCCGAAACCGGCTAGTTCGGTGCATATTCAGTAATTTTAAGTAAAATTTTTGTTATGCCAGTAGAAAAACCTTTCAATTTAAATAAATGGGTTGAACAGAACCGGGAAAGTTTGAAACCTCCGGTAGGAAACAGGAACCTTTATAAAGAATCCGGAGATTATATTGTGATGGTCGTAGCGGGTCCAAATGCCCGTAAAGATTATCATTATAATGAAACCGAAGAATTATTCTACCAGCTTGAAGGCACGATTGAAGTACATATTCAAGAAAATGGTAAAAGGAAAACCATGAAACTGGAACCGGGAGATATGTACCTTCACCCGGCCAAGGTTCCGCATTCTCCCGTGAGACATGATAATTCTATTGGCCTGGTGGTAGAACGAAAAAGATTGAATGAAGAAGGCAAAGATGGTTTGATGTGGTATTGTGATAATTGTAATAATAAATTATATGAAGTTTTTTTTCCGCTTCGGGATATAGAAACAGATTTTTTAAAGCACTTCAAAGAATTTTACGGGAACAAAGATCTTCGAACCTGTAATAATTGCGGAGAAGTTATGCCTGTTGATGAACGGTTTACAGCAGTTGAGGAATAGCGGTTTATTTTTCCTATTTTCGCAATAACTACACAAATTAATCGATAAAAACACAAATTAATGAGCAAAATCGCTGAAGAATTCGGGATTAAACAAGCCCTGAAAGATTTAGGTTTGAACGACATCAATAACGGAACCTCAACCGGAAATGACTGGTTTAGTAATGGAGATATCATAGAATCTTATTCTCCTGTTGATGGAGCACTTATAGGTAAAGTAAAAGCTACTACAAAAGAGGATTATGAAAAAGTGATCACTACTGCCGAGAAAGGTTTTAAAGAATGGAGAACCTGGCCTGCACCGCAACGTGGTGAAGTGGTTAGACAGTTCAATGACGAATTAAGAAGGCTTAAAGAACCTTTGGGGAAACTCGTTTCTTATGAAATGGGAAAATCTTACCAGGAAGGTCTGGGAGAAGTTCAGGAAATGATAGATATCTGTGACTTCGCGGTTGGACTATCGCGCCAGTTACATGGATTGACCATGCATAGTGAACGCCCAGGACATAGAATGTACGAACAATACCATCCACTTGGAGTAGTTGGGATTATTTCTGCTTTTAACTTCCCTGTGGCTGTTTGGTCCTGGAATACAGCGTTAGCATGGGTTTGTGGCGATGCATGTATTTGGAAAGGTTCAGAAAAAACACCACTAACTTCAGTTGCCTGTCAAAATATCGCAGCAAGGGTTTTTAAAGAAAATAAAGTGCCTGCAGGAATTTCCAGTTTGATTACGGGAGATTATAAAGTAGGTGAAATGATGACCAAAGATGAACGCGTTCCTTTGATTTCTGCAACAGGATCTATAAGAATGGGTAAAATCGTTGCTCAGGCGGTGGCTGCAAGGTTAGGAAAGACCTTATTGGAATTAGGCGGAAACAACGCCATTATCGTGACTCCAGATGCCAATATTAAAAATACGGTGATTGGGGCTGTTTTTGGTGCGGTAGGAACCTGTGGCCAACGTTGTACCTCTACAAGAAGGCTCATCGTGCACGAAGATGTATATGATAAGGTAAAAGATGCTGTAGTTAAGGCCTATAAACAGATTAGAATAGGAAATCCGTTGGATGAAAATAATCATGTGGGGCCGCTTATAGATAAGGATGCGGTTAAAAATTATCAGGCTGCTTTAGATAAAGTGGTGGAAGAGGGTGGAAAAATTTTAGTGAAAGGCGGAGTCTTGGAAGGTGAAGGTTACGAAAGCGGATGCTATGTAAAACCTGCCATTGCTGAAGCTGAAAATCATTTTGAGATCGTACAGCATGAAACCTTTGCTCCGGTGCTTTATCTTATGAAGTATTCTGGAGATGTAAGTGACGCGCTTAAACTTCAGAATGGGGTAAAACAAGGACTATCTTCAGCAATTATGACGAACAACCTTAGAGAGGCAGAAAGATTTCTTTCTTCTGAAGGTTCAGATTGTGGAATTGCCAATGTAAATATTGGTACTTCAGGAGCTGAGATTGGTGGAGCTTTTGGAGGTGAGAAAGAAACCGGTGGAGGCCGCGAATCTGGATCTGATGCCTGGAAGATTTATATGAGAAGACAAACCAATACGATCAATTATACTACTGAACTGCCGCTGGCACAGGGAATAAAATTCGATTTATAGTTTAGTTTTTTAAGTGTGATTAAAGCCTGTTTTATTTTAAAGCAGGCTTTTTTATTTACTGATGTTTAAAAATTCTAAGGGCGTGATCATAATTCATAGTTAAATCCAACTTAAATAGAAAGCTATTTTTGTCCCGAGATATAATAATCTTTATTTTCGGTTTCAATTTAATACTATAGGGTTTATGAGCACATTTTCAGAAGAAAGAGCGAAGGAGGAACATGCTAAGAGAACGGAAGAGTTTGAGCAGGAGGATGTTGGAAAAGTAGTAGAGAATGAAGATAAGATCCTGGAAAAATTTGAGAACAAGGGCAAATTGAAACGATATATAGATGACGCCAGGCTGCTATTTTCTTTGGTTAGGGATTATGCGCGCGGGGATTATCGTGAAGTTCCTTTTAACATCATAGCCGCCGCCGGGGCCGCATTATTATATGTATTATCTCCCATAGATCTTATTCCAGATTTTATCCCAGTACTTGGATATTTAGATGATGCAGCAGTAATAGCATTTTGTCTTAACTTAATGGAAAAAGATCTGGCCAGTTATAAGGCCTGGAAAGACCAGTTTCTACATAGTTCATAAAAAAACAGGTGCTTAAAAGTCGAGAAAATCCCATCCTGAATTTATTCAGGATTTTAATTAATTGAAAATAATAATCAATTAAAAGCTGAATCAATCCCGAAAACTTTCGGAACAGTTTTACGAAATAATGACTTTTTAGACAGTCTTTTTTTTAATTTCAGTGGGAATATTAAAATCTGTAGCCAATATTAAAGCCTGCATTAAATTCTATTGCCGAAAAACGATCTTTCACTTCATCGCTGAAGTTCCTCCCCACGTTTATAAAAGGGCCTAAAACAAAGGTATCATTGAAATTCCATTTATAACCCGTTCCTATTCCTATTATAAAAGAATTCATATCTGTGATGGTAGGGCTCGAAAATTCCGGCTCTACAACATCTCTTGTTTCTTCACTGAATTCTCCGGTCCTATACTTAAGAAATGGATTCATATATAAGCCAGACGCGGCGTAGTCTTCCCCGAAATAATAGTTATAACCCAGTTTGAAACTGTTTGTCTGGAAATCCCTTGACCCGCTTTCAGAATGATAATTTATCCGGTCGTTAATTAAAATAGTCCCTTCAATAGACTGATGATCGTCCAGGAAACGTTCATATCCAAACTCTACCGAGGCTATGGCTATGGTATTGGCAATATTTAATTTTATTTCGTTCTGTTTTTCAGCATTTTGAGCAACCCCAATTTTGGTAATAAGGATAAGCATCAACAGTGATATTATTTTTTTCATAGTAGGTATTTTATTCCTGGTTTACAAATTAAAAAACCCTGCTGGATTTGCGCAGGGTTCGTAATTCTATAATAAAGCTGATAGATTAAACCATTCCATTAGTTTCAACCCACTTGAATTTATGCTGATCCTGAGGAACAGCGATCCTGTCGGCGATTCTAGTCATTCTATCCGGTAAAGCCATTAAATAGTCTCTGGCTTTTTCAGCTTCATCGGTAAGGGATCTCATTTTATCTATCTCCCAGTAACCATTTAGCTTTTTCAGAATATCAATATAGTCATAGGTTGTATAAACTCCTAATCTTTGCGCTGCATTCGAAAAATTCTCAAAAGCTTCAGCAATACCCTGTCCGGATTCCCTGATAAATTGAGCGGGCATCACGATTTTCTTTTTCATCATATCTACATAAGCCAACATCATTTCACTTGGATCATGCTCAAAGATGGTCTTTACAAACTCCCGGTATGCCATATAATGCCTCATCTCGTCCCCGGCTATGATATTACACATTTTGCCAAGCATCTTATTTCCTTTCTTTTTAGCTAACTGTCCTACACGTTTATGTGAAATATTAGTTGCTAATTCCTGAAAACTGGTATATACAAAGTTTCGGTAAGGATCCCGGCCGGTTCCAATATCAAAACCATCATTGATAAGGTGCTGAGTGGTTTTTTCAATTTCCTTCATGTCAACCCTTCCGGAGAGATATAAGTATTTATTTAAAGTATCACCATGTCGGTTCTCTTCTCCGGTCCAGTGTCTAACCCATTTTGCCCAGGCGTTTTGTTCGCCTCGTTGTGCTCCATGCTGTTCTACCCCTTCCATATCCATAAGCCATGACTCGTAAGTAGGCAGGGCTTCTTCAGTTACCATATCTGCTACGAGAACTACCCAGAAATCATATCCTAATTCCTTGGCTTCTTCTCTTATTTGATGCACTTCCTCAAAACCATTATCATCCTGAAGGTTGGGTAGCATATCTGTAGGTTGCCAAATTTCATCAACGGGAATAAGGTATTGGTCAATAAAACCCTGAACGGATTTTTCGACGGTTTGCATTACTTCTAAACGTATATTGTCTAATGCCATTTATTAAATCTTTATTCAAACAATGATAAGCCAAATAAATTTTATGGCTTATTTTTTATTAATCACTGCAATAAGCATGCAGTTTTTATAATTTCAAATTGTCCATGAGTTTAAAAATGGAAAATATTGAACTTCAAATATATGAATATGCTGTTAGAAGCTGATAAAAAAAGCCTAATTTCTACCCTGTTCTTCAGGATAGAGCGTAAAAACAGGATCACTTTGGTACACTTCTTTAGAATCTACATCAATTGCTGAAATAGCGCCTTTAAAAGCAGCGCCTGTATCTACGTTCCAAATATTCGCTTTTTTTACCGGCTTATCATGCCCAATACGGGTGACCGGAGTATGCCCAATATAGATCTCCTGGAAATGCCGAAGCCTTTTAGGGTAAAAATCATCTTCCGGTTTAAGGTCTTCTTTCATGGCCAATGCCATCTCCCACAAGGTTCGGTCCCAGTAAAACCCTGTATCGTGATATTCAAAGTCGGGGCCATGAAGATTCGTAAATCCTGCATGAACATATAAACGTCCCTTCTCATCTTTGTGATAATTAAACATCTCCCTGTAGAAATTTATATGAGCTTTCTTTTGTTCTTCATCAAAATTTCGATAAGCGTTAATGCTTGATTGCCCTCCGTGTTCCAACCATTTTTGGTTCATTTCGCCCGTTTCCAGCCATTTATGAGCAAGGTCATCGTGATTTCCTCTTATAAAAATGCAGGAATTTTGCTTGGCAAGTTCTATAAGATACGTAACGGTATTTGCAGAATCACTCCATCCATCTACATAATCTCCAAGAAAGATAAGTTCATCTTTTGGGGCAAGGTCTATCCTTTCGAGTAGCTGGATGAGTGCTTTCAGTCCGCCATGTAAATCCCCAATCACTAATTTTCTAGACATATTAATTGTATTTCACCTTTCGTAAAATTCGCATACTCTCCTTATACGAATTATAAATTTCCCTGCTGTAAGCCTTAATATAAGGTTTGGCTTCCTCGAGTTTGGTTAAAGCTTCGGTAAAATTATTTAAATAACATAATAAATACGTGGACGGTAAATTTTTCAGGTCTTTTTTATCTCCTGCATTAAGTTCATATCCTTTTTTTAGTTTTTTGATAACCGCCTGGTTGGTATTGTAAATATGAAAAAGGGTTTTTTTATCAAATGTGGGAGGCTCGAATAATAATTTACTATCTATATCGTAGCTTCCATTATCCCGAAATCTGATAGTAACTTCTTCCAAAGGATAATATTGAAATTGATCGTGCAGCCCCAGATGAACATATTCTGTTATTTTAAATTGATCCTTATCCTGAACAATACTTACCTCATCAAGGTCAGAATAAAAAAGTTTTACCTGTTCATTAATAAGTTCTATATCTACCCGGGAAAAATATTTTTTTTCTTTTATTTTTTTCTGTTTTCCAGCCCAACAAACCACAAAATATTCTTTAAAAACCTTATAAGTTGGGTTGTAATCACGGCGTTTTTTCATAAAATCAAAAACACCATCCAGGGTATATTCGAGGTTGTTATGAGAATGATTCTCAATAGAGGCAACTATCGGGGAATTTAAATCCCTTATTTCGATATCAAAAACCTTCGGCATGCTTATACTTCCATCCCTAAAAAAAACAGAGCCACCAAAATATTTCCAAATATTCTTTCTAAAGGAACAAATTTTTCCGTGGTTGGGTCGAATAGTAACCAATCCAACCACTAAATGATCTGGTAAATGTGGGAATGGAATATTTTCGTACGATATAATTGGTGGATTGCTTAAATAGGCATTCACCAGGTTTTGAATTTTACTGTCGTCAAAAAAATCGATGCCAATAATTTTACTGTCTTCATCTTCTACTCCAATCACGATATAAGAGTTGTTTTCAGGATTAGAGTTAGAAAGTGCACAAATATGTTTTAAGAATTTAGCCTTGCCTTCTTTTTCGCCAATATTCAACTGCCGCTTTTTATCATAAAAGCTGTTCTCATCATTGTGCGCAAGCAGGTTTTTTATAAGAAGGCGTTTGTTGATCATGGGTTATTTTCCATTAATTATTCAATCGTATTTAGAGCCTTTTCTTTCTGATGATCTCAAAAAATTCATGAATTTTGAAATTTGCTCATTTATAATTTCAGATTTTTCTGGCTAAAAGCTCATACTCATTTAACGATATATGATCTCTGTCTAAAGCTCTTTGGAGTTGAGCTTTGGTTTCATAATTAGAACCTCTGGCAAAACTCAGAAATTGAATAAATTCTTTATTTCCTCCTCTTCCAAAACCTTCTGCGATATTGCCCATTACTGAACCGGATGAACCATTAATTTGATCTCTTAATTTGAAGTCTTTTGAAAGATTTGTCTCATTCATTAGCCTCCAAATCTGAACACATTGAGCTCGTGATAGTTTATAAATCTCTAATTCTTCAAAATTTTGATAATGAGCCATTTAAATAAATAATATTAATAAAGAATAATTAATCTTTAGAAATGAGAGTACTGGAAGCCTGGGCGGTAGGCATCACGGTAAGATCGGCAATATTTACGTGATAAGGTCTGGTCACCACAAAGTGAATAATATCGGCAATATCTTCCGGTTGTAGTGGCTGAAATCCCTGATAAACTTTTTCAGCTTTATCTGTATCGCCCTTAAAACGTACATCACTGAATTCTGTTTGAGTTAATCCGGGATTAACGGCACCAACTCGAATTCCATTTCCATTCAGGTCTATTCTCATTCCATGGTTTATGGCATCTACTGCATGTTTGCTGGCGCAATACACATTCCCATTTGGGTAAACTTCTTTTCCGGCAGTAGAACCAATATTAATGATGTGTCCTGATTGTCTTTCCAACATTCCCGGTACAATTGCTTTGGTAACATAAAGTAAACCCTTCACATTTATATCCAGCATAGTATCCCAGTCATCGGTGTTTCCATCCTGAATGGGATCTAGTCCATGGGCATTTCCCGCATTATTTACCAGAATATCAATTTCGCTAAATTCTTCGGGGATGGATTTAATATTATTAAAAACCTCTTCTTTATTCCTCACATCAAAACTGAGGAGATGTACCGAAGTTTCTACAGATAATTCCTTTTTCAACTGTTCCAGGCGGTCCGTACGTCTTCCGCATAAAATAAGTTTAAATCCTTCGAGAGCGAACCGGATGGCTGTAGATTTCCCTATCCCGCTCGTAGCACCAGTTATCAGGGCTGTTTTCATATTTTTGATTTTATTTCTAATGTAAGAAAGTATTATTTAGCAAAACGCATGAGGTTATTAAAGCATGGTTAAGTTCCGTTAAAAAGAGTTAAAATTCAAATATGCTCAAAATCTTGCACAAGACTTGCCGTTATCCTGCCATAACTAATAAAAATCTACTTATGAGATATTTAAAAAACGGAGCTTTAAAGAGTTTAATGTTGGCAACTTTAATTTCACTGGGATTCGCTAGTTGTAGCGATGATGATTCCAACAACGGTGCGACAGATGGGAAAGCTATGATGACGGTTAGAATGACCGATGCTCCCGGAGATTATGATGCTGTGAACATCGATGTTCAGGATGTGCAAATTAAAGTAGAAGCTGATGCAGATGCTGAAGTTGAAACAGATGCTGAAGGTTGGGTAAGCCTTAATGATGTTCAAACTGGGGTTTATGACCTATTGGAATTAACGGGCGGTGTTTCCCAACTTCTTGTAGATTCTGAAGTACCTGCCGGTTTCGTAAGCCAAATGAGACTAGTTCTTGGAACCGAAAATACGGTAGTGGTAAATGGAGAAACCAGACCTTTAAATACTCCCAGCGCTCAGCAGTCTGGTTTAAAGCTTCAGTTAAATCAGCAATTAGAGGAAGGCGAAAATTATGCATTTCTTCTGGATTTCGATGTGGAGGAGTCTATCGTGACCCAGGGGAATGGGGGGTATAGTTTAAAACCTGTAATTAGGTTAACTGCGGAAGCCAATGCCGGAATGGTGGTTGGAACCGTTGTTATTCCTGCAAGTATCGAGACCAATGTTCAAAGTCTGGTGAAAATAAGTAATAGCAGCGTGACTATTTCTGCGTATACCAATGCTGATGGAGATTTTGCGCTTAACGGAGTTCCTGCAGGGCAGTATAATTTACAGGTGATCCCTGAGGTTTCCAGTGGCCTTAGCGTTTTTGCACTGAGTGATGTACAGGTAAAACCTAATGAAACAACAGATCTTGGAGATCTGGAACTTTAATAGAAACAAATAAATTGTATTTAAAAGGCAGTGTTTAAAAGCACTGCCTTTTTATTTTAACCAAATTTTAACAATGCTAAATCCAATAAATTTTCAATTTGCGACGCTTACTACAAGTACGTATATTCACGACATCAAAATCTGAAAATCATGATGGAAAACGATTCATCTGTTGATATTGCCAGTATTAACGAGAAAATTGAAAGAGAAAGTGCTTTTGTAGACATTCTTACACGAGAAATGAATAAAGTGATCGTGGGGCAAAAGCACATGGTAGAACGCTTGCTTATTGGGCTTTTGGGGCAGGGACATATCTTATTGGAAGGTGTGCCTGGTCTCGCAAAAACCCTTGCCATTAATACCCTGTCACAGGCCGTTCACGGAAGTTTCAGTAGAATACAATTTACACCAGACCTTTTACCTGCAGATGTGGTGGGAACGCTTATCTATAATATGAAGGTGAATGATTTCAGTATAAAAAAAGGTCCTATTTTCGCAAATTTCGTTCTGGCAGATGAGATTAACCGTGCTCCGGCCAAGGTTCAATCGGCTTTGTTGGAGGCGATGCAGGAAAAGCAGGTAACCATTGGCGATGAAACTTTTATATTGGATAAGCCATTTTTGGTGATGGCCACTCAAAACCCGGTAGAGCAGGAAGGAACTTATCCTTTGCCTGAAGCTCAGGTAGACCGATTTATGCTGAAAACAGTGATCAAATATCCTCAAATGGCTGAGGAACAACTCATCATCAGGGCCAACCTTAAAGGTGGATTTGAAAAAGTAAATCCAGTTGTGGATCTTGAGCAGATCCTGCGCGCTCAAAGTGCAGTACGAGAGGTCTATATGGATGAAAAAATAGAAAAATATATACTTGATATCATTTTTGCCACCCGTACCCCTGAAAAATATAATCTTGAAGATATTAAGCCGCTTATTAATTTTGGTGCATCTCCAAGGGGAAGTATAAACCTCGCCATGGCTGCCAAATGTTATGCGTTTATAAAGCGACGTGGGTATGTGGTTCCTGAAGATGTTCGTGCTGTGGTACATGATGTACTTCGCCATAGAATTGGAATCACTTACGAGGCCGAAGCTGAAAATATCACTTCAGAAGATCTTATAAATAAGATTGTAAACGAGATTGAAGTACCGTAACAATTAACAATTATCGGTTAACAATGATCTGGTAAACGAATGTTTATTGATTATTGAGAATTGTTTATTGAAAAAGATGGATACAAAAGAACTCCTTAAAAAAGTACGAAAGATTGAAATTAAAACCCGAAGACTGAGCGATCATGTCTTTGGCGGGGAATATCATTCTACGTTTAAAGGGAGAGGAATGACGTTTAGCGAAGTTCGTGCTTATCAGTTTGGGGATGATGTTAGAAGTATAGACTGGAATGTTACTGCCCGCTATAATGAGCCCTTTGTAAAAGTTTTTGAGGAAGAGAGGGAGCTTACCATGATGCTGATGGTGGATGTTTCAGGTTCTGAAATGTTTGGAACGCAACAACAGTTCAAAAAAGATGTTATCACAGAAATTGCCGCAACCCTGGCCTTTTCAGCAACAAATAATAATGATAAGATAGGTTTGATGCTTTTTACAGATCAGATCGAGCTTTATATTCCACCAAAAAAAGGAAGGTCCCATGTACTTCGGATTATAAGGGAATTATTGGAGTTCAAACCGGTTGGTAAGAACACAGATATTCAGGGTGCTTTGAAATATCTTACTAATGTGATGAAGAAAAAGGCCATTGTCTTTTTGCTTTCAGATTTTATGGCAGATGATTATCAACATACTTTAAAAATTGTAGCTGGGAAACATGATGTAACGGGTATAAGGGTATTTGATAAAATGGAAGAAACGATCCCTAATCTGGGAATGGTACAAATGTTGGATGAGGAAACCGGTGAATATATTACGGTTAACACCGGTTCAAAGGCAGTACGAAGATCGTATTCAAAATATTACCAGGATAGGTTGAATTACTTCCACCAAAGCTTTTCGTTAAGCGGGGCAGGAGTTATTAATAACCGTACCGATGAAAGTTATGTAAAAAAATTACTGGGCTATTTTAAAAGAAGGGCTTAAAAGAAAAATGTTGAAAAACGCGATTAATACATATTTAAAATTCAATATCTCAGGAGGCCTGGGATTTCTGTTTTTTATAAGTCTGTTCTTATCTTTTTCAGATGCTTCGGCTCAATCTTCAGTTTCAGCCTCTATAGACTCTACTAAAATTAAGATTGGCGAGCAGATTACTTATAAAATAGAAGTAGTAACAAATCCTCAAGACCTGGTGGTTTTTCCTGAAGGGGAGAGCTTTTCTCCCCTGGAGGTGGTAGAATCTTTGAATCCGGATACCATCAGGAAGAATGGAAATTACAGATTACTAAAAGAATATTTTCTTACTCAATTCGATTCCGGAAAATATGTAATTCCGAGCCAGGAAGTGTTGATCAGAAATACCCCTTATTATACAGATTCCATAGCGGTTGAGGTGAATGATGTGGTGGTGGATACTACCAAGCAAAAGTTGTATCCAATCAAACCCTCCATAGAAGTTGACCCTGGTTTTAGCATTCCCGATTGGCTTTGGTGGTTATTGGGTATATTTTTATTAGCGGGGCTCGTTGTTTTTCTCATTATCAGGAAAAAGAAGAAAGACGCTCGGGAACCGGAATTACCTCCATATGAAGAGGCTATGGCTGAGCTACAAAAACTGGATAATTCCCAGCTTCTGGAGAAAAGAGAAATTAAAGAATATTATTCCCAGCTTAGTTTTGCGGTGAGAAAATACCTGGATAGAAAAATTTATGATCATGGTTTAGAACGTACCACCAACGAATTGATCTTATATCTTCGGAATCAAAAAGCAGAAGGTAAACTGAAACTTACCGAAGGTACCATTAGCGACTTTGAAAAAATCTTACAAAGAGCCGATCTTGCAAAATTTGCCAGAAGTAAACCCGATGTGATCACGGCTAAGGAAGATCGTTCCAAGACAAAGTATATTATTGATGATCTTCGTGCTTCGGTACCAGAACCAACCCGGGAAGAGTTACTACAGGATGAAGCTTTTCTTCAGGAACAGCATAAAAAGCGCCAGAAGCGCCGCATTATAATAGGAGTGGTCGCTGGAGTGGTGGTCATCATACTGGGAATTACGGCATTGGTGGCCACCAAGGGTTACACTTATGTAAAAGATACTTATTTAGGTCATCCCACTAAAGAATTACTGGAAGGTGAATGGATTAGAAGCGAATACGGAAACCCGGCGGTAGCGGTGACCACACCAAAAGTTCTGGTTCGCGGAGAGATTGAATTGCCTCAGGAGGTGCAACAAATGATGGTAGGTTCAGAAACTTTTATTTATGGGAGCTTGTTGAGTAACTACTATACCATGCTGAGCACGATTAAATTCAAAGGTGAGGTACAGTTTGATTTGCAGAAAGCTGTAGATGGAATTTATACCAACCTGGAAGCCCAGGGCGCTCGAAATATTGTAATGAAGCAGGAAGATTTCACGACGCTTAATGGTGCTAAAGGTTTAAAGGTTTTTGGAACTTTGGAAGCAGTAAACCCTGTTACAGGAGAAGCTATACCAAACGAATATGTGATCCTGAACTTTGCTGAAAAAGGAGGTTTTGAGCAGATCATGGTGATCTTTAATGAAGAGGATCAATATGCCAAAGAGATTTCTGAAAGGATTATCAACTCGGTAGAAATAAATAATTTGAACGAATAATGTTTGCAAATTTCACATTCGAAAATCCAGAATTTTTCTGGTTATTCCTGCTCCTTCCACTGGCGATAGGCTGGTATTTGTGGAAACGAAATAAGCAAACGCCTGAATTAAAGATATCTACTACCAAAGGATTCAAAGCAAAATCGGGGCTTCTGCCAAAATTAAAACCTGTGCTGTTTGTTTTAAGGGTACTGGTACTTTCTTTGGTTATAACAGCCATGGCGCGGCCAAGAACGGTAGATGTTTCTACCCAGACTAGCAGTACTCAGGGAATTGATATCGTGATGGCCATTGATGTTTCTGCAAGTATGCTTGCGAGGGATCTTCAGCCCAACCGGCTTGATGCAACGAAAAATGTTGCGGAAGAGTTTATTCAGGATCGTCCCGGAGATCGTATAGGCCTGGTAGTGTATGCTGGTGAAAGTTTTACCAAAACGCCCATCACCAGTGATAAAGCCATTGTTCTTGATGCTTTGGAGGATATAGAATATAATAATGTTCTCGAAGGTGGTACTGCAATTGGTTCAGGTCTGGCAACTGCGGTAAACAGAATTAAAGATAGCGATGCTGAAAGCAAGGTGATTATCCTGCTCACAGATGGGGTAAATAATGCAGGATTTATAGATCCTAATACCGCCAGTGAACTGGCTATTGAATTCGGTATAAAAGTTTATACTATCGGAGTGGGAAGCAATGGCATGGCCTTGTCTCCAATATCGGTCACAAGAACAGGGCGGATTCAATTTGGAAATGTTCAGGTGGAAATCGATGAAGAGCTTCTAAAAGAGATTGCTGCAGCCACCGGTGGAAAATATTTCAGGGCTACCAATAACGAAAAGCTGGAAGAGATCTATGCTGAGATTGATGCTTTGGAAAAGACGGAAATAGAAGAATTCAGATATTATAATTATGATGAAAAATTCCGGCCGTTAGTGCTTCTTGCCGGTGGTTTACTTTTATTTGAAGTGCTATTAAGGTTTACGATATTTAGAGGATTTATATAGATGTTTGTACTGGAAGAAAAAATATGGTTTTGGTTATTGCTGGTGATCCCGGTGATCATCCTGCTGTTTCTCATCTTTAAATTCTGGCAGAATAGAACTCGTAAAAAGTTTGCAGACCCAGATTTGCTTAAATTCCTGGCTCCAAATAGGTCCCGCTCTAAACCTCTGATCAAATTAGTACTTATTCTGCTTGCCTTGGCAAGTCTTGTTGTCGCCCTGGTAAACCCGAAAATGGGAACCAAAATGGAAACGGTAAAGCGGGAAGGAGTGGATATTGTCTTTGCAATAGATGTTTCAAAAAGTATGGATGCTGAAGATATTGCACCAAACCGGCTTGAAAAATCAAAACAACTGGTGAGTCAGATTCTAACAAGCCTCGGAAGCGACCGGGTTGGGATTATTGCTTATGCGGGAGGAGCTTATCCTCAATTGCCCATTACCACAGATTTTTCAGCAGCAAAGATGTTTTTACAGGCCCTAAATACCGATATGATCTCCTCCCAGGGAACGGCGATTAGTGAAGCTATAGAACTGGCTACTACTTATTACGATGATGATCAACAAACAAACAGGGTGTTATTTATAATTAGTGACGGTGAGGACCACGAGGGGAATGTAGAGGATATCGCAGAGCAGGCTGCAGAGAAAGGAATCCGTATTTTCACTATTGGCGTTGGAACTGAAAAAGGAGGGCCAATTCCAATAAAAAGAAACGGCGTTGTTCAGACTTATAAAAAAGACCGGGAGGGAGAAACGGTGGTTACGAAACTGAATCCTTCAACACTTCAGGAAATTGCAGATGCTACGAATGGCAGCTATATTGAAGGAAATGTAACTAGTGAGGTGGTGGAAACTGTAACTGAAGAATTACAGAATATTGAAAAGACAGAATTTGAAGCAAAACAATTCGCCGACTACAAATCTCATTTTCAATGGTTCCTGGGATTAGGTTTGGCATTATTATTTCTTGATATCTTTTTGCTGGAGCGAAGCACCGCCTGGTTAAAAAGCCTGAATTTATTCAATGAAAATAAGAAGAAAGGAGCGAAAACACATGAAAATATATAAACTAAACATATTATTTTCAGGAATTCTTTTCCTTTTCGGGATCACTTCTATAATAGCTCAGGAGAATCCGGAAAAGATTAAAAAAGAAGCTAATAAATACATTGCGGAAGCGCAGGAGGCACTTTCTGATAATAATTTCGCCAGTGCAGAAGCTTCCTATAGAAAAGCCATATCTAAAGATCCTGACAATCTTACAGCAAAGTATAATATGGGAAACCTCTATTATGCGAAAGAGAAATCTTTGAATGCAGAACAACGCTTAAAAGAAGCTGCAGAAATAGAAGCCACTAAAGAAGAAAAGCATCGAATTCATCATAATCTGGGAAATTCTTATATGCAACAAAAGAATTATCAGGAAGCGGTAAATGCATTTAAAGAGGCTTTGCGCAATGATCCAACAGACGAAGAAACACGATACAACCTGGCTTTAGCAAAAAAAATGCTGGAAAAGGAAAAACAAAACCAGGATCAGAATAAGGATCAGGAAAATCAGGACGACGAGAAAAAAGACGAAAATAAAGATCAACAACAAAAGGATCAGAACCAGGACGGTGAAGGCGGAGAAGATGAGAATAAAGATCAGAAGCCTAAGGATGAAGGGGAGAATGAAAAGGATAAAAAAGAGGGAGATCAAAACGAAGATAAGCAGGAAGATAAAGGAGATGAGCAGAAGAAAGATGAAGGCCAGGGTGATAAGGAAAAACAGCAGCAACCAAAACCAGCTCAGGGACAGTTATCTCCACAGCAAATAAAAAACCTGCTAGAGGCGATGAATAATGAAGAAAAGAAAGTTCAGGATAAGATAAACGCTGAAAAGGCAAAAGGGGTAAAAGTAAAATCTGAAAAAGATTGGTAACCTTTCTATTCTTTGCCCGACAAAAAAGATGATTTTATAGGAGAAAAAAGATGAAATTGAAATATTTAATTTTAAGTTTTTTATTGTTTGCTTCCGGGCTTATACAAGCCCAGGTGAGGTTTGAAGCAAAGGTGAGCAGGGAAAAGCTGGGAATTAATGAACGGCTTAGAGTAGATTTCGAGATGAATGAAGATGGCGATAATTTTCAGCCACCTTCCTTTGAAGGTTTTACCGTTGTTGGAGGTCCCAATCAAAAAATAAGTACCAGCATCCTGAATGGAAAAATGGCCTATTCCAAAACCTATAGTTTTTATTTACAACCTAAAAAACGAGGAAATTTAAGGATTGGGCAGGCAGAAATTATTATTGATGATAAAACTTACAAAACTTCACCTCTTACAGTAGAAATTACCGCAGCAGTAGATAAACCGACAGATGGCGATAGTAGCGAGATAATAGCAGAAGATAATTTACACCTGGTAGCTGAGGTCTCAAAAGCAAATCCCTATTTAAACGAAGCACTTACCGTAGTTTATAAACTCTATGTGAGTCCGCGGGTGAGCGTGAGCAACTGGCGTGAGTTGGACAGTCCTAAATATAATGATTTCTGGAGCCAGAGTATCGATATTCAGCAACTACGGGTTGAAAATGGTGAATATAGAGGAGAGCCTTATCGTTATGTGGTGCTTAGAAAGACAATTCTTTATCCCCAGAAAACAGGTGAGTTAAATATTGAACCTTTAACACTTTCCATCGCTGTAGATGTGCCCAGTGAGCGCAGGGATATTTTTGGTAGCCGAATTTACAAGACTGTAAATAAAACGGTTGCAGCAGATAATAAAAAAATCAATGTTAAGCCGTTACCGGACGGTAAACCTGCTAATTTTACCGGTGCCGTAGGTAAGTTCGATTTTAATGTAACGGCCAGTAAGAACGAATTAAATGCGGGGGAAAGCCTTCAGGCAAAAGTTGAAGTCCGCGGAAATGGGAACCTTAAATTATTTGATCTTCCTGAACTTACAGCGCCTTCTTCGCTTGAAATGTATGATCCTGAAAGAAGTGAAAATGTAAATACTAATCTGAACGGAATGCAGGGCAGTATTTCTGAAAGCTATACGGTTGTACCAACCCAAAAAGGGAAATATCCCATTCCGGCACTTTCCTTCTCCTATTTCGACCCCTCTTCTGAAACTTATAAAACGCATACTTCAGAAGAATTATTAATTAATGTGGAAAAAGGCCCGTTAGCCGGAAATGAGCCGTCGGGATTTTCCGGAGCAAACAAGCAAAGACTTGCCATAGATGGAAACCAGTTTAGGTTTATAAAACTGAATACCAATCTTAAAGATCTTGATAATGAAAGTTTTCTTGGATCATTTCTCTTTTGGAGTGCTTTAATTCTTCCGCTTGCAGCTATCCCACTTTTTATCTTATTTGGAAAAAAGAGGGAACAAAGAGCTAATGACGTTATGGGAAATAGAATTAGAAGGGCCGATAAACTTGCCAGAAAATATCTGTCTGAAGCTAAAAAACATCTGGGCGATCAAAAAGAATTTTACCTGGCGCTAGAACGTTCCATGCATAATTACCTGAAAGCTAAATTAAGTATACAAACAGGGGAAATGAGTAAAGAAAGAATTTCAAGTCTTCTGGCCGAAAAAGAAGTAGATTCGGAAACAAATTCAGACTTTATAAGTTTGCTGGAGAGTTGTGAATATGCCAGATATACCCCGGCATCTTCAGATACTATGCAACATGATTTTGAAAAAGCAGTTAGGGTGATTTCAACTCTTGATAAACAATTATAGGGATGAGAACATTGGTATTAGTCAGTTTTTTAATGTTAAGCCTTGTTGGCTTTTCTCAGAATGAAGAACTTTTTGAGAAAGCAAATTCTGCTTATCAAAGTGGAGATTATGAAGCTGCCGTTAGCAATTATGAAGCTATTCTGGAGAATGGGGAAGCTTCAGCCGAATTATATTTTAATCTTGGGAATGCTCATTATAAGATGAATCATGTTGCGCCAAGCATTTATTATTTTGAAAAAGCGCTGCAATTAGATCCTACAGATGAGGATATTCAAAACAACATAGCATTTGCCCGTAATATGGCTATAGACGATATAGAAGAAGTAGAGCAAACGGGTTTTTCTGTCTGGTTTAATAATCTGATATCTTCATATTCTTATAATACCTGGGCTGTTATGGCAATCGTTTTTTCGGTGATTTTTGTGGTGATGTTCCTTCTTTATTACTTTTCGCAAAGATCTTTATATAAAAGAATTTTCTTTGCCAGCGCAGTGGTTTTTCTTATCTGCTGCTCAGCTTCAGTGATATTTGCGTTTCAGCAGCAGTCATATATACAGGATAACCAATATGCTATTGTTTTTGAAGAGGAAATTGAGGTTAGGGATGAACCTACTTTACGTGGAGAGGCGAGTTTTGAGCTACATGAAGGAACCAAGGCAAAAGTGCTGGAAGATTATCAGGAATGGTCCCGTATTGAACTTTCTAACGGTGCCCAGGGTTGGGTAAATTCAGGTCAAATTAAAAAGCTATAAGCTTTGTTGATATTAGTTTTGCGATTCCATATCGCAAAGCTTCCCATTTTTAACAAAATTCTCTTATTTTTGCAATCGTGAAATTATTCGCATATATATTAGGTTTTATTTTTATCACCTTTCTGTTCGCACCAACGCTAATCACCTTGATAGACAGAAATGTGGATATTTCTATTGCTTTCAACGTAAATGAAGAAGAGAGTTCTTCTAAGAATCAAATTAATTTAGAATACAACATTGAAGAAACTGTCTCTAATTATGACAGTATTCATTTTCTTCAAATAAGAAAGATAGACGGTCATTTTTATAAAGAAAACAGGTACAAAGTCTTTCTTTCTATTACCTCCCCTCCGCCCAAAATAGCATAACACATTTTTTATTTCAGGTATCATTTTATGGTACTGGAGGGAATCTAAATCTTTAGACTTCCTCTATTATTTTATATGTAAAAATTTCAAACAGGTTCATAAACCTGTGTAAAACAAGTGTGTTATGTTTAAACATCTTAATAAAGATTTTCCGGCAAGTGTTGTCGTATTTTTTGTGGCTATTCCATTATGTCTTGGAATTGCCCTGGCCAGTGGAGCTCCATTATTTTCCGGTTTAATTGCAGGAATTGTTGGGGGTATTGTTGTGGGAGCCATGAGTGGCGCGAGCTTAGGTGTAAGTGGCCCTGCCGCAGGTTTGGCAGCAATAGTTTTGGTTGCAATTTCCAGTCTGGGAGGTTATGAAAACTTTCTTTTAGCCGTAGTGATTGCAGGAGTGATGCAAATAGTATTCGGCTTACTCAAGGCCGGGATCATTGGGTATTATTTTCCAAATAGTGTAATTAAAGGAATGCTTACCGGTATTGGTATTATCATCGTGTTAAAGCAAATTCCTCATTTCTTCGGATATGACGACGATCCACAGGGGGATTGGGCTTTTCTGCAGGTAGACGGGGAAAATACTTTTTCAGAAATAATTAATTCCGTTAATAATATAAGTCCTGGAGCTACTTTAATTGCAATTATAGGGATGGCTATTTTAATACTTTGGGAAGCAGTATTATCAAAAAAGGGAAAATTTTTCAAATTAGTACAGGGTCCGCTGGTTGCAGTAGTTGTGGGTATCATTTATTATCTTGTAACCCGGGATTCTGAAACCATGAGCATTTCTTCAGATCACCTGGTAAATGTACCGGTGCCAGATAGTTTTGATTCATTTATGGGTCAGTTTACCACCCCCTCCTTTAAAATGATTGGAAATCCACAAATATGGATAACTGCTTTCACTATTGCCCTGGTAGCAAGTTTAGAAACACTTTTATCTGTGGAGGCGATAGATAAACTGGATCCTCATAAAAGAACAACTCCAACCAACAGGGAGCTTTTTGCCCAGGGAACAGGTAATATGATATCTGGATTAATTGGAGGATTACCAGTAACCCAGGTAATCGTTAGAAGTTCAGCGAACGTACAATCTGGAGGACAAACAAAGATGTCTGCAATCATCCACGGATTTTTACTTTTAATTTCTGTAGTGATTATTCCTAATATCTTAAACTATATACCACTTTCCGTCCTGGCAGCGATATTATTCCTGGTAGGCTACAAACTGGCCAAACCTGCTTTATTCCTAAATATGTATAAAGCGGGATGGAAACAATTTGTGCCTTTTATTGTAACCATCGTTGGAATTGTTTTTGGAGATCTGTTAATAGGTATTGGTTTAGGTTTGGTTGTGGGAATCTTTGTGATTCTTATTAAAAGTTACCAGAACTCTTACTTTTTACATATTGATCAGGTAGAGAATGGAAATAATGTGGTTAAGATGAGGTTAGCTGAAGAGGTTACCTTTATTAACAAAGGAGCGATTCTTAAAGAATTAAACAAGCTTGAGAATGATTCTTATCTTATTATGGATGTATCTAAAACACGGTATCTGGATAGCGATATTATTGAAATTCTTGATGATTTTAAGATCAAGGCTCAAGAAAAGAATATTAATATAAAAATTGTTTCTGAAAGGGGAACCGTGGAAAACCCGGATAGTTACAGGCAATTCTTTGAATTGGATAAAAAACCGGCTTAAGTTTATATTTTAAAAGCTAATTATTAATCAAAAACAACATTATGATTACTGAAATAATAGATAAAAACAAACAAACTGATTTAACTCCCGAAGCAGTTCTAAACGATCTTATGGAGGGTAACAAAAGATTCACAGAGAATAAAATGCACCAAAGGAACTATGCCTCCCAAATTGAAAAAACAAGTGGCGGACAATGGCCTCAGGCCGTAGTTTTAGGTTGTATAGATTCCCGTGTACCGGTAGAAACTGTATTTGATCAGGGTGTGGGAGATATTTTTACTGCGAGAGTAGCAGGAAATTTTGAGAATACCGATATTCTTGGAAGTATGGAATACTCCTGTAAAGTTGCAGGTAGTAAACTGGTGATGGTTTTAGGTCATGAAGCCTGTGGTGCTGTAAAAGCAGCATGTGACCATGTGGAACTGGGAAATATCACCTATCTATTAAGCAATATTCAGCCGGCTGTAGAAACGACCAAAACAGATGGAGAGCGAAGCTCTAAAAATGATTCATTTGTTGCTGGTGTGGTTGAAAACAACGTAAAGCTAACAATGGAAAGGATTAGAGGTAAAAGTCCTATCCTTAAAGAAATGGAAGATAAAGGAGAAATAAAGATTGTGGGAGGAGTATATTCTATCTCTACTGGAAAAGTTACTTTATTGTAATCTATCGTTTCAGCCGGAACAGGCTTGGCTATGAAAAGGAGAATCCGGGACGGTAAAATGTTCCGGATTTTTTTATTTGGTACTACTAAGTTCAGTGTCATTTAAGAGCTCCCTTTCCTCCACCTGCCTGATAATGGAAGGAAGTAACATGGGGGCAATGCTTTCTACCGGATCATAAAGAATAGAATTTTCCAGTGTTTCATCCTCTATAATCTCGATGCGTTCATTGGTGGCCTTAAAGAACATGATGATCACGCTGGCTACAAACGCAGATTTTAATAAACCAAAAACACCACCAAGTAATTTATTAACGATTCCCAGCGCTGCGAAAGTCGCGATTTTAGTGAGCATTTTACCAGCCAGCGATACCAGGAAAACTATTATTACAAAGGTGATGGCAAAGCTTATTAGGTTAACATACTGAATTTTCCAGTCTACATGTTGAGAGAGGAAATCTCCAAGAAAATGGGAAAAGTGCACCGCACCATATATTCCGGCAATAATTCCTATCAGAGAGGCCAGTTCGGTAAGGAGTCCTCTGAAAAAGCCACGAACCAATCCGTATAAAAGTACCAGGCTTAAAATAATATCTACGGTATTCATAAACCAAATATAATAATTATTAAATCTAGATGGTATCTTTGCAGCATGGCAAGAGATGAACAATTAAAAGAGAGATGGGAGAGAGTTCAGAAAAAACTTTCCGATCAGTTTGCAGACGGGGAATTAATGGAATTAGATGCCATTATTTACCTTATCGGAGTTCAGGAATTAGGGCAGCCCCATAAAAGATATAAGAAAGATCATAAAATAGATTTAATGCATATCGCCATTTGCACCTTACTGGAACCTTATGGTTACTATGAATTCGATTTTTATGACGAAGAAGGCTGGCCGCATTTTAAGGTAAAAGAAGATTTACCCACGCTTAAGGCTGGTGAACAAACGGTTTTGATGAAGGAAGCAATCGTACAATATTTTATGGAAAAAGAGTATATTTCTTAAATGAATCCCGGGATCTTTTTTCTCTCTTTTCCGCAGGATAGCGGACCTATTTACCAGGAAACTATAGCAGGAAGGTTGCCTGTAGAACCTTTTAATACCTACAGTAATATTTTCTTTCTAATTATTATCGTCTATTTTTCGCTAAGGGTTTACAGCGATTATAGAAATCACCGATTCCTAGCCTGGAGCTTGCCCATACTTTTTATGGGTTTTGTTGGAGGAACTGTATATCACGCTACCAGAAGCCATGACATATGGATGTATATGGACTGGTTACCTATCATCCTACTATGTTTGGGTGTTTCGATCTACTACACTATAAAATTAAAAGTTTCCAGGAATCAGCGATTATTGTTAATATTTATAATTCTTTTTCTGATCTTCGGAATTCATTTTTTACCCCTTCCCCAACATTTAAATACCTCTATCGGCTATATAGGCACAGCCATAGGACTACTTCTACCAATTATCACTTATTTTTATACCACCAAATCGCAATATTGGCAGTATATTTTGCTGGCAGTTTTAAGTTTTGGACTGGCGATAAGCTTTAGGATGCTGGATAATTTTATGTACCTCATCCCTATGGGAACGCATTGGCTATGGCATACTTTCGGAGCTTTATCTGTATTTTTTCTGATGAACTACATATTCAAGGAAAAGCAAACAAGTGTTAAGGCTGAAAGGGATTTAGAGAAAATGTAATAAGCTTTAAAATGGGAAGGATAAGGTTTAAATTTTATTAAATTTGCGCTTCCGAAACGAAATCACCTATGATCGATAAAATTAAAGGACATATTGCTGATGTTGAAAGCTTTAATGCTAAAACAAAAGATGAAATTGAAGCTTTTCGAATTAAATATCTTGGAAAAAAAGGTATTCTGAATGAGTTCTTTGCTGAATTTAAGAATGTGCCTAATGAAGAAAAGAAGGAATTTGGCCAGGTAATCAATGAGCTGAAAACTTCTGCTCAGACTAAAGTAAATTCTTTAAAAGAAGAACTGGAAAACAGTCAGGAAGAAAAAGGTGTGTATGGAGATTTGTCCAGGCCGGCAGAGCCGATTGAAATAGGTTCTCGCCATCCAATTTCTATCGTAAAAAATCAAATTACCGAAATATTCTCCAATATAGGTTTTAATGTTTCTGAAGGGCCGGAGATGGAAGACGACTGGCATAATTTTACAGCCCTGAACCTTCCCGAGTATCACCCGGCAAGGGATATGCAGGATACATTCTTTATCCAGACCGATCCTGATATTTTGCTTAGGACACATACTTCATCGGTTCAGGTGAGGTATATGGAAGAAAATAAACCGCCAATTAGAACGATTTCGCCTGGAAGGGTTTTCAGAAATGAAGCAATTTCAGCCAGATCACATTGTATATTTCATCAGGTAGAAGGCTTGTATATAGACAAGGATGTTTCGTTTGCAGATATGAAGCAAACCATTCTATACTTCACAAAACAGCTTTTTGGAAAATCGAAGATAAGGTTAAGGCCTTCTTATTTTCCATTTACCGAGCCAAGTGCCGAGGTAGATGTTTATTGGGGTTTGGAAACAGAAACCGATTACAGGATTACTAAAGGAACCGGCTGGCTGGAAATCATGGGCTGTGGAATGGTGGACCCAAACGTATTAAGAAATTGCGACATAGATCCTCAGGAATTTTCAGGTTTTGCTTTCGGCATGGGAATAGAAAGGATCGCGATGCTGCTATACCAAATAGAAGACATACGCATGTTCTATGAGAATGATCTGCGTTTCCTGGAACAATTTAAATCTGCATTATAATGAAAAAATACGGCTTCCTTATTCTGGCAGTGGTGATTTTAGGCATCATCATTTACGTCACTTTTATCATTGCGGTGATAAAAATAACATTAGGCCTTATTTTATTGGCGGTAGCCGCTGTTTTACTGTGGCTGCTATGGCTGAAAATTAAAAAGAAAGCAGAAGATACATTTTGAGAAAAGATATCAAGATCCCCGAAGTTAAAGAGGTTTATGTAGCGGCTGTTAAAGTCTTCAATGAAGAATTTGAAGCCTACGAATGGAATGCCTATTTAATCAATAATACCAGGGAAGCTTTGGAAATGGTCCTTATTGTTTCTAAAGGATTTGATGAGAAAAGGGAGACCTCTGTAATGAGGCATAAAATTGAAGTTTTGCCTGCCAGGAATTTTGCAAAGATCGAATATTTACAGGATGATGTGTTAAAGCTAAATAACGAATTTAAAGTAACCTATTTTGCAGGTTCAAAAATGATGGAAAAAACCTTTCTTTTTAAACCGAATAGTATTCAGGAAAGTGCTTTAGAAGAAATTCCTATCATTCCTGAAAAAGGGATATTGGGAAAGTAAATTTTATAAATAAAAGAGGCCGTCTAAAAAGTCTATTTCGTCAAGCTGAACTGGATTCAGTTTCTAACCGATTTTGATTTTCAATTAGTTAAGATCCTGAAATAAATTCAGGATGAACTTTTCTCGACTTTCTAGACAGCCTTTTTATTGCTATAAAGAAAAAGTGATTAATGTTCGTGAGTGTGCTCTCTGTGATCTACCACATTAGCATCTTCGCTTATTTCTGTGGTTCCTCCTACGAAAATGACTTCTTCTTCACCTTCCCCGTAGATTTCTACCGTGGCACCTGGATTAATGATCAGGTTACCGGTAACTATGATCGTTCCTGCAAAATTTAAGTGAGCTCCTGAATTAATAACCAGGTCAGCAGGCTCCTCAATGCTACCTATCATCATCTCTCCGGCTAGATTAAATTCTCCTGCACGATGGATATTTACAGTGTTCTCTGTCGCCAGAAGACCACAAAAATAAAGATCACCGCCAATGTTTAGATTCTTTAAACTAACAATCCCATCTTCCGGACTACTGTAAGAAGAGGGATTATTTTTGTTTATGCTTAAGTTTGGATGACCCGTATAATTCTCTCCACATTCAAACCACGCCAGAGCGGCAATCCAATCTGGTTGATGAATATTGGCAACAGGCCCTTCCATCCAGTCAGGCTCGTGGATTTCAGCTCCGGGACCTTCCAGCCAATCGGGTTCATGGATTTTAAAACTTGAATTGGGCAGGGATTTCTCTCCTGATCGTAAATTTTCCTGAGCTGGAATTTCTTCAGAAACGGTGTCTGTTTCACAACTTGTAAAAGCAAGGCCCAGGCCCAGACTAAAAACTAATAGTTTTTTCATGATATTTTGGTTTGTCAATAATTTGGAAGATTAAATGTACTACATTATTTTCAATGACAAGCTAAAAATAGCCGCTGAAATGATTAAAAATCAGATAAATAGAAATAAGATGTAGGTAAATTCTTTAATTAATCCAGTTTATCTACTAGCTTTTTAAAGACCTTCTTAGGATTTTTACCTTCGTAAAGTATGGCGTAAACCGCATTTATGATAGGGGTTTTAGCTTTTTTAGCCTTATTTATCTTATAGGCACTTTCGGTAGCATAATAACCTTCAGCGACCATGCTCATCTCCATTTGGGCACTTTTAACGGTATAACCCTTACCAATCATATTTCCGAACATTCGGTTTCGGCTAAAAACTGAATACCCGGTAACCAATAGATCTCCTAAATAAGCAGAATCATTGATATTACGTTTCATCTTATGCACCTTCTTGATGAATTTCTTCATCTCACGTATCGCATTGCTCATAAGTACACTCTGGAAGTTATCTCCATAACCTAAACCGTGAGCAATTCCGGCAGCGATGGCGTAAATATTTTTCAGTACCGCGGCATATTCGGTGCCTATCACATCATCACTAATCTTACAGGTAATATAATCGCTCCCAAGGTATCCCGCCACAATTTCGGCTTTCTTCTCATCCTGGCAGGCGACCGTTAAGTAAGAAAGTCTTTCCAGGGCAACTTCTTCCGCATGACAGGGCCCGGTGAGAATACCAATGTTTTCGAAAGGGACTTCAAAATATTCATTGAAATGCTCTCCTACGATCAAACTGGTTTCGGGTACTATACCTTTTATGGCTGAAAAGACGATTTTGTCATTTAATGGCACTGTTAGTAAATCTAATTCACGTTTGAGAAATGCCGAAGGAATAGCGAAAATAATATAATCTGAAGCTTTGACCGTTTCATTAATGTCATTGCTTAACTTAAGCTGATTTACATCAAATTCAACCGAACTCAGGTAGTTGGGATTGTGATCTTGCTTTTTAATGTGTTCAATAACATAGACACTGCGCATGTACCAGTTGACCTGGTCCAGGTTTTCACAAAGCATCTTTACAATAGCAGTGGCCCAGCTGCCACCTCCAATTACACCAAAACTAGGGGTCTTATCCATATATTTACATTCTCTCCTTCAAAAATAGTCAATTTTGAAAGTATTTAAAGTTTTTCGCTTTTAAAGCTATAGATTCTTGAGAATATTTCAATAATCTAAATTCTAAAATTTAACAAACTCTAATTAGATATTATACAATCTATCCAGGATCCACCCGTTATAAAACTGTTCTTCCTGTTCATCTTTTTCATGAAGAACATTCTTAGTTTTTTTGGTTGGTTATTTAGTTGAAAAGACCGTTTCGGAAGAAGCGGTCTTTTTGATTCAGAATTAATTTTTTGAAAACTTTAGGAGTGGCAGAAGCTCCATTATAGATTCACTTTTGTACATTTAAGTAACTAACTATAAATCATTAAAATGGGTATATTTTCATTTATTAAAGATGCTGGGAAAAAGGTTTTTGGAATTGATAAACCTAAATCCCCGGAAGCAGGAACTAAAGATGAATTAAAGGAAAATGAAAAAGCAGCTAGAAAGTTAGAGCAAACTATAAAGGATTTAAACCTGAAAGCAGAGAATTTACAAATTTATATTGAAAATGATATGGCTGTTGTCTCTGGAAAAGCCTTAGACCAGGCAAATAGGGAAAAAATAATTCTGGTAGTTGGAAATTCGGAAGGTATTGCCCAGGTAGATGATAAAATGGATGTTGAAAAAACTGAACCTGAAGCGGTTTTTCATACTGTAGAAAGAGGAGATAGCTTAAGTAAGATTTCGAAAGAACATTATGGAGATCCCAACCAGTATCCTTTAATTTTTGAAGCTAATAAGCCCATGTTGCAGGATCCTGACAAAATATATCCCGGGCAGGTACTAAGAATACCGCCTATGGATGCTAAAAGATAAAAATAAACTAAAAGACTGTTTATAAATTTTGAGAATGTTAAACTGAGAGCAGTCGACGTTCTAAGCTTGTAGTTCCACGATGAAAAAAGTAGGATCAATCAGCTAAACAGAAGATTCAAGATAGGTTTTTAAACAGTCTTTTACCTATTTGTAGAAATTCATAAGATCTATATATTCCCAGACTTTTTTATCCAGAAGAGGTCTTACATTCTTTGATTCTTTTATCGCCTGTCTTATAAAAGTAGAGGAAATTTCTACAATGGGTGCAGCAACCCTGGTGATCTTAACATGCTCCTGATATTTGGCTGCTACCTCACCGGGCGCAATTCTTGGATAAACATATATTTCATGATTTTCCACGATCACCTCAGAGTTTTTCCATTTATGAAAGCTTTTGAGATTATCTTCTCCCATAATTAGGCAAAATTCATTGGTAGGAAATTTTTCCTGAAGGTGGGCCAGCGTATTTACGGTATAATTAGGTTGCGGAAGATCAAATTCTATATTGCTGGGTTTTAATTTATCATAACCCTCACATGCTTTGTAAACCATTTCCAGTCTGTGATGGTTTTCCAGCAGACTGCTTTTATTTTTATGTGGATTATGCGGGGTAACCACGAGCCAGATTTCTTCCAGATCTGAAAATTCGGCCATATGATTTGCAATAATCAGGTGACCGGTATGAATAGGATTGAAAGTTCCAAAGAACAAACCTATTTTTCTATTCATTTTTTCGGTTTTTCGGCGTCAACATAGCTGGAAACTAAATTATAAGCTTCTTTTAAAGCGGTACCTAAATGGTTGTTTTCAATAATAAAATCAAATTGAGGCGCTGTTGCCAGTTCAATAGAAGCTTTTGCTACACGCATACTAATTTTATCATCACTTTCCGTCTTCCTCTTTTTCAGGCGGATCTTCAATTCTTCAATGCTGGGAGGTTTTACAAATACCGCCAGAGTTCTTTCCGGATAAATATGCTTAATGTCAAGGCCTCCAACTACATCAATATCAAAAATAACGTGCTTTCCTTTCTCCCAGATGCGCTCTACCTCGCTTTTTAAAGTTCCGTAGAAATTATCGCGATAGACTTCTTCCCATTCCAGGAATTCATCATTTTTAATCTTTTGCTTAAAATCTGATAAGGAGAGAAAATAATAATCCTGTCCGTCCACCTCATTTTCACGTGGTTCACGGGAGGTTGCTGAAATGGAAAAATCCAGTTTCAATTCCTGGTGCTTTAATAAGTGACGTACTATCGTTGTTTTTCCTGATCCCGAAGGCGCTGAAAATACGATTAGTTTCCCTTCGCTCATTTAGAGTACGTTTAGAAGTTGTTCTTTAATCTTTTCCAATTCATCTTTCATCTGCACCACCATCTGCTGCATAGGCGCGTAATTGGATTTGCTCCCAATGGTATTGATCTCCCGCCCGATTTCCTGGGAAATAAAAGCAAGCTTTCTTCCGTTAGAATCCTTACTGTTTAATGTTTTCTGAAAATAATCGAGGTGATTGTCCAGTCTCACTTTCTCTTCAGTGATATCAAACTTTTCGATATAATAAACAATCTCCTGTTCAAAACGGTTCTCATCTGCCTGCTCCTTGATTTCCTCAATACCTTTACGAAGTCGATCGCGAACGGCATCAATCCTGTCCGGATCAATTTTAATGACTTCTTTCAGTAATTTCTGAATATTTGAGATCCTTAATTTCAGGTCTTTCTCCAGCGCTTTACCTTCGTCATTTCTAAAATTATTGATCTCTTTAAGTGCAGATTTAACAGCTCCTTCTATGGCTTTGAACTCTTCATCATCAATTTCATCTCTTTCCGTCTTAAGAGAATCGGGCATTTTTACAGCCATTTTGAGCAATTCTATCTCACTGGCATTCACGATATCCCTTAATTGATCCATATAATTCTTGACTACCTGAGTATTAACATTGGTTGAAGTTTGTTCGCCGGTATATTCCACATAGATGGAAAGGTCTACCTTACCACGGCCAAGATCATTGGAAATAATATTCCGAAGGTCTAATTCCTTTTCCCTGTATTGGGATGGAATGCGAGCATTCAGGTCAAAATTCTTACTGTTCAGAGATTTTAACTCTACAGTGATTTTTTTGTTGGGAATTTGAGTAACGCTTTTCCCGAAGCCTGTCA
Organism: Christiangramia sp.; assembly: GCF_029937855.1. Classification (GTDB taxonomy): domain Bacteria; phylum Bacteroidota; class Bacteroidia; order Flavobacteriales; family Flavobacteriaceae; genus Christiangramia. The sequence goes on from NZ_JAPYPC010000001.1 coordinate 224,134, forward strand.
TAGATTGAATCATGCCTGAATTTTAAAAGCTTGCGCAAAGATAATCAATTCTATAGCATCTCCAATTGAATCGGGTCGGGATAAAATTGAGAGAATCAGTATTTAATAAAGCGATTCGATAAATTCTATCGCGCGTTTTTCGTGATAATAAGTTTCAGATTTTGTTACAAAACCCACATGACCTCCGTAAGCAGGTACTTCCAGGTGTATATTTTTAGAATTTTCAGCAATTTTGAAAGGATAGCATTCGGGAGATAAAAAACTGTCATTGGCAGCATTCAGGATTAGAATAGGTTTTTTTGTTTTCTGAAGAAATCCAAGGGCACTGGTTTTTTTATAATATGCTGAAGCATCTTTATACCCGTGGGCTTTTGAAGTGTAGAGATCATCGATATCCCGAAGCGAACGGCAGGCGGCTATATCTTTTTTCTGAATTTGATCTGGAAACTTTTTAGCTCTTTCAAAGAGATGTTTTTTTAAGTTTATTTCAAAGCGCTTAGAATACACAAAATTTCGCATTCGATTAATAGCTCCTAGGGAACCGGCCAGGTCACAGGGAACAGAAATTCCTACAGCTCCAATAATTTCTTCAGGTAAATTCCTGTTCTCTCCCAGGTATTTCATTAACATATTACCGCCAAGGCTAAAACCTACGAGTGCAATTTTAGAATACTGCTTCAGGGAAAGGACGTGTGCTATTACTTCTGCCAGATCATCGCTTGCACCAGCGTGATAACTTTTAAAAAACCTGTTAAGCTCTTCGCTACAGCCTCTAAAATTCATAGCCGCCGCATCCCAGTTATTTGTATTGAAAACCTGTGCCATTCCTTTCATATAAGGTCTATACGTATTCTCAGCCAGTCCGTGCAAAAGGATCACTAAACTTTTAGATTTATCTTTCTTCGCATAACTCCAGTCCAGATCTATAAAATCACCGTCACTAAGTTCTATGCGCTCACGTTCATAAACAGGAATTTCAACTTTTCTAAGACTAGCAGCATAAATAGTGGAGACATCTGAATATTTAAAAACCCCTGGCGGGATATATTTACCTGTGACTAGTGGCATTCATTTCAATTTTAATATAAACTTAGGCAAAATAAGCTATGCGTGCATACTATTTATTGCTAGTTTTGAATAAATCGAAGATTATGTATACCAAGAAATTTGAAATAAGATGGAGTGATTTGGATGCCAACAGACATCTGGCAAACTCAGCATTTATAAACTTTATGAGCCATACCCGAATGGGTTTTCTAATGGAAAACGGATTTGGCCAAAAAGAATTATCCCATTACAACCTTGGTCCTATTGTATTCTATGAGCATATCTATTATTTCAAGGAAATATTTGCTGGAAAACCGGTAACAGTTACCCTGGAACTTAGCGGGCTCTCAAAAGATGGGATGTATTTTGAATTTATTCACAAAATATACGATTATAAAGGGAAAAATTGTGCAACCTGTGAAATGATGGGTTCCTGGATAGATCTGGAAGAAAGAAAATTAATCAGCTTACCAGATGAACTATTCAAACAATTAGATAATACTCCTAAATCTGATAATTTTAGGACATTAACCAAAGAAGATACACGAAAATTCGGGAAGCGACCACATGATATTAGCCCGGAAGAAGTAAACAACCTTTAATGGAGTTAAAAAACAAGATTGATGAAATCTGGTATGCATGCTATGGTTCCAATATTAGGGAAGAGCGATTTATGTGTTACATCAATGGTGGGACTCCGCCGGGTGCTCTGAAAAATTTCACCGGCTGCTCTGATAAATCAAAACCGAAAAAAAGCAGAACGATCAAAATAGATCATGAAATGTATTTTGCCAAGGAATCTCCAACCTGGAATGGTGGTGGTATTTGCTTTTTAAATCCTGAAAAAGATCCTTCAGCTGAAACTTTGGGCAGGACCTATCTTATTAATAAGGGTCAGTTTAAAGACCTGGTGAGACAGGAGCTTAAGTTTGAGGGGGAAATAATTATAGATTTTGAGGAGTTAATAGAAAAAGGTTCTTATAACTGTATGACCGATGGACGCTACGGACTTTTACTTTATTTAGGTGAAATTGAAAATAAGCCTGTGGTTACTTTTACCAGTGAAATATTATTAAATAATGAGATCAATGCGCCAGACGAGGCATACTTAACCACCATTCTAAAAGGTTTATGTGAAATTTATTCACTGGATAAACCTCAGATGATAGAGTATTTCAGAGATAAAAAGGGAATTAAAAATTCGAAGATCGAAGATAGACTTCAGCAGATAATAAATTCCATATCCTGATTTTAGGTATCTTTAAGAATATCTAAATTTTTAGCAGATGAATAGTGCTTCCCAGAGATCGTTACTTAAAAAACGATTTTTCCTGTTGATAATAATAGGTGTTTTCCAATTATTTCAGAATTGTACAATATATAAGGGCTCTTCCGTAGATATTGAAACCGCAGTACAGGAAAATACCGGTGCAGTAGTTATTACCCAAGATGGAAAGAGGCTCAAATTCAAAAAGCTAATTAAAACCGAGGAACATCTTATAGGAATCGTAAAAAAAAACAGCACAAAGCGTTATTTGGACAAAAATAAGTTTGATTTTGAAAAGCGCGAACGTTTGCAAAAGTATATGATCGATTCCTTAGCGATCAATGAGATCTATCCAAAGAATAAAACTGCTTCAACGCTAGTAAGTATAGGAATTATAATTATATCTGCAATAACTGTGGCAATGATTAGCGTAGGAATCGTTTTTCTAGCTAGTTTTGGAGGTTAAGACGTTTTTATCTTTGTTTTCTTAATACTTACCATGTAAACCCCTATAAATACCAGCGCAGCGGCCAATCCTTTAATCCAGGTTAATTTATCTGCACCTACAGAAATTGCAAAAGTAATCGCAATTAAAGGCTGAAGATAAATGAAAGCACTTATGGTAGAGGGTGAAAGTTGTTTTAAGGCGTAGATATTTAGGAGATATGTCATAAATGTAGTTCCTAACACTACAAAGCCCATTTTCCAAATCGCATCAAAGGGGAGGCTTTCCCACTCTACCGCCATAAATTCACTGTAAGTAACCGGCAGATTAATAAATATAGCGATTAAGAACAACCACTTCATCAAAGTAATGGCATGATATTTTTTAGTGAGCGGTTTAACCAGGATGAGATATAGCCCGTAGGAGAATGCATTTACGATAAACAGGAGATTTCCTAACGGAATATTAGGCGCATTAAAATTTTCTCCTGAACTAAAAAGCACTAAGACCAGAGCCCCGGCCATTCCAATAATAATTCCCAATGTTTTTAATAAAGTGATGCGTTCTTTGATCAGAATAGAGGCTAAAATAAGCACCATTACAGGAGATAAGGTGATAATCACCGAACTGTTGATAGGGGTAGAAAGGCTCAAACCTTTAAAAAAGAACAGCATATTGATCACCATACCAAAAACGGCACAGCCCGCAATTCGAGGCCAGTCTGAAGTTGTTATTTTTTCTTTAGGCGCAAAAAAGCTTATGATCCAGAAAAGGATCGCCGCGCCGGTAACTCTTAGTAAAATAAATCCGAAAGGTTCAATGTACAACGGCATGAGGCCTTTAGCGATGGTATGGTTTACGCCATAGATTGCACTTGCTCCAAAAGCGGCCAGGATAGCCAGAATTCGGCTATTCTCCATGTATAGATCTTTTGGCGTTTGCTACCGTTTTCTTTGAATTTCCAATAAAGATCTCGTCGTTATTAATAATTACCGGCCTTTTTAAAAAGCTATAATGATCCAGGATAAGATTTTTGTAGCTTCCTTCACCTAGCTCTTCATTTTTTAGATCCCTCTGCTTATATAGCCTTGCCCTTCTGCTGAAAAGGGATTCGTAACTCCCTGATAACTCCTGCATCTGGTCCAGTTGTTCCTCGGTGATCTCCTCGTTTTTAATATCCTGAAGGATAAAGGAATCTGGTACGTCAAGTTCATTTAGAATTCTTTTGCAGGTATCGCAGGTAGAAAGATGATATATTTTTTTCATGGCTGGAAGTTTTACAAATGCAAAGAACGGGATTTTCAATTAAAAAATTAACAGGAACCTAAGCTTTTGGTTCTACCTTTTCCATTTTTAGGAATTGCTTAATTTCAGCTCTTGGGTATGTTAAAATAAAATTCCCGGAGGCGTAGGGTGCAATTTCGTAGGCATTATAGTGAAGAATTATTTTTTTCTGAAAGATCCCAATATTCTGTGGAAGATGAAATTCATCATTTTCAAAGAACATTCCTGTGCTGTTTATATTTTGCTCGGTTGGAATATGCTGCTTTATTCTGAAATCCTTCTCCACGTATTCAATAAATTCCGACTTAAATAAATCCTGAGCCTGCAGGGACTTTCCGGTTTCAGCATTAAAATTTAAATAGTGAGTGCTGCGATAGCCATGAGCTCCACCGGTAAACATATCTGTGTTGAACTGAAGTGAAATCAACTGTGGCGTTTTAAAGACAACTTTGCCATAAATAGTTGCTTCCCAGGGTAATTCATATTCAGGAAATTCCTGTGCAGTCTCCCGGTAATTTTCAATAAAATTGGTTGCTAATTCTTCAGGTTTTTCTAAACGGCCTTCATCCTGGTAATCGATAGTGTTCGCCAGAAAATTTTCAATATCCCTGTTGATTTTTTCTGCCTGACCATCACCATTTTCAGCAACTGGAAAAATTAAACTTATAAAGGTACATTCTCCTTTTTCCGGCTCGCAATTATCCAGGCTTTCCTGAATAGTTTTTGTTGAAAATTTAAGTTCTTTCTCAATATCTTCAGTTTCTTTTTTATCGTCTCCGCAGGAAATGCATATCAGAAATAAACATAGCAACAAATTTCTCTTCACAGCAAATAGGTGTTAATTAACATGCTAAAGGTAAAGGCTATTTTGTGATTGCCCAACAGGCGCACTACATTTGTTTTTCAATATTTTGAAATGTTACGATCTGTTTCGGGTCCTTATTCGAGAAGCTGAGAAAATGATAATTATGAGGCTTCTAATTCTATCCAACTATGAAATTTAATACCAAAACCATACATGGAGGTCAGGAAAATATAGATCCTGCTTACGGTGCTGTAATGCCTCCAATCTATCAAACCACTACCTATTCACAAAGCACACCAGGCGGTCATAAAGGCTTTGAATATTCCCGAAGCGGAAATCCAACCAGGGCAGCTCTGGAAAAGTCCCTGGCGAGTCTTGAAAATGGGAAATTTGGCTTTGCTTTTGGATCTGGCCTTGCGGCCATAGATGCGGTGCTGAAACTCTTTAAGCCTGGAGATGAGATTATTTCCACTAACGATCTATATGGTGGTTCTTATAGATTATTCACCCATATTTTTGAAGGTCTTGGTATCAAATTCCATTTTATAGGAATGAAAGATACCGGTGGTATTGAGGAATATATCAATGAGAATACGAAACTCATTTGGGTGGAGACGCCCACTAATCCCATGATGAATATCATTGATATTGAAGCCGTTTCTAAAATCGCAAAAAAACATGAGCTTCTCCTGGCGGTAGATAATACTTTTGCCACGCCCTATTTACAACAACCACTGGAGTTAGGTGCCGATATTATTATGCATAGTGCCACGAAATATCTGGGCGGCCATAGCGATGTGGTGATGGGCGGTCTTGTGGTAAAGGATAAAGAGCTTGCCGATAAACTTTATTTTATTCAGAATGCGAGTGGTGCGATTTGTGGTCCGCAGGATAGTTTTTTAGTACTTCGCGGTATTAAAACTTTACACATCAGGATGCAGCGCCATTGCGAGAATGGGGAAGCAGTGGCGAAATACCTTAAATCCAATCCTAGGATAGATAAGGTTTACTGGCCCGGTTTTGAAGATCATCCAAACCACGAAGTTGCAACAAAGCAAATGTCTGGTTTTGGCGGAATGATCTCTTTTACCACAAAAGAAGATACTTTAGAAAGCGCGACCAGAATTGTTGAAAATCTGAAAGTTTTTACCTTAGCCGAATCCCTTGGTGGCGTGGAGTCCCTTGCCGGGCACCCTGCGAGTATGACCCATGCCTCGATTCCGAAGGAGGAGCGGGCAAAAACCGGAATAGTGGACTCTATGATAAGATTGAGCGTGGGAATAGAAGATGAAGAAGATCTTATTGCAGATCTTAAGCAGGCTATTGGATAAGTTATATCATTTACAGATAAACTGTTTCAATAAGAAAATGATTTTTCAAAGTACATTTAACTTTTTTAGAAAAGCTTTTTTATTTAAAAAATTCGATCATGAAAAAAACAATACTATACCTTCTGTTAATGGCAGGAATTAATTTTTCCCAGGCACAAAATTTAAAATCTCCGGATGGCGAATTAAGCATGAATTTTTCGCTTCAGGAAGATGGAACTCCAACCTATACATTATCCTTTAAAGGAAAAGAGGTTATTAAAATCAGTAAACTCGGTCTTAATTTAAAGGAGCAAAAAGATCTTCTTTCTGGTTTTAGTATTGAAAATACAGAGGAATCAAGCTTTGATAATACCTGGAAACCGGTTTGGGGAGAATCAAAAGAAATTAGAAATCATTATAATGAATTGGAGGTAAATTTGGTTCAGGAAGAAACAAGAAGAAATCTAATTATCCGTTTCAGACTTTTTAATGACGGACTCGGTTTTAGATATGAATTTCCGGAACAGGAAAACCTCGTTTATTTTGTGGTTGAGGAGGAGCGTACCCAATTTGCTATGGCCGGCGATCATACCGCTTTCTGGATTCCTGGAGATTACGATTCCCAGGAATATGATTATACAGAATCGAAACTTTCTGAAATCCGGGAAAAGTTTGATGGGGCGGTGCAACCAAATGCTTCACAGGAGCAATTTTCCAAGACTGGAGTTCAAACATCCCTGATGATGAAAACCGATGATGGTTTATATATCAACTTACATGAAGCAGCTTTGGTAGAATATTCCCTGATGAACCTTAACCTGGATCATGAAAATATGATCTTTGAATCATGGCTTACTCCAGATGCGGTTGGGAATAAAGCCTATCTTCAGGCTCCCGCGCATACTCCATGGAGAACGGTGATAGTAAGTGTTGATGCCCGTGATATTCTCGCTTCTAATATGAACCTGAATCTCAATGAACCCAATCAATTAGAAGACACTTCCTGGATAAAGCCTGTAAAATATATTGGTGTTTGGTGGGAAATGATCACGGGGAAAAGTTCCTGGGCCTATACAGATGAGTTGCCTTCCGTAAAATTAGGCGAAACCGATTATTCTAAAACAAAACCTAACGGAAAGCATGCAGCAAATACAGAACATGTGAAGGAATATATAGATTTTGCGGCCGAGCACGATTTTGATGCTGTTTTAGTGGAAGGCTGGAATGAAGGCTGGGAAGATTGGTTTGGAAAATCTAAAGATTATGTTTTCGATTTTGTAACTCCCTACCCGGATTTTGATGTGAAAGAAATACAAAATTATGCTGAAAGTAAAGGGGTGAAAATGATGATGCACCATGAAACTTCAGGCGCAATAAGAAATTATGAGCGACACCTGGACACGGCCTATCAGTTTATGAATAAATATGGCTATCCTGCGGTAAAAAGTGGCTATGTTGGAGATATTATTCCGCGAGGAGAACATCATTATGGGCAGTGGGCGATTAACCATTACTTATACGCGGTAAAAAAAGCAGCAGATTATAAAATTATGGTGAATGCGCATGAAGCGGTGCGCCCTACCGGATTAAGAAGAACTTATCCCAATCTTATTGGGAACGAGTCTGCCAGAGGAACGGAGTTTCAGGCCTTTGGTGGTTCAAAACCAAATCATGTAACCATTCTTCCCTTTACCCGCTTGATTGGCGGACCTATGGATTACACACCTGGGATTTTTGAAATGGATATTAGTAAACTTAATCCAGATAACGATTCTCATGTAAATAGCACTATTGCCAATCAGTTGGCATTGTACGTCACGATGTACAGTCCGTTGCAAATGGCAGCAGATCTTCCTGAAAATTATAAGAGGTTCCCGGATGCATTTCAGTTTATAAAAGATGTCGCACTGGATTGGGACAAAAGTATTTACCTGGAAGCAGAACCCGGGGATTATATTACGGTTGCGAGGAAAGAAAAAGGAAGCAGTAACTGGTTTATTGGGAATGTAAATGGGAATGACGCCAGAACTTCTAAAATTGAATTCGATTTCCTTGAGAAAGGAAAGAATTATATAGCCACGGTATATGCTGATGCCCCGGATGCGCATTATAAAACGAATCCACAGGCATACGAGATTAAAAAGTACCGTGTAAACAGTAAATCTAAACTAGCACAGAAATCTGTTCCAGGGGGTGGTTATGCCATAAGTATTATGGAGGCAGATAAAACTGAAACCCGAGGCCTTGATAAAATATAGAAAGCTTTTCTGATTAGTTCACGCTTCAGTAAAGAACGGGCATCACTCCTCCTGTCTACATCAGGTAAGTGGGGAGAATTAGGAACCTGAAGAAATTCTAAAAGTAAAATACCTCTTTAAAAACTATGATGTTGCCTGGTAACTACAGGTAATTATCCCTACAATTAAAATCCCCTTCAAGGGTGGGATATTACTTCTTTACAATGGTTATCTGTTATTTTCTTCTAAAATATTGGTTAAGAATTATAGTACGAATTTTCGATCTAAATAAAAATAATCAGGTAGTTTAACGGTTTTAAATTCGTTATAACAATTTTAAGTTATTGATTTACAGTAATTAAGGGTGATTTTGTAATTTTACAAAAATCAAAAAAATGAAAACACGTAGATCTTTTTCTCTATTGCCCCTACTTCTTCTTGCCATTGCAATTATTCTTTTCTCATGCGAAAAGGAAGCTTCGGCGGATATAGATCCTAAACTTCAGATAAGCGACCTGAACCATTCTGCTTCTTCTGAAAAAACAAATGAATTTTATGGTCCTACTCAGCCTTTTGGAAAAGGTATTGTTCGAAGTGCAGTAACTTTAAACAGTGATGGCGAACCTGTTTCGGTAGCCGTGCTTTTTTCAGAAAAGGCCCTTCTCCACACTCCGCATCATCATGAAGAGCTTAGCCTGGAGCTTCATAAAAAAGCCGATGGCATTATCATTGACCATATCGACTTTGGCTGGAACCCCGAGGGGCATGAACCCTTCTTCTACGAGGTTCCCCACTTCGATTTTCACTTTTACTGGATAAGTATGGAAGAAAAATTTCAGATACTGCCGGGTATGCCCGCAGGGGAAATTTTCCCTGCTTCTCAGTTCTGGCCCGAAGATTATGTGCCTACGCCAGGGTATGTTCCATTTATGGGCAAACACTGGATTGATCCAAACTCGAACGAATTTGGTCCAAACGGGTTCAACAGGACATTTATTTTTGGATCCTTCGACGGGGATTTTATTTTTCATGAGCCAATGATCACTAAAGAATATTTCCTGGCCGGTAACTCTTCGGAATCCATTCCTATTCCGCAGCCGTCGGCATACGAACAGTCGGGTTATTATCCTACATCTTATAGTATCAGCTTTGACCCGGTAAAAAAGCTATACCGCGTTTCGCTGGACAACATGCAGTGGTTTCCGGGAGTAGAAGATTAATATAGAAGGCGGTCGGGTTATTTCTAACCGCCTTCATTTTACCATTCGAATTTAATTCTATACGAGTCTGTTCCCAGCTTTCTGAAGCTTTTCTCCGTTGCTCAGGTTAATGGCTAATATTTTTTCTGAAGAAATCCGGATTCATTTTTAAACCTTATTACTAATATGAACTCAGTTTTTGCGTGATGCAGTTATGCAAGAGATTTCTCCCTCCGCCTGTCTGCAACAGTTAGAGTTGGGATGATAATTCCCTTAAAATATCTGCTGGAATACCTTAATAAGTTTTTTTACTTCTTCTTCAGTGTTATAATGCACAAGACTAACACGAACTACTCCGTTTTTTTCTTCTAGCTGTAGGTCGCTAATTAATTTTTTAGCATAAAAATCACCAAATCTAATGCCTATTCTATGGTCATCGACTTTTTCCACGATCGCATCACTTTTCATTTTTGAATGTACAAAAGAGATTGTAGGCACCCGTTTGGAAGAATCTGCTTCTGAATGACCAATAATTCTTATTTCAGGAATTTCATTTAAATAATCTAAGAGGGCAGAAGCCAGTTTTTCTTCATGTGTAGCGATAATTTCAAAAGTCTTATTGAGCTTTTCAGAAAAACTTACAGGATTTGAATTGGAATGATGATTATAGAGTTCTTCATAATATTCAATGATTCCAAGAGTGCTATAAGTAAGTTCAAAATTGAAATTTCCGGGTTGTAATTTATAAGGAACGTCTTTCTTTCCAATAAAATAGTGGTTGAGGCTATCTAATTTTACCAGTTTATTATATTTTCCATACATCACAGCAAGATGAGGTCCGTAGGTTTTGTACCAGCTGAAGGTATAGAAATCAACATCCAGCTCCTGCACATCTACCTTTCTATGCGGAGCGTAGGCAACGCCATCTACACAAATTAGAGCACCGGCTTTATGAACCTCTTTAGCGATTTTTTTAATAGGATTAATAGTTCCCAGCACATTGGAAGCATGGGTAACTGCTACCAGTTTAGTACGGGAATTCATCAATTTTCGCAGGTCTGAAATCTCCAGTTGCAGTGTTTCCGGGTTAACTTTCCATATTTTGACTCCAATACCTTTTTCTTTCAGATCTGTCCAGGGGGAAACATTGGCTTCATGATCTGTATTGGTCACGATCACTTCGTCTCCTTTTTTCCACTGTTTACCAATGCTTAAGCTTAAAAGTCGCATCAGCATGGTGGTAGAAGAACCTATCACTACTTCTTCGTCTCTGGAAGCATTTACTAATTCGGCAATTCTGGAAGTCGCATATTTCAGTTTTTTCCCGGCTTCTTCAGAAACCTTATAAGAAGCTCCTAATTGTACATTATGATGCAGCAGGTAACCGCTTATCCTTTCAGCTACCTTGCTCAAAACCTGTGAGCCGCCAGCATTATCCATAAAAATAAAATCCCTTTCCAAAGCAGGGAACTGCTTTCTTACAAAATCTATATCTATCATTTACCTAATAAACTTTCGTTGAACAATTCCAGTATTCTTTCATATTCATCTTCCCAACTGCTGGGTTCTACAAAACCGTGACCTTCAACGGGATAAACGGCCAGTTCCCAATCCTCCTTACCTAATTCAATAAGGCGCTGGGACAATCTTACCACATCCTGGAAATGCACGTTGGTATCAACCATTCCGTGAGCTATCAAAAGGTCTCCCTGCAGGCCTTCAGCAAAATAAATCGGTGAAGACTGCCTGTAAGCAATAGGATCATCAGCCGGTTCATTCAAAATATTAGAGGTGTAGCCATGGTTATAATGGGCCCAATCTGTAACAGATCTTAAAGCAGCTCCGGCTTTAAAGGTTTCAGCTTCAGTGAACATGGCCATAAGCGTGATAAAACCTCCATAACTTCCTCCATAAATTCCCACTTTTTCAGGATCAATATCATGGTTTTCAATTAAATATTGTACTCCGTCTACCTGGTCACTAAGATCTTTTCCGCCCATATGGCGATAAATCCCGGTTCTCCAATCCCTGCCGTAACCTGCGCTTCCGCGGTAATCAATATCTATGACCGTATAACCAAGATCGGTAAGCAGATTATGAAACATATATTCCCTAAAATAGCTGGACCACCATTTATGTGCATTCTGAAGATATCCTGCGCCATGAACAAAGACTACGGCAGCATCATTTTTTGCAGCTTCTTCAGGAACATATAACCTGGCAGGAACCATAGCACCATCGCTGGCCTTAAATCGTATCAATTCCGGTTCCCTCCAGTTGTATGAAGAAAAAGCTTTCGACTGGCCGCTGGTAATTTGCAGCGGTTCGTCGTTCTTTCCTGTCTCTTTTAAATAAAGTTCTTCGGGCTTGTTAATATAAGAATGAGTGATCGCCATATATTTCTCATCGGGTGAGAGGACAACCTCATTTTTACCGGGCATGCTGGTTAATTGCTGCATCTTACCTCCCATTAAAGGCATTTTATAAAAGTGTCTTTCGCCGGGATGGACTTCAGAAGAAGTGAAATACCAGTATTTTTTGTCATTTGAGATCTCAGGATCAAAAACCTCATATTCGCCGGAAGTGAGCGCTTTTTTCTTTCCCGTTTCCACATTTAAGATGTACAAATGGGAATATCCGGTTTCCTCACTTTGAAAATAAATATGCTTATTATCTGGCAGCCACCCCAGGTCTTCATAACCGTAATAGGTGTACCCAATACCGGGACCGGCAAGCCAGGCTTCGTCGCGCTGATGTTCTATAGATTGTAACGTCCCCTTCTGTAGATCTATAAGGGCGATCCATCGGTCTTTATTATCTTTAGACCTTAGATTTACCACTGCTTTCTCTCCGTTTTCTGAAAAATGAACAGTAGAAGGGATGACTTCCCTGGGTTCTTCTTTCCATTCTTTATCCGGATAATCTGAAGTATAATCAGGTAGTTTACTAATTCCCGGAAGGCCGGAAACGTCAATGATATAAACAGTGTCTTTTTCAAAATTATATAAGGCAAGTTCGGCGGTATAATCCATATCGCCCACTTTACTCCTGGCAGAAATATTCTCGGTGTATCCGCTTTCATCTACATAATTAGGAACATTGGTGTCATCGCCACGTTCCCTTTTTATCAAACTAAACCCGGCATATTTGGCGTTAGGAGAGATTTCAAGATTATTTAGATCCCGATCTTCAAGGTAAAAAACAAAATCTTCTTCTTTTTCAACCGATTTTCTATAGGATTTTGAACGTTTTTCATTAGTTTTACGCTGATTTACTACCTGCAATAATTCAAGGTTTTCTTTTTCCAGCCACGCATCTTTTTCTGAAGATTCTTTTTCGGATTCATCAGGTTTAGAGCCAGATTTTATATGTGTAAGTTGTTGCAGGCTTCCATTTCCAAGGTTATATAGAAAAGCATTGTCTTCAATCTTAAAAGCTATTTTCTCTTCGTTCGAAAGAAATTTAGGGTCATTGATTGCTGAAGGCAGGTCTAAAAGCTCTCTTCTTTTCCTGGATTTCATATCATATAAAACCAGATCTCCATCTTCAGTAAAAATTTTTATGGATCTGGCCGCATTAAAATCTCCCCTGGAAGGAATAAGTTCCTGTTTTTCCTTTGCTGAAACTTTCAAAATCTTTTTGGGATTTTTGATGTTGACTTTATAGAGAGAATCGGCGGGATTCTTTTCAGGATTATAGTTGAAATAGATATTTTCTCCATGAATTCCCCAATCTACAGAGCTGGGAAAAGTTCCCATCCAGTTGGGATCCTGCATAATTTTTTCAACGCTAAGATCTGAGGTTTGAGAAAATGATAATAAGGTGCCCAGCAGAACAAAAATAAGGGCAGGCAAACTTTTTGACATATGGATTCAATTAAATTTAAAGAATGCCAATATAACCAAAATTTGTCTCCTGTTTAAACCTTAAGTTTTAGGGGAGATCTTAAAGAGGAAGCTTTTAGAAAAAAGAACGATATTGTAAATCAAATTAAAATTTTAAATCTTACCCTATGGTTAAAAAAATTACGCTTATTGGCCTACTTTTTCTTTCTGTATCACTGGTTTCTGCACAGTCTCAGCAGGAAATGGTGGAAAAAATTGTTAAGGAAGCCGAAAATAATTCTCAGTTGGAAGACCTTGCACATGAACTTCTTGATGTAGTTGGCCCCAGGTTAGTGGGAACCCCTCAAATGAAAAATGCTCACGACTGGGCAGTGAAAAAATATTCTAATTGGGATATTCCTGCCCGCAATGAAGAATGGGGAAAATGGAAAGGCTGGGAAAGAGGAATTACACATATAGATCTTATTTCTCCAAGAATTCAAAGCCTGGAGGGAAGACAGCTTGCCTGGAGTCCGTCTACCGGAAAAAAGCCGGTAACTGCTGAGGTAGTTATTATTCCTGAAGCTAATGATTCTTTAGATTTCCTTGAAAAGATCAAATCTGTAAAAGGTAAATTCGTGATGATTTCCATGCCACAACCAACCGGAAGACCTGACGATAACTGGGAAGAATGGGCTACGAAGGAGTCCTTTGAAAAAATGAAAAAAAATCGCGACTCCCTTAGTGATCTGTGGCAGGAGCGAATGAGAAAAACAGGACATTCAAGAAGGGAATTGCCTAAAGCACTGGAAGATGCAGGTGCAGCGGGTATTATTAGTTCGTACTGGTCTAGAGGTTTTGGGGTGAACAAAGTGTTTTCAGCATATACGGAAGATATTCCTACCATTGATATCTCCCTGGAAGATTACGGACTCTTGTATCGCCTGGCTGAATATGGTGATAAGCCTGAAATCAGAGTAGTAGCGGAATCAAAAGAACTCGGCGAAGTACCCACATTTAATACCATTGCAGAAATCAAGGGATCTGACAAACCTGAAGAATACGTGATTCTTTCTGCGCACTTTGACAGTTGGGATGGAGCCACCGGAGCAACCGATAATGGTACCGGAACGCTGGTAATGATGGAAGCGATGAGAATCCTGAAAAAACTATATCCAAATCCTAAAAGAACAATTTTGGTAGGACACTGGGGAAGCGAAGAGCAGGGATTAAATGGTTCCAGGGCTTTTGTAAAAGACCATCCCGAAATTGTGGAAAATATGCAGGTGTTGTTCAACCAGGATAATGGTACAGGGAGAGTTGTAAATATCTCTGGTAACGGATTTTTAAATGCTTACGATTATATTGGAAGATGGTTATATGAAGTCCCTGAAAATGTAAGTGAGCATATTGAGACTAATTTTCCGGGAACTCCGGGAAGAGGAGGTTCAGATTATGCCTCCTTCGTAGCCGCAGGGGCTCCAGCCTTTAATTTAAGCTCTTTGAGCTGGGATTATTGGAATTATACCTGGCATACCAACAGGGATACGTATGATAAGATCGTATTTGATGATGTTAGGAACAATGTGATCCTTACCGCTGTACTGGCTTATATGGCAAGTGAAGATCCTGAAAAGACCTCCAGAGAAAAAATAAAGTTACCGGTAAGTAAAAGAACTGGAGAACAAATGACCTGGCCTGAGCCCAGAGACGCCACTAGAAAAGGAGGATTAGACTAAAAAATAAAAAGGCAGTTAATCCTGAAATTTTAATTTCAGTCGGTTGGCTGCCTTTGTATAACCACCATTGCCACCATCTATAAAATGGATATGCTGGTCTGTACCCATGTCTTTTACGTAACAGGACATGATACTTTCCTCGCTTACATGATAACCATATTTTATTAAATTCTGGCTTTCTAATTGATCAAGATAACTTATAAGTTTCTTTCGTTGATCTTGTGTGCCGGTAATTACAGTATTAATTCTCCCATCGAGAGTAAGATTATCTGAAAGCTCCACCAATTTCTGAAGATAGCTCTTTCCCGAAGAGGTATTTCGAAGATAAAACTCCCCAAAATTTGCCACCATAATACTTTTTAAAAATGCCGTAAAACTCCATTTACCAAGTTTTACCTTCATCTCATCTTTAATTCTTTGTAATCCTGCCTTTATCTTTAATCTCTTAACCGATATAGGTTTTCGTCGTGTTACGGAACCGTAGATTTTGTCTATACTCGCCATAATGCTGGAATAGACTTCTGAAAAATCTGTTTCGCCGCAACCGGCCACGATAAGGCTCAATACTTCCTGATCGTCTTTTGGAGGTTTTATTTTGTCCCATTTACACTCCATACCGGTCATATTCAGAGGGGTTTCACCGGGGGTAATATGCTGTAGAAAACCTTCTTCCTTGATCTTGTTTTCAGCGTATTGTAAACCATTTCCCAGTATAACCGGGATATTCAGGGTTTCATTTATCTTCACCCTCGAAATCCTTAGATTTATATTCTCCTCATATATCTTTTTGATGCTGAAACTGCCAACCGCGAGGCTAAATCCAAAATGCTTTTCGGTATTTCGGTTGTGTTTTTCTAATACAGAAAGCGATTGATCTTTAATTTTTTCAGGAATAAGAAAACTGGCTCCATCGCCTCCAAAGAAGAAAGGTATAGACGTATTGTGGGCATCTGCAAGATTTAAGATAGAAATGACACAACCTGTAGCTACCAGGTTTACATTCTTATGTTGCCCCTTCTCAATTGCCTGGGTGGAATTACGAATATCGGCAACAAGGATATGCCAGTCTTCCGGCAGATTTGAAAACTTGCTTTTATCCCCAATAAGTTCGCTAATTGGAGCGTCATTTATCTGAAGCTTTGAATAGAAATTAGTACTTGTGCCTGTCATATCTTTTGAGTCGAGACAAAATCTTATTAATTTCTATTTTGAGAAAAATTTTGATTACTGTTTAAGCTCGGCTCCTACAGCAATAGAACAATCATGGCCAGGCTCTCCATGAGGTGGATTTATTTTAGGAGCAGCACTTTTCATTCTTACCGGTGAAGTAGTCATTTCAGGAGTTGCAGAAGCATTAGCCTGTTGTAATGGAGCTCCTACTGGAAGCTCGCAACGATGTCCTTCTTCTCCGTGCGCAGGATTATATTGGATGTCTGCATTTTCAGACATGCTATTCTTCATTTCTTCTGAAGAAGGCTTTTCAGAAGTTACTTCTATTTTATCCCCCGCTTTTTCTTCATTTTTACATGAAAAAGTAATTGCTGAAATCAGGACTGCCAGTATTAATATTTTTATAGGTAATCTTTTCATAACTAATTATTTAGTATATAAAGATATTTAAATTATTCGGTAATTTCTTTAAGTTCTTCTTCAGAAATGGTCAGGATTCCTGAAGGCGGAAGCCTTGTAATCATTTCTTTCCAGTTCTCATCGGCTTCAAAAACCGCTTGAAAGATAGGTTTGGCTTCTGCAATTCTACCGCTATTGGCCAATGCCACCGCTTTCCAGAATTTCATTTCCAGGTTATCTGGGAACATTTCTTCCGCAGCACCATATTCTTTAAGTGCTTTCTCCATATTACCTTCTTCGACAGCAAGATCGCCTTTATTCATATGGTCATAGGCGCGGTTCACTTTTAAAAGTCTTGATAGTTCCTCTAGCGGATTCTTATGATCGTCTACCCGAAGATCGATCTTCTTATCCTCCCAGCTATTCTCAGTTCTTTCAGGACCCACCACCACTAATGCAGCAGATTGTTTTCCTCTGATGTCACCACCGGCTGCCTGTGCTGCTTTTAAAACTTCCACAACCCTTTCAGCAAGTGGATAATCTGAATATTTCAGAAAAGCTTCCGCCATAGCCGGAACCACTTTATCATTCAACATCATATTTGCCTGAACAGAAAAATTTCTTCCCTGCAAATCTTCTGCAACCTCCACACATTTTTCTCCGGTAAATCCGGATACATTTCCGTTAGCATCCAGAAAGGCAACCTGTCTAAAGGCTCTTCCCTCATCTTTTTCTACCAGTTTGGTTAAAGCTTCTTCCGCGGAAATTCCATCAGCCATTAAAGCGAGGCCTTCAGGTCCATAAGCAGGATTTACAAAAGATTGGGTGGCAACCACACCAACTCCGGCCTTTCCCCAGGATACTATAGAACCTACAGAAAACCAGTGGCTTTGTACGCCAACTGCCATTTCTCCGGTGACTGTATCACGGGCCACAATGGAAAAAGTATGGGCAAAAGCATCTTTTGAATGACCTTCAATATTCTGAGATTTCAGAATAAAAGGAAATAAAAGGCAAAATAGGAAAGTAGTTTTTTTCATAGAAGATTTATTAGTGGTCTAAAGATACTAAAAGCATGTTTATATTAGAAGCTGTGGTGCAAACTCAATTGAAGTTGACCCTTACTCAGGTTGTTCGAAGTTTGTTCCATAAAGCCCAGCTGTACTTTCAAATTATCTTTAATAGCATATCCCAGGGCTCCATAAAGTCTGTTCCGGTCAAAAATTTCCACACGTCTGCCGTCTCCAATATCTTTTTGTCCATTTATAAAAATCTCATTATAAAATGCGAGATAAATAGCATTCTTATTGAGATTGGTTTGATTTAGCGGAATATTTAAAAACAGGTTGTAGCGG
The DNA here is from genome assembly GCF_029937855.1 of Christiangramia sp. Lineage (GTDB taxonomy): Bacteria > Bacteroidota > Bacteroidia > Flavobacteriales > Flavobacteriaceae > Christiangramia. Next base: position 242,215 of record NZ_JAPYPC010000001.1, read on the forward strand.
TACCTGGTTCTGAAATCCTGATCTTCCACCCAACGCTGCTCATACCTGAACCTATGCTTTAAAAAGATCCTTGAAGTGATTTTATGAGGCAGTAAAGCTTCCTGGTAAACCCTGCTTTCAGAAGAAGTAGCATCGGAATCACCGAAAACTCCGGAAGTTATATGGGCATATCCCACCGTGAATTTTATATTCTCAGAAGGGCTGTAAGTTGCACCGGCTCTGAGTAAAAGCTGTTCCAGATCGCCTATAAGGTCCCAGTTTCGATATTGAATATCCCCCTGAAGTCCGAATTTGGATTCACCAAAACTTGTATCCCAAAAATACATGTACCAGCCACCGGTTTGATCCTCATCTACCTGAGCATTTATATTAAAATTTAAAAAAAGTAAGAATAGAGTAAGACTAAATAATTTTTTCAAAACTTATATTTTTTTGTAAATATAAGTTGGAAGCTCCATAAAACAAATCTTAGTCTTTAACTTCTAAAACATTTAAATAAACGGGACCGCCATCTACCGGGTAGCCGTCAATTTTATTAGCCTGTATAGTGACTTCTTTAGTCTCAAACGGCTGAAGATCTATACTGTCACTTTTTATTGCGTATAGGCTATCTATAGTTTGTAAAGTATGTGTACCATATTGATAAGAGGTAATCCCGGCGGGTTGTATCACTCCAGTGTATATGTTAGCTTCATTGGTATTACCCGAACTACAGGAGTTGAGAATCATAGCGGTAAACAAAAAAAATACGGATAAAAACGCTTTCATTATAAATGAGTTTTGATCAAGATACTAATAGATATCAAAAATTTGAAATTTTTGATATCTATTTTTCTTATTATGAAGAAAGCCGTTATTTTTGTGCTCCGGCCTCATAGTTCAATGGATAGAATAGAAGTTTCCTAAACTTTAGATCCAGGTTCGATTCCTGGTGAGGCTACCAGAAACCTTTCGCATTATGTATGGGAAAGGTTTTTTAATTTAAATAATCTGTTAAGGAATTATTTACTCCCTCGCCTCATTTCAATTGTTGATAGCCTGTTAAAAAGTATATAATCTGGTTAGTGTATTGATATGCAATCTTTTATAACTTGCATAAACCACAATTCTTCCCCACACCGAATTTAATATAGGGGTTGGTATTGATTAAAAGCCTACTCCATGAAAACTTTGTTATATCAAACAGGATTATTGAATGATGGTGGATTTGAAATGAAAACGTTGCTTATTAACCTGTTTATAAAATTTTTAATGATTGCTGGGATTGCATTTTTGGTTTTTAAAATTACCTCAATCAATTATTCCAGTTTAAACTTTATGGAGTCCGAAGTGCCTACTATTCAAAAAGTAACTTCTAACCCACCCCTGCCTTTCTAAATTGAGAAATCTTCTTCTGAATTCTCATTATTCATAAAGTTTCATGAAATTCATGTAGTATCAAATGTTTCAATAGTAGGAATTAAGAATTATAATTTTCTATAGAAATTAAAATCAAAAGCTTTTCTATTTTAGGGGTATGAAGAATATTTTGAAAACGTTGATCTTTGATGTGAATGAAACACTTTTGGATCTAACTCCATTAAAGCAAAGCATTAATAAGTCATTAGGAGATGAGCAGGCAGCCAATATTTGGTTTGCAGAACTATTACAGTATGCTCTGGTTGAAAGTATCACGAATAGTTATCATGATTTCAGCAAGATTGCAGCTTCTGTGCTGGCGATGAATGCCAGAAAAAATGAATTGAATTTCTCTGAAGAGAGGATAAAGGAAATATTAGAGCCAATAAATAAATTATCAGCCTATCCTGATGTTAAACCTGGTCTCATTCAATTGAAAAATTCAGGATATCAACTGATAGCTTTCAGCAACGGTAAACCTTCTGTGCTGACGGAACAACTTGAGTATGCAGGTATTTCAGAATATTTTGATAGTATTCTAAGTGTAGAGTCGGTAAAGAAATACAAACCGCATCCTGAAACTTATAATTATGCGGTAAAACAGGCAGGTGTGGAAAAGCAACACGCCATGATGGTCGCTGCACACGCTTGGGATATAACCGGTGCTATGCGAGCGGGTTTGAAGACAGCTTTTATTCTAAGACCTGGAAAATTTCCGTTTCCTTTATCGGAAAAGCCAACTTTTGAAGTTCGTAATATTGAAGTTTTAGCTTCAGAATTAAAGAAGTAATAAATCTTTAAAAAGAAAAAAGGCTGCTTAAAAAGTCCTTATTTCGTCAATCTAAACTTGTTCCAGCTTCTAAATTATTAGGATTTTCAATTAGTTAAGAGCCATGTTCAAGTGATAAATGCAACTGGCCAAGTTGATTTTAATTTTTCTATTG
>NZ_JAPYPC010000002.1 GCF_029937855.1 Christiangramia sp.
TAGAGCATCTGACTGTTAATCAGAGGGTCCTTGGTTCGAGCCCAAGAGGAGGAGCTACTGAAACCCACCAAATGGTGGGTTTTTTTTGTAATATGATTTGGGCGGGAAGTTTATCCTGAGCGAAGTCGAAGGGAGCCCAAGAGGAGGAGCAAAAAAGTAAAACCAGTCTTTAACGAGGCTGGTTTTTTTGCTTTAATACTTTCCCGAAGCATAAACTTAGCTTACATTTTTAAAGTTCCCATTCCTTAATTTTAATTTAATATAGCCTTTACATCCTGTTTATATGTATAGGTTTTATTTGTGTTCTCTTTAGTACACACTAAAAATCGTAAAGTTTTTGTCGACTAGATTTCATCAGTGTGTAGGGCCGTCTATTAGGCGGCCTTTTTTATTCGTATAGATGATTTTCTATTTTTAACCATTAGGAAATGTTAAGTTAACATTGGTGGCGTTAATTTGCCTTTGACAAAAACTTAAAATACGATTTGGATGAAAGCTGCTCAATTGGCCATTCTGGCTTTTCTAATGCTGGGATTTAATCTGCATTCGCAGGAAATAAGCGATACCTCTTTTGGTAAGGGATTGATCAATTTTACTGCTAAAGACAGTTCATTTAGTGTAAAATTTGCTCCCAGGATACAATTTAGATCTGAGACTTCATGGGATTATGATGATGGAAATTACGAGGACCCGGAACAGGCTTTTTTTATAAGAAGGGCAAGATTAAAATTTAATGGCTGGGCTCTTACCCCTAAACTTAAATATAATATCGAGCTGGGACTTTCTAATTTTGATATTTCCGGTGCCAATGAATTTACTGGGGACGCTCCTAGGTATATTTTAGATGCTGTATTAATTTGGAATTTCTATGAAAACTTTGAACTTTGGGCAGGCCAGGCTAAACTACCGGGTAATGTGGAGCGGGTAATCTCATCAGGAGATCTTCAATTCATCGACCGATCTATTCTCAATAGTAATTTTAACATTGATAGGGATATTGGCCTTCAGCTCCATCATAAGATCAATTTCGGAAAAGAATTTGTGCTTAAAGAAAAATTTGCGCTTTCCCAGGGAGAAGGTAGAAATATAACCGTTGGTAATATGGGAGGTTTTCAATATACTGGTAGAATTGAGGTTCTACCATTTGGGGAGTTTGAGAAAGAAGGTGATTATATAGAAGCTGATCTAAAAAGAGAGGAAATACCGAAATTAATGGTGGGAGCTGTGTACGATTTCAACAATGATGCAGTAAAAACAAGAAGTAATCAGGGAGATTTTATGCTTCTTGAAAATGGGGGGATTCATGAGACCGATATAACCACGATCTTTTTTGACGCGGTATTTAAGTATAGAGGATTATCTTTTTTGACTGAATATGCAAAGAGAGATGCCGATGAACCACTGGCCAGAAGGTCCAATGAGACGAATCTTCCTGATTTTGTGGTAGCTGAAGGGAATGCCTTTAATATCCAGACAGGGTACTTATTTAAGAATAATTACGAGATTGCAGCGCGATATTCCATGAACGATTTTAATGAGATTACCAATTTGCTGGATAGGAAAGTATATACTTTAGGAGCTTCTAAGTATATTGTGGGCCATAAGTTAAAAATCCAGACAGATATTAATTATGCTGAGCAGAACGGAAAACAGGATAAGATAAGCTTTAGAGCTGGTTTTGATTTTCATTTTTAAAATATAACAATTTGGTAACAGTTAATCCCTAAATTGATTGGATACTTGCACCGTTTAAATACGATAGAATGGAGAATTTTTATTTATTAATGTTAGTAGCATTAGTGGTTCTGGCCATCGCAGATTTGGTGGTTGGGGTTAGTAATGACGCGGTAAACTTTTTAAATTCAGCAATTGGTTCTAAGGCGATTTCTTTTAGGACCATTATGATTGTTGCCAGTTTAGGAATTTTCCTTGGCGCTGTTTTTTCCAGTGGTATGATGGAAGTGGCCAGAAAAGGGATCTTTATGCCCGGGCAATTCTATTTTGATGAGATCATGATCATATTTATGGCCGTCATGATTACCGATATCCTCCTGCTGGACTTTTTCAATACACTGGGAATGCCTACTTCTACCACAGTCTCTATCGTATTTGAATTATTAGGTGCGGCGGTAGTAATGGCACTTATCAAAATTAGCGCTTCAGATTCGCAAACTATGGCAAATCTTACCAGCTATATAAACACAGATAAAGCTACTGAGATAATATCGGGGATATTCCTCTCTGTAATTATAGCATTTACTATTGGTGCCATTGTACAATGGCTTTCAAGACTGGTATTTTCGTTTGAATATGAAAAAAGAGTAAAGAATTTTGGAGCTCTTTTTGGGGGTTTCTGCTTAACAGCAATTGGGTACTTTATATTCTTTAAAGGTTTGAAGGGAACTCCGTATTATGATAGTTTCAAAGATGTGCTGGCAAGCCAGTGGATGATAGTTGTGGGAGTGAGCTTTGTATTTTGGACACTGTTCTCCTGGTTATATATGAAAATCTTTAAAAAGAGTATACTTATTATAGTAATTGCAATAGGAACCTTTGGCTTAGCGCTGGCATTCTCTGGAAACGACCTGGTTAACTTTATTGGTGTTCCAATGGCGGCTTATCATTCTTATGAAGCATGGGCAGCATCTGGACAGGCAGCTTCTACTTTTTCTATGGAAGTTCTTAGAACCAAAGTGCCTGCAGAACCCATTTTATTGTTTATCTCGGGAGGTATTATGGTACTTACTTTATGGTTCTCCAAAAAGGCCAGGAGTGTAGCTGATACAGAAATTGGTCTTTCAAGACAGGGACACGGAACTGAAAAGTTCAACCCTAATATGCTTTCACGAGCAGTAGTTTCAGGAAGTACAACCCTGGCTGCCGGATTAAAAAGTATTATGCCAGTTGGCGCCAAGAGAAAGATCAGTAAGAGTTTTAACAAACCAGACGAGATTCTAGTGGGAGATAAGGCTGAAGAGCAGCCCGCTTTTGATATGATCAGGGCAGCGATCAACCTTACCGTTGCCGGTGTTTTAATTTCAATCGCAACTTCCTATAAATTACCCTTGTCTACCACCTATGTTACCTTTATGGTAGCAATGGGAACCTCGCTTGCAGATAAAGCCTGGGGAAGGGAGAGTGCAGTGTATAGGGTTGCCGGAGTACTTAATGTGATTGGTGGTTGGTTCTTCACAGCATTTAGTGCATTTACAGCTGCGGGCATTTTAACCTATATTATTTTCCTCGGAAGAGGACCTGCTATTGCCATCTTGTTGTTGGCAGCTATTGGCCTGCTTATTCGAAACTATATATCGCACAAGAAAAAATCTGTTGAAAAAGCAGACAAATCCGGCCTCAAAAAGTCGGAAAGCAAAACCGTACAGGGAATTATTGCTGAAAGTGCCGATAATATTTCAAACGTAGTTTCAAGGTCTAACAAGATATTTTCAGATGTGCTAACCGGCCTTTCCAAGCAGGATAAGAAAAAACTAAAGAAGAGTAAGAAAGGAGTAGCCAAGCTGGAGGCCGAAATTGAGGATCTGAGGGACCATATTTTCTTTTTTATAAAGAGCCTGGATGAGACGAGTGTAAGAGGAAGTAGTTTTTATATTACCATTTTAGGATATTTAACAGATATAGCGCAGTCTCTGGAATATATCTCTAAAAAGAGTTATAAGCACGTGAATAACAATCACAAGCCTCTAAGATACAATCAAATCACAGATCTTAAAGAGATAGATGATATCCTAACAGATTTATTAGGTAGAATAGACAGGATTTTTACAGAAAGGAAATTCGAGGAAATAAGCGGGATTGTAGCATCTAAAGATGAGATCCTGAACAGGATTTCCGATAAAGTTGAAAAACAGGTTGCCAGAACGAGAACTGAAGAATCAAGTCCTAAAAATACCACCTTATATTTCAATATATTATTGGAAACAAAAGAATTGATGAATGCTATCATGAATTTGATGGAAGAATATAATTCCAGTTATAAGAAAGTATAAGGATACGAATCTATTCATTTTAAGAAGAGGCTGTTTAAAAGTCGAGAAAACGTCATCCAGAACTTGATTCAGCTTGACGAAATAAGAACTTTTAGACAGCCTCTTTTTTTATGCTAAGTAGCGAATAAGCAAGATATTTCATATAAAGAATCCCGGCAGAATACAGTTTATCGGTGTTATCTGGTTTTGGCGGAAAAAACCGGACAAGAATTATTAAAATTTAGTTAGTATCAGGCTTTTGTTTTTTGAACCTCGGTAATAATTCTATTTTCGCCGCGCCCCAATTTTCTACTTCGATTCAGCGCCTACTGTATCGAAAAATTTTATATGATATTTTTAAAAAGTGTATTCCAAAAATACACGAGTGCCCCAATACATTTTAACGGTTTTATTTCGAACCAAAAACTAAAACTTTTTTCCTTAGCTATTTTATTTTTAGGCTTTGCCAGTTGTAATCCTATTGCTCTGGTGAATCCAGAAACCTATGGTGAAAAATGGGATAATACCTATTTGTGGTTTAAGCCACGAGATATGACCACGATTTATATTTCTGATAGCGGTGATCCTGAGACTGCGGAACCTATTCCCAACGATAGTGAATTCTTAATTGAATGGGATAAAAAAGGAGAGGTATATACCCTTAAGATTACTTCTTATTATCAGGATATAGATTTCGCCTGGTTTACCGGCTATGATGCTGATAATGCTTCGGAAGAGATCCCGTGGATCCACAATGGAAATACTTTTGAATTACAAAGTGCTAAACTTTTGCCGATGGAAAATGAGGCCTATCAGATCTCGATTTCCGATGATCTTGAAAATTAAACTTTAAGCACATCTTTTTTCAGTTTCAATTATTTCTTAAATTATCCTATAAAAACCATGGGATTTATATTACAAAATATTGAAATTGAGGTGGTAAAAGGAGATATAGCCGATCAGCCGGATGTGGAAGCCGTGGTAAATGCCGCAAATGCAGAACTTGCTCCAGGTGGAGGAGTAGCCGGAGCGATTCACAAGGCGGCTGGGCCAGCTTTGTATAAAGAATGTAGATCCCTGGCGCCTATAAAACCTGGGCAGGCCGTAATCACCAAAGCCTATAAGTTACCAAATAATTACGTAATTCATTGTTTGGGACCCGTGTATGGAAAGGATCAACCAGAAAGTGAATTTCTGGCGTCCTGTTACAGGAATAGCATCCAATTAGCCGAAGGAAAGAAAATTGCTACCATCGCTTTTCCGGCCATTTCAACAGGAATTTTTGGATATCCAACAGATTTGGCGGTAGAGGTTGTTTTTAATACACTTTTAGCCACCTTATCGGAAATTGAAAATATTAAAAAGATTAAATTTGTTTTATTCAGTGAGGAAGATCTTCAATTATATCAAACTAAATTGAAGAAAATAAGCATTGGCTAACCAAATTTAAAAACATGAACAACTTCTCTGCGACTTATACAGATCAGTATCAGTTGGCAATGGCTCAGGTATATTTTAAGCAAGGCCAGAAAAATCATAGCGCAATTTTCGATTATTATTTTAGAAAATTACCTTTTGAAGGGGGGTATGCGGTCTTTGCGGGATTAGAAAATTTTCTTGAAGTGATTTCTGAATTCAGATTTAATGATGAGGACATTAAATTTCTGGAATCACAGGGATTTGAAGACGATTTTTTAAAATACCTGACAAATTTCAGGTTTACAGGAAAAATCTATTCAACAGCAGAAGGTGATATTGTCTTTCCTACCAGGCCCATACTTCAGGTGGAAGCGAATATCATTGAAGCACAGATCATTGAAACCCTTCTTTTGAACCTTCTTAATTTCCAAACCTTGATTGCTACTAAAGCGAGTAGGATAAGGCTGGTTGCAGGTGATTCGGGATTACTGGATTTTGGTCTACGAAGGGCTCAGGCTTCAGGAGGCTATTTTGCGACCAGAGCGGCAATGATCGGCGGTTTTAATGGTACTAGTAACGTGGTAGCAGCAAAAGACTTTGATATTCCGGTTTCAGGAACCATGGCACATTCATTTATTCAAAGTTATGATGATGAATTGGAAGCTTTCAGAGATTTTGCCAAAGGAAGGCCTAAGGATTGCGTATTGCTGGTAGATACTTATAATACTTTAAAGAGTGGAGTTCCCAATGCCATAAAGGTGGCGAAAGAAATGGAAGCTCAGGGCGAACAATTACTGGCTATACGCCTGGATAGCGGAGATTTATCATATTTCGCAAAAGAAAGTAGAAAATTACTTGATGAATCAGGCCTGGAATATGTAAAGATCGCAGCTTCCAATCAGTTAGACGAATATGTTATAAAAAGCCTTCTGGAGCAACAGGCTCCCATAGATATTTTTGGTGTTGGAACTAATTTAGTTACGGGCGATCCAGATGGGGCTTTAGATGGGGTTTATAAGCTGGCATATTCCAACAGCAAACCTCGAATTAAAATTTCTGAAAGTATTTTCAAAATAACGCTTCCGCATAAAAAGCAGGTTTTCAGGATAAAAGATGATCATGGAAAATGTATTGGCGCAGACGCTATTGGCCTATATCATGAAAACAGGGTGGAAGAAATGTTCCATCCTTTTGAGCCTTATAAATCGATGAATTTGGAGAAATATCATCAGGAAGCCCTCCTTCATAAAGTAATGGAAAATGGCGAAATCCTTATTGATAAAAGAAGTTTGAAAGAAATTTCTGACTACAGCCTTACCCGACTTTCAGAATTACCCATAGAATATAAGCGTTTTAATAATCCGCATATCTATAAAATTGGAATTAGCGAACTGCTTAGGGAGGAACGTGAGAAGCTTATTAAATCCTATAAAAAAAGAATGTGATGAAAACCCTGGTAATTATAGATGCACAAAACGATTTTATGCCTGGCGGGACACTGGCTGTTCCAAATGGGGATAGGATTGTACCTCTTATAAACCAACTACAGGAAAAATTTGACCTGGTGATAGCCACTCAGGACTGGCATCCAGAAAAACACGCTAGTTTTGCTTCTTCTCACGCAGGGGCCAAAGAATTTGAAGTGATCACACTGGATGGATTAGACCAGGTGATGTGGCCGGAACATTGCATACAAAATAGCGATGGCGCAAATTTTCATCCTGATCTTGAAACCTCTGGGATAGAGGCTATTTTTAGGAAAGGAACAAATATCAGGATAGACAGCTACAGCGGTTTTTACGATAATGCTCATCAAAAATCTACCGGCCTGGCAGGTTATTTAAAGGAGAAAGGAGCAACGGAGCTTTATTTTGCAGGTCTTGCGGCCGAGTTCTGTGTGTATTTTTCAATTATGGATGCTTTAGCTGAAGGTTTTCAGGCGATATTATTGGAAGATGCAACAAGAGCTTTAAATGAAGATGCCTTTAATAAAGCTAAAATTGATATCTTAAGAAAAGGAGGAAAAATTATAAATTCCGAAGAGATTGCTTTTTAAAAATCCAGGTAGTAGATATATCCTATATTTAACCAAAGAACAAAATCATTGAATTTATTTTGCGGTCCCTGTACATCAAGGCCTTCAAGCTTATCGGTATCGTAGTAAGTGGCTCTGGCTTCCAATTGCAGATCGTTGAACCTGCCCAGTCTGTAACGAACTCCTGCACTACCGAGTATCGCAAAAGTACTGCCTTCTTCCAGGAATAAGCCGTCGTCAAAAGTAGGGAATAATACTTTTGGACTGTCTAAAGGACCCAAATCAGAATAAGCATTGGGATCATAATATACATAATGCACTCCCAGGCTGATATATGGTGCGAAGAGTGCGGCAAAATCACGGGCTTCCTTAATTCCTAAAAAATGATATTCCAGGGAAACCCCGGCTTCAATTAGTTGGGTTTCTCCATGCATGGCTCTTAACTGCCGGCCTCCTTCACTATTTTTAGAAGCTACAGGTCCATAATGTTCCAGATTTGAACGTAAGTAATCAATTTCATTACGAATTCTAAAATGCCTGGTAAACCATAATTTTGTGGGACGGCAGCTACACTCAGGTTTAAAAGCAAAATTCATATAATGTACCAAACCTACACCATAGCCTTCATTTTCGAGATTGTTTCGCAGGTTATAACGCTCGCCATAATCAGTAAAAAAACCAGCTGGACCGGTGATGATCCCTAATTCGTTAGAGATACTTAACTGCCCAAAGGATGTCCCCGACCAAAGCGAGAGAACCAAACTTGTTATAAAGAATGCCCTGGTGTTAATCATGAAAATTGGCTTGCAGTAATGGCAAATATAGCAAAATACCATAACGGAAATCTAATAAGCCTTAGTATTATGGCGAGGTTTAAAGCTAAAAGTTAATTTTATATCAAATACTGGAATGAAACTTTTAATCCTTAAAGAATATTTATATTTGCGACACAAATTAGATGTAAAATTTATAATTTAATAACAGCGCCCATCATTATGGAAAAAAACATCAAAAATTTCCTGGAAAAGGTGTCAACCAGAAACCAAAACGAACCAGAATTTATGCAAGCGGTTCATGAGGTGGCAGAAACGGTAATTCCTTTTATAGAAAAAAATAAAAAATACCAGAACAAAATGCTTCTCGAGCGAATGGTAGAGCCAGAGAGAGTAGTGATGTTCAGAGTACCCTGGTTAGATGACAATGGTGATATTCAGGTGAATCGCGGTTTTAGAATTCAAATGAATTCTGCAATTGGACCTTACAAAGGGGGCTTGCGTTTTCATCCATCTGTAAACCTTAGTATCCTTAAATTCCTTGCTTTTGAGCAGGTATTTAAAAACAGTCTTACTACATTACCAATGGGTGGCGGTAAAGGAGGTTCAGATTTTGACCCAAAAGGAAAATCAGATAATGAGGTGATGAAATTCTGCCAGAGTTTTATGACAGAACTGCAAAGACATATAGGAGCAGATTGTGATGTGCCTGCCGGAGACATAGGAGTAGGGGGGCGCGAGATTGGATTTTTATTTGGTCAGTATAAAAAGATCCAGAATGAGTTTACCGGAATCTTAACCGGAAAAGGCCGTTCTTATGGAGGGTCTCTTATAAGACCTGAAGCTACAGGTTATGGAAATGTGTATTTTGCCCAAAATATGTTAAAAACAAAGGGTGAAAGTATAGAAGGTAAAACCGTGGTGATTTCCGGAGCCGGAAATGTTGCACAATTTGCTGCTGAAAAAGCTACGCAGTTAGGAGCTAAAGTAGTGACTATGTCAGATTCCGGAGGATTTATTTATGATAAAGACGGTATTGACGCAGAGAAACTTCAGTTCATCATGGAATTGAAGAATGAAAGAAGGGGAAGAATTAGTGAATATGTTGATGAATATTCTTCAGCCGAATATCATGAAGGTAAAACCCCATGGGGGATTAAATGTGATATTGCACTTCCTTGTGCCACCCAGAACGAGCTGGAAGGGGATGATGCAAAGACTTTAGTGAAAAACGGATGTATTTGTGTTGGTGAGGGAGCTAATATGCCTAGTACTCCTGAGGCTATTGAAGTATTTCAGAAAGAAAAAATTCTTTTCTCGCCTGGTAAAGCTTCCAACGCTGGAGGTGTGGCGACTTCTGGTCTGGAAATGTCGCAAAACTCTATGAGATATAGTTGGACCGCTGAAGAAGTAGATAAAAAACTTCATGAGATCATGAACGATATCCATGAGTCCTGTGTGGAACACGGTACAGATGAAGATGGTTATGTAGATTATGTAAAAGGAGCCAATATTGCTGGTTTCGTAAAAGTTGCAGATGCTATGCTTGCTCAGGGAGTAGTATAACTTCAATCTTCTTTTTAAATATACAGAGCCGCTTGAAAAAGCGGCTTTTTTTATAAATTCACGCCAAAATTTCCCATAATGCTTATCAAAACTAAAGCTATTGTTATAAGCGCTTTAAAATATGCTGAGGCCGATCTTATTGTGAAAGCCTACACATTATCTGATGGGCTTTGTACTTATATGCTGAAAGGTATTTTAAAGTCGAGAAAAGGGAAATTTAAAGCTTCTATGTTTCAAAGCCTTACTCAACTTGAGATTGTAGCAAATCATCGCGGGGGCGGAAAAATAGAATACCTCAAAGAAGCTAAAGTTATAGGGAATTACCAAAGCCTTCATACCCATCCCGTGAAGCTTAGTATGGTCATGTTTCTGGCAGAGATGTTAAGAAACGCCATTCGGGAAGAAGAGCGAAATGAACCAATGTTTCATTATCTGGAGTATAGTTTTCAGGTTTTGGATACCTCAGATAAAATTGCCAATTTTCATCTCCTGTTCCTTCTAAAGCTTACCAAATATTTGGGATTCCAACCGGAAATGGGTATAAAAGATCTCCCTGTTTTTAATCTTTTAGATGGTGTCTTTCAAGATTTTTCTTCAAATGATTATTGTATAGAAGGTAAAAATGTAGATTTGCTCAAAAGCCTTTTAGGCACCGATTTTGATGCCTTGGAAGCTATAAAAATGAACCAAAGTTCCAGAAATGATTTCCTGAATATACTTTTGCTGTATTACGAATTACATATTGAAGGCTTCAGGAAACCAAAGTCTCTCAGTGTTTTAAAAGAAATTTTCGGTTAAATGCGATTACAATTACTTTTCCTTTTTTTATTGATAGCATCAATTACTTTTGCCCAGGAAATTACAGTTTTGGGTAATGACAATGGTGAGCCTATTGAAAATGTAGCCATTTACAATAAAGATAAATCCCGTTATACGCTTACCGATATTTCAGGAAAAGCAGATCTTTCCCAATTTACAGATACTGAAGTGATCATCTTTAAAGCTGTTTCCCATGTGGAAGCCTATCGCCGAAAAAGGGAGATCCAAAACAATAATAATATCGTCATCCTCGAATCTTTGGAAAATCAGTTAGAGCAGGTGACCCTTTCTGTAGCGCGTTTCAGGCTTAAGAAGGATGAAATTCCGCAGAAGATCATCAGTATTTCTCCTTCAGAAATTGAGTTGGCGAGTCCGCAGACTTCAGCAGATCTTTTAGAAAGTACCGGGCAGGTGTATGTGCAAAAAAGTCAGTTAGGCGGAGGAAGCCCAATGATTAGGGGCTTCGCAACCAATCGGCTTTTGTTAACGGTTGATGGGGTACGCATGAATTCGGCAATCTTTAGAAGTGGAAATCTCCAAAATGTAATTTCAGTAGATCCCTTGATGGTAGAAAATGCTGAGGTGATTTTAGGTCCAGGTTCTGTAGTGTATGGGAGTGATGCGATTGGCGGGGTGATTAATTTTTATACGCTCAGGCCTAAATTTAGTTTTACCGAAGGAACTTCGTTCTCAGGGAATACTTATACCAGATTTGCCACTGCAAATAATGAAAATACAGTACATGCCGATGTGAATATCGGTAGGGAAAACTGGGCATTCAGGACCGGCGTTACCTATTCAGATTTTGGAGATTTAAAAATGGGCGAACACGGGCCCGATGATTATTTAAGAACAGAGTTCGCTGAGCGTCAAAATGGAATGGACGTGATGGTGCCAAATCCAGATCCCCTGGTGCAAAAACCTACCGGTTATGATCAACTAAACCTGCTTCAGAAAATTAAGTATATGCCATCGAAAGACTGGGATTTTAATCTGGGATTGACCTATTCAGAAACTTCAGATTTTCCTCGTTACGACCGACTTTACAGAAAACGGGACGGGGTTTTACGCTCCGCGGAATGGTATTACGGGCCGCAAAAATGGTTTCTGGGAAATTTAAATATCAATCACAGAAGTAGGTCACAGTTTTTCGACAAACTTCAATTTACCAGTGCCTATCAATTTTTTGCAGAAAGCAGGAATGATCGAAATTTTGGGGATCTTATATTATTTTCAACCGAAGAAAATGTAGATGCCTATTCTTCAAATCTCGATTTTGAAAAAGCTTTTGCTGAAAGTAAATTATTCTATGGTGTTGAATATGTGCTGAATACTATAGATTCCAAAGGAAGTTTCAGAAATATTGAAACTTCAGAAACCGGTCCAACGGCCAGCCGATATCCCGATGGTTCCCAATGGCAGTCTATGGCGGTTTATTCCAGTTATCAGTGGAAGGTCAATGAAAGACTTTCTTTGCAATCGGGCATCAGGTACAATCATATTCTGGTAGATGCCAGTTTTGATGATCGTTTCTATGATTTTCCTTTTGACAAGGCTGATATAAGTACCGGTGCACTAACAGGAAGCCTTGGCCTGAACTGGAGACAAAATGATTTCGTAGGTTGGAGGCTAGGCCTTTCAACTGCGTTTAGAGCTCCTAATATAGACGATGTGGGTAAAATTTTTGATTCTGAACCGGGTTCTGTAGTAGTACCGAATCCAGGATTAAAACCAGAATATGCTTACAATGCAGAATTGGGAGCCGATTTTAATTTTTCAGATAATATAAGGTTAGGACTTACCGGCTACTATACCTATTTAGGTGATGCCATGGTACGTCGTAATTTCAATCTTAATGGAGTGACTGAAATTGATTACCAGGGAGAACCAAGCAGAGTGCAGGCAATTCAGAATGCCGCCAATGCATATGTCTACGGAATTGAAGCAGGTCTTGAAGTCGATTTTTCGGTAGCATTAAGACTGCAATCTCAATTTAGTTACACCAAGGGAGAAGAAAATGAAGGAGATGAATATGTGCCGTTAAGGCACGCCGCTCCCATGTTTGGAAACACCCATTTGATCTGGAATAAAAGAAGATTAAAGTTTGATCTTTTTGCGGAATATAACGGCGAGTTCGATTTTGAAGATCTTGCTCCGGGCGAGCAGGACAAACCCTATTTATATGCCATGGATGCTAACGGGAATCCTTATTCTCCTGCCTGGTACACATTAAATTTAACAGGACAATATAAATTAAACTCCAACTGGCTTGCCACGGTTTCCCTGGAGAATATTACCGATCAGCGTTATCGTACCTATTCGTCTGGTATTGCTGCTGCCGGAAGGAATTTGATCATTGCGCTTTCCTATACTTTTTAGTTGTCACTGGTTGGTAAAAAAGCAACTGAAGCAGTCTCCTCACGATTAGTACATGAGTTTGCCATGCTCCCTCCCTCATACTCCGCTCGCGAAGATGCTTAGAATTGGATTCTCTCTGCAAGGAAGAATAATGACAGAAGCGATTCCATACTAAAATCAATTAAGCTTCAACTGTTTAAGTTTTCAGGTGAGATTTGTAAGCCAAGTAATTTACGCTAGAATAAGAGCTTCTTTTCTTAAAAATCCTTATTTTCGCACATCATTTGAAAAATGGAGAAAATGAGCAAAAATTTCCCTGGATACAAAGGTCTTGACCTGCCTAAAGTGGCGGAAGAAATCCTCAATTATTGGGAAGAGAATGATATTTTCGAGAAGAGCGTTTCCACCCGTGAAGGTAAAGAGCCGTATATATTCTTTGAAGGCCCTCCTTCAGCCAATGGTCTGCCGGGAATTCACCATGTAATGGCACGCTCTATAAAAGATATTTTTTGTCGCTATAAAACACAAAAAGGTTTCCAGGTAAAACGTAAAGCTGGCTGGGATACGCACGGTCTTCCTATTGAGCTTGGTGTTGAAAAAGAACTTGGGATCACTAAAGAGGATATTGGCACTAAGATAAGTGTTGAAAAGTATAATGATGCCTGTAAGAATGCAGTAATGCGTTATACTGACGTTTGGAACGATCTTACCAAAAAAATGGGTTATTGGGTAGATATGGAAGATCCATATATTACCTATAAATCCAAATATATGGAAACCGTATGGTGGCTGCTTTCAGAGATATACAAAAAAGATCTTATCTATAAAGGCTATACTATACAGCCCTATTCACCAAAAGCTGGTACAGGCTTGAGTTCTCATGAACTTAATCAGCCGGGAACCTATCAGGATGTGACCGATACTACGGTTACTGCCATGTTTAAGTTAATCGCCCTCCCAGCCTCCCCCGATGGGAGAGGAGCAGCACATTCACCTTTAAATTCTTCCCCTTTGGGGAAGTTAGATGGGGATTTTGGGGGTATTTATTTTATTGCCTGGACCACTACTCCATGGACTTTACCTTCCAATACGGCATTA
Source organism: Christiangramia sp. (assembly GCF_029937855.1). Classification (GTDB taxonomy): domain Bacteria; phylum Bacteroidota; class Bacteroidia; order Flavobacteriales; family Flavobacteriaceae; genus Christiangramia. Next base: position 14,055 of record NZ_JAPYPC010000002.1, read on the forward strand.
ACGGTTGGTCCTAAGATTGAATATGTTAGCGTAAAAACTTATAATCAATATACTTTCGAACCAATAACGATTATTGTAGCGAAGGAACTTGCTGAAAAACAATTCGACAAGAAATTCAGAAAAGCGGAATCTGAAGAAGATCTGAAGTCTTATTCAGAAGCGGATAAGAAGATTCCTTATTTGATTTCCAAAGAAAGCTTTACGGGAAAAGATCTTGTAGGTATAAAATATGAGCAATTACTGCCTTATGCCCAGCCAAACGACAATCCGGAAAATGCTTTTAGAGTAATTTCAGGAGATTTTGTGACTACTGAAGATGGTACCGGGATTGTACATACCTCACCAACTTTTGGTGCAGATGATGCTTTAGTTGCAAAACAGGCAACTCCTGAAGTTCCGCCTTTACTGGTAAAAGATGATAATGGAAATCTTGTTCCGTTAGTTGATCTTCAGGGTAAATTCAGGCCAGAAATGGGAGAATTTGCCGGGAAATATGTAAAGAACGAATATTATGATGATGGACATGCTCCGGAAAAATCTGTTGACGTTGAATTAGCGATCAAGCTAAAGGAAGAAAACAGGGCTTTTAAAGTTGAAAAGTATGTTCACAGTTATCCAAATTGCTGGAGAACAGATAAACCAATATTATATTATCCACTGGATTCGTGGTTCATTAAAGTTACCGAATTCAAGGATAGGATGCACGAACTCAACCAAAGCATAAACTGGAAACCGAAATCTACCGGAGAAGGGCGTTTTGGCAACTGGCTGGCAAATGCGAATGACTGGAATTTAAGTAGAAGCAGGTATTGGGGTATTCCACTGCCAATATGGAGAACGGAAGACGGAACAGAAATAAAAGTGATTGGTTCTGTGGCCGAACTTAAAGAAGAAATGGCGAAAGCTGTGGAAGCAGGAGTTCTTAAAAAAGATATTTTTGAAGATTTTGAGCCTGGCAATATGAGTGAAGAAAACTATGATAAAGTAGACCTTCACAAGAATGTTGTAGATACAATCACGCTTGTTTCTGAATCAGGAAAACCAATGAAACGTGAAGCAGACCTTATCGATGTATGGTTCGATTCAGGTTCTATGCCTTATTCCCAATGGCATTATCCATTTGAGAACAAAGAAAAAGTAGAAAATAAGTGGCGTAAAGCCGATTTTATTGCAGAAGGAGTAGACCAGACCAGAGGTTGGTTCTATACACTACATGCGATTGCAACCATGATCTTTGATGATGTTGCATATAAGAATGTGGTTTCTAACGGGCTTGTATTGGATAAAAATGGGCAGAAAATGTCTAAGCGTTTAGGAAATGCCGTAGACCCCTTTGAGACCCTTGCAGCTTACGGCCCTGATGCTACCCGTTGGTATATGATCTCGAATGCGAATCCCTGGGATAATCTTAAATTTGATATTGAGGGGATTGGAGAAGTCCAGCGTAAATTCTTCGGAACCCTTTACAATACCTATTCTTTCTTTACATTATATGCAAACATCGATAAATTCAGTTATGCTGAAAAGGATGTTGCTTTAGAGAAACGACCAGAAATAGACAGGTGGATACTTTCAGAATTACATACTCTTATAGAGAAAGTAGATAAATTCTATGCAGATTATGAACCAACTAAAGCTACCAGGGCAATTTCAGAATTTGTTCAGGAGAATTTGAGTAACTGGTTCGTGAGATTGAGCAGAAGAAGATTCTGGAAAGGAGATTATGAGCAGGATAAGATCTCTGCTTATCAAACTTTATATACATGTCTTGAAACTATTGCAAAACTTGGAGCTCCGGTAGCGCCTTTCTTTATGGATAGGCTGTTCAAGGACCTTAATGTCGCAACAGGGAAAGACAAATCAGAATCTGTACATATTGCTGATTTCCCGGCTTATAAACCAGAATTTGTTGATAAATCTCTGGAGCGTAAAATGGAGAAGGCTCAAACGATCTCCTCTTTAGTACTTTCGCTTCGTAAAAAAGAGATGATCAAGGTGCGCCAACCGCTGCAAAGAGTAATGATTCCGGTGCTTGACGATGCTCAAAAGAAAGAGATCCAGGCAGTTGAAGATTTGATAAAGTCTGAAGTAAATGTGAAGGAAATAGAGCTGATCGATGATGCTTCAGGCCTTTTGATAAAGCAAATAAAGCCAAATTTCAGGGTTCTTGGTCCAAGATTCGGGAAAGATATTAAGTTGATAGTCAGCAAGGTAAACAATTTCACTCCTGAAGATATCGCAAAAATTGAGCGAAATGGAGAAATAGAGGTAGAAATAAATGAAAATTTAGTTAATTTGTCTTTAGATGAGGTAGAGATTACCTCGCAGGATATTGAAGGATGGTTAGTTGCCAGCAGTGGCAATTTAACGGTAGCCCTGGACGTAAGTATTAGTCTGGAGTTGAAGAAGGAAGGTGTTGCCAGGGAACTGGTAAACAGGATCCAGAACCTTCGCAAGGATTCAGGCTACGAAGTGACTGATACGATAGATGTAACCCTACAAAAGGACGGTATGATCGAGGATGCCGTTAACGATAATATAAGTTATATTAAAAACGAAACATTAACTGCAAAACTCGAATTTGCAGAGGTGGTAGAGGAAGGAGCCGCGGTTGAATTTGATGATATCGCCACCAGATTGTTTATTAAAAAACATTAAAGTTATGTCTACAGATGTAAAAGAACGTTACAGCGATGCTGATCTTGCAGAATTCAAAACGCTGATCAGAAAAAAAATTGATAAAGCTCAGGAACAACTTGAGATCTATCAAAACGCCTACAAGAACGACGGCAATAATGGGACTGACGATACTTCCCCTACCTTTAAGGCTTTTGAAGAAGGTAGTGAAACGATGAGTAAGGAGGCAAATTCTCAATTGGCAATACGTCAGGAGAAATTCATCAGGGACCTTAAAAATGCTTTAATGCGTATTGAAAATAAAACCTACGGTATATGTAGGGTAACCGGTAAACTTATCGCAAAAGAAAGATTGCTTTTGGTCCCGCACGCGACTCTTAGTATAGAAGCTAAGAATATGCAGCGTTAGGTTTCAGAAAGTATTAAAAAAGAACGTCCAGCCATCTTTTGGTACTGGACGTTTTTTGTTTGCGGAATAATATGAAAAGTTTATTAATTGTAATTCTTTTGTTACTGGCGAATTCTTCTTTTGGACAAAGGGAAACAAGAGAGATTATTGATGCAAAGAATCTTACAGGCATTCAGATAAATACAGATGAAGTTTTTCTTTTAAGCCTGAATGTTATTGAAACATCTCAAATTAAAATTAAAACTCATTCTGAAGGGGAATATTTCGATAATATTATTCTGGAAACTGAAATAAAAGGGAAAAATTTAATAATTACCACTAACTATCCTGAAAGACTTGCCGGCGGATTTGATAAACTGAGTGCGCATAAAGTTTTTTCCCTGGAGATTGAATTGGAAGTTCCTAAAGGATTAGAAATTTCCATAAAATCCAACATTGCTTCTTTGCAGGCCAAAGGTGCTTTTAAATCTATGTACGCCGATTTAAAACAGGGCTATTGCAAATTGAATAATTTTTCAGGAAGTGCGGTGATCAATACCTATTCGGGTAATATTTTTGTAGAAACCAGTGCCGGTTTGATAGAAGCAAATTCTCGAAATGGAACGGTAGTAATTCCAAAAATTTTACCTGGCCGAAATCCGTTAAGGCTTACCAGTATAGACGGTGATATTATGGTGCGAAAAAACTAAATAATATTAGTATTTTTGACCCGTTTTCAACTAAAATAAATTCATGTCCCTTAAAAAAGCCGGATTGTTCATCATACTGATTCTTTTAATTGATCAGATTTCCAAGATTTATATTAAAACTCATTTTGCTTTAGGAGAAGAAGTGGAAGTTTTCGACTGGTTCAGGATTCTTTTTGTGGAGAACGAAGGAATGGCCTGGGGAACAAAAATACCCGGGGAATATGGGAAACTCGCCTTGACACTTTTTCGCCTAGCAGCGATTGTCGGAATTGGATACTGGTTGTGGGATTCAGTTAGAAAAGGTGGTTCAAAAATTCTTATTTTTTCTATCGCCCTAATTTTCGCCGGAGCTTTTGGTAACATTATCGATTCGGTGTTCTATGGGATCATATTTGATGATAGTTACGGGCACGTAGCGAGCTTTTTACCGGAATCTGGAGGATATAGCTCCCTTTTTCATGGAAAGGTAGTAGATATGTTGTATTTCCCATTGTGGAAAGGATATCTGCCGGAATGGATCCCTTTTTGGGGAGGAGAGTATTTTACTTTTTTTGAACCGGTTTTCAATATAGCAGATTCAGCTATAAGTGTGGGCGTAGCCATGTTGCTGGTGTTCAATAAAAAAGCCTTTCCTAAAGAAGAAAACGAGAATAAATAATTTTTGATTTGATTAGGCGGCTGTCCTGGCGAAGATCTTTTCGAATTTTTTCAACTCGATAGGCTTTATAAGATAGTCTGTAACCAGGTTAAACGACTTTGCCCGTTCCAGGTCCCTAGGATCTATAGAAGAACTAACCACGTACAAAGTGATCTTTTTGTGCAAACTGTTCTTGATCTTGATAAATTCATTCAAAAACTCCCATCCATCCATTATCGGCATGTTAAGGTCAAGAAAAATGATGTCTGGAAGTTTGTCTTCATCTGTAGCATTTTCCATGATCTCCTTGAAATAATCCAAGGCTTCTTTGCCATTCTTATAAATAAGTAAGTTTTCAGAAAGTTTTTTGATCTCAATGATCTTTTTCACTAGGTTAACGTATATTTTATCATCATCTATGATACACGCCAGTTCTACTTTTTGCCCCATAATAAATAGAATCTAGAATTTTATTTTAAAAGTAGTACCAATATCTATGGTACTGCTTACAGATATTGCCCCTCCAAGGGCTTCTACCTGATTTTTGGTTATAAATAAACCAATTCCTTTTGCCTCAGGATTACTTTGATGAAATGTTTTATACATTCCAAACATTTTATCACCGTATTCATCGAGGTCAATACCCATTCCGTTGTCGCTAACTTCTAAATACTCTTTATCGTTTTCGACATAGGTCTGGATAAAAATGACTGGTTTACGTCCCGGTTGTCTATACCGGATTGCATTCGTGATTAAATTTAGTAAAATACTTTCAAGATACTCAGGTATATAACGAATTTCTTTCAAATCCTGAAATTCAGCGACGATTTTTGCATTTTCTCGATTAATAAGAGAGGAAATAGAAGCTAAAACGATTTCCAACGCCTCTTCAAATCTAATCGTTACTTTCTCTTTGCGTAAAGAAGTTTGAATACTAACAATATCATTTAATCTTGAAATGGCCGAATCCAGGTTTCCTGCAACGTCTTCCACATTTGCCAAAAGGTCTAGTTTATCCCGATCTGTTTTAGATTCCCGTAATAGTTCAACAATGAGGCTAAGATTGCTACTATGAGATCTCAAATGATGGGAAACAATATGAGCAAAATTAAAAAGCCTGGAATTTTGCGTGGCAATTATATCCAATGCATTCTGTAGGTTAAGCTCATTGCTTTTATTTTCATCAATATTCTGAAGAACGCCTCGAATTCCTATCACCGTCTGTTCATTGTTATAAACAGGTTTCCCCGTCAATCTTACCCAGAACTCACGGTTCTGGAATGAGACCATTTTAAGTTCCAGTTTAAACGGAATTCCAAAATTTTCACATTTGTCAAAAGCATTCCGCATCCTGTTATGATGCTCTTCGGCGTAGAATTGCATACGATCTTCGTATGCCGGCTGGAAATCCCGGGGACAATCGATAATTTTTTTGGATACATCATCCCAATAGATGTTCTTGTTCACCGTATCTACATACCAGCCTCCGGTGGAGGTCATTTCTGCCGTTTCACGATAGTAAAAGAAGTTTTCTTCAATCGTGTACTGGTCTCTTTTATTCTGATGAATATTTACAAACAGTAGGACTGCCGTTTCCTTAAATTCCCTTTCGGTTTTACTTTTTTGATTTTTACATTCGAACCAGCGGTATTTACCATTATCCAGTCTCAGTTTTATTTCAAAACTAAAAGGCTCGTCCTCTTTAATCAGTTTTTCAAAATGAATACGGAAATCGTAGCGATAATCGGGATGAAGGATATGATTGATAAAGAATTCAAATCTATCTTCTTCAATTTCTGGTTTCCCGACCAGAAAGTTGAAATGTTCAGACCATGATATCTCTTTAGAAAAAAGGTTTATTTTCCAATAAGCGATATCAAAATCTTCCAGTATGCTGTTTAACTGCAGATCGCTAAGCATTCAAGTCAATTGGGTAGGTTAAAATTAATATTTAAATTATACCAAAGCAAAATTATTTAGCCCTGAATTCGTATACCTTATTTGGTGTTACACAATAATCTAATGGGATATCACTGCTGAAAACTTTTTTAATCTCCTTTACAGGTTCAAAAAATGACAGCCCGATTTTCACAATATTTGGTTTGCACTGCGCTAAAAATCTATCATAAAAGCCTTTGCCATACCCTACCCTATGTCCATTTTTATCAAAAGCGAGCAAGGGTATAAAGACCACATCGAGTAACTCAGAATTAATCTGAATTCCTCCCTGTGGTTCGGGAATGTTCCATCTGTTCTTCCTGATAACTGTTTGGTCAGTGAGCAAAAAATGGGTCATTTCTCCCGTTTCAGCATTAGATTTAGGAATGATTACATCTTTATCTTTCCCCTGTAAAATATGTAATAAAAATTCAGTATCAACTTCTTTTTGTTCGGCGATACTTAAAAAAACATGATAATACCGAAAATCCCAAATGGGTAATTCCAGTGATTTATTGGCAATTTGTAGACTTAAGTGTTCAATCTCATCCGCCTTTAGTTCTATTCTAAGTTTTTTGTACTTCTTTCTTAGTTCATCCTTGTTCATGTTCCTCTGTTTTGGGTTGCATCGAAATATGAAAAATCGCGTCGCCCTGATAAACTATGGGCGATTCATTGATATTAATAACATAACCTTCGCTATTGGACTTTATTTTATGTCTGAATTTTCCGTAAGGATCAGTAATAGTAGCGATATATTCGCCTTTTTCAACGTGTTTTCCGCAGGGGATCTTTACATGTAGGAGCCCACTGTATTTTGCCCGAAGCCAGGAACTATTTTCAATTAAAACGGTCTCTTTTTTAACATCTGGATATTCAAACTTTGAAGCGAGCATATCTAAATGACTTAAGATCCTCATGGCGCCTTCAACGCCATATTTTGCGATATCTTTATTGCTGTCTAAAGATTTTCCTCCTTCAAAAAGGAGTACTGGAATTCCTAATTTTGAACAGGTTTCCCGGTATGATTTGATAATAGTTTTGGAATGAATAGTAAAAGGGGCGTTAAAAATCCGTGCATATTTAATGCTTTGTTCATCTCCTTTTTTAACACGTATTTGTGGAGCATTGAATCTTGCGGCACCGCCTGTATGAAAATCAAGACAAAAATCTGCTATGGGTAATATTTTCTTTACAAACTGGTAGGCAAACCTACTGGCCAGGGAGCCGTTCTTACTACCGGGAAAGACACGGTTTAGGTCCCTACCGTCCGGAAATTCACGTGCCATATTCAGGAAGCCAAAAATGTTTACAATGGGGATGCAAATAATGGTGCCTATTTGAGGTTTATTGATCCCTTTTGAAATAATTTGCCTAACAATTTCAACACCGTTTATCTCATCTCCATGGATTCCGGCAGTAAGTAGCACCACCGGGCCAGGTTTTTTAGAACGTTCAATAATAACCGGAACTTCCACTGATGTGGTGGTATAAAGCTTAGCCATATTGAAATTGATGGTCGCGCTCTTACCGGGAAGCACTTTTTCACCTAAAATTTCAAGAACGTTGTTCTTGTCTATACGAGGCATATACTATACGTTTCTTTCTATATATCTAATAATGGTTTTTGCAATATCTTTTCCTGTTGCTGCTTCAATCCCTTCAAGTCCCGGTGAGCTGTTCACCTCGAGGATCAGAGGCCCGCGGCTACTTTGCAACATATCTACACCCGCAACTCCTAAAGCCATTGCTTTGGCGGCTTTTATGGCGGCATTTTCCTCTTCATCGGTCAGCTGGATTACTGTAGCAGATCCACCTCTGTGCAAATTAGACCTGAATTCGCCCTCTTTTCCCTGTCTTTTCATAGCTCCAACTACCTGGCCATCTACCACGAAAGCCCGTATATCTGCGCCACCTGCTTCCTTGATGAATTCCTGAACGATCACTCTTGCCTGCAACCCGTTAAAAGCTTCAATAACAGATTCAGCAGCATTTTGAGTTTCAGCCAGTACCACACCAAGTCCCTGGGTTCCTTCCAGTAATTTTATTATTACCGGTGCACCTCCAACATGTTCGAGGATTTCCGTTACATCTTTAGAATAATTTGTAAAAACGGTTTTTGGTAATCCCAGCCTTGCACGGGAAAGAATTTGAAGACTTCTTAATTTATCCCGACTTCTTACCAGCGCCTGGGATTCTGTAGTAGTAAAAGTACCCATCATTTCAAATTGCCTTACTACCGCAGTTCCGTAGAAAGTGACCGAAGCTCCGATCCTGGGAATTACCGCATCTGTATCTTCAAGAAAATGATTTTTGTAGTATATAGTAGGTTTTTTCTTTTCAATTATAAGATCACATTTAACGGGATCTATTACTTCTACTTCATGGTTCCTTTTTTTCGCCGCTCCTACTAGCCTACTGGTGGAATACAATCTAGGATTTCTTGATAGAATTCTTATCTTCATCTAACTTCTGATTAAAAGACACATCAATAAGCTCAGTGTCTACTATGAATTTTTTGGTTAAAAACTTTCTTCCGATCAAAACCGGATACCTCATCTCCTGTCTATCTGAAAGGGAAAGCGATATTTTAAATATTTTGTTGAACAATTTGATATTGGATTGCACCATATATCTTTTCTGGATCATACCATTACTGCTTCGTACAAAGACCACGTCGAAATCTTTGAACACAAACTTTTTGTTGTTATATAAAGGATGTTCTTCATCTAGAAAGGTACAATGAATAATATTATCTTTCTCAATAATGTTTTCACAGTGAATAGATGAAGTGTAAGCTCCGGTATCGATTTTTACTGCAATATCGTTGAGGTGTAAAGCCGGAAAGTCTGCTTTATCAAACCTGCCAATTACGATTTTCTCCATATTGCAATATACTAAAAAGCCATATAATTAAAGGATTTGCAAAGTAAAGCAAAGATTAAGCATTTATTTAAATTTCAGGAGGCTTAACTAAATTTTTTCCATAGCAGCCTTAAAAAATTTATGTGGATCTTATTTATGTTTTAAATTTGAGGTAATGGAAAAACCTGCGCTGGAAGTTCAGTTAAAGACATTACCCAATAACCCGGGGGTATATCAATATTTTGATAAGAACGGCAAGATCTTATATGTGGGGAAGGCAAAAAACCTCAAAAAAAGGGTTGCTTCCTATTTTAATAAGAAACATGACAGCCATCGCATAGGTGTTATGGTGAAGAAGATCCACGAGATCAAACATATTGTGGTAGCTTCTGAAACAGATGCGCTTCTGCTTGAGAATAACCTGATAAAAAAGCATCAGCCGCGTTTTAATGTGATGCTGAAGGATGATAAAACCTATCCCTGGATCTGTATTAAAAATGAACGATTTCCCCGAGTTTTTCCTACGCGCAGGATAATTAAAGATGGCAGTGAATATTACGGGCCTTTTACCAGCTTTAAAACGGTAAATACCTTATTAGATCTCATTAAAGGGCTTTACAAACTTAGAACCTGCAATTATGATCTTGCCGAAGAAAAAATAGAAAACGGAAAATATAAAGTTTGCCTGGAATATCATTTAGGCAATTGCCTTGGTCCCTGCGAAGGATTTCAGGAGGAAGAAGAATATAATAACAATATTGAAGCAATTCGGCAGATCGTGAAAGGTAATTTCAAAGATTCCCTTCAGCGTTTTAGAAATCAGATGAAAGCGCATGCTGAAAAGATGGAGTTTGAAGATGCCCAGAGAATTAAAAATAAGATCGAGGTTCTGGAGAACTATCAGGCGAAATCTACTGTAGTTAACCCGAAAATAAGCAATGTAGACGTATTTTCTATTGTGAGCGACGAGGGTTATGGCTATGTAAATTTTCTTCAGTTGTCTCACGGTGCAATTATCAGGTCCCATACCATTGAAATGAAAAAGAAGCTTGATGAAACTGATCGGGAACTCTTAGAATTGGCCATTGTTGAAATAAGACAGCGCTTCAGTTCAAATTCAACTGAAATTTATGTTCCTTTTAAGGTAGAAGTTGGGGAAGAATTGAAAATTGTAGTGCCTAAACTGGGTGATAAGAAGAAGATCGTAGAATTATCCCAGCGAAATGCAAAATATTTCCGCCAGGAAAGGTTTAAACAGATGAAGATCGTAGACCCGGACAGGCATGTAAACCGGGTGATGGCGCAGATGAAGGAAGATCTTAGATTGAGTGAAGAGCCAAGGCATATTGAATGCTTTGATAATTCAAATATCCAGGGAAGCAATCCCGTAGCAGCCTGCGTGGTTTTTAAAAACGGGAAACCGAGTAAAAAGGATTATCGTAAATTTAATATCAAGACCGTAGAAGGGCCTAATGATTTTGCTTCTATGGAAGAAGTGGTTTTTAGAAGGTATCGCAGATTGCTGAATGAAGGAGAAGATCTGCCGCAGTTAATTATAGTGGATGGAGGCAAAGGCCAACTATCGAGTGGTGTTAAAGCCCTGGAAACCCTTGGCCTTAGAGGTAAAATTGCCATTATTGGAATCGCAAAACGCCTGGAAGAGATATTTTATCCTGGGGATTCCATTCCGTTATATCTCGATAAAAAGTCTGAAACTTTGAAGATCATTCAACAATTGCGAAATGAAGCACATAGATTTGGGATTACTTTTCATCGCAATAAAAGAAGTAAAACTGCGCTTAATACAGAGTTGGAATCTATTCAGGGAATAGGGGAAAAAACTGTTGTGGAATTGTTGAAGCATTTTAGATCGTTAAAACGGGTGAAAGAAGCTTCCCAGAAAGATCTGGCTGAGGTGGTTGGAGCTTCGAAGGCAGGAATCATTCATAATTATTATCATTCGGAATAGATGCAGAGATTTTTAATCTTCTTGTTCTTTAGTATTTCACTGTTTGGGTATTGCCAGGAAAAAGGCGAGCCTAAGATAGGATTGGTGCTAAGTGGTGGTGGAGCTAAAGGCCTGGCCCATATCGGTGTTCTAAAGGTGCTGGAAGAAGAAGGGATTAAAATAGATTATATTGGCGGCACCAGTATGGGAGCCATTATTGGGGGCTTGTATGCTTCAGGTTATTCTGCCAAAGATCTGGATTCGATTTTTAGGGAAACAAATTTTAATATCTTAATTCAGGATAACCTTCCCAGAAGAGCTAAAACTTTCTACGAAAAGGAAGATTCTGAAAAATATGCCATCACCTTACCCTTCGATGACTTTGATATTTCTTTTCCTACCGGACTCTTCAAGGGTCAAAATATCTATAATTTAATGTCGCGGCTAACTATTCATGTAAGTGATGTGAATGATTTCAGCAATTTGCCAATCCCGTTTTTTTGCGTGGCCGCCAATGTAGAAACAGGAGAGGCTGTGATCCTGGATGAGGGTTCGCTGGCCAAGGCAATTTCAGCAAGTGGAGCGATCCCAACACTTCTTAGTCCTGTTAAAATTGATGATCAGTTACTAACCGATGGAGGTGTGGCCAATAATTATCCGGTGGAAGAATTGAGAAGAAGGGGTGCAGACATAGTAATTGGTGTAGATGTGCAGGATAGTTTAGTGCAAAGGGAAAAACTTCAAAATGTATTTGAGATCATGTCTCAAATAAGCAATTTTCGTACGATCAACGATATGAAGGAAAAAATCCCGTTAACAAATGTGTATATCAGGCCGGACATTAGCTCTTTTTCAGTCATGTCTTTTGATAAGGGCAATGCGATCATAGATTCAGGAAGAGTGGCTGCCCTGAAAAAACTGGAAGATATTAAAAAACTTGCTTCTAAGGTTGGGAAAGAATATAAAAGGCCCGATTTAAAAAAGGTGGATACTTTTAATATTAGTGCCCTTACACTTCAGGGAAATAATACCTATCCAAGGGCTTACGTACAGGGGAAACTGAAATTGGATTATGAGGAGCCTTATGATTTTGAAGATCTGAATATTGGACTTAACAACCTTTCTGCAACAGGTAACTTTGATAGGATAAATTATCAGTTGATCCCCGAAGATGAAGAGGGGAATTACCTACTGGCGATGCAAATAGAAGAAAGCGAAAATAAAATGCTTTTAAGACTGGGTTTGCATTACGACGAATTGTACAAAAGCGGGGCTCTCGTAAACCTTACCAGGAAAAGTTTACTTTTTACAAATGATGTAGCTTCTTTAGATTTAATTGTAGGTGATAACCTCCGGTATAATTTCAATTACTATCTGGATAAAGGTTTTTATTGGAGCATCGGTTTAAATTCAAGATATAATACTTTTGATAAGAACATAGACCTGAATGCCATACGGGATGTACAGGCGCCAGAGGAGTTTGAAACCATAAGGGAATTAGGGGTGAATTTTAAGGATTTCACCAATCAGTTTTATGTAGAAACGCTTTTTCAGCAGGTTTTTTCCATAGGTGCTGGGATAGAGCATAAATACCTGAAATTAAGTAGCAGGACTTTTAATGATGAAAGTAATACCAATAGCGACTTTATTTTTGATAATAGCCATTACGGAAGCGTTTTTGGATATTTAAAATTTGATTCTTACGACAATAAATATTTTCCGACCAAAGGCTTAAGTTTTACGGGAGATTTCCATCTATACCTATACTCTTCAGATTTCAACAATAATTTTTCTGAATTTTCCATTGCCAAGGGGGCGATTGGATATGCGGTGACGCCCTTCAATAAGTTTACCACGCGCCTTTCTACAGAAACAGGATTTAAAATTGGGAATGACGGCACTGAAATTCTGGATTTCTTTTTGGGTGGATATGGGAATGATTTCATCAATAATATCAAGCCTTTTTATGGCTATGATTTCTTAGGTCTTTCCGGAGATAGTTATATCAAAGCATTGCTGGAATTTGATTATGAAATATTCCGAAAAAACCACCTTATTGCCAGTGCTAATATTGCCAATGTGGAAGACCGGCTCTATACCACTGGAAACTGGCTTAGCGCACCAGATTTTACCGGTTATGCCCTGGGCTATGGGATAGACACTTTTATGGGGCCGCTGGAGGCTAAATATTCTTATTCTCCTGAAATTAGAGAAAGCTACTGGTTTTTTAGTCTTGGATTCTGGTTTTGAGATAGATTTCTTAAGCTCAATATTTTATAGTTTCTAAGCTTGTTTTTAGACTAGATTTAAGATTGTTTCGTCAAATTTTAATGATATTTGTATAAATCGAAATATAATGTCGATTTCATCCTGATATTTTAAGGATTCGTTAATTTTAAGCCGATTTAAAAACGTTTTATTATGCCTTTTTATCATAAACTGGGTAAAATTCCACCTAAGCGCCATACGATTTTCAGAAAACCCGATGGCAGCCTTTATTATGAGCAATTATTCGGAACGATTGGTTTTGACGGAATGTCTTCTAATCTATATCACGAACATCGCCCTACTCAGGTTAAGGAAATCAAAGGGAGCTATGACGTAACTCCCAAAATAGCAGTAGATAATAATCTTAAATCCTATAGATTCAAAGGCTTTCAAATTACTCCACATCCAGATTATTTAAAAAGTAGAAAGCCGGTTTTAACTAATTCAGATTGCGATATTATCCTGGCTTCCCCGCAGGGTTCTACAGAAGATTATTTCTATAAGAATTCTGATGCAGATGAGCTGATCTTTATCCATAAGGGAACAGGAAAATTAAGGACTCATTTGGGTAATTTAGATTTTAAATATGGCGATTATCTGTTAATACCAAGAGGAACTATTTATAAACTTGATTTTGATGATGAAGATAACCGTCTTTTCATTGTTGAATCCAGAAGGCCAATTTATACGCCAAAAAGATATAGAAACTGGTTTGGTCAGCTACTCGAGCATTCTCCCTTTTGTGAAAGGGATCTTAGACAACCTCATGAGCTGGAAACTAATGATGAAAAAGGAGATTTTCTTATAAAGATCAAGAAACAGGGAAAAATATTCGATATGGTATATGCCACCCATCCATTTGATGTGGTTGGATATGACGGTTATAATTACCCCTATGCATTCTCTATTCATGATTTCGAGCCTATTACAGGTAGAATTCATCAACCGCCACCGGTGCATCAAACTTTCGAAACCGATGCTTTCGTAGTTTGTAGTTTTTGCCCGAGAAAATATGATTACCACCCGAAAAGTATTCCTGCGCCCTATAGCCATAGTAATATAGACAGTGATGAGGTGTTGTATTATGTAGATGGAGATTTTATGAGCAGGAATGATATTGAAGCCGGGCATATTTCGTTGCACCCGGCAGGTATTCCTCATGGTCCGCATCCGGGAGCAGTTGAGCGTAGTATAGGTCAGGTAGAAACTGAAGAGCTGGCGGTGATGGTAGATACCTTTAAGCCTTTGAAGCTTACAGAAGACGCGATGGAAATAGCAGATGAAACCTACCATACGTCATGGTTAGAAGATGGACATGATCATTAAGATGAAAGAAGATTTATCAGCACAGGATAGAGCGATGTGGTAAAATTCTGAGTTCAAACTTCAGTTTTTTAAAATATCAATAATCCAAAAAAATAAAATAAAATGTCAACAGATAGCACATCATTAAATTTAGAAAAAGTAGTTCCTGAAGCAGAAGACTTTCTGCCTATTTTGGGAACAGATTTCGTAGAACTATATGTGGGAAATGCCAAGCAGGCAGCTTATTATTATCAGCATGCATGGGGTTTTCAGCCTATTGCTTATGCCGGGCTTGAAACTGGTAAAAAAGATAGTGTTTCCTATGTGATGCAGCAGGGTAAGATCAGGATCGTTTTAACCTCTCCTTTGCAACCAGATGGTAGCATTAATGACCATGTGAACAAGCACGGTGATGGCGTAAAATTCGTAGCCCTTTGGGTGGATGATGCCAGAAAAAGTTATGAGGAAACTACAAAAAGAGGAGCCAAATCTTATGTAGAACCCTATGAACTGGAAGATGAGAACGGTAAAGCCGTGATCTCTGGAATCCATACGTATGGTGAAACTATTCACCTGTTTGTAGAAAGAGGTGAATATGAAGGTCCGTTTTTACCTGGATATCGTGTTTACGATACCAAAGCTAAATCTCCAGATACCGGTTTAAAATTTATAGACCACATGGTGGGGAACGTTGGATGGAACGAGATGAATAAATGGGTGGAATTCTACGGAAAAGTGATGGGATTTGCGCAGTTAGTGTCATTTGATGACAAAGATATTTCTACCGATTATACTGCCCTGATGAGTAAGGTGATGAGCAACGGAAATGGCCGTATCAAATTTCCAATTAACGAACCTGCCGAAGGAAAGAAAAAATCTCAAATAGAAGAATACATCGATTTCTATAATGGAGCTGGCGTACAACATATTGCCTTGGCTACAGATAATATCATAGAAACGGTAAGTCAATTAAGGGATCGTGGAGTTGAATTTTTGTATGTTCCAGAAACTTATTACGATGATTTGCTGGATAGAGTGGGTGACATAGACGAAGATTTAGAGCCACTTAAAGAGCTGGGTGTACTTGTAGATAGAGATGATGAAGGTTACCTTCTTCAAATTTTCACGAAGCCAGTTTTGGACCGACCAACGATGTTCTTTGAGATTATTCAAAGAAAAGGAGCGCAATCTTTTGGTAAAGGTAACTTTAAAGCCTTGTTTGAGGCCATTGAAAGAGAGCAGGATTTGAGAGGTACGTTAAATTAAATCTAAAAAATTGCTAAAATTTAAATTTTTGACTCAAATCACTGATAATCACACAAATTATAAGTTAAAATTTATTTACTGCTTGCGGGTAAAGTAGAAATACAGGACTTTTGCACCGCATTTTTGGAGTGGTTACCAGGAATGATTAAATTTTTTTCATAATTTAAGTTTTAGTTGGTTAATAAGATAAAATTCCCCGTCATTAATTTGATGGGGTTTTTTGTTTTAATACTTTTGGAATAGTAATTGTAATCAGCGTATTAAGCCGATATACTCAAACTTATGAGAACTATTATGATTAAAAGACTTTTTGCAATTACCCTAATCTTTTGTCTAAGCCATATAAATCTATTTTCCCAAAAAGCATTCGATTCGGGAGAATGGTTTAAATTCAGAATTCATTACGGGATGTTCAACGCGAGCTATGCTACGTTAGAGGTAGATGAAGCCAACATTAATAATACCCCGGTTTATCACATTAAGGGTCGCGGTAAATCTACCGGGTTGCTGGGTCTATTTTTTAAAGTGGATGATGACTATCAAACTTACATAGATAAAAAGACAGGAAAACCTTACAAGTTCATAAGAAACATTAATGAAGGGGGATATACCAAAGATCTGGAAATAGATTTTGATCATAACAATAACAAGGCCCATGTTTTAAATAGAAAAAACAGGGAGAAAAAATCCTATTCCGTACCCAATAATGTGCACGATATGTTATCATCATTTTATTATATTCGCAACCAAATTAACGGTAAGGAGCTTAAACCGGGTGATGAAATGAGGGTGAATATGTTCATCGATGATGAAAACCTTGATTTTAAGCTTGTGTTTCTGGGTAGGGAAGTTATAAAGACAAAATTCGGAAAAGTAGCTACCTTAAAATTCCGCCCTTATGTTTTGGCAGGAAGGGTATTTAAGGAAAAAGAAAGCCTTACTTTCTGGATAAGCGATGATAAAAATAAGATCCCGGTTAAAATTGAAGCCGATCTTGCCGTTGGATCTTTAGATGCAGATCTTGAAGCCTATAAAGGATTAAAGCATCAGTTTAGCATCATAATGAATTAAATATGGAAATAAAACCCGAAATCGCAGAACGAATTGTCAGACTGGAAGAAAAGTTTAAGAATTCGGGACAGGATATGGGTTCCTATTTAGATGGTCTTTTATACGATCGTTATTTGTCTTATTGGGATTATATTGAAGTAGATACCCTTCTAAGCCTGCAAAAAACAAATACACACTTTCCTGATGAAACGATCTTTATCACGTACCATCAAATTACTGAATTATATTTTAAACTTATAATTCACGAGCAAAAGCAAATTATAGAAATCCCTACACTTACCGTTTCCTTTTTTACTGAAAAACTTAACAGGATCAACAGGTATTTTAGAATTCTTATCGATTCTTTTGATGTAATGATCAAAGGAATGGAAAGGGAACAATTTCTCAAATTCAGGATGGCTTTATTGCCTGCAAGTGGATTTCAGTCGGCACAATTTAGAATGATAGAATTATATGCGACTCCATTGCAGCATTTGGTTTCTGATGAGGTAAGAAGAAATTTTTCCGAAGAAAACAGTCCGGAAGAACTTTACGAGAATATATATTGGAAAAAAGGCGGGATCGACTTGAAAACCGGAGAAAAAACACTCACCTTAAGGCAATTCGAAAAAAGATATACCCCCCGGTTTTTACGTATTGCTAATGAGGTACGTAATAAAACTATTTATCATCGTTATTTAAACATGCATGAGGATGAAAGGGCTAATGAAGATTTAATACAGGCGATGCGGAATCTGGATGTAAATGTTAACATCAACTGGTTGTTAATGCACATAGGTGCTGCATATCGTTATCTAAGTAAAGATAAAGAGACTGTTAAAGCAACAGGCGGGACAAACTGGAAGAAATTCCTTCCTCCAAGCTTTCAAAAAATATCATTTTTCCCGAATTTATGGACTAAAGAAGAACAGGAAGATTGGGGAAAACAATGGGTAAATCATACTTTTAATACAGAAAATAAAAGATAAAAAATTGAAGAAATTAGGTATATTTTTAATAATGATACTGGCATTTTCGGCCTGTAATGATGACGAAAAAGAACAGGCGGTTAAAGAAGTTAAGAAGGAGGTGCCTCCTCCGGTAAAAAAGGAATATGGCTTTGTGCTGAATGATTTTGAAGTGGTGAAAGATACCATTGAATCTGGCGACAGCTTCGGTTTTATCATGGATCAAAACGGGGTTGGTCATGGCAAAGTCTATGAAATTTCTAATAAAGTAAAAGACACATTCAATCCTGCCCGAATTACCGCAGGAAAGAAATATATGATCTTAAAAGCTAAAGATTCTGCAAGAACTCCACAGTATTTTATTTATGAGGACGACAAGATCAATTATACGGTAGTAGCACTTGGAGACAGTATTTATGCCGAAAAGAAAAAAAGACCGGTTACCATTAAGAAAAGGGAAGTTTCCGGAGTGATCACTTCTTCACTTTCTGAAGCCATACAAGCCCAGGGTCTAAGCAACCTGTTGGTTTATGAGCTGTCTAATATATACCAATGGAGTATTGACTTTTTCAAACTTCAGAAGGGTGATCAATTTAAGATGGTCTACCGGGAAAAATATATTGATGATACTATTTTTGCCGGGATTGAAAAGGTAGATGCGGCTGTTTTTAAACATTCAGACGAACCTTATTACGCTTTTAGATATTTGAATGATACAATTTCAGGTCAGCCCAGTTTTTATGATGCTGAAGCCAAAGCTTTACAAAGTTTCTTCCTGAAAGCACCTCTGAATTATTCAAGGATTTCGTCAAGGTATACCAAAAGGCGTTTTCATCCCGTACAGAAAAGATGGAAAGCACATTTGGGTACAGATTATGCCGCTCCCTACGGTACTCCTATTGTAAGTACTGCCAATGGAACGGTGATCGCCTCAAGTTACACCTCGGGAAATGGGAATTATGTGAAAGTGCGTCACAATAGTAAGTATACCACGCAGTATTTGCATATGACCAAAAGGAATGTTCGCAACGGGCAAACGGTTCGTCAGGGAGATGTGATTGGATATGTAGGAAGTACAGGACTTGCTACCGGGCCTCATGTGTGCTATCGTTTCTGGGTGAATGGAAGACAGGTAGATCCATATCGCCAAAACCTTCCTTCAGCCAAACATATAGAAGAGGAGTTAAAAGATGAATATTTTGCTTATATAAAGCCGTTGAAAGAAGAATTAGAGCAAATTCCGTACAAAAATATTTAGATGAAAAATATAAATCCAACCACAACAAACGCCTGGAAGGAACTCGAAAAGCATTATAGTGCAATTCAAAATGAACATATGAAAGATATGTTCAGCAAGGATGAGGAGCGAGCAGAAAAATTTTCTATTCAATGGGAAGATTTTTATGTGGACTACAGTAAGAACAGGATTACTGAAGAAACCCAGGGTTTATTGCTAAAACTCGCGCAAGAATGCGGATTAAAAGAAGCTGTTGACAGCTATTTTGAAGGCAAGCCGATTAATCAAACCGAGAATCGTCCCGTATTACATACCGCTTTAAGAGCTGATAAAAATTCAGAAATTAAAGTCGACGGGAAAAATGTAGTTCCAGAAGTTCAGGAAGTAAAGGCGCAAATCAGAAGTTTTAGTGAAGAGGTAATTTCCGGGAATAAAAAAGGCTATACTGGCAAGGCATTTACAGATATTGTAAATATTGGAATTGGAGGTTCAGATCTTGGACCGGTCATGGTAACTGAAAGTCTCAAATTCTACAAAAATCACCTCGATACTCATTTTATTTCTAATATAGACGGGGATCATGTTCATGAGACCCTAAAAAACCTGAATCCAGAAACCACTTTGTTTGTGATTGTTTCCAAGACTTTTACTACGATGGAAACTATAAGCAATGCTACGACGGTAAGAGAATGGTTTCTAAAATCGGTTCCTAAAAAGGAAGTTTCCAAACATTTCGTGGCGGTTTCTACCAATATAAAAGTGGTGGAAGATTTCGGAATAGCCCCAGATAATATTTTCCCTATGTGGGATTGGGTAGGAGGTCGTTTCTCTTTATGGAGTGCAGTTGGACTTTCCATAAGTCTGGCCATAGGTTATAATAATTTTGAATCCTTATTGGACGGGGCTCGTAAAATGGACGATCATTTTAAAGAAGCCTCTTTTAAAGACAATCTTCCGGTGCAGCTTGCTCTCATCAGTATATGGTATAATAACTTTTTTAAAGCCGAAAGTGAGGCTGTAATCCCATATTCACAATACCTCCATAGATTTCCGGCATATCTTCAGCAGGCAATTATGGAAAGTAACGGAAAAAGTATGGATAGAAACGGGGAGAAAGTAAATTATCAAACCGGTACAATCATCTGGGGTGAGCCAGGTACCAATTCACAACATGCTTTTTTTCAGTTGATCCACCAGGGAACCAAGTTGATCCCTGCAGATTTTATCGGATTTAAGCATTCACTTTTTCAGGATACCTCTCATCAGGATAAATTAATGGCCAATTACTTTGCGCAGACTGAAGCCTTGCTTAATGGAAAAACTTCGGAAGAAGTAGAGGAGGAGCTAAAGGCAAAAGGCTTTAACCAGGAAGAAATCAATAGGATTAGTGCCTTTAAAGTCTTTGGTGGCAACAATCCTACAAATAGCATCTTGATAGAAAAGTTAACACCCGAAAGTATAGGTAAACTTATTGCACTTTATGAGCATAAGATTTTTGTTCAGGGAGTGATCTGGAATATATTTAGTTACGATCAATGGGGTGTGGAATTAGGTAAGCAACTTGCTAACAAAATCCTTGCTGAATTCTCATCAAAAAATATTAATAACCACGATTCTTCTACTAAAAAAATGCTAAAATTTTATTTAAGCTAATTATTTCCAGGTTGTTAATAGTTTGTTAGTAGTTTTAAAGTGCCTAAAATCAGGCACTTTCTTTTTTTGTATAGTTTTGTAGGCAGTGAATGTTAAAGTTAAATATCTTAACATTTGGATAATGTTTAAGATTAAAGAATTAGCTTTTTTTGCAGCGAATTTTAATCAAACACAAACAAACAAAACAAATGAGGAAATTATTACTGCTAGCGATGTTCTTTACATCTGCTACGATTTTTGCTCAAGGAACTATTACCGGTGTGGTAATGGATTCTCAAACTAGTGGGCCACTTCCAGGAGCGAATGTGATGGTAGTTGGTACTAACAATGGTACGATGACAGATTTTGAAGGTAACTTCTCTCTGGATGTAGAGAAATCTACCGGTACACTTAAAATTAGCTTCGTAGGATACGAATCTAAAGAGGTGAAATTCAATTTAACGAATGGAAGTCAGGACCTTGGAGAGATTATTTTAGGAGCAGATGATAATGCTCTTGATGAGATTGTGGTAACAAGCTTCTCTTTGGCAATTGACAGAAAAACTCCTGTGGCAGTTTCAACCATTAGCGCTGCTGAGATCGAAACAAAGATCGGTAACCAGGAATTCCCGGAAGTGCTTAAATCTACTCCCGGAGTTTATGCGAACAAAGCCGGTGGTGGTTTTGGAGATGCTGAACTTCGTATGAGAGGTTTTGAAGGGGAAAATATTGCGGTAATGATCAATGGTGTTCCTGTAAATGATATGGAAAATGGTCGTGTTTACTGGAGTAACTGGGCAGGTCTTTCTGATGTGACCAGAACTATGCAGACACAAAGAGGTTTGGGTGCTGCTAAAGTTGCTGTTCCTTCTATCGCAGGAACCGTGAATATTGTAACCAAAACTACCGATGCGGAGAAAGGTGGGAATATTTTTGCCGCAACTGGAAATGATGGTTACACTAAGTTTGGCGCAACAGTTTCAACAGGTAGGACAGAAAGCGGATTGGCTGCTACAGTATCTGCTTCCAGAACAGTTGGTAATGGTTATGTTGATGGTACAGAATTTATTGGATATAACTATTTCGCTAACATAGCTAAAGATTTTGGGGAAGATCATCAATTGTCTTTCACCATTTTTGGTGCTCCCCAACGACACGGTCAGCGCCAGAACAGATATCTTATTGAAACCTATCGTGAAAGCGAAAGAGGAATTAAATTTAACGGGGATTGGGGTTATTTAAATGGACAGGTGACTCATATAGAGGATAACTTCTATCATAAACCACAAATGTCTCTTAACCACTACTGGGATATCAACGAAAAAACTGAATTGTCTACTGCACTATACGCCTCTTTTGGTACAGGTGGTGGTGGTGGATGGGCCGGAACCAACAAATTTGGCCTGGATTCCAAATATAGAGACGGTTATTTGCAACCTGTGAATTTGGACCTTATCGTAGATGAAAACGTTGCCAGAGGTGCAGATGGTTCTGAAACTATTCTTAGAGCTTCAAGAAATGACCATAACTGGTTTGGAGCACTTTCTACCTTATCTACAGATATAACCAGCGATATAGAACTTCTTGCTGGTATAGATCTAAGATATTATAAAGGAGAGCACTTTCAGGAAGTTACCGATCTTCTTGGAGGACAGTATTTCTTTGATGATTCTAACGTAAACAATCCGGTAAACCTGGCGCAGGTTGGAGATAAGATTAGTTATTATAACGACGGGATCGTACTTTGGGAAGGTGGATTCCTTCAGGCAGAGTATTCAAAAGATGATCTTGATGTGTTCGTTTCTTTGGCTGCATCCAATACTTCCTACAAGCGTGTAGATTACTTCAATAACCTTGATTCAGATCCTGCTCAGGAAACAGATTTTACAAATTTCTTTGGGTACCAGGTTAAAGGTGGAGCTAACTATAATTTTACAAAAAGTAGCGGTGTTTTTGCCAACCTTGGTTATTTTGAGAGAGCACCTTTCTTTAATGCAGTATTTCTTAATTTTGTAAACGATGTGAACCCGGATGCTGAAAACCAAAAGATATTTAGTACAGAACTTGGTTACACCTTCAGAACTCCTGTGGTTAGAGCTAATGTAAATGTGTATAGAACTAACTGGAGAGATAGATCTTTAGTATATTCTTATAATAACCCGGACGGTTCTCTTGGAGTAGCAAATATCTTGGGGATCAATGCGATCCACCAGGGGCTTGAAATAGATTTTGAATATCGTCCTTTTAGTGAATTATCTATTACCGGTTTCGCATCTCTTGGAGATTATACCTGGGAAGATGATGTTACAGGAGTACAGATCTTTGATGAGGAGCAAAACCTTATAGATGAGATCAATTTATTCATTGAAGGCACTAAGGTAGGAGGTACACCTCAAACCACTGCAGGTTTAGGTGTGGATTACGAATTCCTTGAAGATATGAGAATTAGAGGTAACTATAATTATTACGGGGACTTCTGGTCAGATTTTGACCCGGTTAGCCGTAACGATCCAGATGCAGGAAATACCTGGAAACTTCCAGATTTTGGAACCCTGGATGTAGGTCTTACCTACGATTTCTCTGTAGTAGGATTTGATGCTACTTTAAATGCAAACGTTTATAACATTACAGATACAGAATATATTGCGAACGCACAGAATGGTCTTGGAAACAATGCACGTACAGCACTTGTATGGTACGGTTTCGGAAGAACTTACACTGTAGGAGCAAAACTTAACTTCTAAACAAAACAAGATGAAAAAGACATTTTATGTAATAATGGCTTTTATAGGTCTGGCCTTAACAGGTTGTGAGCCTATGGAAGACATTCATGAAGAGATAGACAATGAGCTGGATAGTAAGCTTGCTGTTGCAGAGAGAGATTATGTGCTTACTGAGGATGATTACGAAGATCTTGGGCAGAACTTTCCTAATTTCGGTTCAGTAGAAGATGCAAGAACTTTGATCCCTTCTTTACTTGCAGATCTTTATCCTACTTACGGAGCGGGTTCTATTATTAACGTAGGTTTTGATCTTTTCGATCCTCTTAGGGTTGAAGATTACACGGTTTCAGCTTCAGATTATGGAATGATCGATCTTTCTACCGACTATTTTACTGGTATGGGAGAGATTACAGATTTTCTTGAGGCTAAATATCCTCAGGCTGAAGAAGGTGAATACGTAAGACTGACGTACAATATTCTTGCTGAAGAGAAGTCTTATGAACTTAACGATGATGATTTTGACTTTATCGGTGATGAGTTTGAAACAGAATATCCTGGTCCCGCTGCGAATGCTGCTCAATTTGGAAGTTTTGATGTTAGGGAAACCAGTTCAAACTACTGGAGCAATGATATGATTGTAGAAGCTCTGGGAGCCGTAATTACTGAAAATTTTGGAACTGTCACTGGTCAAAAGTACAATGTTTCTTATGCAGTTTATAGTGGAAGTGTTGAAGAAAGAAGCATGACAGTTCAATTTGATGGGAATACCTATATTTCTGTAGGTGGTAGAGCTTATGAATTGTCTGACGATAATTATGACGAAGTTGGAGCTGAGTTTGAAACAGAATATCCTGGTCCTGCTGCCAACGTCGCCAGGTTTGGAAGTTTTGATGTAAGACCTAGCAGCGATAATTTCTGGAATGAGAATATGCTACTTGAAGCGATCAACTTTGTACTGATGCAAGAATATCCAAATGCAGAAGAAGGTGATCAATTCATTGTTTCTTATGCTATCTATAATGGATCGGTTTCTACTCAGGTTACAAATGTTATCTTTAGTAACGATGAGTTTGTAATCGATGAAAACGCTTCAGTTTCAACTATTGAAGAAACCAAAGTTTTCGCTTATACAAATGGAGAGTGGGATTTACCTTATATGCTTCCTGAAAATTCTTATACGGAAGAATTTGGTCAGCGTTTCAATAACTTTGGTGATGAAGAAGAAGCACTTTCTAAAATTGCAATATTTCTTGGGAGAGAATTTCCATATGCTACTGAAGGTGAATTCAAAGCCGTAGGATATAAGTTCTATAATGGTGAAGCAACGGTAACCGAATATGCAAACTTCGTATTTGAAGGGGGTGACTGGAACGCAATTCCATCTGTAGTTTCAGATTCACTTCAATTTGGATTTGAAGATGGAATGTGGGTGCCAGATAACACGATCAATTATACACTTACTTCTGCAGATTATTCAATCATAGCAGATGCTTTGGCTGGAAATGCTGATTTGTCAACGCAAATCGCCAGCATGGAGCGTTATAGTAATTTTGATCGTCGTCCGGGTGCAAGCGCATACTGGTCTGATGCTGATATTCTTTTAGCCATGCAAGCGCTTCTAAATGAGATCGCGCCTAATGCAGAAGAAGGTCAGAAGTATTTGGTAACATTCGATATCTACAACGGCACAAATACTACGGAAAGTCTTGGCCTTATAAGAGAAGGTGGAGAATGGGTGATAAACGAATAAGTTCTACCACTTAATTTATATAAACCTCTTATCTTCATGGTAAGAGGTTTTTTTTTGGCTTAAAATGTTGGATATTTGCAGCCGTAATACTTGAAATATGAAGAAATATATTAGTCTCTTTCTGCTTGTGGTGATCTTGGCCTGTTCTGGTGAAGATGATTCGGTATCCAATCCCACTCCCCCCGTTATAGACGAAAATCCCGTAGCTAAGGCAGATGAGCTTTCCGCAGTAGAAAATGAGGCTTATACTTTTAATCGCTCCAAGCTACTTGAGAATGATGAAATTGTGGATAATGCCATCATTACTTCCATAGATTCAGAAACAGAAGCCGGCGGGAGTATTACCGATAATCGTGATAATACCTATACTTACGAACCAGCCAAAGATTTTACCGGAAATGATACTTTTTCATATACTATCTGTGTTCCGGGGGATTCAGAAAGATGTTCAAGTGCCATAGTAACTGTTATTGTCGGAGATGCCGGTTCGCCGGTTGCCGAAGATGATTCCTTTACTATGGAAGAAGGAAAAACCTATACCATTAGCAATCACCTGGAGAATGATGATGTTGTAGATAATGCGGTAGTGACTTCAGTAGAAAGTGCCAGCGGTAATGCGACGGTAACGCTACAGGAAGATGGTAGTATCCTTTATGAACCAGAAGCCTCATTTTCAGGTCAGGATAGCTTTACCTATACCTTGTGTGATGATGACGAGACCCCTAACTGTTCTACAGCAACAATTACCATACAGGTACAGGATACAGGCTCTCCGGTCGCGAATGATGACACTGTAGTGATTGAGTTAGGAACCACTGAAGAGATTATTACCAAACTTTTAGAGAATGATGATTTAACAGACGATGCTGTCATTAGTTCTATCGATGATTCAGGAAGTAATGCTAGCATTGTTCTTAATAACGATGGAACGGTCTCCTACAAACCAAAGACCGGATTTAAGGGAGAAGACAGCTTTAGCTATTCTATTTGTGACGATGATGCCGAAGCTACCTGCTCTACGGCAACCGTAACGGTAAATATTGTTGAAGTCGTTAAATTTAATATTCCGGATAATTTGAAGGATTATTATGCTGATGCAACCTTCAGTGTAGATCCTGATCTACTATATGCTGAACTTTCAGATTTTACTAATGCCCAGCATACCAACCGACTTGAATATGTAGATCGCCACGATTATCTCTATGATGCAGATGCAGATCTTGACGACGACTCCATGGTAGTCCTGGTTTATTCAGGAGAATTGAGGCCAGATGACGAATACCAGTTGGGAGATCTTGATGGTGATGAAAGTTTTAATACCGAACATATATATCCTCAATCCCGATTAAACACTGAAGAATCTGTAAGTGATCTTCACTTATTAAGAGTGGCCGATGCTGAGATTAATTCAGAAAGGTTAAATTATCCTTTTACCGATGGAAGTGGTGAATATAAGCTGATAGATGGTGACAAATGGTTTCCCGGAGATGATTGGAGAGGTGATGTTGCCAGGATCATTATGTATGTTAACCTTAGTTATGGCGATAGCTTTACCGAAGTTGGAAACCTGGAACTATTTCTGAAATGGAATCGTGAAGATCCGGTTTCAGCTTTCGAATTACAGCGTAATAATGTGATTGAAAATGCCCAGGGTAACAGGAATCCCTTTATTGATAATCCCTTTTTAGCTACGCTTATTTGGGGTGGGGCAAGCGCTGAGAATACATGGGAATAATTAGTATTTTAGCGAACTCTAAAAATTAAAAATTTATGTACGAAACCATTCAGTTTATCCATTCATATTGGGCATATCTTGTCTTATTTATGCTTCTAATTGCAAGTTTTAATGGAATCATTGGATTTGCAACTAATAAGGAATATTCAGCTACCAATTTTAGGATAGCACTTTTTACCCTTATTGTTTCTCATATTCAGCTTTTAATAGGAATTGTACTTTATTTTACCACTCCTTACTTTAAGATGTGGGCAGAAGAAGGAATGGGCGGAGTTATGGGCGATGCTACCTTAAGATTATACAATGTAGAGCATCCGCTTATGATGATCATCGCAATTGCCTTGATTACCATTGGATATTCAAAACATAAAAAGAAACTTACTTCCAGGCCTAAATTTAAAATGCTGGCCATTTTTTACGGTTTTGCATTGGTAGTAATGCTTTCGAGAATTCCATGGAGCGCCTGGTTCTAATCTATAATTAAGTATCAAAGTCATATTGAGCGCAGGCGAAATGTCTTCTTTTCAGGATATGTAGATTTTTGACTGAATTCTTCAATGCGGATGAAGCGAAGCAATAGCAATCTATATTGACGGAACACCCTACTAGAGTTTACCTGATTATATTCATAATGACTGTTGTAAATGTAGATTTTCATTGATGGTCATCTCGACCAAAGGGAGAGATCTTATTGGAATTAGATAAAATTAAGAGGTTTCTACTCCGCTATGCTCCGTCGAAATGACACCAACTTAATCCGATGATTACACTTCAGAGGCTCAATAAAATAAATTTAATTTTAAAAAGGCTCCGGATTTTTAAGGGGCTTTTTTGTTATAGTTAAGTGCCCTAATTAAATAAATATACACCGGAAAATGATCGCTATAACCACCTTCGTATCCAGAATAACCATAGGTACGTGCAGGATATCCTTTAAATTGTCCGGTGGTAGTAATTAGATAAGGTTTATTAAAGATTCCTGCCTGGTAGAATTGAAATCCTGAGTTATTTGCCTGTACCAGGTTACCGGTCATATAGAATTGGTCGAACAAATTCCAGGAATCCCTGTAGGCAAGACTACCTTTTCCCTGTTTTAGCATTTTTTCCATAGGATTAAATAACTCGCTGGAGGAAAGAGATTCTTTGCTGGATTTGGCATTCAGGACTTTTTTAAAACTTTTATTTGTGGGATCATCATTAAAATCGCCCATAGAGATAATTTTTGCTTCAGGATTTAATTTGACCAGGGAATCGATGATCCTTTTATTTAAGAAGGCTGCTTTTTCCCTTTTATAGGCACTTCGGGCTTCGCCTCCTCCCCGGGAAGGCCAGTGATTTACTATAAAATACATTTCTTCTTTATTTAGTAAACCTGAAACCACTAACTGGTCTCTGGTATAATCTCGTTTTCCAGGATTATCAGCTTCGTATATAACCAGCTTTCTGGCTTTAGAATCTATTGGCTGAAAAGATTGCTTTCTATAGAGGAAAGCAACATCAATCCCTCGCTCATCCGGGGAGTCATAATGTATAATACCATAATGCAGATCTTTTAAATTTGGATGGGTTATTAGATCTTCCAGCACCTGTCGGTTTTCAATTTCACATAGACCTATAATCGTCGGTGGTTCTTTCGTGGTTTCCTTACCTACTTCTGAAAGTACCCGACTTATATTTTCAATTTTGGACCTATACTTTTCATCATTCCAGACATCTTTTCCGGTAGCGGTACGGTCATCATCAAAAGTTTCAGGATTATCAATCGTGTCAAACAGGTTTTCTACGTTATAAAAT
Source organism: Christiangramia sp. (assembly GCF_029937855.1). GTDB lineage: Bacteria > Bacteroidota > Bacteroidia > Flavobacteriales > Flavobacteriaceae > Christiangramia. The sequence continues at coordinate 42,906 of NZ_JAPYPC010000002.1, forward strand.
GCTATGGTATGTATTTCATAATCTCTTTTTTCCTGACCCGATAATGAGTGAAAAAGCATGTAAATGCTGACAATTAGAAAATTCCTGTAGTTCATTAAAAATTATTTTTAAACCCGTACTTAAATAAATGGATTTTTTAAACTACTGAATATAAGTTTATTATATATTTAACCGATAGTTTAATTAATATTTATTTTGGGGCAATTAAATGAACATAAAGGTTATTGTGGTTTTTATAGCCGTGCTTATGGGGACGTCTATGAAACCTCAGCAAATTACCATTAAAGGTAAATTTGCAGACGCCTTTACCGAAGTGCCCTTACCACAGGTAAAAGTTTCCATCGAAAATAGTTTCAACGAAGTATATTCCAATTCAGAAGGTGAATTCTCTCTGGAACTTATGAATATTGTTCCCGGTGAATATATCCTAAGAATTGACAAATTGGGGTATCTAATTAAAAGGATCCCAATCAGACTAACTTCTGAAGTGAAAATACTGGAGACAATTCTCTTAGAACCAGATCTTTCTTCAGAGCAAATTCATCAAAATACGATAAGTCTTTCTGACGCTGAATTGCTTTCAGAAGAAAGCGAATTCGATAATATCTCGGGAATTCTACAATCCAGCCGGGATGTATTCTTAAATGCAGCAGCATTCGATTTTAGTCAGACATTTTTCCGTCCGAGAGGTTTGGGTTCAGAATATGGGAAGATCCTTATAAATGGCCTTGAAATGAATAAAATGTATGATGGCAGGCCACAATGGGCCAACTGGGGAGGATTAAATGATGTACAGCGGAATCAAATATTTTCAAATGGAATTTCGGCGAACGATTTCCAGTTTGGGGGCTTAGGAGGAACTACCAATATTATTATGCGTGCTTCTAAATATCAAAAAGGGGGTAGACTGTCTTTTGCAGCTGCCAATAGAAGTTATACCGGAAGGATCATGGCGACCTATGCTTCGGGTGAAAATAACAATGGCTGGTATTATGCAATTTCGCTGGGAAGGAGATTTGCAGAGGAGGCTTATATTGATGGAACTATATATAGCGCTAATTCTTTATTTATTTCTGCTGAAAAGAAGCTGGGGAATGGACATTCACTTAATTTCAGTGGTATTTACACCCCTAATATTCGCGGTCGTTCAGCAGCGATTACTGAAGAGGTATTTGAACTGAAAGGCAGGACGTATAATCCTTACTGGGGTTTTCAGAATGGAGAAATTCGTAATTCCAGGATCAGGGAGATAAAAGAACCGGTATTGATGCTAAATCATTTTTGGGATATTTCAGGAAAAATGAAACTTAATACAGCAATTTCCTATCAGTTTGGCGAAACTTCTAATTCCAGGATAGACTATGGCGGGACGGTTTTAAATATAGCAAACGGTCAACAAAGTTTTGCGGGTGGGGGTGCAAATCCAGATCCTTCTTATTATCAAAAATTGCCTTCCTATTTTCTCCGGTTTCCGGATGCTCAAAATTTTGAAGCTGCTTATCAGGCACAACTTGAGATTACCCAGAATGGCCAATTAGACTGGAATTCCCTGTATTCCTCCAACTTAATAAATTCTGAAAACTCTATTTATGCTCTATCCGAAGACGTAAATAAAGATTCGCAGTTTACGGTGAATTCTAATTTTAGCTGGGAACTTCGAAATAATTTAAAATTGAATTCTTCTTTTAGACATCATACACTTAAAAGCGAAAATTTTTCCAGAATAAAGGATTTGTTGGGTGGAAACCAGTTTTTGGATATCGATGTTTTTGTACAGGTTGTGGCTGGCGAAGTTAGTGGCCGTCAAGCTCAAAGCGATTTGCAGAATTTAAACAGATTGGTTCGGGAAGGGGACCGATATAAATATAATTATGAAATTGATGCGGAAGAAACAGAACTTTTTGGTCAATTACAATGGAATAATAATAAGCTCGAGGTTCATGTATCAGGAAATATAGAGGCAGTACAATACCAAAGGAAGGGGAAATATCAAAACGGGATTTTCCCAGATAATTCCCTGGGAGCAGGTAATGTGGCTGAATTTTTAAATTTTGGTATAAAAACCGGCGGCGTTTATAAGTTTTCCGGTAGGCAGAATGTTGAAATTAATACAGCGTATTTTACCAAAGCACCGGGATTTAGGAATGCTTTTATAAATCCTAGGCAGAATGATTTTCTGGTAAACGACCTTTCAGAAGAAAATATATTGAGCGGAGACCTTTCTTATCGTTATCGTTCTTCTTTTTTAAATTTCAGGCTTACCGGATATTATACTCAAATAAATGATGTCACAGAGGTTTCATATTATTTTGCGGAAGGTCTTTCCGGGCTGGAAAGGGAAAATACGGCTGCGTTTGTTCAGGAGGTATTAAGTGGAATGGATAAGAAGTATTACGGATTGGAAATGGGAGCAGAATCTCAGGTCACTCCTACTATTAAATTGAAAGCAGTTTTGGCGCTCGGGGAATATCTCTATGCCAATAATCCTGAATTATCGCTAAGCTCAGCTTCCTTCAGCGAAACCCTTAACTATGGAAAGGCATATCTTAAAAACTACCATTTATCTGGCGGTCCACAAACTGCGGCCCAAATAGGATTTGAATATCGGGATCCGGATTTCTGGTGGTTCAGCCTTAGCCTTAACTATTTTGCCAACGGATTTGTAGATATAAATCCGCTTACACGTACTATAAATTTCCAACAGGATTATGACGGCCTACCTTTACTGGATTATGCTCCTGAGGTTGCAGTTAAATTGCTAAGACAGGAAAAATTTGAAGATTATTTCCTTACAAATATGGTAGGAGGTAAATCTTGGCGCATAAAAGATAAATACCTGGGCACTTTTATAAGTCTCAATAATATTTTAGATGTTTTTTATAAGAGTGGTGGTTATGAGCAGGCCAGAAATTCTAACTACCGCACGCTAAAGCAGGATTTGGATCGGGATTTACCGTTGTTTTCAAACAAATATTGGTATGGCCAGGGAACTACTTTTTTTGCGAATGTATATTTAAGGTTTTAATGAATGGGATATGAGGAATTTTGTAATTTTTGGTTGGGGGATAATTTTTATGATACAAGGATGTGTAAAAACAGATGATTTTGAAATTCCTGAACAGGAAATTTCAGAAGTTGAAATTGAAGGAAATCTCACCAGTATTTTAGCAGTAAAAGGCAACTTTAATTTTGATACTGAAGCTATTTATACCTTCCGGGAAAGTGATACCTGGTTTGAGGGCTATGTGATTTCCAGTGATGCTAGCGGCAATTTCTATAAGGAACTGGTAGTTCAGGATAAACCGGAAAATCCAGTTGCCGGAATTCATATATTATTAGATCATAATTCTCTTTTTCAAACTTATAATATAGGTAGGAAGATCTATGTTAAGCTGGACGGTCTAAGCTTGTGGTATAATAATGGAGTATTGCAATTAGGTATTCAAAACAGGGGTGATGTGGTGGCAATACCAAATTCTTTAATAGATGACCATATTATAAGATCTGAAATAACTGCGGAAATCCTTCCGAAGAATATCAGTATCTCAGATTTTAATTCGGAATTAAAGAATTTATATGTCAAATTACAAAATGTTCAGTTTGATCGAAATCTGGTTAAAAATGATCAGATTTTTTCCTTTGCCTCCAATGCTTATGACAGGTTTGACGGAGAGCGGCAGCTAGAAAGTTGTGAAACCGGTGAAACTGTCTTACTGAGTACCAGTACATTTTCTAATTTTAAATCGCTCCTTATTCCTGCGGGTTCAGGAAGTATTGCAGGGATTTTAACCCGGGATTTCTATGATGAACATTATGTAGTGGTGGTGAATTCGCCAGATGCCTTGCAAATGAATGGAGAACGATGTGATACAGAATACCTGAGTTGCGAAAATGCAACTACTACTAATGGCACAAAAATCATATTTGAAGAGAATTTTGATGGGGTAACTTCTAACACTACTTTAAATTCACGAGGCTGGACCAATGTGAATGTAAGTGGGGGAGAGAAAAAATTCACTCCTACTTTATCTGCAGGAAACCGGATTTTGCGGATTTCAGCATATAATACCAATGAAAGTCCGTTAGAGGCCTGGCTGGTTACTCCAAAAATAGATTTAAACTCTTCAAATTCTGAAATGTTGAGTTTTGATATACTTTCTTCCTACGATAAAGGAATGATTCTCGAAGTATATATCACCCAGGACTATACCGGTGATCCGCTAAGTACCGAATGGACAGAGTTAGATGCCAATATTCCATTCGGCCCTTCAAGTTCTAATGCAACGATTTTCAGAGAATCAAATATTAATATTTCCTGTTTAGAGGGCAATGTTTGGATAGGCTTCAGATATTTAGGCTCCAGCTTTGATAAAACTACTACGTACGATCTTGATGATATTAGAGTGATTGGGGAATGAAATTAAAACGGACCACCCCGTCCTTCGGACACCCCTCCTAAAATAGGAGGGGAGAAAAAAATAAACAAAAGGCTTCTTCCCTAATATTAGGGAAGGTGTCAGCCGATGGCAGACGAAAGGTCAAAAACACAATTCCTATGAAGAGAATACACAACCGAAAATACCTGGAACCATATCGTAAAAAATTGAGGAAATCACTTACTCCGGCGGAAGCTTTTCTTTGGAAGCATTTACGAAATAGTAAGTTAGAAGGGCGAAAATTCAGAAGGCAACATAGTATCGAAAATTATATTGCGGATTTTTACTGTCCGCAGGAAAGATTGATTATTGAACTGGATGGGCAGGTTCATTTTAATGAAGCTGCCAGAGAATATGATAAAAAGAGAACCGATGATTTAAATATGCTTGGAATTAGAGTTATAAGATTTGAAAATAAAGTAGTGTTTGATAATTTGGATTTTGTGATACAGAAGATAAAAGATAATTTTAAAAACTGACCACCACGTCCCTCGTACACCCCTTCTAAATTAGGTGGAGAAAAAAAATGCAGAAATTACTAAAAGGCTCCTTCGCTAATTTTAGGGAAGGTGTCAGCCGAAGGCGGACGGAAGGGTCAGAGCAGAAATTTTAACTAACAGCTTCCTCCTTTTTGTGTCTAAAATCCAGTGGCTGCAGCACTTTTAAAGCTTTTTCAACAGAAGTGATCCGGTCAAAAGTAAGTAGAAGTTTTAATCCCGCTCGGGTTTCCTTCTCTTTCATGGTGCAATTCTGCCGGTGTGTCTGTACATACTGGAGCACTTTAGTAAAGTTATTGGTTTGATAAAACCTGGATTTTTGATCGGAAATAAAATAACCTACCATTTTGTTCTTTTTCATGATTACTCGTTCCAAACCAATCTTGGCCGCAATCCATTTTATCCTAACCGAATTTAGCAAATCAACAGCCTGAGTGGGAAGTTCTCCAAATCTATCCACCAGATCAGCTTCAAATTTCTGAAGTTCTTCTTCAGTTTTTAGTTCGTTCAATTTGGTATAAAGATTCAATCTTTCAGTAATATTATTGATATAATCATCAGGGAAGAGCAATTCGAAATCTGTGTCTATTTGCGTTTCCTTGACAAAATCCTTTTGTTCCACATCTTCAGTTTCAGCATACAGATCGCGAAATTCATTTTCTTTTAATTCCTCAATAGCTTCATTAAGGATCTTTTGATAAGTGTCAAAACCAATATCATTGATGAACCCACTTTGCTCCCCGCCAAGTAAATCTCCTGCACCACGAATTTCAAGATCCTTCATGGCAATATTGAAACCGCTTCCGAGTTCTGAAAACTGCTCCAAAGCGGTAATACGCTTCCTGGCATCTTCGGTCATTGCGGAATATGGCGGAGTGATAAAGTAACAAAATGCTTTTTTATTACTACGGCCTACGCGCCCACGCATCTGGTGAAGATCAGACAAACCAAAATTATTGGCATTATTGATAAAGATGGTGTTGGCCTCAGAAACATCAAGTCCGCTTTCTACGATCGTGGTTGAAACCAGCACATCAAACTCACCATTGATGAAGCTTAGCATCAATTTTTCTAGTTTTTTACCTTCCATCTGTCCATGTCCCACGCCAATTTTCGCATCGGGCACCAGGCGCTGGATCATTCCGGCAACTTCCTTAATGTTTTCCACCCTGTTATGAATAAAGAACACCTGTCCTCCTCGCTGAATTTCATAAGAAATAGCATCACGAATGGTCTCTTCTGAAAACCGAATCACATGACTTTCAATAGGATATCGGTTGGGAGGGGGAGTGGTGATGGTAGATAAGTCACGAGCAGCCATAAGGCTGAATTGTAGGGTTCTGGGGATTGGAGTAGCGGTTAAGGTTAAGGTATCCACATTCTCTTTTATGGTCTTCAACTTGTCTTTTACGGCGACCCCGAATTTCTGTTCTTCATCTACGATCAACAATCCCAGATCCTTAAATTTAACCGTTTTGCTCACCAACTGGTGCGTGCCAATAATAATATCCACCTTGCCGCTTTCAAGATCTGCCAGGGTTTCTTTTCGCTCCTTTGCGGTTCTGAAACGATTCAGATAATCTACCCTTACCGGGAAATCTTTAAGCCTTTCAGAAAAAGTTCGATGATGCTGAAAAGCAAGAATGGTGGTAGGGACCAAAACTGCCACCTGTTTATTATTATCTACCGCTTTAAAAGCAGCTCTAATCGCAATTTCAGTTTTCCCGAAACCAACATCGCCGCATACAAGCCTATCCATTGGGCGCTCGTTTTCCATATCGGCTTTTACGGCTGCAGTGGCAGAACTTTGGTCAGGGGTGTCTTCGTACATAAAGGAAGCTTCCAGCTCGTGTTGCAGGTAAGAGTCAGGATCGTATTTAAAACCTTTCTCTAATCTTCTTTTCGCATATAATTTAATAAGATCATAGGCAATATGCTTAACCCGTGCTTTGGTTTTCTTCTTAAGATTCTTCCAGGCATTACTTCCCAACTTGTAGATCTTTGGTGGCTTGCCATCTTTACCATTGAATTTGGAGATCTTATGAAGCGAATGTATGCTGAGATATAAAATATCACGTTCTCCGTAAATCAGTTTGATCGCTTCCTGTTTTTTACCTTCAACATCGATCTTCTGAAGTCCGCCAAACTTCCCAATTCCGTGGTCTATATGCGTTACATAATCGCCAACTTCCAGATTTGTTAGTTCCTTCAGGGTGATTGCCTGCTTTTTGGCATAACCATTCTTTAAATTGAATTTATGATAACGTTCAAAAATCTGGTGATCTGTATAACAAACAGTTTTTAAATCTTCATCGATAAACCCCTGGAACATGGAAAAAACAGGCGTTTGATATTTTACTTCTTTCTCCTGGTCTTCAAAAATATCGTGAAAACGTTTCGCTTGCTGCTCACTTACGCAACAAATGAAATTTGTATAACCAGCTTCCTGATTTTCAATAAGATTGTCTATGAGTAATTCAAATTGCTTATTGAAGCTAGGTTGAGGTTTGGTGTGGAACTCTATTATTTTTTCAGCTTTTAAAAAAGCCTGTGTACTCAATTCTACTGCAGTATACTCCAGCAATTGTTTTTTAATAAGCTCGCCATTACTAAAAAGTTCTTTTGGTTCACTATGTTTCACATCTTCTGAAAGCTCCTTAAAGGCTTCCTCTGCTTTTTTATATAGCTTATCTGCCTGAGCTGAAAGCAGGTCAAGATTTTTAATGAAGACGATGGTTTTTTCTGAAATATACTTCAGGAAACTTTCTCGTGTCACACTGAGCGCAGTCGAAGTGTCATCAAGACGCTTGTTCTCTACGTTCGGCATTACCGAAATCTTCTTCTTTTTATCTGTAGAAAGCTGGGTTTCCACATCAAAGGTTCGGATACTGTCTATTTCGTCCCCAAAGAATTCAATTCTATAAGGTTCATCATGACTAAAGGAAAACACATCTATAATCCCTCCACGCACAGAGAATTCCCCCGGTTCTGTAACAAAATCAACTCTCTTGAACTGGTATTCAAAAAGTACTTCATTTACAAAATCTATCGAGAGTTCCTCTCCAACGGCAATTTTCAGGGTGCTTCTGTCCAGTTCCTTTCTGGTTACCACTTTCTCAAAAAGAGCATCGGGATAAGTAACGATTAAAGCAGGTTTTTTTCTGGAGTTAATCCTGTTTAGTACCTCTGCCCTTAAAAGTACATTCGCATTATCCGTTTCTTCAATCTGGTACGGTCTTCTATAACTACCGGGATAAAAAAGTACATTTTTCTCCCCAACCAATTGTTCAAGATCGTTTAAATAATAAGCAGCTTCCTCTTTATCATTAAAGATCATCAGGAAGGGCTGATCAGATTCCTTAAAAGCATCTGCCGCAACAAAGGATAGGGCAGAACCTACCAGACCTTTTAGATGAATTTTAGATTTATTTTTTTCGGAAGTGGCAATAGCATTTCGCAGTTCCTGCTGTTGCGGGGACTGTGCAAATTTCTGGGCGATAAGACTAGTACTCATTCCTGCAAATATAAATTCATACAAATTGCCTTACAACCAGTAAACTGATTTTTAACTATTAAATAGCATTACAGATTTTATCAATTTAATAACACAAGAACCGCGCAGCAATACATAACTTCCCTAAAATTAGAAGATGGATAACAAACAGCTTGCATATTTTCTGGCAAGGATCACGTTGGGAATCAATCTTTTTATTCATGGCCTCGTAAGAATTCCAAAATTGGAAGCTTTCGCGAATGGAATAATAAAAGGTTTCGAAGATAGTATGTTGCCTGAAATTTTGGTAACTCCTATTGCCTATGCTATTCCTTTTATTGAAGGAATTCTGGGTATTTTCCTGCTTTTTGGAGTGTTGGCCAGAAAAACATTAATTGGAGCCGCGATTTTCATGATTATTCTTATTGCAGGAAGCGCTTTTAAAGAAGACTGGGGCACAGTGGGCACGCAAATGCTCTATTCTTTGTATATCTTCTTTCTAATATTTTACCAGGAACATGAGTTAAGGGCTATATTCAGCAAAAAGAAAAATTAAGGATAATGGATTTAAAATTAAGAGGAAAGAAGGTTTTTATATCAGGGTCTACTAAAGGAATTGGTTTGGCCACTGCCTGGACTCTGGCAAAAGAAGGAGCAGAAGTAATAATAAACGGGCGCTCAGAAGATTCTGTAGCGAATGCACTGGAAAAACTCAAAACTGAGGTGCCAGAAGGAAATATTTCGGGTATTGCCTGTGATTTTTCTGAAAAAGAAGAAATTGATAAGCTTATCAAAGAATTGAGCAGGCTGGATATTTTAATAAATAATGTTGGCATTTTTGGACCCAAAGATTTTGGAGATATCTCTGATGAAGAATGGTTGGAGTTTTACGAAGTGAATGTGCTAAGCGGGGTAAGATTGTCACGAGCTTTTTTACCTAAAATGCTGAAACAGGACTGGGGCCGAATTATTTTTATTTCCAGTGAAAGTGGATTAAATATTCCTGTGGAAATGATCCACTACGGAATGACAAAAACAGCCCAACTGGCCATTTCAAGAGGACTTGCTGAAATGACCAAAGGTTCAAAAGTTACTGTGAACAGTGTGCTGCCAGGACCAACCTTTTCAGAGGGAGTTCAGAAAATGATTGACGCTGATAATAAGGAAGAGAAAGAAAAAGCCGAGGAAGAATTTTTTGAAGAAACCAGGCCCACCTCACTTATTCAGAGATTTGCAGACCCTCAGGAAATTGCAAATATGATCTCCTATGTAGCCAGTCCATTATCTTCGGCTACTAATGGTGCTTCTTTACGAGTGGATGGGGGTGTGGTAAAAACAATTTAATTGAATGTAACTATGGGATTTGAAGAATTTGATGTTTTTGTGATAGGAACCGGAACAGCCGGAAAAAGTGTCGCTAAAGAATGTGTTGCTGAAGGCTTAAAAGTAGCCATCGCCGATAACCGGGAATTTGGCGGTACCTGTGCAAACAGGGGATGTGATCCAAAAAAAGTTTTAGTAGGATTGACTGAAATCCTGGATCGCGCTGCAAAAATGAAAGGAAATGGGATCACAAAATTGCCTGAATTCAGCTGGAAAGATCTTATGGAATTTAAAAAATCCTTCACGAGCGCCGTACCGGCTGCTACCGAAAAAGATATGAAGCAACTTGGTATTAAAATGTATCATCAATCTCCGAAATTCCTGGATGAAAATACACTCTCGGTGGAGGGTAAAACCGTAAAAGCAAAAAAGATAGTGATCGCTACAGGGAATAAACCCCTGGAATTACCGATTCCGGGGAGAGATCTTCCAATAACAAGTGACGAATTCCTGGAGCTGGAAGAGCTGCCGGAAAGTATGATCTTTATTGGAGCCGGATATATTGGGATGGAATTTGCCCATATTGCGGCTAGATGCGGTGTAGCAGTAACGATGATAGATACTGAATCCAGGGCACTGAACAACTTTGATGAAGATATGGTGAAACATCTTCAGAGAGCTTCAGAAGAAATTGGGATCAAATTTATATTTAATGCCGCGGTGACTGAAGTTGAGAAACTTCAAACAAATTACAGGATTAGTGCGAAACAAGGGGGAAAAGAAATTGAATTAAAGGCAAAACTGGTTATAAATGCAGCCGGAAGAGTTCCCTCTATAGACGGTCTGGATCTGGAGAAGGGGAATGTGGAATATTCAAAAAAGGGAATTACCGTAAATCAACATTTGCAAAGTCCTACCAATAAAAGCGTCTATGCGTGTGGCGATGTGTCGGCGAGTGAAGGCCTTCCACTAACTCCATTGTCTTCTCAGGAAGCGCGGCTTGTAGCAGGAAATATTCTGGATAAAGACCGTGAAAAGAAAGTAGATTATCCTCCACAACCTTCCGTAGTATTTACTTTACCTAATCTGGCTTCTGTAGGTTTAAATGAGAAAGAAGCCAGAGAAAAGGGATATGATTTTACACTTGACCAAAAACTGGTGCCACAGTGGTTTAATGCTAAACGGATAAATGACGATTATTATGCCTATAAAACCTTGGTAGATAAAAAAACGGGTCTTGTTCTAGGAGCACATTTGGTAGGGCCAGATGCCGGAGAAATGATCAATATGTTTGTAATGGCAATGTGTGGTAAATTAACCTGTGAAACTTTGAAAGGAATGATATTCTCCTATCCTAGCTGGGGTAGCGACATCAAAGGGATGGTCTAAAATCTAAAATTAGCCATAGTATTTCTTAGTAAAAGTTACTTGTTTTCTATTAAAGAAATCAGACCGTTTCGCTTTTAGATATAAGAAGTTAAACGGGAACTTAACTAACTGATAACAAAGTATTTTTAAACTGTGTTCTTCAAAGAATACCACAATTTGAAAATTTGTAAAAAAGGTTATAAATAGTAAGTAACTTTAAACTATAAAATACTGGGTTGAGGGTCGTTCCTTAAAATTTTATAGGGTACTACCGAATAAAAAGCTGAAAAAAAGACAATCGTCTGAGGCAATTCTTCCTTTTTCTAATTCCCAGCAAGCATTTTGTACATAGGGTTAGACTTCCGGTTTACAAAACCATGATAAGCTATATTCAGAAATAATAGAATTCCCCCGGCGAGTGCTGTTGCAGCGACTAATTCTTCAGTTCCCTGGTGCCTTATATAAATAGCTACTAATGCCCAAACGCCAACCGCTGCAAATTCCCGCATATTTCTCAAATAGATCATCAAAAGGTTAATGATTACAGCTACGCTTATCATTATTACGGTCCATTCTGCTTCAGAAAAAATAGCACCGTCCCATCCAATTTCAGTAAGCCAGGCGGCCATATTTGCAATACTTGCAACTGTTATCCATCCGGAATACAGGCAAATGGGCCACCAGTAGAACAGGATAATTTTGAAGGGTGCATCCCATATCTCCATTTCATTATTTATAATAAGCTTTAAGAGCTTGGCCAGAATCAGAAACATCAAAACGACGGACATTCCCGTTAAATCATATAACCAGGCGATGGTCCATAAACCAGTTCCCAGATTCGCTACGATAAACCAAATGGAAGTATTTTTTATGAAATTAGTGTATTTCCCATTTGAAAATGCCTGCTGAATCATAAAGCCTGAACATAGCAGAAGACTAAAATAAATAAGGCCCCAGATAGAAAATGCATAATCTGCAGGGGTAAATAAATTAGAATATTTATCGCTCATCTCACCAATGGTGGTATTGTTGATCCTTCCTGTTTGTGCATAAAAGTTCAGGGCGATATTCAGAATAACAGAAAGAAAATTTAGAACGGCCAGTTTTTTTATCATGGGGCAGGTTAATTTATTGGGATCACTTCTTTGCCAGTAATGGCGAAAATGCGATCTCCGTTTTCCGGGCGCATAAAATAATTTCCTGTAAACTCTCCAAAAGCGGGAAGGATCATCTGATTTTTATTTTGAAAAAAGCAAGATAGCTTTATTAATTGCCTGCCATGGCCTCTCATCTTAAAGCCTGGATGTATATGTCCGCAAATATTAAAATAATGCTCTGTAGGTTCTGGATGATGGCTTAAATGAAAACCTTCCAGTTTTACCTCTGAAAAAACTTTAATGCCTAGTTCTTCATACTTTAGCGGGGAAATAATATCATGATTGCCGGCAATGAGGTACACCTGATTGTCTATGCTTCCAATCCATTCTTCAAACATATTCCATTCTAAATTGAGCGAGCTATGAAAAAGATCTCCGAGAAATACAATATGTTCGGGATCAAACTCTTTTCTTAGCTGATCAAGTTTTAAAAAATTTTGAGAAATAGCATTTAAGGGAACAGCGCTACCGTGTTTTCGAAAATGGGATACTTTACCAAGATGGACATCTGCTACCAGAAGAACCTCCTGTTCTGGCCAGTAAACAGCCCCGAATGGATGTAAAACAAAATCCTGACTATGGATTTTAATATTAAAATTCATCTATAATTTGCAAAGTATTTCTGCCGCCTTCTCCAAAGTGTCATCTGTTTTAGCAAAACAGAATCTTAATTGGCTGTTATCCTTTTCATTAATATTGAAAACCGAAACCGGAATTGAGGCTAAACCATGTTTCTTTACTAATTTCTCTGCGAAATGTACATCATTTTCATCAGTTATCCGGGAAAAATTTAAAAGCTGATAATAAGTTCCTTTTGAAGGAGTAAAGGTGAATTTCGAATCTTTGATGAAATTTAGAAAAAGATCCCTTTTCGTCTGATAGAAATTAGAAAGATCTAAATAATGAGCCGGAGTTTGTAAGTATTCTGCATAGGCTCTTTGCATAGGGTGGTTCACTGAAAAAACCGTAAGCTGGTGAATTTTTCTAATTTCTTTCATCAAATTTTTGGGAGCAACACAATAGCCTGTTTTCCAGCCGGTGTTGTGAAAGGTTTTACCGAAAGAGGCGCAAACAACAGACTTTTCAGATAAGTCTGTAAATTTAGAAGCGCTTTGATGTTTTTCGCTGTCAAAAATTAAATGCTCATAAACTTCATCACTTAACAGGATGATATTAGTATTTTTCAGAATCTCCTGAAGCTGAAGCATATCTTTTTCAGATAAAACAGTACCGGTAGGATTATGGGGTGTATTAATGATAATCATTTTCGTCTTTGAAGTAATTGCAGATTTTACCTCATCCCAGTCCACCCTATAATTTTCTCCTTTTAACTGAATCTGCACAGGAATCCCGCCGTTAAGTTTCACCGTAGGTTCATAAGTGTCATATGCCGGTTTTAGAACAATGACTTCATCACCTTTTTGAACAAAAGCAGTTATGGCACAATACAAAGCTTCCGTGGCGCCGGAAGTAATCGTAATTTCAGAATTGGCATCATACTTTTTGTTGTATAGTGTTTTAATCTTTTTTACGATCTCTTCCCGCAAAGTCTGAACGCCTGAATCTGGCGGATATTGATTGTACCCATCTTTCATTGCCTGGAAAACGAGGTCCTTTAACTTTTGATCTGTTTCAAAATTCGGAAAACCCTGCGATAAATTGATGGCTCCATGATCATTAGCCATTTTACTCATTACTGAAAATATACTGGTTTTTGTACCAGGGAGTTTGGAGTTAATATCAAAATTTCCAGTCATAGTTCATTTTTTAAATAAAATGCATAAAAAAACCCGAACTACAAAGTCCGGGCTCTTCTATATTTAAATCAAAGGCTATTTATTTTACGCTTGCCTTTAGATATTCCCTGTTCATCCTGGCGATGTTCTCTAAAGAAATGCCTTTAGGACATTCAATTTCACAGGCTCCGGTGTTGGTACAGTTACCAAATCCTTCTTTATCCATTTGCTCTACCATTTGTAAAACCCTGCGGTCTGCTTCAACTTCCCCTTGCGGAAGAAGTGCAAACTGGCTTACTTTTGCTGAAGTGAACAACATTGCACTGGCATTTTTACAAGCGGCAACACAAGCTCCACAACCAATACAGGTAGCGGCATAAAATGACATATCTGCACTTTCCTTATCTACCGGAATTGAGTTCGCATCTATTGTATTTCCAGAAGTATTTACCGAAACGTAACCACCTGCCTGCTGAATACGGTCAAAAGAACTACGATCAACCACAAGATCTTTTATAAGCGGAAACGCTTTTGCGCGGAAAGGTTCGATAGTAATAGTATCACCATCTTTAAACTTCCTCATGTGAAGCTGGCAGGTTGCCACTCCGCGATCTGGCCCGTGAGGTTCCCCGTTTATCTGAAGGCTACAAGAACCGCAAATCCCTTCACGGCAATCATGGTCAAAAGCTACGGGCTCATCTCCTTTATCGATTAGCTGTTCATTAAGAACATCCATCATTTCAAGAAAAGACATATCTTCAGAAATATCTGAAACCTGGTAGGTTACAACTTTTCCTTTTGTGTCGGCGTTTTTCTGGCGCCATATTTTTAGTGTAAGGTTCATATTTTCAATTTGAAAATCTGAGAATTTGAAAACTAGTCAATTAAATAAACGAATTTTCAAATTTTCAAATTATTTATAACTCCTTGTTTTTACCTGGATATTTTCATAATCTAAATCTTCTTTATGTAAGATAGCATCAGCAGGATTACCAGTGTATTCCCAGGCCGCTACATACATAAAGTTCTCATCATCACGCATTGCTTCCCCTTCTTCGGTTTGATATTCTTCTCTAAAGTGACCCCCACAGGATTCTTCTCTATGCAAAGCATCTTTAGCGAATAATTCGCCAAGCTCAAGAAAATCTGCCACACGGCCTGCTTTTTCAAGCTCTGCGTTCATTTCCATCGTATTTCCGGGAACTTTAACCTCTTTCCAGAACTCTTCCCTGAGTTCTTTAATTTCGGTGATAGCTTCTTTGAGACCAGTAGCATTTCTGGCCATTCCAACTTTGTTCCACATGATCTTTCCAAGGATCTTATGGAAATGATCTACAGATTTGGTTCCCTTATTGTTTACTAGTTTTTCCAGTCTTTCCCTAACTTCAGTCTCAGCTGCATCAAATTCAGCAGAATCTGTGGGGATCGCCCCGGTTCTAATATCGTTGGATAAATAATCTCCTATAGTGTATGGCAGTACGAAATATCCATCGGCAAGACCCTGCATTAAAGCAGATGCACCAAGTCTGTTTGCCCCGTGATCAGAAAAGTTGGCTTCTCCAATCGCATAACAGCCAGGAATCGTAGTTTGAAGGTTATAATCTACCCATACCCCACCCATGGTATAGTGTACGGCCGGATAGATCATCATTGGAGTCTCGTATGGGTTTTGGTCTACGATCTTCTCATACATCTGGAATAAGTTACCATATTTGGCTTCTACAACCTGTTTTCCTAATTGTTTTATTCTGGCATCTGAAGGATTGTCTATCTTTTGGGTAGTTGCAGCTTCCTTACCATACCTCATAATTGCTGAACTAAAATCAAGGTAAACTGCTTCCCCGGTTTTATTTACCCCAAAACCTGCATCGCAACGTTCTTTTGCTGCCCTGGAAGCAACATCACGAGGCACAAGGTTACCAAAAGCAGGATATCTTCTCTCGAGGTAGTAATCCCTTTCTTCTTCAGAAAGCTCTGTTGGTTTTTTCTTTCCGGCTCTAATTGCTTCCGCATCTTCTTTTTTCTTCGGAACCCAAATTCTACCATCATTACGAAGTGATTCAGACATCAAAGTCAGTTTAGACTGGTGATCTCCTGAAACCGGAATACAGGTAGGGTGTATTTGAGTGAAACATGGGTTAGCGAAATAAGCTCCCTTTTTATGTATTTTCCAGCTTGCCGTAACATTACTTCCCATAGCGTTGGTGGAAAGGAAAAATACATTTCCATATCCTCCTGAAGCAACTACTACAGCGTGTGCTGAATGTCTTTCTAATTCTCCTGTAACCAGGTTTCTTGCGATTATTCCCCGGGCTTTCCCATCAACCTTAACGATATCTAGCATTTCATGCCTGTTGTAAGCTTTGATTTTTCCTCGGTTTATCTGGCGGTTCATCGCTGAATATGCTCCAAGCAATAATTGTTGGCCTGTTTGTCCTTTCGCGTAGAAGGTTCTTGAAACAAGAACACCTCCAAAAGAACGGTTATCTAAAAGACCACCGTATTCACGGGCAAATGGAACTCCCTGTGCCACACACTGGTCAATTATATTCCCGGAAACCTGCGCAAGTCTGTAAACATTCGACTCTCTGGAGCGATAATCTCCTCCTTTTACGGTATCATAGAAAAGGCGGTAAATAGAATCACCATCTCCCTGATAGTTCTTTGCAGCATTAATTCCTCCCTGGGCTGCAATGGAGTGAGCCCTTCGCGGAGAATCCTGATAACAAAATGTTTTTACGTTATAACCCAGTTCTGCCAGGGTTGCCGCGGCACTACCGCCGGCTAGCCCCGTTCCAACTACAATAACATCAATATTACGTTTGTTGGCAGGATTTACCAGGTCTATTGCATTTTTATGATTGGTCCACTTTTCTGCCAATGGGCCTTTAGGTGTATTAGATTCAAATATTCCCATAGCTTAAATTTTTTCTAGTATAAAGTAAATGTAAAATGGGATAACCGCGAATGCAAGGGGAACCAGGATCGCAAAAGCATAACCCAACTTCCTTATAAACCCATTATATTTAGGATGATTAACGCCTAAAGATTGGAAACCGCTTGAAAATCCATGATACAGGTGAAAACCAATTGCAAGCATGGAAAACCCATAAATAATAGCCCAAATTAATCCGTATTGAGGATCCTGGAAGGTTTGAATAGTAAGTGTGTAAAGGTCGGTGACTTCCTGATCATTAGCGGTAGTGTAAAGAGAATCATCCAGAGATCCAAATTTTAGCTGTCCCCAAAACTGGTATAAATGAACCGCGATAAAAGCAAGAATAATAGTTCCAAGCACTCCCATGTTTCGCGATGCCCAAATAGTATTGGTGGAAGGTTTAAAGCTAACATAGCCCTGAGGTCTGGCCCGTCGATTGGTAATTGTTAACCATATACCGTCAATAGCATGAAAAAGAATACTAATATAAGTAAGATACGACAGTATCTTAACGGCAGGATTGGTGGCCATAAATAGGGCATATTCATTGAATTGATCCCTGGCACCTTCACTTACGGGAATTAATAATTGTAGATTTCCTAAAAGGTGACCTATTAAAAACAGACACAGAAAAAGGCCTGTGAAAGCCATCCAGTATTTTTTTGCCAATGATGACTTTAAAAGCGCAGATTTCGCCATAAACGTGTTGAATTATTTAGATAAAGTGGAGCAAAAATACGCTTCATTCTAATTTTTAACAAACTTTGACGGGCTTTTTACGGTCTATTTAGAACTAATTTAAAATAGTTTATCAATTGTTGAGGCTTTGAATGACAGAGCCTTGCAGATTAGACTTTTAAACGGTTCTTAAAAGGAGTTGTATAGATGGTAACTTCTGTTTTTGGCAAAAGCTTAACTGAGCAAAAAAGTCAAATTTTGTAATTTCCTATTTCATTTATCCCTGAAATGAAGAAAAGAACAAATGAATTGGTAAGAGCACTTTCAGAAACTTTTGAAGGGGAACCATGGTATGGAGACTCGGTGATGCGGAAATTAGAAAATGTACCTTATATAATAGGTTTCAAAACCTGCAATCCGGAATCTCATAGCGTGGCTCAAATAGTGGGGCACTTAATTTCCTGGAAAACCTTCGCTATTGAAAAGCTGAGAAATAATACTAATTATGATATCGATATAGATACCAGAAAAGACTGGCCCAATGTAGAGGTTCATTCTCAACAGGAGTGGGAAGAATTGAAAAGGAAATTAGTGGCCGCTCAATCTGAAATCTATGAACTTATAGATGAAAAAAAAGACGATTCCTTTTTGAACGAAAAAGTAAGCGGAAAAAATTATGATTTTAGCCATTTATTAACTGGAATCATGCAGCATGATATTTACCATATAGGACAGATAGGTTTAATAGAAAGCCAGCTAAAGAAGAAAGAAACAGATTCAGGTGTTTTTAGAATTTAAAAACAGAATTATTAAATGGACTTTATAGACTACTACAAATTGTTGGAGCTGGATAAATCTGCTACGAAATCTGATATTAAAAAGGCCTACAGGCGGTTGGCACGAAAATATCATCCCGATCTCAATCCAAACGATAAAGAAGCGCAGGCAAGGTTTCAGCAAATAAATGAAGCCCATGAGGTATTGAGTGATCCTGAAAAGCGGAAAAAATATGATGAATATGGCAAAGACTGGAAGCATGCCGATCAATTTGAAGAAGCGAGGAAACAACAGGCAGCTTCAGGCGGATTTGGCGGTGGTTTTGGAGGTAGAGCTCAGAGTGGGCAATCTTATTCATATTCAGGAAATTTTGAAGATGACACTTTTTCTGACTTCTTCGAGCAAATGTTTGGAGGCAGAGCAAGAGCTGAAGGCGCACATCGCGGAGGACGTTTTAAGGGGCAGGATTTTAATGCCGAACTTCAATTACGCTTAAGTGAAATTTATGAAAGCCGAAAGCATACTATTACAGTAAATGGTAAAAATATAAGGCTTACTATACCTGCCGGAGTTGAAAATGGGCAAACCATAAAAATCAAAGGCCATGGAGGCGCCGGAGTACAGGGAGGGCCTAATGGAGATCTTTATATCACCTTTAATATTCTCAATGATACCTCGTTCAGGAGAGAAAAAGAGCATCTTTATTCAACAGAAGAGATTAGTCTTAGCACAGCAGCTTTAGGTGGGGAAATACAGGTTAGGACTTTTGATGGGGAAGTAAAATTGAAGGTAAAGCCAGGTACGCAAAACGATAGCAGAGTGAAATTGAAAGGCAAAGGTTTCCCTAAGTATAAAAAAGAAAATCAGTTTGGAGATCTTTATATTAACTATAAAGTGAAAGTGCCGGAAAATTTAACCGATAGGCAAAAGGAATTATTTCAGGAACTTAAAAAAACGGGAATATGAAAAATGAAGATCTCATTCCTGCAGAAGAAATTTGTATGCATTATGAAGTAGAGCGACAATTTGTAAGTTCACTTTATGAAAGCGGAATTATAGAAATTATAACCATTCAGGAAACTGAATATATTCACTGTGATCATCTGGCGAATCTGGAAAGGATGATGCGGTTGCACCAGGATCTGGATATAAGTCTTGAAGGTCTGGAAGCTATAAATCATCTGCTGGAAAAAATTGGTGAACTACAAAAAGAAAATATGGGATTAAAGAATCGTTTAAATCTTTACGAATAATTAATGATATACAATTTTTCTTGTTTCCATATTTCATAAGACGTATTCGTATATTCGGGATCCTGTAAAATTTTAATCCCTTTTTTAGCATTTGCGTTTAATTCCTTTAATTTTGAAGAAATTGAAATGAATTATATATGAAATATGACAGAATAGACTCGAAACTCTTTATAAAAAACCGTAAAAACTTCATGGAAAAGATGAAGCCGAAAAGTCTGGCGGTTTTTAATTCGAATGATATTTATCCTATTGGTGCAGATAGCACCATGCCTTTCCAGCAAAATCGTGATATATTTTATTTAAGTGGTGTGGATCAGGATGAAAGTATCCTGGTATTATTTCCTGATGCTCCTGAAGAAAAGCATCGCGAGATCCTTTTTTTAACCGAAACCAATGAGCATATTGCCGTTTGGGAAGGCGCTAAACTTACTAAAGATAATGCTTTTGAAGTAAGTGGAATCAAAACCGTTTACTGGATGAAAGATTTCGAAAAGATCTTTTTTGAGGTAATGACGCAGTGTGATACAGTATATTTTAATACGAATGAGCATTACAGGGCGAATCATCAAACCGAAACCAGGGATGATCGTTTTATAAAATGGTGTAAGGAGAAATATCCTGCTCACCAGGTGGCCAAAGCAAACCCCATTTTGCAGAGATTACGTTCGGTAAAAGATCCTCTAGAACTGGAACTTATGCAAAAAGCCTGTGATATTACTGAGAAAGCTTTTCGAAGAACTTTAAAATTCGTCAAACCGGGAGTGTGGGAATACGAAATTGAAGCGGAGTACTATCACGAAATGATAAGAAACAGGTCTAAAGGTTTTGCATATACCCCCATTATCGCCAGTGGTAATAATGCGAACGTGCTACATTATATTGAGAACAGACACCAATGTAAAGAGGGAGATCTTATTCTTCTGGATACTGGAGCGGAGTATGCGAACTATTCCAGTGACCTAAGTAGAACAATTCCTGTTTCAGGAAGGTATTCAGATAGGCAAAAACAAGTTTATAATGCCGTGAACAAGGTAAAAAAGGATGCTACCAAAATGTTGGTTCCTGGCACTATGTGGAAAGAGTATCATGTTGAGGTTGGTAAAATGATGACTTCAGAATTGTTGGATCTGGGATTACTGGACAAGGCAGATGTTCAGAATGAGGATCCAGACTGGCCTGCTTATAAGAAATATTTTATGCATGGAACTTCGCACCATATAGGATTGGATACACACGATTATGGTATTCTCACGGAACCTATGAGGGCAAACCAGGTATTTACCGTGGAGCCCGGAATTTATCTACCCGATGAAGGTTTTGGAATTCGCCTGGAAGATGATGTGGTAATTCAGGAAAAAGGCGATCCCTTTAATTTAATGAGAAATATTCCTATTGAAATTGAGGAGATAGAGGATATAATGAATTCCTAGTTCTTAGCTTTTTAAGGATAATTAAAACAATAACATTAACCGCGAATTCCTGAATTTCTATTCTGGGTTCGCGGTTTTTTTAATTTTTAGAATGAGTGAAATAATTTTTAAAGGATCGAGGATTCATTTCAGCGTTGAAGGTCAGGGTGAGAAAATGCCCCTGGTGCTTCTGCATGGCTTTTTGGAAGATTCCAGCATATGGGAGCCTATTGTTAAAGAACTCCAAAAAGAACGGCAGATTATTTGCATTGATTTGCCTGGTCATGGAAAGTCTGAAGGGCTGGCCAAAGAACATAATATGCGGCTCATGGCGGAGGTGGTTCGGGAAGTGTTGAAAGCACTAGAGACCCAGGATATTAGTATCGCGGGACATAGTATGGGCGGTTATGTAAGTTTGGAATTCCTTAAAAATTTTCCTATGATGGTAAAGAGCATTATGTTGATTAATTCAACACCGATTGATGATACTGTGGAAAGACGTAAAATTCGTGAAAGATCTGTTAAACTGGTAGGAAAGAATAAAGAGGCGTATATAAGTATGGCTATTACTAATTTGTTCCCGAAGGAGAGCAAAGAGAATTTTGCTAAAGAAATTGAAAATTTGGAATCCCGGGCGATAAAGATGAATACAGAGAATGTGCAGGCTGCTCTAATTGGTATGAAGAACCGGATGGATTATTCTGAAATATTGAAAAATTTTTCCGGACAGAAGATTATTGCGGCTGGAGAACAGGATCCAATGATAGAGATTTCCCAGATCGAGCAAATTTCCACATTGTGTAATTGTGAGTTTTACATCATGAAAAACGGGCATAATTCTTATATAGAAGATATGAACAGTTTAAGAACAATTAAGCATTTCATCGATTAATCAACGCATTTTGTCGAATTATTAACTTTTTATTATATTTTAGTAAACTAGAAACCAGAAATTTAACCTTATATGAAAAAATTGACCCCTACTTTATTTTCATTTGCAAAGGTTTATTGCAATCTTTTCGGCCATAAATTAAGAGTGTCTAAAAACATTACCAATCACGTACATGAGTATACCTGCAAAAAATGTGGGATGGAAATGACAGATACTGCAGATGGGCTATTAGCCAGATTAACTCCGAGATTCAAAGAAACTAACAGGTACCTTGCCAAAATTCACGAGAAGCGAAAAAGGGTATTTTTCGCAAAGGCTTCTTAGTCTTTTTTATTCTCCATCGAATTCCAGCCTCTTGCAATCAAAGGTAATTTTTGATTGGCTCGGGTCACCAGGTGCATACCTTCACTTTCTTGGGTCATGTGG
Source organism: Christiangramia sp. (assembly GCF_029937855.1). Lineage (GTDB taxonomy): Bacteria > Bacteroidota > Bacteroidia > Flavobacteriales > Flavobacteriaceae > Christiangramia. The sequence continues at coordinate 65,289 of NZ_JAPYPC010000002.1, forward strand.
CCAATCACCGTTAAGTGCGGATTTCCCTTTATTTTATCGTAATCTTCCTGTGCGATTGTAAAAAGCAGCTCATAGTCTTCCCCACCGCTTAGTGCGATCATGGTGCTATCTATTTCAAATTCTTCACAAACTGAAATTACCGCAGGATCTAACGGAATTTTCTCTTCATACAGGTTAGCGCCCAATTTAGAGTTTTTACAAAGATGGATCACTTCAGAAGAAAGTCCGTCGCTAATATCTATCATGGAGGTTGGAAGTACTCCCAGATCTTTTAAAAGTGGCGGAATGTCTTTTCTGGCTTCTGGCTTCAATTGCCTTTCAATCAAATAGGTGTATTGATCGAGATCTGGTTGGGAATTTGGATTCGCTTTAAAAACTTCTTTTTCCCGTTCCAATACCTGTAAACCCATGTATGCAGCTCCAAGATCACCTGTCACTACCAAAAGATCGTTTGCTTTAGCTCCGTTACGGTAAACAATTTCTTCTTTTTCAGCAATTCCCAACGCTGTAATACTAATCAGCAATCCGGAAGTAGAGGAAGTGGTATCCCCACCAATAACATCCACATTGTATATTTTAGAAGCCAGCTGAATTCCAGCATATAGTTCTTCCAGCGCTTCTACCGGAAAACGGTTCGAAACGGCTATGGAAACCGTGATTTGAGTGGCTTTTCCATTCATGGCGTAAACGTCTGAAAGGTTTACCATAACGGCTTTATATCCCAAATGCTTTAAAGGCATATACGCCAAGTCAAAATGAACGCCTTCTACGAGCAAATCTGTGGTAATTATGCTCTGCTTGTTTTTAAAATCCAGAACTGCAGCATCGTCACCAATCGCTTTAATGGTGGAATCTAACTTTGGTTTAAAATTCTTAGTTAAGTGATCTATTAAACCAAATTCACCTAATTCTGAAAGGTTTGTCTTATTTTCCTGACTATTTTCAAACATGCAATTGAATTTTAAAATACAAAAGTACGATTATAAAATTCAATGAAGAAAATGAAGTTAAAGCATTGCTGGTGGAATTAGGAGTCTTTTAAATAGGGGAAAATTAGGTTATAAATTCTAATTGAAGACCTCTATAATTCAATTCTTAAAACATATGCTTAGTCTATGGTAAAACACATGCATTGTAGTATATTTGTGCACAATTTAGAATTAATCTTTATAGGTTATGATTAAAGTTAGCGAAGAGGCTAAAAGAAAAATTTCCACATTGATGTCTGAAGAAGGTTTTAACCCAGTTGCAGACTATGTTCGCGTAGGTGTGAAGAGTGGAGGTTGTTCTGGTTTATCTTACGAATTAAATTTTGATAAAAGCCAGGAGGAAGGTGATAAGATTTTTGAAGACAATGATGTTAAGATCGTTGTGGATAAGCGTAGTGTTCTGTATTTAGCAGGAACTATCCTTGAATATTCAGGAGGATTAAATGGCAAAGGATTTGTATTTAATAATCCTAATGCTCAAAGAACCTGCGGTTGCGGGGAGAGTTTTTCATTGTAAAGTGAAAAAGTTTAAAGTGCGAAAGTTCATAATGTAGATGTCGAAATTTAGTTCTTTTGAAGAAATTAAAGCATGGCAAAAGGCTAGAGAATTAAATTCTGAAATCTATGAAATTAGTAACGATGGTCTGTTCAAAACAGATTTTGATTTAAAAAGTCAAATAAGAAGATCCAGTATTTCAATCTCTTCAAATATTGCTGAAGGATTTGAAAGAGGGACGATAAAAGAATTTATTCGTTTTTTATATATAGCAAAAGCTTCGGCTGGCGAATTTAGATCTCAGCTATATTTAGCCTACGATTTAAGATATATAAAGGATGAGAATTTTGAAAGGTTGAACTCCAGGGTGAGTGATATTTCGAAAATGATAAGTGGATTGATAAAATATTTAAATACCACTTTATAGCGTTCAACTTTTCAACTTTAAAAACAGAATATGGCATATACTGAAGATGATTTAAAGAAAGAGCTCGAAACCAAAGAGTATGAGTATGGGTTTTATACAGATATAGAATCTGATACTTTTCCTGTGGGCTTGAACGAAGATATCGTAAGGGCAATTTCTAAAAAGAAAGAAGAACCGGAGTGGATGACACAGTGGCGGTTGGAAGCATACCGCGCCTGGGAAGAAATGATCGAACCGCAGTGGGCCAATGTGAAATATCCAAAACCAGACTTTCAAAATATATCTTATTACTCGGCACCTAATAAAAAGCCGAAATACGAAAGTTTGGATGAGGTAGATCCAGAATTGCTGGACACATTCAAAAAATTGGGGATCTCTCTGGACGAGCAGAAGAAACTGGCCGGAGTCGCGGTAGATGTAGTAATGGATTCAGTTTCTGTAACTACTACTTTTAAAAAGACATTGGCTGAAAAAGGGATTATTTTCTGTTCTATTTCTGAAGCAATTAAGGAGCATCCTGAACTGGTAAAGAAATATTTGGGAACCGTGGTTCCGAAGAAAGATAACTTTTATGCAGCTTTGAACTCGGCGGTATTCAGTGACGGCTCTTTTTGCTATATCCCTAAAGGAGTGCGTTGCCCAATGGAGCTTTCCACTTATTTCAGAATTAACCAGGCAGGTACAGGTCAGTTTGAAAGAACCCTTGTGGTTGCAGATGAAGATAGTTATGTAAGTTATCTGGAAGGTTGTACTGCACCTTCACGTGATGAAAATCAATTGCATGCTGCCGTTGTAGAGCTTGTGGCCTTAGATGGTTCAGAAATTAAATACAGTACCGTTCAAAACTGGTTTCCCGGGAACAAAGAAGGTAAGGGAGGAGTTTTCAATTTTGTTACTAAAAGAGGCCTTTGCGAGAAAAACGCGAAGATCTCCTGGACACAGGTGGAGACAGGTTCAGCAGTAACCTGGAAATACCCTAGTTGTATTTTAAAAGGAGATAACTCTGTTGGTGAATTCTATTCTATTGCAGTTACTAATAACTGGCAACAGGCAGATACAGGAACGAAGATGATCCATCTTGGAAAGAATACCAAAAGTACCATCATTTCTAAAGGTATTTCGGCAGGACAATCTCAGAATTCCTATCGGGGGCTTGTTCAGATAAATGGACGAGCGCATAACGCCAGAAACTTTTCACAATGTGATTCCCTCTTAATGGGTAACAAATGTGGAGCGCATACCTTCCCATATATAGAAGTTAAAAATAAATCGGCTCAGGTTGAGCACGAGGCGACGACGAGTAAAATTGGAGAAGACCAGATATTCTATTGTAATCAGCGTGGGATTGATACTGAAAAAGCAATAGCCTTAATTGTGAATGGGTTTAGTAAGGAAGTATTAAATAAACTGCCCATGGAGTTTGCAGTAGAAGCTCAGAAATTACTTGAAATTTCGCTGGAAGGTTCCGTTGGATAAACCCCAGCGCTAAAAACTGTTATGAAGAAGTTATTTGGAGTATTGATATTGAGCCTGGTTCTTTTTTCCTGTCAGGATTACGAAAGAAAAGAATTATTAGATCAGCCCCAGGCTGAAAAAGTAAGGGATAGTATTCAGGTTTTGGAAGGAGAAGTTGTTTACGGTGGTGAGTCTGCGGTGATGCGAGGTGAGAATTTTGTTTATGGGATCACTTTAGATTCAACTTCGAAAGTTCTTTCAGAAAGAATCGCTCCTTTAAAATCTGATGATTTTGAAATGATCCCGGTTAAGGTGAAAGCTCAGATAAGGCCAAATCCACGACAGGAAGGATGGGAAGAAGTGATTGAAATTTTAGAAATCCTTGAGGTTCCTGAGGGAGCAAAAGTATCAGACTCAATAAAATAATAAATAGAAAAAATAAATCCATCTGCCAAAGCAGATTCAGAATTGATAAACATGCTTAAAATAAAGAATTTACACGCCAGCATAGAAGATAAAGAAATCTTAAAAGGAATTAACCTTGAGATTAATCCGGGAGAAGTACATGCGATCATGGGACCCAATGGGTCAGGAAAGAGTACTTTATCTTCAGTAATTGCAGGAAGAGAGGAATATGAAATGACCGAGGGTGAAATGATCTTCGAAGGTGCAGATCTTCAGGAGATGGACCCCGAAGAAAGGTCTCACAAAGGCATTTTCCTTTCTTTTCAATATCCTGTGGAAATTCCGGGAGTTTCAGTAACCAACTTTATCAAAACAGCGATCAATGCACAGCGTAAAGCACATGGTAAAGAGGATATGCCGGCGAATGAAATGCTGAAGATGATTCGTGAGAAGTCTGAATCGCTGGAAATCGACCGTAAGTTTTTATCACGTTCCCTAAATCAGGGATTCTCCGGAGGAGAGAAAAAGCGTAATGAGATCTTCCAGATGGCAGTATTAGATCCAAAATTATCTATTCTGGACGAAACAGATTCAGGTCTGGATATCGATGCTTTAAAGGTAGTGGCCAATGGAGTGAACAAGCTTAGAAGAGAAGATAATGCCGTATTGCTTATTACCCACTACCAGAGATTATTGAATTATATCGTACCAGATGTGGTGCATGTAATGATAGACGGGAAAATTGTGAAATCTGGAGGGAAAGAGCTAGCTCACGAACTGGAAGAAAGAGGTTACGACTGGATAAAGGCAGAGAAAACCGTTTAATCAATTTGAAAATTCGTCAATTTGATAATTGAATAAGTTGATTGTTTAAAAAACACCTTTTACAGAGTTAAATTTTAAACCTTGAACTTTAAATTTAAAAAGAATGGAATTAAAAGATAAACTTATCTCATCATTTTTAGCTTTTGAAGAAGGGCTGGAGCCAGATAAAGGAATGGATTCTATCAGAAATGAAGCTATCAGGGAATTTGAAAACCTGGGCTTTCCGAATAGAAAAGATGAGAACTGGAAATATACTTCGCTTAATGCTATATTAAAGCATGACTATACTATATTTCCGAAGAAAGAAGATGCGATAGAATATCGTGATATTAAGAAATATCTTATTCATGATATAGATACTTACGATCTTGTATTTATTGATGGGATCTTTTCTTCACACTTGTCTCAAACCACACACGATAAGATCGATGTTTGTTTAATGTCTTCAGCATTAACGCAGGATAAATACAGACCGGTAATAGATAATTACTTTAATAAGATAGCGCCAAAATCTGGTTTGAATTCTTTGAACACAGCTTTTGCAAGAGAAGGTGCATTTATCCATATCCATAAGAATAAGCAGGCAGATAAACCTATACAGATCATCAATTTCGCCACGGGAAATGAATCTTCTTTACTGCTTCAGCCAAGAAATCTGGTAGTGGTAGAAGAGAATTCTCATGTTCAGATTATTGAAAGACACCAAAGTCTTACAGAGCATCCGGTACTTACCAATTCTTTGACGGAGATCTATGCCGATAGAAGGGCAATGGTAGATTATTACAAGATTCAGAATGATAAAGGTTCGGCGTCTTTAATAGACAACACCTTTATAGATCAGAAAGATGAAAGTAATGTATCTGTGCATACTTTCTCATTCGGAGGAAAACTGACCCGTAACAACCTCAATTTTTATCAAAATGGTGAGCGTATAGACTCTACCATGAAAGGGGTTACCATCATTGAAGGTAAACAGCATGTAGATCATAATACTTTAGTACACCATATTGAACCGAATTGTGAAAGTCATCAGGATTATAAAGGTATTTTTGGTGACAGTTCTACTGGAGTTTTCAACGGAAAGGTTTTAGTGGAAAAAGAAGCTCAGAAAACAAATGCCTACCAGTCTAATAACAATATCCTTGCAGACGATAAAGCAACGATAAACTCTAAACCACAATTGGAGATCTTTGCAGATGATGTCGCCTGTAGTCATGGATGTACTATTGGTCAATTGGATGAGGAAGCATTATTTTATCTCCAATCCAGGGGAATTCCGAGAAAAGAAGCAAGGGGACTAATGCTGTATGCTTTTGCAAATAACGTTTTGGAAAGTGTAAAGATTCCTGAAGTTAAGAAGAGAATCAATAAATTGATCGCTTCCAAGCTAGAGGTAGATCTTGGTTTTAATAACCTGTAATATAAATTCAAAAAAATTTTAAGGATGAGTCAGCAAACCCAGGCTAAGACCTTTGAGGTTGAAAAGATTCGAAAAGATTTTCCAATCCTTAACCGGAAGGTTAACGGCTATCCTTTGGTTTATTTTGATAATGCAGCCACCTCCCAAACGCCGAAACAGGTGATGGATGCGATCGTGGATTATTATTCCAATTACAACGCAAATATCCATAGGGGTGTTCACTCTTTATCTCAGGAGGCTACAGATAAATATGAAGAGGCGAGGATAAAAATTCAGAAGCATTTTAATGCTGAAAAGGCTCATGAAATTATATTCACTTCAGGGACTACGCATGGAATTAACCTGGTAGCAAATGGTTTTTCTTCTTTATTGGAAGAAGGAGATGAAATTTTGGTTTCAGCCATGGAACATCATTCCAATATTGTTCCCTGGCAAATGCTTTGCGAAAAGACTGGCGCCAAACTTAAGGTCATTCCTATGGATCTTAAGGGTGAACTTATTTATTCAGAATTCGAAAAATTGGTAAGTTCCAAAACCAAACTTGTATTTCTAAATCATGTTTCCAATGCTTTGGGAACTGTAAATCCTATTGAAAGAATCATTAAAAAGGCTCACGAAAATGCTGCGGCAGTTTTAATAGATGGTGCACAGGCAGCTCCTCATATTAAAGCCGATGTACAGGCTCTGGATGTTGACTTTTATGTGGTCTCTGCACATAAAATGTGTGGCCCTACTGGCGTTGGAGTGCTCTACGGAAAAGAAGAATGGCTGGAAAAATTGCCTCCTTATCAGGGAGGTGGAGAGATGATTGCCACGGTTTCCTTTGAGAAAACTACCTATGCCGGACTTCCTCATAAATTTGAAGCCGGAACCCCTAATATCTGTGGTGGAATTGCTTTTGGTGCTGCCATAGATTATATGAATAAGATAGGCTTTAATGAAATTGCAGCTTATGAACACGAACTTCTGGTATATGCAACCCAAAAGCTAAAAGAAATCGAAGGCATGAAGATCTACGGCGAAGCCCTGGATAAAACAGCAGTAATTTCTTTTAATATTGAGGGCTTACACCCTTATGATATAGGAACTCTTCTGGATAAAATGGGAATTGCAGTGCGTACAGGACATCATTGTGCGCAACCAATCATGGATTTCTTTAAAATCCCTGGAACTGTAAGAGCCTCTTTTTCTTTTTATAATACTTTCAGTGAAATTGACAGGTTTATCGAAGCGGTGAAAAAGGCCAAAATGATGCTTCAGTAGATCAAATTCACGAGTTAATAATAATTTAAAAAGGCACCTTTGAGGTGTCTTTTTTTGTATTATGTCAATTGAAAAAAATAGGGAAATATGAAAACTGCCATTTTTGCCATTATAATAATGTTTTTTTCTGCAGATACCTGTTCAAAACAGGAAATGAATTCTATTGAATCTTTTAATTATGAAACCTTCACCAGGGGCTCTACGACCATGTACACAGTTACCTCAGAGAACGTAAAAGTAAAAAGTTCAGATTTAAATTCTAAGGAGAAATCAAAGAGTATCACTGCGGAAGAATGGAACTTTTTAATTGGGAGCGCTAATAAAATAGAGGCTTCAAAAATGAGCCAGTTAAAGGCGCCAACAAATTCAAGAGTTTCAGATGAGGCGCTACATGCGATCTTAAGTATTCGTAAGAATGACACTATTTATAAGACTAACAGCTTTGATCACGGAAATCCACCAGCAGAAGTAAAGCCATTAGTTGAGGCTATTCTAAGATTGGCAGAAAATGTTGAATAGCACTGCTTCTTATTGTACTTTTGCATAAAATTGAAATATGACGATTCAGGAGAAACAACAGGAAGTGGTAGAGGAGTTTTCAATGTTTGATGACTGGATGCAGCGTTATGAATATATGATAGAGCTGGGGAAATCGCTTCCGCTTATTCAGGAGAAATATAAGATTGATGAAAATCTAATCAAAGGTTGTCAAAGTAAGGTGTGGGTTCATGCAGAACTGGAAGGTGATAAATTAGCTTTTACCGCAGATAGTGATGCGATCATAACCAAGGGCATTGTGGCAATACTGATTAGGGTATTTTCAGATCAACATCCTTCAGAAATCATTGAAGCCGATACAAAATTTATAGATGAAATTGGTTTAAAGGAGCATTTATCACCAACCAGAGCCAATGGATTAGTGAGTATGGTGAAACAGTTAAAAATGTATGCGGTAGCATATCAAACTCAATTAAATTAAAATGGAACAGGAAATTAATACACAGGAATTAGGAGAGAAGATTGTAACTGTTCTTAAAACAATATACGATCCGGAAATTCCGGTAGATATATATGAGCTGGGACTTATTTACGACGTAATGGTAAGTACAGATTACGATGTTAAAATTTTAATGACGCTTACCACTCCCAATTGTCCGGTTGCTGAAACTTTGCCTTTAGAGGTGGAAGAAAAGGTAAAATCACTGGATATGGTGAAAGATGCGGAAGTAGAAATTACTTTTGATCCGCCTTGGAGCCAGGATCTTATGAGTGAGGGGGCCAAGCTGGAACTCGGACTTTTATAATTTCAGGTTATGGCGGAAGAGATTTTAAATCGGGTCGCTCAGAGCAAATTGATCACCTTTAACCTTGAAGATCATTATCCAAAAGGAGAAAGGGAGCTTTTTGATCTTAGTAAGTGGCTTCTTGAAGGTTTTGTATTAAAAGAAAAAGATTTTAGAGACCAGGCGAAAGCGCACCACTGGTCACAGTACAATGATAAGTTTATAGCGTTACATTGTGCTACAGATGCCATTGTACCTGCATGGGCATACATGCTTATAAGCACTTATCTTCAACCCTATGCCAGGAAAGTGGTGATAGGAGATTTGGAAAACCTGGAAAGCCATTTGTACCAGGAGGTGATCCAGCAGTTGGATGTTTCAGATTTTAAGGATAAATCGGTGATTGTTAAGGGTTGTTCCAATAAACCTGTTCCGAAGAATGCTTATATTTTCTTAATACAAAAACTACAACCTGTAGTGAAAAGCCTTATGTATGGTGAAGCATGTTCATCGGTTCCATTATATAAAAAATCAAAAAAATAGAAATGAAGAAAACTTTACTCGTTGCATTTTCATTAATGTTCAGTATAACGATTTCCTACGCACAAGATGAAGAAAACGATACCATTCCAAATGGCTGGAAAAAAGAGGGAAATGTGCAGCTGCTTTTTAATCAGTCGGCTTTTAATAAAGAATGGACTGGGGGAGGAACATCCAGTATCGCCGGAAACCTTTCAGTAGATTACCAGTTCAATTATAAAATGGATGATTTTTCCTGGAACAACAGGATTTTCGGAAATTATGGTCTTACTAAGGTAAAAGATGATGAATTTATAAGAAAAACGAGTGATCGTCTTGAATTGAATTCTATTGCAGGAAAAAAAATTCAGGAATCAAATTATTACTATTCCTGGTTTTTAAATTTTAGAACGCAATTTGCAAAAGGATATGAGTTTAGTGAAGATGCTGAAACCGGGAAAACCCTCAGGACAGAAATTTCAGATTTTATGTCACCAGGGTATCTACAAACCGGTCCTGGCATTATGTGGAAAAAAAATGATGACCTGGTGATCAATTTCGCCCCTGCCACTGCACGGTTTATTTTTGTAAATAAGGACTTTACTACAGGACCTGATTATGTTGATGGGGATTACTTTGGCGTAGATGAAGGTAAAGCCATGAGATTTGAATTAGGCGCTTCCCTAAGCGGGTATTTTAAATATGGAATTATGGAGAATGTGGCTATGGAACATACCTTATCTTTATATTCCAATTATCTGGATAAACCGGGCAATATAGATATAGATTATTTGCTGAATGTAGAAATGGGGATCAATGATTATCTTTCTGCGAACCTCGTTTTTCAAGCCGTTTATGATGATAATGCCGTTGGGGCATTTCAGATTAGGGAAGTATTTGGTTTAGGAATTAATTTCGGATTCTAGAATTTGAATTTATAAAAATATCGAGGCTCGCAAATGTGCGAGCCTTTTTCAGTTAAATTTTTGTTGAAGTCTGTAAGCTGCTAATACCGTAGCTATGTATTGTTTACCTTTGTATTTATGATTGAAAAAACAGATCTATCTTTTGAAAGGGCTGTTCTGGTTGGTATAGTTACCAAAGAACAGGACGAAGATAAACTTGACGAATATCTGGATGAACTTGAATTCCTAACCTATACGGCGGGAGGGGAAGTGATCAAACGGTTTTCTCAAAAATTGGAGAAACCCAATCCCAAGACCTTTATAGGTACAGGGAAGATGGAAGACGTAAGGGAATTTGTGAAAGAAAATGAAATTGGCGCGGTTATTTTTGATGATGAACTTTCGCCCGCACAGCAAAAAAATATAGAAAAAATCCTTAAATGTAAGATCCTGGATCGTACCAATCTTATCCTGGATATTTTCGCGCAGCGAGCAAAGACAAGTTATGCAAGAACCCAGGTGGAACTTGCCCAATATGAATATTTACTTCCCAGGCTTGCAGGAATGTGGACTCACCTGGAAAGACAGCGAGGTGGTATTGGGATGCGTGGCCCCGGGGAAACAGAAATTGAGACCGACCGTAGGATAGTTCGGGATAAGATCTCTTTACTGAAGAAAAAGCTGGAAACCATAGATAAACAAATGGAAGTGCAGCGTGGAAATCGCGGACAGCTGGTTCGTGTGGCCCTGGTGGGATACACAAATGTTGGGAAATCTACCTTAATGAACGTGATTAGCAAAAGTGATGTCTTTGCTGAAAACAAATTATTTGCGACTTTAGACACTACCGTGCGAAAGGTAGTGATACGCAACCTGCCATTTTTATTAAGTGATACCGTAGGATTTATAAGAAAATTACCTACGCAGCTGGTAGAATCCTTTAAATCTACGCTTGATGAGGTACGGGAAGCTGATCTTTTACTGCATGTGGTGGATATTTCACATCCCAACTTTGAAGATCATATTGATTCTGTAAACCAGATTCTTACCGAGATTGAAACTATAGGTAAGCCAACGATCATGGTTTTTAATAAGATTGATGCTTATAAGCCTGAAAAGATCGATGAAGATGATTTAATGACTGAAAAGACTTCAGCACATTATACGCTAAAGGAATGGAAGCGTACCTGGATGAATAGAATGGGTGATAATGTTCTGTTTATTTCAGCTCTGAATAAGGAAAATATGGAAGATTTCCGAAAGAAAGTATATGAAGCCGTGAGGGAAATTCATATTACTCGCTTTCCTTACAATAATTTCCTCTATCCTGAATATGATAAATACGGCGAGCAAAAAGAATAGCTTAGTAAAGCTTTAACTATTTTTTAAAATCATCTTTTTAAATTTATGAGTATCAAAAACTTATAGATGATGAGAAGCTTGTCTATTTTAATAATCGCCTTAGCCGTAAGTTTAAATTTAAAGGCACAATCTCTTGAAGGTTCCTGGAAACTGGTGGAAGAAAATGGAAGAAAAATAACCGATAAAGAAGTGGTTAGGATCTACCAGGATAATTATTTTGCTGAAGGAGCCAAAGAGTTAAGTTCCAACGAATTTTTATGGGCCCTTGGCGGAGAATATGATTCAGAGGATTATTCGGTAACACTTGATTTTAATACAAAATCTCCGGAAATGGTAGGTGACAGCATAGATCCAAAGCTTACATTTATTAACGAGAATAAGATCAGGATCAATGAGGTAGATGAAGTGCAGGTTTGGGATAAAATATCTTCCGAAGAAAATGCATTAGATGGTAATTGGGTGATCACTGGTAGAAAGCGTAATGGAGAGATGAACCGAATGACGCCCGGCGCGAGGCGTACTGTTAAAATCCTGGGAGGTGACCACTTTCAGTGGATTGCTTTTAACTCAGAAACACGGGAATTTTCAGGTACCGGAGGCGGTACTTATACTTCTGAAGATGGTAAGAATACCGAAAATATAGAATTTTTCTCCAGGGATAAAAACAGGGTTGGAGCCAGTCTTGGATTCGATTATGAATTAAAAGACGGAGAATGGCATCATTCCGGTAAAAGTTCTAAAGGTGATCCTATCTACGAGATCTGGTCTCCTTATGCTGAGGCCTATTCAAAATAAATCTACCAGATAGCTTTGGAAAATTTAAAATCCAGTTCTTTCCTGAGCTTTTCAGAACTTATCTTTTTTCCTTTTGAGGATTCAGAAATATCAAATTGAGGCACTTCGAGTCCGCGATCTGTGGCTATTTTGGAATAATATTCTTTTTTAGCTGGATGGTCGGGGTAGACCAGATTCCAGACCGAATTATCTTTGTCTTTTTTCATTAATGTAAAGATCGCCTGGATACAATCTTCCTGGTGCACGAGGTTTATAGGTGCTTCGGGATTTTTTACTCCGGTTTTTCCTGAAAGGTGATTTACAGGATGCCTTTTTTCTCCAATTAATCCTCCAAATCTTATAATAGAAGCATTGAAATTTTCATTATTTAAAAACAATAATTCCACATTGCGCAGTTGTACTGAAACATTCTTGGAATTATCTGTATTTGAATTTTCATCATATGTGGTGAAATCTTCGGTATCCTTATACACCGAAGTGGAACTTGTAAAGATCACTTTTTGAAGGTGTGACTTTTCTATATAAGGGATGAGGTTTTTAATCTTTTTTACGAAGTTGATATCTGGATTTTTTCTCAAACCCGGCGGAACGTCAACAATAAGTAAATCTGTTCCTGAAAGAAAAGACCTTATATCTCCCTGTATCCCTTTTTCAAAAAGTTTGATGGAATAGGGAACGATACCAGCAGCCCGGACTTCAGCGAACTTTTCCATGCTGGTTACCGAGCCCCTAACTTCGTGGTTCTCCTTTCGAAGCCTTTTTCCAAGTTCCATTCCCAGCCATCCGCACCCAAGTATCGATATTTTCATATTAGTCTTTAATTCTTATAGTTTTTTTTAAAATTGTTGCATCGTTCAATACAAATGGCCTGGGAATCATTGCTTCGGACCGGGCCTCAACTTTTAAATCTTTATGCCCTATAAGGTCGTAAGTAGATTCATATAAAACAAATTCCGGGAGATCGCCTTTTTCTACACTAAATTCAATACGCAGGGTGTCCTGGTTAGAAGCGTAATAGGTTAATAAACGCTCTCTCCAGCGTCTTTTGAACATATGAAAGGCATTTTCCCCAAGATATATTTCATCGGCCTCTAAACCATTTACTTTGAATTGTTTAAAATCCACATCTTTTGTTTCATAGATTTCCATTCGGTTTATTTTCCTGTTCGGTGCGATCTTCAGTGAGTAAATTTGGTTCTTCAAACTATCTATTCCCTTCTTTTCAATAATTATCTCCGGTTCAGGAATATTGATTAAAGGGGCTTCAGAATTAAAGGTAAAACTACTGCCGTATTTACTGCTGAAGTTAGATTCGGTATGGGAATTTTCAACCGGGTCTTCTCCAAAAAATTCTGCGGTCCACTCATCAACTATCAGATCATAAGAGTACCATGTCGCTGTGTTCTCATCAAGATCCTGCAAATAAACCAGGCTGTTAGGCTTAGGCCTTTCAACATTGAAATCAGAATTAAAATGCGCTATAAAAATGAGTATATTAAAAATGAGGAAACACAGAACGGCAAAGGACTTCAAACGCCTAAAATAACCGAATAGCGGTAAGAAAAGAAAAAATAATAAACTGGTTATAATAGCCGTGACAAATAACATTTTTAGACCTAAAGCCACCGGCAGGTTCCATATAAAAGGTAATAAAATAAAAATGGCAGGAGCTGAAAGCACCACCATTAGTATTCGGTTTGGTTTTTCCTGGCGTATCATCACAAATAATTGCACTAAACCAAAATAAACCGGAATTATAAAATAAGCCGCGCCTTTTAAGTAGACCGAAATCAGGGCGCAAATTATAAGCCACAAAGTTAAGGGAGCGATGAATACAGAGGCTGTTCTTAAACTCTTTCTCAATAAATGGTACATCAAAAAGCAAACTGCCAGTGCCAGAAATATTGAAATGGCGATATACCAGTAGCCGTTATAAGTAAAACCCTGCTCCATTTCACCATATTCCGGATAAATAAAAAGACAGAATTGCCAGAAGGCCCAAACCAGTAATCCGGAAATAACCAGGCTAAGCAGCAGAGGGATAAAGCCTTTAAGGATTCCTATGAAATCTAACCGGCCTCGTCTTATTCCATAAATGATCAGAACAATAAAAAGGATAACTGCCAGGATGAGCATAGGGCCTATCCAGTTAAATGGGTATTTTACGAAGCCTCCAAAGGGCAGAGAAAAATAGATGAGATCCCTGTCGCTAGAAAGATTTTCTATCTCTGAATTGCTGAAATAATCTAAAAGCGGCATTAAATAACTCCCCTGGTGGGCGAGTGTTTCCTTATCGAGATTTTCAGGAATATCGGTGGCCGTATGATAATCATAATGATCATCTATAAATGCAAAATTGTACCCGTTTATATTAGCCTGTTCCCTTAAAACCGTGAGATCAGTATCATTGGGAAGCATTTTGTAAATGCTATAAGCAAGAGAGTTGGTCACTGGATATTGAATATCAGCCTCCTGAAAAGCTTCAATCAAACGGGCATTTTTATCATTGGTTTCCAGGAGCATAAATGGGTTTCCCCCACTTCCTCTTGCCTCAAAGTTTAAAGCAAGTTTTACATCCTTGGCCCAGGGGTGGTCTTTTACAAACAAGCCGGCACCATTGAGTCCCAATTCTTCCGCATCTGTAAATAGAAGAATAATATCATTCCGCGAAGTACGATCCTTCTCCAAAAATGCTCTTATACCTTCCAGTATGGTTGCAACTCCACTTCCGGCATCGCTGGCACCATAAGAAGAGTGCATGGCGCTATCATAGTGGGTCATCAAAACCAACGCATCGCCGTCACCAGAACCTTCAATTCTTGCAAGAATATTTTGAGGGTTCACCAAAACCCCGTTTTTGTTAAGATGGTAAGCTTCCTGAGTCTGAACTTCCAGACCCACACTTTGGAGTTGATCTACGATATAATTTCTCACCTGGCTATGAGCTGGACTGCCCAAATAATGGGGTTTCTTTGCTATCTCTTCTACATGTTCAAAGGCACGTGTGGTAGAAAATTCAGTTAAAGGTTTGGAGTTATCAGGTTCAAAATCGGGCTGATCAAAATTAAAACTGACCCAAACGGTGAGAATGATTAGGAGAAAGGCAATTAAGCCGGTAAATCGGTTATTCATTAAATTAGATTCAGAAATCTTAAAGTTAAATAAGTTTTTGATTTTTGAGCAAAGAATTTACGCTAGTAGTTACTAAAGTAAAAATTCATATATTTAAGTAATTAGGAATCAAAAACTTAAAATATGGGTATCAAGAGTTTTATGGGAAAGCGGGCGGCACCAGAAAAGCCTGCGGAAACCCCAATTACAGTAAGGGATTACATGACCGAGAACCTGGTGACTTTCAGGGAAACCGATAATATTATGGATGTAATGGAAAAACTAATAAAACATGGTATTTCGGGTGGTTGTGTGGTGAACGAGAAACAGGAATTATTGGGTATTATCTCTGAGGGGGATTGTATGAAACAAATTTCAGACAGCCGTTATTATAATATGCCTATGAGTGATCTTAACGTTGGGAAACGCATGAATTGTAGGGTGGAAACCATTGATGGCAATATGAATGTCTTGGAAGCAGCAAAGAAATTCATAGAATTAAAATTCCGAAGATTTCCCATTGTGGAGAATGGTAGGCTTATAGGGCAATTAAGTCAGAGAGATGTTCTAAGGGCTGCTTTAAAATTAAAGGGACAAACCTGGACGCATTAATTATTTCTACACATTTCTGCCTCTCGCATGGACATGGAATCTATGAGATCAAATAATTTTTTGGTCCCAAGGACATTTTTTGCCTTAATTTTACTCCGCCATCCCGGCCTTTTAATATAACTTCAAATCAGCGCTAGTTTCCTTGTTATTTTTTAAAACTTCGGAAGTTTTCTATTCTGGTTTTGTGGGCTGGAGTATTCGCTGTCTGCCGCGAAAAGCTTGAAAAAACTTAAGTTTTCTATCCTTAAAAGTTTTTAAATTATCATTTAAGAACTCTAATTGTTGATCAGGTTCGAGGTATTTTTAGTATTGGTAGAAACCACCAGCAGTCCGTTTTCCATTGAAATTTTGACAAGGATTGTGAAGACTTAGAGCTAAATATAAGGAAGAATATTCCGAGAAATTATTCAGAAAATAAAATATTCCAGAGCAACAAGTGGTCTCGACGGAATATTAATTTTTCCTTACCAAAGCATAAAAATCGTTTTCCAGCTTTAAATAGCCCTGGTCATAAATAAAGAAATATTGATTGCCGGATTTAGTAGTATAAATACTGGTAAAAAATTCAAAATTGAAGCCTTTAGCTAATAATTTGGTTCTTGAAATAGAAGTTTTTCCTTCCGGATTTAATTCCTCCAGGATCCTATAATTTTTGCGAAGAAGGTTGTTAGTATTCCTTATTAATTTTGTAGAATCTTTATTTACGTTATTATGATAGACATTACGGCAATAATCGCTGCAAAACTTTTTATCGGTTCGGCCGATGATCTTCTCTCCACATTCCGGGCAGGATTTTTCCATACTGAAATATATATAAAAAAGTTTGGAGACTGATCAAATTGAATTTAGAAATTAATTTCGGGGCCTAAAGGTTCCAGTAGCCATTGCCGTAAAGTTCATTTCAGGTACATTTTCATTAGCTTCTATCATGGCTTCTACATTTATAGAAACTCGCCACTGATTATTTCCGGTTTTTTCTCCATTAATTGTCCCGGAAGTTATCTTAAAAAAGCCGGTATTGCCACAAAAACAGAATCTTCCCAGGTATGCATTTATTCCTTCAAAGTCATTCTCATCAAATGAAAAATCTTCTGTGTTGGCATCCAGTTCAAAATATACTATTTCGGTAAATTCGTCATCGGCAATTTCAGGAGCGCCTTCGGTTGAAAATTAATATTCAAATACAAGGTTATTCCCTTCCTCTACTTCTATAAACTTACTATTTTCAGTTTCAATTATATTTAGGGATGCGTTAGGATAAACTATATAATCACTGCGATCATCATTTCCCCCTTCGTCATCAGATTTGCTACATGAAATTAAAGAGGCGGAGAGGAGAAATAGATAAACTAACTTTTTCATGAATGTAATTTTTTTATTCATTAATAAGATGAGGCAGAGGTAAAATGGTTGCGTTTAAATGATAGTAAATAATTGAAGACTCCCTTTGTTTCTATATTTTTCTGCCTTTAAGATCTATTTTTATTTCTGATTTTCTTTATAAGGAGAAGGGAAAGGATCATATTTTCGGAGTTTTCTGTTAAATGAACAACAGTATTAGAGTTAGAATGATACCGCCAATCGTAAAGAAAATACCCTTTCTAAAAATTTTTGTTGAGGGCATAAACATCCAGAAGGCTGATAAAACGAAAAATAGGAGGGAAAATCCAAATATGATGTTCAGCCAAAAGAGGGGGCGGGTAGTATTTGCCTTATGCAGTTTAGTCATACTTTCCAGGATCACCGGGAGTTTTTTAACTTCGTAAGTTGCAATTCCGGTTTGTTTATTTAATACTCCTTCTTTAAAGTAGACTTTCTCGGCTTTGGTTTTTTCTATCTCAAAATTTTTAATACCTAAGCTTTTTCCCAGTTGTTTTTCGTTTAGGTTTGTTGCTACTTCCTTTTGAAGGGTTTGAGAGAATTTAAAAGCATCTGTATTTCTAAAGATCAGTACGATTCCACTAATGGCATACATCGCCATGATTCCTGCCAGGAAAAAACCTAAATAGCGATGGTATATTCTTGCTTTATTACTGATCTTACGATTATTCATAAACTTCATTTTTCAAGGCTCTAAAATAGAATATCGGGAGAAATATTAATTAAATAATATTGCTAAAACATAGAATATCCATTTTCAAACGTTTACAAACGAAAGTAAACACATACAAATACTTTCCAGACGAATAAATTAAGTGTCCGGTTACATCTTTGTCCTGTTGAAATGAACGAATGATTTTCAACTGCAATAAATTCTATAGTTATGAGCACTTTAAGAAACACCGTACAATTAATAGGACATGTAGGTAACGATCCCGAGATCCTAAATCTTGAGTCTGGTAAGAAACTGGCCAAATTTTCAGTAGCTACAAATGAAAGTTACAAGAATGCAAAAGGAGAGAAGATCACAGATACGCAATGGCATAATATCGTGGCCTGGGGTAAAACTGCTGAACTTGTTGAAAATTATGTGCCAAAAGGTAAAGAAATTGGGATAGAAGGAAAGTTAACCAGCAGAAGCTATGAAGATAAAGATGGGGTTAAAAGATATATTACCGAGGTTGTTTGTAACGAATTATTATTACTGGGTAAATAAAGCAATGAGTTAAAAATAAATTTCCTGGGCCAGTCTGTAAGTATTGGCATGAGCTTCAATGATGAGTTTAATATCTTTAGAATATCCGCCGCCCATACTGCATTCCACCGGAATTTGAAGATCGTGGCAGGTTTGTAAAACGAACCTGTCACGATCTTTACATCCGGCGATAGAACAGGAAAGTCGGCCGAGTTTATCAGTTTCCAGGATATCTACCCCACAGAGATAAAAGATAAAGTTTGGATTTGTTTTATCAATGAGATCTGGGAGCGTGGATTTTAGTTTTTCGAGATATTCGGCATCTTTGGTACCATCGGGAAGTTCAATATCCAGATCAGAATTTTCTTTTCTAAAAGGATAATTTCCTTTTCCATGTATAGAAAAAGTAAATACAGAATCATCATTCTGGAAGATCTCTGCCGTTCCGTTTCCCTGATGTACATCGAGGTCTACTATAAGAATTTTTTTGGCTAAACCTTTTTTCTGAAGATACCTTGCTCCAATGGCCTGGTCATTTAATAAACAAAATGCCTCTGCCCGATTGGTGTAGGCATGGTGTGTGCCACCAGCTATATTCATCGAAATACCATGTTCCAGAGCGTACTCACAGGCTTTTAGCGTTCCATCGGCAATAATATGTTCCCGGTCTACCAATTCCTGGGACAAGGGAAACCCGGAAACCCGAACCTCCTTTTTTGATAATTCGAGGCTTTTTAAACGCTGAACATAATCGGCATCGTGAACGTTTAAAATATATGATTCATCTGGAAAGTCTGGCGTAAAAAAATTATCCTGCTCACAAGTGCCTTCGTGAAGCAATTGCTTTGGCAATAGATCATACTTTTCCATCGGGAACCGGTGGCCTTCAGGTAATGGATGTTTATAAATGGGGTGGAAAGCAATTTTAAGCATGAATTGGAAATACCGATTTAAGAAGTGTCATCCTGAACTTATTTTAGGATCTATTGAAATTCATAGCATAAAAGAGAAGCTGAAACCAGTTACCATTGACAAATTTCTGAAAGTAGTAATCATCAGGTTAAATACTTTATTTTATGAGCCTCTAATTCCCCGGCCTATCGAAAATTTAGGTGCTGAACGAAAATTTAAATAGAGTTTCGTAAGCCTAGCTTTTTTTTTGGTTCGTTTTTTAATCAATGGAAAAAATGAACAGGTATCTTAATAAAGTATTTCAATTTCCTACGCTAGATAATTTTTTATCATGGGTCTCAGTTTGACCAATATACTTAAGACAGATTTTATTTTTGTCACATTTCGACTGCGCTCAATGTGACAAAAATTGAATTAATTTATAGTAGTTCCAGCTTTAACTCCTTCTTCATCGGGGTTAACAAAAACCAGTTTTCCTTCCGCATTTTCAGTCATCAAGATCATGCCTTCACTTTCCACTCCGCGTAGTTTTCTGGGAGCAAGGTTTACTAAAACTGTCACTTTCTTCCCTATAATATCTTCTGCTTTAAAGTGTTCAGCAATTCCTGAAACCACGGTTCTTTTATCGATTCCGGTATCCACTTTTAAAACCATCAATTTTTTAGTCTTCGGCATTTTTTCAGCTTCGACAATAGTTCCAACTCTTAGATCCATTTTAGTGAAATCTTCAAAAGTTGCTGTATCCTTTTGAGGCTCTGCTTTTTGATCTTCCATTGCATTGGCAGTTTTTGTAGCTTCTAATTTTTCCAGTTGTTTTTCCATTTGTTCATCTTCGATCTTGCTGAACAATAATTCAGCTTTTCCAATTTGGTGACCTGCCGGAATAAGCGCTTCTTTGGTTGTAATAATATCCCAATCTGGAGTATTATCTGATTTCTCATCTACATGATTCAGCATTTTTTTAAGTTTTGCCGAGGTAAACGGGAGAAATGGTTCAGAGATAATAGATAATGCTGAAGCGATCTGTAATGCCACATACATTACTGTTTTAGTTCTTTCCCCATCGGTTTTAATCAGCTTCCAGGGTTCTTCATCTGCTAAATACTTATTTCCTAGTCTGGCCAGGTTCATAAGCTCTCCCTGAGCTTCTCTAAATCTATATCTTTCAATGGAGCTGGCGATAACAGAAGGATATGCCTTCAATTCAGCAATGGTCTTTTTGTCTACTTCAGAATATGTGCCCGGTTCAGGAACTATTCCGTCGTAATATTTATTGGTAAGTACAACGACCCGGTTAATAAAGTTTCCGAAGATAGCTACCAGTTCATTGTTATTTCTTGCCTGAAAATCCTTCCAGGTAAAGTCATTATCTTTTGTTTCTGGTGCGTTTGCGGTTAATACATATCTTAAAACATCCTGCTTATCTGGAAAGTCTTCCAGGTATTCATGCAGCCAAACCGCCCAGTTTTTTGAAGTGGAAAGCTTCTTTCCTTCAAGGTTTAAAAACTCATTTGCCGGAACATTTTCAGGAAGGATATAGTCGCCGTGTGCTTTCAGCATGACCGGAAATATGATACAGTGAAAAACGATATTGTCTTTCCCGATAAAGTGAACCAGTTTCGTGTTCTCATCTTTCCAGTAAGGTTCCCAATTTTTAGCTTCCCGCTCTGCCCATTCTTTGGTAGAGGAAATATAGCCAATAGGCGCATCAAACCATACATATAGCACTTTTCCCTCACCTCCTTTAACCGGAACAGGGATCCCCCAATCAAGATCACGGGTGACCGCACGGGCACGAAGACCATCGTCTATCCATGATTTCACCTGGCCGTAGACATTCGATTTCCAGTCGGCTTTATGTCCTTTCAGGATCCATTCTTTCAGAAAATCTTCATATTGATCTAAAGGAAGAAACCAGTGTCTTGTTTCTTTTAAAGTGGGGACTGCACCGGTGATGGTGGATTTTGGATTGATAAGATCTGTCGCGTTTAAAGAGGTGCCGCAGCTTTCACATTGATCTCCATAAGCTTCTTCATTTCCGCATTTAGGACAGGTACCGGTAACAAATCTATCAGCCAGGAATTGTCCTGCTTCCTCATCATATAATTGTTCGGTAGATTCTTCAATGAATTTTCCGTCATCGTACATTTTCTTAAAGAATGCCGAGGCAGTTTCGTGATGGATTTTTCCAGAAGTCCTGGAGTAATTGTCAAAACTTACCCCAAATTCTTTAAAAGATTTTTTAATGATTCCATCGTATTTATCAACTATATCCTGTGGGGTTACCCCTTCTTTTTTTGCTTTTATGGTAATTGGCACACCATGCTCATCACTACCACACACAAAGGCTACATCATGCCCCTGCATTCGCAGAAATCGGGAATAAATATCTGCCGGAACATAAACGCCGGCTAAATGTCCAATATGTATAGGCCCGTTTGTATAGGGTAAGGCCGCTGTAATAGTAAATCTCTGAGGATTTTTGTTCATTATAATATGTCCTTTTTTAACAGCCGTAAAGTTAAGCAAAGGCGTTCGATTACGCGTTAAATTCTTGTAAAAGGCAAAAGCCGTGCAAAATAACTTTCTACTTTTACCTGAAATTGATTTATCATGTGTAAAATATTGATGATAGTGGTCGTGCTTTTTATGGCTGCCTGTAATTCTGCGAAAAAAGGAACTTTAGGAAGTACTTCCAAGTATACAATAGAAAATCTCGAAAGAATGGATGCTGAAGATCTTTCAAAAAACTATCCTGATGCTAATATCCAGGAAGGTACAGATATGTTTGAGGAAGGAACCGATGAACGGCCATTCACAATTTTGTATCCGGGTACCGAAAATGAGTTGCATATCACCTGGCAAAATAAAGCCCGAACCAATATTCACGATCTTAGATATTCAAATAAAGGGAAATGGAAATCTGAGACAGGAGTTGATATAGGAACAACTTACGAGCAACTGAATAAAATGAATGGTAAAAAAATCTCATTTTACGGCTTTGGATGGGATTATAGCGGTGCTGTAGACTGGAATGAAGGCAAACTTGAAAAAAGCGGACTCCGGGTATTTTTAACACCAAAAGGAGAAACCTCCAATAAATTTTATGGGGATAAAATAATTGAAGCAAGTCAGGAAGAAATTGATGCTTTAGATATGGTAGTTGGAGCAATTGTAATTAATTACGCGATTTAAAAAAAATATCATGGCAGAGCATAACCAACTGGGAAGAAAAGGGGAGGAGCTGGCCGTTGAATATTTGCGATTAAAGGAATATGAGATTCTCCAGTTAAACTATAGATATCAAAAGGCAGAGGTTGATATTCTTGCCAAAAGAGGAAATTTATTAATTGCTGCCGAAGTTAAAACCAGAAGTACACCCGAATTTGGCAATCCCCAGGATTTTGTAAAACCCAAACAGATAAAACAGCTGGTAAAAGCCGTGAACCATTTTGTGGAAGACGAAGAACTGGATGTTGAAGTGAGGTTTGATATTATTGCCATAATTAAAAATAAAGCAGGTACAAAAATTGAACATATCCAGGATGCTTTTCTTTATTTTTAGGAGACAATATTTCAGTCATTCCCCCCAAAAATAAATCTGCAGTACTGATTTACAACAATTATTTACAGCTCGATCCCCATTTGTTCAAACATAAAATAATATTCATATAAAAGTTTATCTACATAATCTTCTGGTGCCAATGCGCCGTAATGACCAGATCCCGGTGTTACATATAAATGATAAAGCCCTGAAGGATCTCCGAGTTCCTGTAGCTTAGCGAGAAATTTAAAGGAATGGTGTGGGGGCACTCGATCATCGGTGTCACCCGTTACCAAAAGGGTATTGGGATATCTTTTATTTCTAGCAATATTATGAAGTGGAGAGTAAGATTTTAAATTTTTATAATCTTCAATATTTTCGGGAGTTCCAAACTCCTTAAGGTTAGTATCCACACTACCAATTGTAAATAAATTAAACCGGAGCATATCATAGGGTCCTGCTTCTGCAATAACTGCCTTAAAGAGTTCGGGACACTGAATAGCTGAAGCTTCTACCAATAGTGCTCCATGAGAACCTCCTGAAATCACCAGTTTTTCTGAAGTGGTATAATTATTCTTAATTAAATATTCTCCCGCCGCAATAAAATCGTCTATTGCTTTTTGTTTCTGTAATCGCCGGCCTGCCACCGCCCAGTCACTTCCTTTCGCACCACCGCCCCTAACATTTGGAACCGCCAAGATACCTCCATGCGCGAGTAAAAGTCCTGTAGCTTTATCAAAAGAAGGCTCCACTGTTGTGCCATAACCACCATAAGCATAGATTAAGACAGGGTTGCTTCCGTCTAATACAGTGTTTTTCTCACAGGTAATGTACATGTCTATATTGGTGCCGTCTTTAGAAGTATAAGTTACATATCTTGTTTCCAGGTTATTAATATCATAGGGTACTGAAATGGATTCGGAAGGTTTAAATTCAAGATTTTCGAGATTTAATTGATACCAGGTATTAGGATGAAAAAAAGAACTTATACTAAAATTGGTAATTTTTGCTTCATCGTTGTTTTCATAGAAGTGATTTAATTTTTTCCCTTTCGGAAAATTTATTTTTCGAAGCAACTCACCATTCAGATTAAAAATAAGGGCGATGTTCTGACCCTCCTTGCGATATACACATGCAAGCTTGTTTTTGCCGAGTTTATTTACATATTGAAGGTTAAGATCATACTCGGGTATAAAGTCACTTAATTCGTTAGGTTTGTTTAAGTTAGCCAGGAGTAATTTACCATTAGGGGCTCCTATAGTGGTTTTTAAAAAAAGAGAATCACCTTTAATATGAGCAATACTTAACTCTATATTATTTTTTGAAGGGTACACCAGGAAATTCCTTGGTTGAAATTGTTTTTTATCAAGATCTGCAATAGATATAGCCTTATACCATGTTCCGCGGGAAAAGATAGGATGATATAATTTTAAGTTTTTTTGGTGAATATCATAAGTAAAACTATTGGTGCCAGTGGTATCTGGATTTTTGTAAATTAATTCGGGTCTGGCATTCAGTTCTTTTAAAGAAAGACGGTATAGTGCTTCGCCAGTAGGCTTATCTAATAGTTCACGACCTACTTTAGGTTTTTTATAGCCTGTATAATAAAGGTCCCTGCCATTCCATTCGAAATTTGTACCTGTCCTAATATTTTCAAGCGTGTAAGGAAATTTTGAGCCTGTGGTGAGGTCGTACACATGACCCTCTGCCCAATCGCTACCGTTTACCGAAATTGCCAGGGCAATGAGGTTCTCATCTTCATTGATGCTTGTACTGCCGTAGAGAACATGTTCTTCACCACTTTTTAGTATATCTTTTCCTTTAATTAATTTTTTCCAGTTTTTATGCTCTTTTAATTTATATAAAAAATCCATAGAGCCTGTATAAGGATTCCAGTCTATTTTGGTATTAAATTTATTTTCAAATTTTGGATCCAGTTCTACATGATCTTCGGTCTTTTCACGGCGAATTCTATACATGGCAGCGATCTGGGCTCTAAGGTCCCAATAGTGAGTTTGTCTTCTGGATTGCCTTTTGGTTAATTTCGCCTGTTCATCAAGCCAGTCTTTTAGCTGGGGATCATTGGAATCTTCCATCCACTGATATGGATCTTCAATGACCTCTCCAAAATAGGTGTCAGAGATAGCTAGTTTGGGAGCCTTTGGATATTCCTAATTTTTTTGACTGATAGCGTTGATTCCTGGAAGAAGGAATAATAGGAGAACAAAATACTTCATTTTAAGCTTAAAAGGATTCTTTTGAAGGAGGAGTTAGATAGGGCTTTACTCTCGACTTATAAAATTTTTGTTAAAATTAACAAATTTTTGAAAACATCAAAGAAGAGCAAAAAAAATCAATTGAATATTTAAGAAGGAGTAGCAGCAATTTATAATAGGAAAATAATATGTATCGAGTAAAATGCTCTTTTTTGTGTGTGACTTGTCCTTGATTTTAAACTAAAAATTTTCAATAAAAAAGCCGATCGTCAGACCGGCTTTATATTTTATTATGCACTATTATGTTACCAGATTCTAACTCTTTCTTCGGGTTCTATATACATAGGGTCCCCTTCTTCAATCGCGAAAGCATCATACCATGCATCGATATTTTGAAGCGGAACATACGCCCTGTACATCCCGGGAGAATGAGAATCAGTTTTAATTTGATTTCTTAAAGCTTCTTCGCGCATTTTTGTACGCCATACAGTTGCCCAGGAAAGGAAGAAACGTTGTTCAGGGGAAAATCCATCTATTTCTCCAGGATTTCCATTTTCTTCCAAGTGAATCTGGAGTCCGTCGTAAGCAGCATTCACTCCGCCAAGGTCACCAATGTTTTCTCCAAGAGTGAATTTTCCATTGATAAAAACACTGTCCATGACTTCAATAGCATCGTATTGTTCAGCAAGATCGTTACCAAGATCCTCAAACTGTTCAAGATCTTTCTCTGTCCACCAATTATTAAGGTTTCCTTCAGCATCAAAACGCGCACCGCTATCATCAAAACCATGAGAGATTTCGTGACCAATCACGGCTCCAATTCCACCATAATTTACGGCAGCATCAGCTTTATAATCATAGAAAGGAGGCTGTAATATGGCGGCCGGGAAAACAATTTCGTTATAACGAGGATTGTAATATGCGTTTACGGTTTGCGGAGACATAAACCATTCAGATTTATCTACGGGCTGTCCAAGATCTGCCATATTTTCGGCAACTCTCCATTTTTGAGCATTTAACATATTCTGGAAATAAGAACCACCTTCTGTAGGGCTCTGGATCTCCAGATCGCTATAGTCTTTCCATTCATCAGGATACCCAATCTTCACGTTGAAAGTACTTAGTTTTTCCAGTGCTTTCTTTTTGGTGTCTTCACTCATCCAGCTGAGGTTGTTTATTCTGTTTTCGTAAGCTTTCAGGATATTGGCAACCATTTCCTGGGCGGTTTCTTTTGCCTGCGGAGGGAAATGTTCCTCTACATATAATTTTCCAAGAGCCTCTCCTAGAACTCCATTGATGCTTCCAAGTGCTCTTTCATCTCTAGGCCGTTGTTCTTTAGCACCTCTCAATGTCTTGCTATAAAATTCCCATGATTCACGCTCTAAATCTGTAGTTAATGTGGGTGCAGCACTGTTGAAAAGATCCCATTTTAAATAGGTTTTCCATTCTTCTACAGAGTTTTCAGCTAGAATTTCCTGTAAAGCTTTCATGTAGCCTGGCTGGGAAACGATGATAGTATCTAAATTTTTAGCTCCAATACCATCAAAATATGCTTCCCATCGCATTGCCGGAACTGTTTTCTGAAGTTGGGCTACGGTCATTGGGTTATAAGTCTTTCTGGCATCACGACGCTCTACTTTATCCAGGCGGGGTTCAGCAAGTTTTGTTTCAAATTCAAGGATAGTTTCAGCAGCCTTAGAAGCTTCTTCTTCAGAATAATCTATATACTGGAGCATATCTGTAATATACATTTTATACTTTTCTCTGATGTCTTTAGAATCTGAATCCTGGGTTAGGTAATAATCCCTTTCCGGAAGGCCCAATCCAGACGGATTTAAATACGCGGCATTCATATCTGAATTCTTACTATCTGCCCCAACTCCAAATGAAAAGAATCCGGCACTGCCATATTCACTCATTTCCACCAGGAATTTCTGTAGATCTTCTTTAGAATCAATAGCGTCTATTTTTGCCAGATAAGGTTTTACTGGTTCAACACCCTGCTCATTTCTACTTACGGTATCCATGATGCTCTTATAAAGGAAAACAGCTTTCCCTGCATCTGTAGATCCGTCTAGACTATCACTTTCTGCTGTTTTTTCCAGAAGTGCAAGGGCATCCTCGTCAGTTCTTAGACGTAATTCGTTAAAACTTCCCCAGCGGGTTTGATCATTTGGGATTTCAGTACTGTCCAGCCAGGTTCCGTTAACATACCTGAAAAAGTCTTCATTAGGTGTAGTGGTAGTATCCATATAGGCAAGGTTGATACCATGGATCTCATCATCCTTTTCTTCTACTTTTTTATCATCGTCACAAGAGCTAAGAAGTCCGGCCCCGACAAAGGATAAAAGAAGAAATCTGTTTATTTTTTTCATTGTTCTATTAGATAATTAAAAATATGTGTGCTAAAGTAAAAAATCTCCTAAAAATTCAAAGGATTTATTAGGAGATCTTCAACCTAAGTATTTGCGTTTCAAAAATTAAGGGAATAGTTGATTTTGATTTCCTTTAATAAAATTAGTTCTTCTTTAATTTTGAAGTAAGTTTTTCATCAAATTCTTGTTTCATGCTGGTAATTTCATCAACATTATCATTAGGAATCGTCAGGGAAAGAACGTAGTGGTGAATTTTCCATTTTCCGTTCTCTTTCATTACCACACCAGAACCCCTACAGATCCCCATATGAGTATCTAAAAGTTCATCAAACCATGCAACCCGTAAATTTTCATGAACGTAGATATTCCTCTCCAGTGTAGAAAAGCTCCAGGCTTTACCAGCATCGAAATAAGGTTTGGAGAATTTTTTGAATTCGGGCAATGTCCAGTTTTCTGTAGCAGCGGTACCTATAAATACGGCATCTTCGGTCATCAGGTTAAAGTAATTCTCAAAATTTGCAGAAGCTGCAGCCTTATGCCATTTACCCAGGCTTTGGTTGATCTGTCTTTTTACAGCATTAAGATTTTCTTCGGTATTCTTAACCTGAGCGATTAGATCTCGTGCCGAAAGGGATGCCGCAAAAACAATTAAAATGAGCATTAATTTTTTCATTGGTCTAAATTTGTAATAAGTTACGACATTTCGTAGGTGTTTAAAAATCTTCGGAAGTTGAATCCTGCTCTCTTTCCATTTTTTCAAATTCGTCCAATTCTTTTTCAAAATCTTCCAGGGATTTTAAGAATATCTCGTTCATCTGGAGTTTTAAATTGTTGAATTCCTGGTGAAGTTCTCTCGTGGTTTGTTGAATATCTTCAGCATCTGGTTCCTGTTTTGCAGAATATTGCTTTAAAAGTTGTGCTTTGGTATTAATTACATTTAACCTCGACTCCACCGGTACCGATTTTAAGCTATCCGGAACCGAATTTTTAAGGGATTCCATAATCTGAGCGATGGCAGGAGCATTGTTCATTACCTGATTAATCGTAGCATTCTCCAGTTGCCTTATTTCATTTTGGGCAGTGATGTATTCCACCCAGTTGAGGGCAAATTTTCTAGCGTCTTCTTCCAGTTTTAATTCGGCTTTTTCAATTTTCAATTCTTTCTGAAATGCGGTTGTGTCCAGTTCATTTTTAATAGAATCCCTGCCATCCTGTTCTGTTCTGCAGGAAGTCAGTATCAAAATAGAGATAAAATAGATGATAATTTTCATACGAAGTAATTCAGCTAATACAAAGTTATTCATTATTTGCTGATATGCTTTTAATAAATTCATATTGCAGGATTCTCAATAAAGAACGTCAAGAAAATACTAAGATTAGGTTTTCCTCTGTATAAATAAATATATTTGCAAAAAATTTAATTTATGGCCGGAAGGATTTTAATAATTGGTGCCTGCGGACAAATTGGTACTGAGTTAACATTGAAATTAAGGGAGATTCATGGCAACGATCAGGTGGTTGCCAGTGATATAAGGGATGGTGCAAAAGAATTGATGGAGTCTGGCCCTTTCGAGATCTTAAATGCAACCGATGAAACTCATATTAGGCAGATCATAAATGATTATAGGGTAAGCGAAGTTTACCTGATGGCAGCGATGTTAAGTGCTACTGCAGAAAAAGCTCCAATGAAAGCCTGGCACCTGAATATGGATTCCTTATTTCATATATTAAATATTGCCAAAGAAGGAATCATTAACAAAGTATTCTGGCCTTCAAGTATTGCTGTATTTGGACCTACCACTCCCAAAGAAAGAACACCTCAAACCACAGTGATGGAGCCAACAACGGTGTACGGAATAAGTAAACAAACCGGTGAACGCTGGTGTGAATATTACCATAGAAAGTTCGGTGTGGATGTGAGGAGCATTCGGTATCCCGGTATTATAAGTTATAAAACCCTACCTGGTGGCGGAACTACAGATTATGCTATCGAGATTTTTCACGAAGCAATAAAAAATTCATCTTATAAAAGTTTCCTTGCGGAAGATGCTGCATTACCTATGATGTATATGGATGATGCTATAAAGGCTACCGTAGATATTATGCAGGCTCCTGCTGAAAAAATAAAGATTAGATCCTCCTATAATCTTTCGGCTATGAGTTTTACTCCGGAAATATTAGCCAGTGAAATTAAGAAACATATTGAGAATTTTGAGATTTCTTACGAACCCGATTTCAGGCAAAGTATAGCGGAGTCATGGCCTTCCAGTATAAATGATTCTGCTGCCCGGGAAGACTGGGGATGGAAACATGAATTTGATTTGGAAAAATTGACCGGCACGATGCTTGAAGGTGTTGGAGAGACATTGAAAACCACAAAGAATTAGAAATAAGAAAAGCCGCTGAAAAGCGGCTTTTACATTTTAATCAGAAAAAATATATTATTCGATCACGCGTACATCTGTAGCGTTCACTCCTTTTTTTCCTTCTGTTTCCTCATACTCAACTCTATCTCCTTCTTGAAGAGTTTCACCGTTTAAACCGGTGATGTGTACGAAAATGTCTCTTTTGGTGTCGTCGTTGGTAATGAATCCATAACCTTTTGATTCATTGAAAAATTTTACTGTGCCTTGCATAAAAATAATAATTAATAAAGCACAAACATAATAGATAAAATTTTAGAATCGGTTGAATATCAGAATTTTTTATGATTTTTTTGTAGGTATTTAGTCAATTCCTTTCTCTCTCATTTTCTTCATATTCTCGTCTGAGAGTGTGTAATCTTTCAGTTTTTTACCTCTCCAACGCACTATCAAAAAAATTGGCATAAGGATAAATGCACTTGCCAGGACTGAAATTCCAATAATTCTGTCCCCTGTTAAAATTCTATCGGTCAACCTGAAATAGAACCCAATGCCTATAGCGATTAAAATTGCTATTCCGAGTATTTTCATAAATAATTTCATTCGTACTTATTTTAAACAGTCACTTCTATTAGTTTTTTCCGGTAGGCGGTGAGAAGTTTTGATTTTGAAATAAATCCGGCATATTTTCCTTTTTCCACGACCGGTAAATTCCAGGCATCACTTTCCTGAAATTTTTTCATAATAGCCTTCATCCTATCTGTTTCCATATCAATTATCTCCGGCGCCTGTTGCATGATGTCCTGAACTTTTACTTCATTATATAATTTTTCATTAAACATGATAGAACGAATATCATCCAATAAGATGATCCCCATAAAATTACGATCTTCATCAATTACAGGAAAGATATTCCGGGAAGATTTTATAACCCCTTCGTGTATCACATCGCCAAGGTTCATATCTATTCTCAATGGAATAAAATTCTTCTCGATCACATTCGAAATATTCATCAAAGTTAATACCGTTTGGTCTTTGTCGTGCGTTAAAAGATCACCGCGCTGGGCCAATTCCATCGTATAAACCGAATGTGGCTGGAATTTACTGGTGATCATATAAGATATGGCCGCTGTGATCATTAAAGGAATAAACAATTCATAGCCATGGGTAAGTTCAGCAATAAGGAAAATTGCGGTTAAAGGGGCGTGGAGTACACCTGCCATTAATCCGGCCATTCCCACGAGTGTAAAGTTACTTACAGGGATAGTTTCCTTAAATATACCGAGGTTATTGAGAATTAAGGCAAAACCATGGCCGAGTGCACTGCCCATAAACATTACTGGTGCAAAAATTCCTCCTACACCACCTGCACTTAACGTTAAAGATGTAGCAACAATTTTAAAGAGAACAAGTCCCAATAATAAAGAGATCACTACCCAAATATTATCTAGATAGGCGTTAAAGAGATTAGTGCCCAGCGCTTCCAGATAATTTTCCTGAAGCAGATTATTTACTACACTGTAGCCTTCCCCGTAAAGCGGTGGGATAAAAAATATGATCAACCCCAGTAAAAGTCCGCAGGTTATCAGTCTTAAAATATTAGACCTAATTCCAGACATTAGCTTGGTAAGCTTAAAATGAACTTTAGAGAAATAAATTGAAAAAACGGCAGTAACAATTCCTAATAAAATATAATAGGGCACTTCTGAAACTGTAAAAGCCTCTTCCAACTGGAAAGGTAAGATTATCTCACTTCCGAAGAAAAAATAGGAGGTAAGTACGGCAGAAACAGAGGCGATAAGTAGCGGTAAAAGAGAAGTTAATGTTAGGTCCAGGCTAAAAACCTCAATGGCAAATATAATTGCCGCAATGGGAGCATTGAAGATAGAAGACATGGCCCCGGCTGCAGCGCAGCCAATAAGTAATGTCCTCGTGGTTTGGTTTAGTAAGAACATTCTGGATAAATTGGAACCTATGGAAGCACCCGTTGCTACGGTAGGAGCCTCTAACCCCACAGATCCTCCAAAACCTACGGTTATGGGAGCTGTAATTAATGAAGAATACATCTGGTAACGCTTCATGATTCCTTTTTGTCTGGAAATAGCATAGAGCGTAGCGGGTATTCCCTGTCCTACTTTTCTTCGCAGGATGAATTTGAAGATGAGGTATACTATGAGAAGGCCGATTACCGGAAATACAAAATAAAAGGCGTTATGATAACTTATGATGTTATCAGCTTTCAGAAAAACCTGGATGAAATGAGTAAGGTTTTTAATGACTACCGCACAAATCCCAGCGATAAAACCAATCAGCGCACTAATAATCATCAGGAATTGACGATGAGAGAGGTTCCTGGACTTCCAGTTCAAAAACCTGTGTAATAAAGAATTTCTGAATTTAGCCACTCTCTGATAATTAGCCTGTGAATAAAAAATCCCGCAATACGCGGGATGTTATTTTTATAATTTCAGCTGAAGATGTAACTCGTTAAGTTGCTCTTCATCAAGTTTTGCAGGAGCATCTATCATTACATCGCGACCTGCATTATTCTTAGGAAATGCAATGAAATCCCTAATACTTTCCTGGCCTCCTAAAATAGCTACCAGTCTATCGAAGCCAAAAGCGATCCCGCCGTGTGGGGGTGCTCCATATTGAAAAGCATCCATCAAAAATCCAAATTGCTCTTTTGCCTCTTCAGGAGTAAAGCCAAGATATTTGAACATTTGAGATTGAGTTTCTTTATCGTGAATTCTGATAGAACCACCACCAATTTCGTTACCATTTAATACCAGGTCATAGGCGTTTGCCCGTACTTTTCCCGGTTCAGTTTCCAATAAAGCAAAATCTTCTTTTTTAGGAGAAGTGAAAGGATGGTGCATGGCGTGGAATCTTTGTGTTTCTTCATCCCACTCCAAAAGAGGGAAATCTACTACCCATAATGGAGCAAATTCATCTGCCTTTCTTAATGCAAGCTCATTACCTAAATGCATCCTAAGAGCACTTAGCTGAGTTCTTGTTTTTGCGGCATCACCAGCCATGACCAAAATAAGATCACCTGGGCTTGCTTCGGTTGCCTCTGCCCAATTTTTCAGGTCTTCCTGAGAATAGAATTTATCTACAGAAGATTTTAAGCTTCCATCTTCATTATATTTTACCCAAACGAGTCCGTTTGCGCCAACTTGCGGTCTTTTTACCCATGAAATAAGATTGTCAATCTCTTTTCTGGTAAAGCTTGCAGCTCCCGGTACTGATATTCCAACTACCAGTTCCTGCTGATCAAATACATTAAAGCCTTTGTTTTTCGCGAGATCATTAAGTTCAGCAAACTCCATCCCGAAACGAATGTCCGGTTTATCATTTCCATATTTTTTCATGGCCTCTTCAAAGGTCATTCTGGGAAATTCACCTACTTCAACTCCTTTAATTTCTTTCAATAAATGTCTGGTAAGGCCTTCAAAAATATTCAGAATATCCTCCTGATCTACAAAAGCCATTTCGCAGTCTATCTGTGTAAATTCCGGCTGACGGTCTGCGCGAAGGTCTTCATCTCTGAAGCATTTCACGATTTGGAAATATTTATCCATTCCGCCTACCATTAACAACTGCTTAAAAGTTTGAGGAGATTGGGGAAGGGCGTAAAACTGGCCTTCGTTCATTCTACTGGGAACTACAAAATCGCGGGCACCTTCAGGAGTAGATTTTATTAGATACGGAGTTTCAATTTCAATGAACCCCTCGTTAGAAAGATAGTTTCTTACTTTCATTCCCACCTGGTGGCGGAACATTAACTTATTCTTTACCGGATTTCTTCTAATATCAAGATACCTGTATTTCATTCTAAGGTCTTCCCCACCATCAGTTTCATCTTCAATAGTAAAAGGAGGGGTTTTGGAAGAATTCAGTAATTTAAAGTCTTCTACCAATACTTCAATCTCACCTGTTGGTATATTTGAATTTTTAGACTCCCTTTCTATCACGGTTCCTTCAACCTGGATTACGAATTCCCGCGCGAGGTTTCCGGCTTTATCCATTAATTCTTTTGAAGAGCGTTCCTCATCAAATATTAACTGCGTTAGGCCGTAGCGATCACGAAGATCTACCCAGATCATAAAACCTTTATTTCTAACTTTCTGCACCCATCCGGAGAGGGTCACTTTGTTACTGATCTGTTGTGCGCTGAGTTCGCCGCAGGTATGACTTCTGTACATTTTATTCTTCGAATTTAGAATGGGCACAAAAGTAAGAAGTTAAACACTTTTACTGAACCTTTCCATCTTAAAAATTATATCATTTTATTTCAGCCTTATTCATTATTAACATTGTAAACTGCTGAAAAACAGATTTAAAAGGATTTAATGTTAAGTTAATGTTATGTAAATATTGATTGTTTGTAAACTTTCACTATATTTGTAATGCTAACGTTAATAGAAAAGAGCTATGAAGACTATAAAAAATATATTATTAGCAGGAATATTCCTTATTGGAGGAGTTGCCATGTCGCAAAAAGAAGATAAAAAACCTGTTTTTGAAAAACAGGGGGATTTAATTAAAGGAACGTTTTATTATGAAGATGGAAGTGTTAGACAGGAAGGTACGTACAAGGACGGTAGACTGCACGGAGAGTGGGTTTCTTACAACAAGAACGGTGAAAAGACAGCCATCGCGAATTACGAAAATGGCAAAAAAAGTGGGAAGTGGTTTTTTTGGGCTGAAAATAAACTTACCGAAGTTGACTATCAGAACAGCGTGATCGCTTCTGTGAATAGCTGGAAAAGTGAAAGTTCACTGGTAAACAACTAAGAAAATAAATATGTAATAAAAAACCCCGAAGCAGTGCTTCGGGGTTTTTGCTTTACAGATTCGCCAGTTTCATTTGTTTTTCCTTTTCTTCCAGTTTGGTTTTCTTTCTTTTTTCACGCTTCTCCCTGAATTTGATCTTTGCCCTGTTCACTAAATAAAACATTACTGGGATAATCACCAGGGTTAAGAAGGTCGCGAAGATTAATCCGAAGATTACGGTCCAGGCCAATGGCCCCCAGAATATCACGTTGTCACCGCCAATATAAATTCCCGGGTCATAATCTGTAAACAAACCAAAGAAGTCTATATTTAACCCTACTGCTAGAGGGATTAGCCCCAGCACCGTTGTAATAGCCGTAAGCAATACAGGTCTAAGCCGAGATCTGCCTCCTGCAACCACAAGTTCAAAATATTCTTTTCGGCTTAAATATTCGTCATCCCTCATATTCATTTCTTCCTTCCTTCGGTCAATTAGAATCTGGGTGTAATCAATGAGTACAATAGCATTGTTCACTACAATCCCTGCCAGCGATATAATTCCCATCATGGTCATGATCACCACGAAATCCATTCCGAATGTTACAAGCCCAAGAAATACCCCCGCTAAACTCAGGACGATAGCCATAAGGATAATGAGAGGTTTGGAAATTGAATTAAACTGTGCAACCAGAATAAGTAAAATCCCACCCATGGCATAGAATAAGGCCAATAATAAGAAACTCATGTTATCTGACTGTTCTTCCTGCTCTCCTGTAAAAGAATAATCAATGTCTGAAGGCATTTCATAATTCTGCAGTTCATCTTTTAATTCATTAACAATTTCGGTAGGGTTATAGCCGCCTAAAACGTTCGAATACACAGTAATGATCCTTTTAAGGTCCTTTCGTTTGATAGAACTAAAAGAGGAGGTATTGCTTTTAGTAATTAATGACGAAATAGGAACCTGTATTAATTTTCCATTATTATTTCTGAAAGTGACGGGTTGGTTGAAAATTGCGCTTTCATCGTACCGGTATTTATCTGCAAACCGAACGTTTATGGGATAGTCATCATCTCCTTCTTTATAGGTAGATATTTCTTCCCCGTAAATAGACCTTCTTAAGGTTTGTCCCACTGCAGCAGTAGATACTCCTAGCTGTCCCGCTTTTTGACGATCTACTTCCACATCCATTTCTGGCTTGGATTTATTTACATCTATTTTAAGTTCTTCAATTCCGGCAATATTGAGTTCTTCGATAAAATTTCGCATGTTTTCAGCTTCACGCAACATGTCTTCATAGTTATCCCCGCTTAATTCAATATTAATAGGATATCCGGTTGGAGGTCCCGCAGCATCTTTTTCAACAATAATGGAAGCTCCCGGAAAACCTTTTACTGCATCCCTAACTTCTGAAAGAACCTTGCTACTTTTTACTCCTCTACGAAGCTGGAATTCACGCATGGAAAGTGTAATCTTCCCTTTGTGCGGCATTGCATTGGACTGGCCGGCATCGGTTTGGGGGTTTCCAGCACCCTCACCAACCTGAGAAATAGCAGACTCCACCATATAATTATATCCATCTTCATCCTCATATTTTTTGATAGCACTAAATACCCGCTCTTCAATTTTCTTGGTAAGCTCATTGGTTTTTTTAATATCGGTTCCCTGAGGATATTCTATATAGGTGATAATTTGATTTGGTTCATTCTCCGGAAAGAATAATACATCCGGTTGCGCTACTGCCACCAGAAAGAAGGATAGAATAAGCACTCCAAATGTTCCGAAGAAAAATGCATATGCTTTTCTTCCTCTTAGCGCATATTTAAGAAAGCCTTCATAAAGATTTTCTAATTTTTTTAAAGCTCTAAACTGAAAATATTCTACAGCTCCGGCGAGGAAATATTTATATACCCACAACATAATTGCAGTAAGGATACTTAGATTACCTATACCACGAAGTCCTGCTATGTTCAACACATATCCTGCAATGAGTAAAACTGCTCCAACACCAGCCAAAATTAAGCTCCATCTAACTAATTTCTTTTTTGTGAGCGAGTTTTCTTCCGTTTCCATAAACTTGGAAGTAAGCATGGAGTTGATGATCAGGGCTACAAATAAAGAGGAGCCAAGCACAACCGAAAGTGTAATTGGGAAATAGATCATGAATTTACCAATTAAGCCGGGCCATAAACCCAGTGGGAAAAAGGCTGCAAGAGTGGTGGCCGTGGAAGCAATAATAGGCCAGGCAATTTCGCCCATCCCCTGTTTGGCGGCTTTCATCCTGGG
The DNA here is from genome assembly GCF_029937855.1 of Christiangramia sp. Classification (GTDB taxonomy): domain Bacteria; phylum Bacteroidota; class Bacteroidia; order Flavobacteriales; family Flavobacteriaceae; genus Christiangramia. The sequence continues at coordinate 102,207 of NZ_JAPYPC010000002.1, forward strand.
CATTCCCTGACTCATAAGGGAGTAGACATTTTCTACCACCACAATTCCGTTGTCCACGAGCATTCCCAATCCCATTACCAAACCAAATAGTACCATGGTGTTCATGGTAAAGCCCAGTGATGATAATATAAATAAGGACATCAACATGGAAAGCGGAATGGCAAATCCTACAAAGAGTGCATTTCTAAAGCCCAGGAAGAACATAAGTACCAGCACTACCAGGATCACTCCAAAAATGATATTATTCACCAGGTCATCTACCTGATTTTGCGTTTTTATAGACTGGTCATTAGTTAAGGAAATATGCAGATCTTCCGGAAGATAGTTTTCCTGTTCTTTCTTTATGATCTCTTTAATGCTTTCAACGGCTTCGATCATATTTTTACCAGCCCGTTTTTTAATGTCCAGCATGACTACGGGTTCTCCATATTCCCTGGCGTAGGTCGTAGGATCCTGATTTTTGAAATTAATACTTGCAATATCCCTTAGAAAAATATTGCCGCCGTCAGTTTTTACCACCACATTCTTAAGATCATCCGGATCTTCAATTTCTCCAAGGATCCTAATATTTTTCTGAACACCATTGCTAATAACATTTCCTCCTGAAATAGTGTTATTTTCAGCCCGAACAGCATTGATGATATTATCAAAATTTACCTGTGAAGCGGTCATTTTATAAACATCAACCGCAACTTCTACTTCCTGATCTTCAACACCTCTAATACTCGCCTCTTTAATTGGCTGAAGTAATTCAATCTTATCCTGAAGATATTCAGCATAATCTTTTAGCTGCTGAATGGGATAATTTCCGGTAAGGTTTATGTTTAAGATGGGCTGTTCTTCAGAAAGGTTAAGATCAAAAACATTAGGTTCTACTTTGGCGCCATTATCCAATGTGGGCCAGGTGGTTTCGGCTTTTACCTGGTCTACCTTGTCTTTTACCCGTTGCTTGGCCACCGGGATTTCAACATCTTCTTCAAATTCTACAATTACCATAGAGTAATCCTGAAGAGTAGTGGAGCTAATTTCGCGTACGCCCCCAATATTGTTAAATTCCTCTTCGAGTGGTTCGGTGATGAATTTCTCTACATCTTCCGCCGAGTTCCCTGGATTTACAGAGCTAACATAAATTTTAGTCTCTATAATTTCAGGAAAGGATTCTCTTGGCATCGTGTAATAGGAGAAAACCCCTAAAAATAGGATGATGGCAATAATGACATAGACCGTCATTTTATTTTCGATCGCCCAGGAGGATATACTAAATTCTTTATAAGTGTTCTTGCCCATAATGCAATCTATTTTCTAATTTTTGGTAGTCACTCGTTGACCGTCGCGTACGCTTTTTGCGCCTTCAATAATCACAACGTCACCATCGTTTAAACCGCTTTTTACTTCAATCTGGTTCCCGTAATTTAAACCGATCTCGAGTTTAACTCGTTTTGCAACTCCTATAGAATCGCTTTGTGGTTGGTACAAATAGGCGATAGTTTCGCCTTCAGCATTTTCCTGAAGGATATTTTCGGGGATTGTGATTGCATTTTCATTGGTGTAATCATTCACCTTTACCGTGGCAATAAGGTTTGGTTTAACCTGTCCGTTTTTATTCGGAATGTCAATTTCCACATCAAAAGTCCTGTTGTCTGGGTTAATATAATTACCTACCTGCCGAACAGTTCCTTTAAATTCCTGTCCTATTGAGGAGAGATTAATGCTTACCTCGGTGCCAACCCGGATATTATTCAAGTAATTCTCAGGTAAAGAAGCTTTTACATACATATCACTAAGGTCTACCAGTCTGATCACTTGAGTTTGCCCCTGATTTACCACCTGGCCCTGTTCGGCCATCACATTATCAATCACACCGCTAAAAGGTGCCTTAATAACAGTTTTGGCTAATTGGGATTTAAGCTGGTTCGTCGCATCTAAAGAAGCTTCGTAATTAGCTTTGGCTTCTAAAAATTGAATTTCTGAACCTATCTTTTGATCCCATAAGCGTTTTCTTCTTTCGTAAGTAGTTTTGGCAAGAGCCGTTTGGGTTTCCTGCTGGGCTACCTGGCTACTAAGACCGCCATCATCTATTTTGGCCAATCTTTGCCCTTTAGAGACTCGTTGTCCTTCATTTACATAAACCTTGGTGAGTACTCCGGAATATTCCGGATAGATAATAATATTTTGATCGGTTTCCACATTTCCCTGTACTTCCACAAAATGTTTAAAAATAGTATCATTGAGCGTTTCCGTAGAAACCAGAATTGCCGCCTGTTTCTTCTCTTTTTTCTGAATAAAATTGTTCAGTTTCTCGATTTCGGCTTTTAATTCCCGCTGCTGGTTGCTCAATTCGGTTTTTCTGGCTTTAATGGCAGAAAGATCCCCATTATCAATAAGTGTATCTGCAGATTTATCTTCATCTCCGCAGGAGCTAAAGAAAAGCGCAGCAATAAGTATGAATAGAAACTTTTTCATGGAAATATAGTTACTAAGTTGTTTAATTGTCATAATATTCAGAATAAGTAGTGGTGTCTAACAGATTTTCTAATTTGGCTTTTTGGGTGATTACATCCAACATTGCCTGCAAATACTCCTGTTGTGCCTGGTATAACTGTCTTTGTGCCTCACTAAGTTCGAAACTGGTAGCTAAGCCTTCAAAGAATTTAATCTGGTTTTTATTTTCCATTCGCTCTGCCAGCTCCAGGTTCTGTTTCTTATTTTGGTAGTTTTCAAGGCTAAAACTATAATCGTTCTTCGCGGTTTGGATATCGAGTTTTATCCTATTTTTAGTTTGCTCCAGTTCAAGAAGGGATTGTTCGTAAGCAAGTTCTTTTTGTGCAGTTCTGGCACTTCGCATCCCGCTGCTAAAAATTGGTATATTTAAACTAAGGCCCAGAACAGACTGGTCAAAATAGATCTGGTTATTGGTGAAAAATGTAAACTCATCGCTATTGCCCTGGGCTCCGTAATTTACAAAAGCTGAAAGGCTAGGTAAAGCTTTACTTTTTTCCAGTTTTACTTCAACTTCGGCACTGTTTGCCTGATCTTCAGCAATACGATAATCTATATTCTTTTCTACATTTATTTCTTTGGAAAGCAATAAAAGGTCAAAATTTTCCATGCTTAACTGGTTAAGATCATCTTCTACCTGTATAGGTCTTTCTACAGGGATTCCCATCGTTACTTTTAGCATATCATAGGCAACGTCTTCCATTCGCACGGCATTATTTAAATTTACCTGTAGCCCCAGGGAGGTGATTTTTAGTTGTTCCACCTCTTCTTCTTCTGCCAGTCCATTTTCAAAAATTTTCTCGGTATCATTGAGATTTTTTTCAACTGTTTCTAAATTTCTTTCCAGAATGGCGACACTTTCCTTGGCTAATAAAACATTGCCATAAGCATCTGTAATGGCTTTCTTTACTTCCAAATCTGTTTTTATCTTAGCGTTTTCTGTTATTTGAAGCAGGGTTTTGGCAGATTGGATCCCTACAATATAGGAGCCATCAAATATTAATTGATTCCATGTAGCCGTAGCTGTAAGATTTTGTTTTGTGCCAAAAGTAACGGGTACAAATGTTCCAGGTGCACCGCCAGCGATTTCGCCAGGTAAAAGTGTCACTGGTTGAATTAGATTATTTCGGTATTCGGCATTCGCGCTAATTTGAGGTAAGCCCTGTGAAATTATTTCCCATTTTTGTTTTAAGGCAATCGCCACATCCTTACTGGCAATCTGGGAATTGTAGGCATTTTCCAGTCCATATCTTACCGCTTCTTCCAGGCTAAAACTATATTCGGGGTTAGGAAGTGTATCCTGAGCATACAGGCTCAAGTTTAAAGATACTCCTACGAGAAGTAGGATTTTTTTTATAATTGAAATACTCATGAGGTTGCTATAAATTCTTCTAAAGTTTTAATTCCTTTTGGGGTGCATATTGCCCGTAGGTGGTAGTTCAGGAATTCTTCGGTGAGATCCTGTTCGCTAAATTCCTCCAGCGGAAACATTTCTTTGTCTTTTATTCCCATCATTCCTACAAAATGGATGCGGGTCACAAAGGGGACATTGATTTTTTTCCGGTAATACCCCAGTTCAATCCCACGTCCAATATTATCTTCCACACAATCCTCCAGCACATTAAATTGTTCTTCTATAAGATTTTCAAAGATTTTAGGATAATACTTCTTTAACTGAAAATGAGGAGAGGTTTGCTCCCCTTTTAAATGCTGATTTACAAAACGTTTAATCTCAAAATTTTCAATAACCGGGTTGAGGTTTCTTGCTCTCACTTTATTGATGCCTTCAGAAATAGTTTTTAATAAGTGGGATCCACTGGCCTGCACCAATTTATTTTTTGTAGAATAATGGGCATATATAGTTTTCTTGGATATCCCCAGTTTTTCTGCAATATCGTCCATGGTCACACTCTTAAAACCAAAACTCAGGAACATCTCGGTAGCCGTATTCAGTATTTTTTCTTCCAACGCTTTCTTTAAATTTTTGGCAAATATAAACTATGGAAACTTTAGAAACAATAAAAGTTTCCATAGTTTACTATTATTTAACATTGGAAGAGAATTTGAATTACTTTCATTTATGGTATTTTAGCGGAAAATTTATTACTTCATGCATGCCATTTCCCAGTATCGAGAAGCTATAATCGACTATCTGCACGAAAAGATTAAAATAAAGGAACCTGTAAATTTATATGAACCAATGGTTTATATACTGGAACAGGGAGGGAAAAGATTAAGACCGGTTTTGGTATTAATGGCGACTGAAATTTTTGACTGCAACTACAAAAAGGCATTGGATGCGGCCTTAGCGATCGAGGTATTTCATAATTTTTCCCTGGTACATGACGATATTATGGACGATGCTCCTATAAGAAGAGGCAAGGAAACGGTGCATGAAAAATGGGATATCAATACAGGAATTCTTTCTGGTGATGCTATGCTCATAAACGCCTATCAGCTTTTTGAGAATTATGAAGGCGAAACTTTTAAAGAATTATCTTCTTTATTTACTAAAACTGCCATCCAGGTTTGTGAAGGTCAGCAGTATGATATTGATTTTGAAACCCGGGATAATGTGAGTATTGAGGATTATCTGCTGATGATTGAATATAAGACGGCCGTATTAGTGGGAGCTTCGTTACAAATGGGCGCAATTGTGGCACAAACCTCTCAGCAATGTAAAGAGGCCATTTATCAATATGGCAGGTTATTGGGTATAGCATTTCAGCTTCAGGACGATTATCTCGATGCTTTTGGCGATCCCGAAACTTTTGGTAAACAGCCGGGAGGAGATATCATTGAAAACAAAAAAACATTCCTTTATCTTAAAACGCTGGAGCTTGCCAGCAGGAGCGAAGCCATACAGCTGGAGCATTTATATAGTATTTCTCCTGTAGAAAATTCCGGAAAAATTGAAGCCGTAAAATCACTTTTTGAAAGTAGTGGTGCGGCAGAACTTACCAGAAAAGAAATAGTAGATTATACCGATAAGGCCTTTAAGATTCTGGATAAAATTCAGTTACCCGAAGAAAAGAAGCAACCCTTGAGAAAATTCGGAGAAATGCTTATGGATCGCCAGGTTTAGCTATCAATAATCGATGTCCGATAAAATTTTGAAGAACGAACCTGAATCCGGCTTCTTATTTATAAAAGCGAAGCGCTCTGGTATCTTTAACCGGACATGAAAATTTTCAATATGAATTAAATTCTTAGTGAATCTGTTCATTTTCAGGCAGTGTTAAAATTCCTATAATCATATAGAGAATTATCATAATGCCTGCAAGCTGTTTTTTTTAAAAATTGTATTTTTGCTATGTTTCTAAAAACAGAAGAGACATTTGTTTCAATTTTATGGATAGATTTTCATTTCTAAACGCTGCTCATACTGCTTATTTCGCAGAACTTTACGATCAATATTTAAAATATCCTGATAGTGTGGAGCCTAGTTGGCGGGCATTTTTCCAGGGTTTTGATTTTGGAATGCAACAAGATGGTGTTGCGGAAGAAGTTTTGGGGGAAGCTCCTGTAGATTTTGCTGAAGGAGAAATACCCTCGTATGTAATTAAGGAATTCCAGGTAATTCGATTGATTGATGGTTACAGGACCAGAGGTCACTTATTCACTAAAACGAATCCTGTAAGAGAACGTAGGAAATATGTTCCATCACTTGATATTTCAAATTTCGGACTTGAGGAAGCAGATCTTGATACGACCTTTAATGCGGGTGATATTCTTGGGATTGGGCCCACTTCTTTAAAGGAGATTATCAGACATCTGGAGAAAATTTATTGTGACTCGATCGGGATCGAATACATGTATATTCGAAAACCTGAAGAGATAGAATGGATTCAGAATAAACTGAACGTTAATGAGAATCATCCTGACTTTAATGAATCTCAAAAGAAACAAATACTTAAAAAGCTTAATGAGGCGGTTTCCTTTGAAAGTTTTCTACATACCAAATATGTAGGGCAAAAGCGTTTTTCACTGGAAGGTGGGGAAAGTTTAATTCCGGCCCTTGACGCGCTTATAGAAAAAGCTGCTGAATTTGGAGTAAAGGAATTCGTTATGGGAATGGCGCACCGTGGAAGGTTGAACACACTTACCAATATCTTCGGAAAAAGTGCCAAGGATATTTTTAGCGAATTTGACGGCAAGGATTACGAACAGGATATTTTTGATGGCGATGTGAAATATCACCTTGGTTGGACTTCCTGCCGCACTACCGATAACGGAAACGAAATAAACATAAATATAGCACCTAACCCTTCCCACCTGGAAACTGTGGGGGCGGTTGTTGAAGGTATAACCCGTGCAAAACAGGATCGCCGTTACGAAGGTGATAACTCTAAGGTTTTACCAATTCTGGTACATGGTGATGCCGCCATTGCAGGACAGGGACTAGTTTATGAATTAGTACAAATGGCTCAGTTGGAGGGTTATCAAACCGGCGGAACCATTCATATTGTTGTTAATAACCAGATTGGATTTACCACGAATTATCTTGATGCAAGAAGTTCTACTTATTGCACAGATGTAGGAAAAGTGACACTTTCTCCTGTACTACACGTCAATGCAGATGATGCAGAAGCAGTGGTGCATGCTATACTCTTCGCATTGGATTTCAGGATGAAATTTAAAAGAGATGTATTTATAGACCTTCTGGGATACAGGAAATATGGACATAATGAAGGGGATGAACCAAGATTTACCCAACCAAAATTATATAAAGCAATTTCCAAGCATGAAAATGCGCGGGATATTTATTTTGAGAAGCTTAAAAAACAGGGAGTAGCTGATGATGAATATTTAAAGAAACTTGAGGAAACCTATAAAGCCGCCCTGGAAGAAAAACTGGAAGATTCCAGAAAAGAAGAAACTACCAGAATTACCCCTTTCATGCAGGATGAGTGGGAAGGTTTTGAAAATGTGCAGGAAGATGAGATGATGTCGAATATTGATACCACATTCGATCTGGAAAAACTGGATAAGGTAGCAGAAGCTATTTCTCAATTGCCCGAGGGCAAGAAGTTTATGAGAAAGATCAAAAAGATCATAGACGGGAGAAAGAAAATGTATTTTGAAGATAATAAGTTGGATTGGTCTATGGCAGAACATCTTGCTTATGGATCTTTAATGGCTGAAGGCTATAATATAAGAATAAGCGGTCAGGATAGTGAGCGCGGAACTTTTTCCCACCGCCATGCTGTAGTGAAAGTAGAAGATAGTGAAGAAGAGATCATTCTACACAATAATATAAAAGAAAGAGATGGCGATTTCTTTATTTATAACTCATTACTTTCAGAATATGGAGTGGTAGGTTTTGATTATGGTTATGCCATGGCAAGTCCAACTACCCTGGCCATCTGGGAGGCTCAGTTCGGAGATTTTGTCAATGGGGCCCAAATTATGATAGATCAGTATATTTCTGCTGCAGAAGACAAATGGAAACTTCAAAACGGATTGGTAATGTTGTTGCCTCATGGCTATGAAGGTCAGGGAGCAGAGCATTCTTCAGGAAGAATGGAACGCTTTCTTCAGCTATGTGCGAAGGATAATATGTACGTGGCAGATATTTCCACTCCTGCGAACATGTTCCATATTCTAAGGAGACAGATGAAAGCTAAATTTAGAAAACCTCTTATCATTTTTACACCTAAAAGCTTACTTCGTCATCCAAAAGTCATCTCTACAAAAGAAGAGTTTGCAACAGGAAGTTTTCAGCCAGTAATTGATGATAGTGAGGCAAAAGTGGAAAATACTAAAACCTTAGTATTCTGTACCGGTAAATTCTACTATGATCTTTTGAAGCACAGGGAAGAAAATGAGAGAGATGATGTTGCTTTGGTAAGGATAGAACAATTATTTCCCTTACCTATTTCAAAGATGAAAGAGGTAATGGATAAGTATAAAAACGCAGATGATGTAGTGTGGGCGCAGGAAGAACCTCGAAATATGGGGGCTTATGCTCATTTGTTGCTTCATTTTGAAGAAGCGCGAAAATTCAGGGTATGCAGTCGTAAATTTTACGGATCCCCAGCAGCCGGGAGTTCGGTGCGTTTCAAGAAACGTCACGAACGTGTCATAAACAGCGTTTTTGATAAGAATTTAAACGAAGAAGAAAATAATTAAGAATCAAATTCCTGAAATTTCGGGAACCAAAATAGATAACAATCATGGCCTTAGAAATGAAAGTTCCTTCACCCGGGGAATCCATCACTGAAGTTGAAATAGCACAGTGGCTGGTAGAAGACGGGGATTACGTTGAAAAAGATCAGGCAGTTGCCGAAGTGGATAGTGATAAAGCAACCCTCGAACTTCCTGCGGAAGCAAGTGGAATTATTACTTTAAAGGCAGAAGAAGGTGATGTGGTAGCAGTTGGTGAGGTAGTATGTTTAATCGATACTGACGCTGATAAACCAGGTGGAGGTGATGATGACAGTTCTGATGATGATAAATCTGCTGAAAAAGAAGAGCAGGAACGCCAGGAAAAGACAGAAGATAAGAAAGATAGCAAAAAGGCGGAAGCTAAAACCGAAGAGCCATCCAAATCAAGCACTCCTGGTCAGAAACAGGATACCTATGCCACTGGAAGTCCTTCTCCGGCTGCAAAGAAGATTCTTGATGAAAAAGGGATTGATTCAAAAGAAGTCAAAGGGTCGGGTAAAGACGGTCGGGTTACTAAACAAGATGCGGTTGAGGCTAAAGCTTCTATGGGAACTCCTGGAACAGGTACTAGAGGAGAAGAGAAGAAAAAAATGTCTATGTTTCGCCGTAAACTGGCAGAACGTCTGGTGAGCGCCAAGAATGATACAGCGATGCTAACTACTTTTAATGAAGTAGACATGTCTCCAATCTTCGAACTAAGAAAAAAATATAAAGAGGAATTTAAGGATAAACATGGAGTGAGTTTAGGATTTATGTCTTTCTTTACTCTCGCAGTAATCAGGGCTTTAGACGAATATCCTGCAGTGAATTCCATGATAGACGGGGATTATCAGATAAGTTATGACTATAAAGATATTAGTATTGCAGTTTCTGGACCCAAAGGTTTAACAGTGCCTGTGATTAGGAATGCTGAAAACTTAAGTTTCCGCGGAGTGGAGGCTGAGGTGAAACGCCTCGCTATTAGAGCTCGTGACGGTAAGATTACCGTAGACGAAATGACCGGAGGAACTTTTACCATAACAAATGGTGGAGTGTTTGGATCTATGTTGTCTACCCCCATAATAAATCCTCCCCAAAGTGCAATCCTTGGAATGCATAATATCGTGGAGCGACCAGTGGCTATTGATGGCCATGTGGAGATAAGACCAATTATGTACGTTGCCCTGTCTTATGACCACAGGATAATTGACGGAAAAGAATCAGTTGGTTTCCTTGTGGCAGTAAAAGAAGCATTGGAAAATCCGGAAGAATTATTGATGGATCAGGATGTGAAAAGGGCTCTGGAATTATAGAGTTTTTTTAAAATAAATAAAAAAAAGGGTTTGCGAAAGCAGACCCTTTTTTATCTCTAACAAAAATTAAAACAAAACTACCAAACGAAAAACGTTCATAGCTAAGACCGTCAAGACTGAAATAGCCAGGATAAAAAAAATGAGCTGAGAAAAAATTTTAGTTTTGATATGAAGCTGATTTAAACACTCAAATCTACTTTTTTAAACTATTGTCGTCCAGGGGATTTTTCCCCTTATTATTTTTCATAATTACGGTGAATTTTTTGTGTTTACTACGTAAATACTTTTTTAACAGGAATTTAGAATCCTAAAATCATAGCTTTTGTAAGTTTGAGTAAACCAAAAAAACATAAAAATGAAGAAGTATTTAATAATTTTTAGTGTTGCTTTTTTAGCACTTACGGCATGTGAAGATCAGAACAACAAAGTTCAGGAAGATATGGATAAGTTGATGACTCAGAATGACAGTATAGAAAAAGTACATTCAACTTTTGAAAGAAAGCATCAGGAAATGACCGGAGAATACGAGGATCTATCTCAAAAACTTCAGAATATGGAGGTGAAAGATTCTACAGTACTGGAGAACCTTGCTTCTAAAGAAGTTATGCTGAAAAAACATGAAGCCTTGATGAGTTCTCATAAGGAAATGATTTCTGCACACAAAGATCTTAAATCTGATTTTGAAGGTATGAGTGATGCAGAAAAACAAGCTCAAATCTCAGAAATGAAGAAACAACATCAGACGATCATGTCTGAGCATGAAAAAATGCGCAGTGAACATGAGCAGATGATGAAGGATTTTGAAGAAATGAGCAAGACGCTTAGCGATACTACGCAAAAAAAGTCATAGAAAACATAATTCAGTAAGAATGGAAAACCCACTGTTTAAGTGGGTTTTTTTATCTAATAAATAGAAGTTGCTATTTTAAATAAAGCGCCTTGTTTTTGTAGTCTATCACAGCCTTTCCTTTTTTGAGGATATCTGCACCAATGATACCATGCACTTTTTCTGCTTTATGGTTAATAAGTGCTTCATTTACATGTTTTAGGTCAAATAATACCAGATCTATCTTTTTCTTGTTCCAGGTAAAGATATCAATCCGATTCTTCTGAGAGATTTGAGTAAGCATATTAGTTGCTCCAGCTCCTGCAGCCTTAACATCACTATCTTCTGAAAGTAAATCGAAATGTTCTACCGCATCGATTCCTACACAGGTGCTGGAAGCTCCGGTGTCTAAAATAAAATTCCCTTCAATATCATTGATTTTCGCAACTATTTCCAGATGATTCGTTTTGGTAAACTTCATCTTAATACGATGATATCCTTTCTCTTCTAATAGCTTCTTTAAAGACATGTTTTTTTTACAAATATATAATTATAGGGATAGCTAAAGGGGAAAGGTTTTTCCAAAGTTATTTTCATCTAAAGAATTAGAAAAAATACATGGTATCTTTGAAGCCTATGAGCACATTGGTACAAATCACAGCCTTGCCACAGGAATTAGAGGACCGTCACCTTTTGTTGAATAGAGTGGTGAAGAAATCCAAAATTCGTAAGGATGATATTAAAGATTGGCGCATAAGGAAACGTTCTATAGATGCTCGAAATAAACCTGTGAGATTCACCCTGCAAATAGAAGTATGGAATCATGGTGAAGAAAAAAAGCCTCTTACACCGTTTATATTGCAGGATGTTTCCAAAGGCAGGAAAATTGCTATAATTGGTGCGGGTCCGGCAGGTTTATATGCAGCTCTTCGTGCTGTTGAAGCCGGTATAAAACCGGTGGTTTTTGAACGTGGTAAAGATGTTAGGTCCAGAAGATTTGACCTTGCAAAAATCAATAAAGATCATATTGTAAATCCTGAATCTAATTATTGTTTTGGCGAAGGTGGTGCAGGAACCTATTCTGATGGGAAATTATATACACGTTCCAAAAAAAGGGGAAATGTTTTAAAAGCCCTGGAATGGTTTGTGAATTTTGGTGCCGATCCCGACATACTTGTAGATGCTCATCCGCATATTGGCACGAATAAACTACCAAAGATTATCACCGCCATGCGGGAAGCGGTTATTGAGGCTGGCGGGGAAGTACATTTTAATTCTAAGCTCACCGATCTTAAACTGAACGGAGATCGCATGGAGGCGATTGAGATCAATGCTGAAAAATGGTTTTCTTTTGAGGATTTGATTCTGGCAACGGGACATTCTGCCAGGGATATTTTCTATCTCCTGCATTATAAAAACATTAAAATCGAAGCCAAGCCATTTGCTTTAGGTGTTCGTATTGAGCACCAACAAAAATTGATAGATCAGATACAGTATCATGGTGAGAATGATAATCCCTATTTGCCACCGGCTTCTTATAGCCTGGTAGAGCAGGTGGATGGCATGGGTGTGTATTCGTTTTGTATGTGTCCCGGAGGGATAATCGCTCCCTGTGCTACAGAGCAGCAGGAAGTGGTGACTAATGGCTGGAGCCCGAGTAAGCGCAATAATCCGTATTCAAACTCCGGGATCGTGGTTAGTATAGCACCGTCAGATCTTCCAGCGTTTAAACCGGAAGATCCTTTTGTTTGTCTTGATTTTCAGAAACTGGTGGAAAAAAATTGCTGGGAGGCAGCGGGAAAGACACAACAGGTACCCGCGCAACGAATGAAAGATTTTGTGGAAGGAAAGCTTTCAAAAGATTTTCCGAAAACATCCTATCAACCCGGAATTGTGAGTGTAGATTTAAATAAAGTACTTCCAGATCTTATAGCGCGACGGTTGCGGAAAGCTTTTGTGCAATTCGGAAGAAAGCTGAAAGGATATTACACGAACGATGCGGTTTTACATGCGCCTGAAAGCAGGACTTCCTCCCCGGTTTTAATCCCGCGTGATTCCGATTCACTTGAACATGTAGAGGTAAAAGGACTTTATCCCTGTGGAGAAGGTGCCGGTTATGCCGGCGGGATCATTTCCGCAGCGATAGACGGAATTAATTGTGTGGATGCAATTGCGAAAAAATATCAAAATATTCAGGACTAAAAAATATTTCTAAAAGGAGTTCATTTCTAACAAAATCGAGGGATCACTTTAAGTTTCCTAAATTTGAAAAAAAGTAAACAATGGAAATACTTGTTTATGGAATCGGAGGTGTAGGGGGTTATTTTGGCGGAAACCTGGCCAATGCAGGATTCAATGTAAGTATGATAGCCAGGGGGCAGCATTTAAAGCAGATCCAAAAACACGGACTTAAAGTTGATAGCATTAAAGGTGATTTTAAGGTAATACCTAAAGTTGCGACTTCAGAAGTTTCTGAAGTTCCAAAACCAGATCTTATTATTCTCGGAATTAAATCCTGGCAGATTCCATCTGTCGCTGCTGAAATAAAACCGATAATGGGAGAAAATACAGTTGTGCTTCCATTGCAAAATGGCGCTGATAATTACGAGAAATTAATAGAAATATTACCAAAGGAAAATGTGCTCGCGGGTCTTTGTTTCATTGTAAGTTTTATAGAAAAACCAGGTAAAATAAAACATGCGGCTTATGAACCAAAGATCATGTTTGGGGAAGTTGATAATTCAAAGTCAGATCGAGTAATGAAAATTCATGATATTCTTAATGAGGCGGGAATTGAAAATAATATTCCGGATAATATTCAGCTGGAGATTTGGAAAAAGTTCCTCTTTATTTGTACCATTAGTGGTATTGGCGGTCTCACTCGTGTACCCATAAATAAGATCAGGGAAAGTGAATTCCTTTACGAAATGATGAGAAAATCGGCTAAGGAGATTATTGAAGTGGGCAAGGCAAAAGGTGTTCCGTTTACCAATGAACATTTAGAAATGGTATTCGAGATCATTAATGGGCAACCCGAAGGAACTACCGCTTCCACACAAAGGGATATCATGAATGGCAAAGCTTCAGAATTGGGAAATTTCAATGGATTTATCGTTAAGGAAGGAGAAAAGTTAGGTATTGAAACTCCAGTGAACAGGTATATCCATGAGTGCCTGAAACCTATGGAAGCCGCCGCCCGAAAATCAAAGTAATAGAACTTCCAATCCTTCCCTATAAGTCTTTTAAAATTGTATTTTTGCAGGCAATTAGTGATTAACGTCACTGCGAAGGAGGGAAACTACTGAAGTAGCCTCAGGGAATAAAGAGATTGCGTCGCTACGCTCGCAATGACTCCTATGATAATTGGATAATAGTAAGACAGAAAATGAGTTACCACTTTAATAAGATCGAAAAAAAATGGCAGAAATACTGGGCAGAAAACCAGACATTCAAGGCACAAAACCCTCCGCTTTCGGGGGAGATGGAGGGGGCTCCGAAATATTACGTGTTGGACATGTTTCCTTATCCTTCGGGGGCGGGCCTACATGTTGGGCATCCGTTAGGTTATATCGCCAGTGATATCTATGCAAGGTTTAAACGTCACAAAGGTTTTAACGTGTTGCATCCCCAGGGTTATGATAGTTTCGGACTTCCGGCGGAGCAATACGCCATTCAAACCGGTCAGCATCCTGCGGTAACTACTGAAAATAATATCGCCCGTTATCGGGAGCAGTTAGATAAGATCGGTTTTTCGTTTGACTGGAGTCGGGAAGTGAGAACTAGCGAGCCGGATTATTATAAGTGGACGCAATGGATCTTTATTCAGCTTTTTGAAAGCTGGTATGATAGAGAAACGGAGAAGTCCCGCCCGATATCCGAACTTGAAGCTGTTTTTTCTTCGGAAGGTAACTCGAGGATAAATGCTGCATGTGATGATGATGTGGAGCAATTTTCAGCTGAAGAATGGAATAAATACTCTCAGGACGAGAAAGAGCAGATCCTGTTAAAATACCGTTTGACATACCTCGCGGAAGCTGAAGTCAACTGGTGTCCACAACTTGGAACTGTTTTAGCGAACGATGAGATCGTAAATGGTGTTTCGGAACGTGGAGGATATCCTGTTGTAAGAAAGAAAATGACGCAATGGAGCATGCGAATTTCTGCGTTTGCCGAAAGACTGCTTCAGGATCTAAATAAAATCGACTGGACAGAAAGTTTAAAGGAGAGTCAGCGAAACTGGATAGGGAAATCTGTAGGAGCGATGGTTGAATTCCCCATCCTATCCTTCCCCGAGGGGGAAGAGAAAACAGAACCGGGATATATGACTGGTGGTAATAATTCTCATTTACTACTTGAAAAAGCCAGGGAAAACAGGAATAATCCCACTGATGCTGAAAAGTTGTTATGGAATAATTTAAGAAATAGGAACTTAGGTTATAAATTTCGGCAGCAACATTTAATTGATCATTTTATTGTTGATTTCGTGTGTCTCTCCAAAAGATTGGTTGTTGAAGTTGATGGAACTATTCATGATTCCCAGGTTCAGGAAGATAGGGAGCGGACACAAATAATTGAGCGCAAAGGATTCAAGGTTATTAGGTTTAGAGATGAAGAGGTTATTGGGGATATTGAGGCGGTTCTGGAGAAAATAAAAATAAATCTTTCTAAACAACCTACTGCCACTCAAAATTCACATGAAACTCCCCCTTCGGTGGCCGGGGGGATTAAGGTTTTCACCACCCGTCCAGATACCATTTTTGGGGTTACTTTTCTAACGCTTGCCCCGGAGCATGACCTGGTGAAAGAAATAACAACTGCCGGGCAACGTGAAGAGGTCGAGGCTTATATACAAGCCAGTGCAAAACGAAGTGAACGTGAGCGTATGGCTGATGTTAAAACCATTAGTGGCGTATTTACCGGTGCTTATGCCGAACATCCTTTCACTAAGGAACCAGTGCCAATCTGGATTGGGGATTATGTACTTGCAGGTTACGGAACCGGAGCGGTAATGGCTGTTCCATGTGGTGACCAGCGGGATCATGATTTCGCAAGACATTTCGATTTGCCAATTACTAATATTTTTGAAAATGTAGATGTTTCTCAGGAAGCCTATGCGGGTAAAGAAGGCACGGTAATCGCAAATTCAGATTTCCTTAGCGGACTAGAATATAAAGAAGCACTGAATAAAGTGATCCTGGAACTTGAAAAAACCGGCCAGGGTTATGGAAAGACTAATTACAGGCTTAGAGATGCGGTGTTTAGCCGACAAAGATATTGGGGGGAGCCCTTCCCGGTATATTACGTGAATGGTCTGCCTAAAACGATAGACCTTGAGCATCTCCCTTTAAGATTGCCTGAAGTGGAGAAATATCTTCCAACTGAAACCGGGGAGCCGCCATTAGGTAATGCTACCGATTGGGCCTGGGATACCCAGAAAAATGAAGTAGTTTCAAATGATAAGATTGACGATAAAACGGTCTTCCCATTAGAGCTGAATACCATGCCGGGGTGGGCAGGAAGCAGCTGGTACCTTTTCAGGTATATGGATGCCGGGAACCCTGACCGCTTTGTTTCCGAAGAAGCCCAGAAATACTGGGAAAATGTAGATTTGTATATTGGCGGAAGCGAGCATGCCACGGGGCACCTTTTATATTCCCGTTTCTGGACTAAATTTTTACATGACCGCGGGTGGTTGACTGTCGAAGAGCCCTTCAAAAAGCTGATCAACCAGGGGATGATCCTTGGGACCAGTGCTTTTGTGTACCGACTGGAAGGAGAAAATGTGTTTGTTTCCAAAAATCAGATCAAAGGAAATAGCGTTCAGCCAATACATGCTGATGTTTCTTTAATTAATTCATCAAATGAACTGGATATCGATGGCTTTAAAAAATGGCGACCAGAATTTGCCGATGCCAAATTTGTTTTAGATAATGGAGAAGTTTACGATGCCAACTCCTCTCCTTCGGGGAGGCCGGATGGGGCTTACATTGTTGGTAGGGAAGTGGAGAAAATGTCTAAATCCAAATATAACGTGGTAAATCCTGATGAGATCTGCCATGATTATGGAGCAGATACTTTAAGAATGTATGAAATGTTCCTGGGGCCGCTGGAGCAGGCGAAACCCTGGAATACTGCGGGAATCACCGGAGTGCATAATTTCCTAAAAAAGTTTTGGAAATTATATCATTCCGGCCCGGAAGGCTCGTTTTATGTTGAAGATTCCCAGGCTTCGGAGAGGATAGAAGGGGGGCTTAAAACCTTGCATAAAACCATCAAAAAGGTGACCGAGGATATTGAGAATTTCAGCTTTAATACTTCTGTGTCCACTTTTATGATCTGCGTAAATGAGTTAACCGCGCAGAAATGTAATAGCAGAGAGGTTCTTGAACCGCTTGTGATCTTAATTGCGCCTTACGCTCCTCACATAGCGGAAGAACTATGGGAGAGATTAGGCCATTCGGAATCTATTACTACCGCAAAATATCCAGAATTTGAGGAAAAATATCTGGTGGAAAGTGTAAAGAATTATCCTGTTTCTTTTAATGGGAAGATGAGGTTTACGATGGAGCTGCCGTTAGATATGAGTAAAGATGAAATAGAGAAGACTGTCCTGGCAGATGAGCGGACGCAAAAACAACTGGATGGACGTACTCCTAAAAAAGTAATCGTAGTGCCTGGAAAAATTGTGAATATTGTAGGCTAAGCTTATATAACAAATAAATATCCAAAAGCCACTTTCGAAAGGGAGTGGTTTTTTTATTGATTATCGTCATGCTGAACTCATTTCAGCATCTCTTGTAGATAAAATTGAGATGAGGAGAGGTAGCTAATCCAAATAAAGGTCAATCAAGCCTTCAGGAGTGATTACTTTGATCTCTTTATTTTTTTTGTCTACTTTTTCAATGAATTCGTCATTCATGGGAATCAGTATCTGCTTTCCGTCTTTTTCAATTTCGAATAAAGCCTGGGCAGTAGAATCATTGATGGAAACTAATTTCCCAATATTGCCATGTTCCGTATCGATCACATCAAAACCAATGATCTCGTGGAAATAGAATTTATCCTCAGACAGTTCGGGAAGCATGGTCAAAGGCAGGTATACTTCAGCGCCAATCATATCTTCTGCATCTTCTTCTGTATCGATATCTTCAAATTTAGCACGTAATAAGGTGCTTTTATGCAGATAGGATCTTTCAATAAAAAATGGAACCAGGTTTTCGTTGTATTCAACAAAAACTGATTCCATTTCTGTGTAAGTTTCAGGTTCATCGGTGTCCAGTTTAATGAGCACCTCTCCCTTAAAGCTAAATTTCCCTACGATTCTTCCCAGGTAGAAGCATTCTTCCTTAGTCATCGTGGGTAGGTGTTTTAAGCGTCTTTTTTCTCTTCAGTAGAAGCTTCGTCTGCAGTTGCAGCACCAACTTCTTCTTCAGCGTTTTCTACAGTAGCCTCATCTGTAGCTTCAGCCGTTCTTTCGGCTTCAGCGGCGGCAGCAGCTTCTTCAGCTTCTTTGAATTCCGCTTCACGCTTAGCGTTTGCTTCTTTCTCTGCTTCTAATGCTTTTGTTTTTTCAGCTTCCTGAGCTTTGCTCAAAGATTCTTTTTTAGCTCCGATCTTTCCTTCTTTTTCTTCTAACCATGCTTGGAATTTCTCTTCAGCCTGCTCTTCAGTTAAAGCTCCTTTTTGCACACCTACTGCAAGGTGTTTCTTAAGAAGGGCTCCTTTGTAAGAAAGGATAGCACGAGCGGTATCTGTTGGTTGGGCACCATTTTGTAACCACTTAACAGCTCCGTCTACATCAAGTTCGATAGTAGCAGGATTCGTGTTAGGGTTGTAGATTCCCAATTTGTCCAAAAATTTACCGTCTCTTTTAGCGCGGGTATCCGCAGCTACGATCCAGAAAAAAGGTTTTCCTTTTTTACCGTGTCTTTGTAGTCTTATTTTTACTGGCATAAAAATTAAATTTTGGGGTTCTCGACCCCGATTATTAATAAGTGTGCAAAGATACTACATTTTTCTAATATCCAAGCTTTTCGGTAGTTATTTTCAACTAGGTTGTCCGTTCCAAATCCTCTCGATGAAAACTTAATTAGGAATCTTTTTAGTTAAAAATCGACCTTGCTGTTAAAAGAGGTTAATTAGTGCTAAACCCTGTTAAATAGGTTGTTGAGACGATTTTAGGAGCTTATATTTACTCGAACAAAAAATAAAAATTAAGCTATGAGTTATTCAAATGAAATTTCCAAAAAACTAAATGAGTTACTGGAAAAAAATTATGACGCTGAAAAAGGATATAAACTAGCAGCAGAAAAAGTTAAGGATGAAAGATTAAAAAACTTTTTCTCTCAACGCGCACAGGAACGATATGATTTTGGACACGAACTGAAGTCGGAAATCAAAAATTTTGGGGAAACCCCAAATAAGGGATCCAGCCTTGCGGGAGATGCCCATAGATCCTGGATGAATTTAAAAGCCAGTCTTTCCAGTGATAAAGATGAATCGATCCTTGAGGAAACGATTCGTGGAGAAAAAGCTGCTGTAGAAGAATATGAAGATATCTTGAAGGAATCTGAAATTCCTGCTTCTACAGGAAATATACTTATGAAACAGAAAAACGCCATAGTAGCATCTTTAAACGAAGTGAAAACTCTTGAAAAACAAGCCTAGAACGAGATTCTTACTAAGAATCGCAATTTATAAAATTGATGCGAGCAATGTTTGATTGAAGTAGTAGTTTTTAGTGTTCGTATCAGGCCTCACAAATTATCTGAATTTTCAGGTTTTTGTGAGGCTTTTTTTGTGGTTGATAATTCCTGAAAACTAAGTTTTCTTTCAGCTGAAAAGTTCCTTATTTTAGCCCAGATGATTCAATCTGCTGAATCCTATAATTTTCTTCTGAAAAGGCATAAAATACTACTGAATGTACCTCATTTTTGATACCGAAACTACCGGACTTCCCAAGCGCTGGGATGCACCATTAACCGATTCTGATAACTGGCCGCGATGTATACAGATCGCCTGGCAGGTGCATGATGAAATGGGGAATCTTGTTGAAAATCAGGATTATTTAATTCAGCCTGAAGGTTTTGATATTCCATATGATTCTGAGCGTATCCACGGGATCTCTACAGATCTTGCGAAAGAGCAGGGAATTCCCCTTGAAGAGGTGTTGGAAAAGTTCAATGCAGCCCTTCGGAAATCAAAATTTGTGGTAGGACAAAATGTGGGGTTTGATCTTAACATTATGGGTGCCGAATTCTTCAGGAGAAATTTTGAAAATTCACTTCAGGAAATGCCGGTGTTGGATACCTGTACTGAAAGAACGGCAGAGCTGTGTAAAATTCCCGGTGGTCGTGGTGGGAAATTCAAATTACCCACACTTACTGAGTTACATGAATTTTTATTTGATGAGGCATTTGCAGAAGCGCATAATGCTACTGCCGATGTGGAAGCAACAACACGTTGCTTTCTTGAATTAATCAGGCAAAGAATTTATACTATCGAGGAGCTGGATGTTCCTTCAGATTATTTCGAAAACTTTTCAGAAGAAAATCCACAGAGGATTGAGCTGATCGGGCTGAAGCATGTAAATCTAAAAAAAGCTTCAGATAAGATCAGGGAAAGGCTGGAAAAACAGCAGCCTTCAGATGATATCTCCAATGAAGAGATCCAGGAAAACCTGGAGAAACTTGATGAGATTCCATTCGCACATTTGCATAACCACTCCCAATTTTCCGTGTTACAGTCCACTATAAGTATTCCAGATCTGGTTGCTGCAGCGGCTGAAGAGGATATGAATGCCGTGGCTCTTACAGATCATGCGAACATGATGGGGGCTTTTCATTTTGTAAAAGAAGTGGGTGCCTATAATAAGAATATCAAAGAGTATAATGCAACTGCGGAAGAAAATGGAGAAGACCTAAAAAAGCCATTAAAGGGAATTGTTGGATGTGAATTCTTCGTCTGTGAAAATCATACAGATAAGACCAGGAAAGATAATGGGTATCAGGTGGTAATGCTGGCCAAGAACAAAAAAGGATATCATAATCTGGCTAAAATGTCCTCTAAAGCCTATACCGACGGGTTCTATTATGTGCCGCGTATAGATAAAGAGGTTATTAAACAATATAAAGAGGATGTGATCGTCCTTACCGGAAACCTTTATGGAGAGGTTCCCAGTAAGATTTTAAATGTAGGAGAAAAGCAAGCTGAAGAAGCGTTGCTTTGGTGGAAAACTGAATTTGGTGACGATCTGTATATCGAATTAATGCGTCATGATCAGGAAGATGAAAACCGGGTAAATCCTGTGCTGGTTGAATTTTCCAAAAAGCATGACGTGAAATTGATCGCGACCAATAATACTTATTATTGGAAACAGGAAGATGCTAATGCTCACGATATTTTACTCTGTGTAAAGGACGGTGAGAAGCAGGCAACTCCTATTGGCCGTGGCCGTGGTTACAGGTACGGATTACCAAATGAAGAATATTACTTCAAATCTGGAAGCGAGATGAAAAAGCTGTTTAAGGATTTACCCGAGGCTATTAGTAATATTCAGGAGATCGTAGATAAGATAGAACCTTTTGAACTCGCCAGAGATGTACTACTTCCGGCTTTTGAGATTCCGGAAGAATTCCAGAGCGAAGAAGATCTTGTTGATGGAGGTAAAAGAGGAGAAAATGCCTATTTAAAGCATATCACTTTTGAAGGTGCTAAAAAACGATATCCAGAGATCACCCCGGAAATAGAAGACCGATTAAATTTCGAATTATCGGTAATTGAAAATACGGGATATCCCGGTTACTTCCTTATTGTGGAAGATTTCATTCGGGCGGCCAGGGAGATGGGCGTTTCGGTGGGGCCGGGACGTGGATCGGCTGCGGGATCTGTGGTGGCCTATTGCCTCTGGATTACCAATATCGATCCTATTAAATACGATCTGCTTTTTGAGAGATTCTTAAATCCGGATCGTGTAAGTATGCCCGATATTGATATCGATTTTGATGATGAAGGTAGAAGCCGGGTAATGGACTATGTGATCGAGAAATATGGAGCGAATCAGGTGGCGCAGATCATTACCTATGGTACTATGGCTGCAAAATCTTCAATTCGAGATACGGCGCGAGTTCTGGATCTTCCTTTGATGGATTCTGATAGGATTGCGAAGCTTATTCCCAATACGAAGCTTGGAAAGCTATTCGCTATGGATGATAAGACGATCAAGTCTAAATTTCGAGGGGATGAAATTGAGAAGATAAACGAACTATTTAATATTTCTGAAGGAGACGACCTGGAGGCACAAACGGTGAACCAGGCTCGAATTCTAGAAGGTTCAGTTAGAAATACTGGTATTCACGCTTGTGGGGTAATCATTACTCCGGGAGATATTACCAATTATGTACCCGTCTCGGTGGCAAAAGATTCCGATCTGTATGTTACCCAGTTTGATAACTCGGTCGTAGAAAGTGCGGGTCTGCTAAAAATGGATTTCCTGGGTTTAAAAACTTTAACCTTAATTAAAGATACGGTGAAGATCGTCAAAGGAAGACATGATATAGATCTGGATCCGGATAGTTTTCCGCTTGACGATGAGGAAACTTATAAACTTTTCCAACGTGGAGAGACCATCGGGATTTTCCAGTATGAATCTCCGGGGATGCAAAAACACATGCAGTCACTAAAACCAACGGTTTTTGATGACCTTATTGCGATGAACGCTTTATATCGTCCTGGTCCAATGGAATATATTCCAAGTTTCATTGCCCGTAAACATGGAGATGAGGAGATCGCTTATGACCTTCCCGAAATGGAAGAATATCTGGAAGAAACCTATGGGATTACAGTTTACCAGGAGCAGGTGATGCTTTTATCGCAAAAGTTAGCTGGTTTTTCCAAAGGTGAAGCCGATATGCTTCGTAAGGCTATGGGTAAAAAGATCGCCTCCTTACTGGCAGAATTAAAACCAAAATTTATTGGTGGAGGAAAAGAAAAAGGTCACCCGGAAGATATTCTTGAAAAAATCTGGAAAGATTGGGAGGCTTTTGCTTCATACGCCTTTAATAAGTCCCACTCTACCTGTTATGCGTGGATCGCGTACCAGACTGCTTATTTAAAAGCGCATTATCCTGCGGAATATATGGCGGCGGTTCTTTCCAATAATATGAATGACATTAAACAGGTGACCTTCTTCATGGAGGAATGTAAGCGTATGAAGCTGAATGTTCTTGGGCCCGATGTTAATGAATCTTACTATAAATTCTCTGTAAATAAGGATAATGCCGTTCGTTTTGGAATGGGAGCCATAAAAGGAGTTGGCTCGGGAGCTGTAAAAACCATTGTTGAGAACAGAAAAACAAAAGAAGGTGCGTATCGATCAATTTTCGATATGGCTAAAAGGATAGATCTTAGGGCGGCTAATAAAAAAGCTTTTGAAAATCTTGCTTTGGCAGGAGGCTTTGATGGATTTGGGAGCACTCATCGCGCCCAGTATTTCCATGATGATGGTAGTGGAATGGTTTTTCTTGAAAAAGTGGTGAAATATGCTCAAAAATTTCAGGAGAATCAAAATTCTTCTCAGGTGAGCCTGTTTGGGGAAGCCAGTGATGTGCAAATTCCGGAACCTGAAGTGCCGCCCTGTGAAGAATGGGGTACCATGGAAAAACTTCGCCGTGAAAAAGAAGTGGTGGGGATATATATTTCCGGACACCCTTTGGATGATTTCAAGATCGAGATGAACTATTTCTGTAACGGGAAACTTTCAGATTGTAGAAATTTGGAAGCTATTGTGAATAGGGAGCTTACCATGGGTTGTGTAGTGGTGGATGTACAGCATAGAACTTCTAAAAACGGAAAAGGCTGGGCGATCTTTACCGTAGAAGATTATGACGAATCTTACGAGTTCAAGATCTTTGGGGAAGAATATTTGAGGATGAAGCATTTCTTTGTTCCGAATAATTTTATTCACATGAAAATATTTGTGAAGGAAGGCTGGACAAATAAGGATACTGGTAAAAAAGGAGAACCAAGGATTCAGTTTAGGGAGATTTGTCTTTTACATGATATTATGGATAAAAATGCCAAAAAACTCACCATCCAGTTGAATATCAATGATCTTAAGAACGAAAAGATCGAATGGCTAAAAGATACTTTTATGTCTCATAAGGGAGATTGCCATTTAAATTTTGTGGTTTATGAAATGGAGGAGCAGGTGAAATTGAGAATGCCGAGCAGGAAGCATAAGATCAAGATCTCACAGGAGTTGATTGAGATGCTGGAAAAGGAGCAGTTTATGTATAAACTTAACTGACCCCCTCCTAACCTCCCCCTTGGAGGGGGAGAAGTTAATAGTGGAGGTCTTGGGCCAGGGATTGAGGCGAGCTACCTTGTAGCGCCGAAAGCCCGGTCATGTGGAGCGGTAGCGAAACATGAGGCTCCCAAATAAAACTAAACAATAAACTCATAGGCAAATGCAATATTGGTGGTGTAAGGAATATTTATTTTATTGACTACTTTTACGAATCAAATTAAAAACATAAAAAAATACATATTATGGCTGTTGAAATAACTGACGCAAATTTTGAAGAACAGGTACTTAAAAGTGATAAACCTGTAATGGTAGATTTTTGGGCTGCATGGTGCGGACCTTGTAGGATGGTTGGACCTATCATCGATGAAATTAGTACTGAATATGAAGGAAAAGCCGTTGTTGGTAAACTTGATGTAGATGCCAACCAGGAATTTGCTGCAAAATACGGAGTTAGAAATATCCCGACGGTGCTGGTTTTTCAAAATGGAGAAGTAGTAGGCCGCCAGGTTGGTGTTGCTCCAAAACAAACCTATGCAGATGCAATTGACCAGTTATTGTAATAGCTGATTTTATATAATATGAAGCCTCGCTACTTGCGGGGCTTTTTTTATTCAGAAACTATAGGTAATTTAATGCCTGCTATGAATATTGAAAAGGAACTTCACGAATCAGGGGGATTTTTTAACCTAGACCTTTTGGCAAAACAGGTCGTGGAAGGTTATATTTCGGGAATCCATAAGAGTCCGTTTCATGGTTTTTCTGCGGAATTTGCTGAACATAAAATCTATAATAACGGCGAAAGTACCCGGCATATAGACTGGAAACTTTTTGCGAAGACTGATAAGCTTTATACGAGACGCTATGAAGAAGAGACCAATTTAAGATGTCATCTCATTATAGATAATTCGGCGTCGATGCATTTTCCATTGGTGAAGCAGCAAAATTTGGGTTCTTTGAATAAGATTGGATTTTCAGTATTAGCCTCAGCATGTTTAATGGAGATATTAAAACGACAAAGGGACGCAGTAGGCTTGAGTGTCTATAGTGATGAATTTGAGTTCTATGCCCCGGAGAGATCCAGTGAGCGGCACCATCATATGTTGTTGAATAGGCTGAATGGGATGCTTGAGAAATCTGTCCAAAAAAAGAGTACAGATACGTACACCTATTTACATCAGATCGCTGAAAAATTAAAGCGCAGATCTCTGATATTTCTTTTTACCGATATGTTTCAGGCAGATACGGATGAAGAAAAATTATTTAAAGCTTTGAGGCATTTAAAATATAATCGGCATGAAGTGATCCTTTTTCATGTAATTGATGAAAAAAGGGAGTTGGATTTTAATTTCGGGAATACTCCGCGGAGGTTTACCGATGTGGAAACGGGAGCTGAGGTAGACCTTTATTCTGATAATATTAGAGAAAACTATAAAAAAGCAGTAGAAAAATATCTGGCAGATCTGCAAATGCAGTGTGCAAAATATCGAATAAAATATATAGAGGCAGACATTAATAAAAGTTTTGACAATCTAATGACGGCTTACTTACTTGAAAAACAAAAGTTTGGATAAGGCCTGTTTTTTTAATTTTAAAAATTTCAAAAAAAGGTTTGGTGAATCTAAAAAGGGTAGTATATTTGCCCTCGCAATAACGCAACGGTCTGGTAGTTCAGTTGGTTAGAATACCTGCCTGTCACGCAGGGGGTCGCGAGTTCGAGTCTCGTCCAGACCGCTTTTAATATATTAAATTACAACTAAAAGCCTTTAAATCAATGATTTAGAGGCTTTTTCTTTTTATTTAATGTCATTTTATGGCAGTTAAATGCAAGTAATTGGTGCTCAATTCGGTGCATATTTTTTACGTAATATAATATGCACCTCGAGTCTCGTAATGAACTGTTAATAAAAGGTTTGCGAGTATAATTTAACACTTTGTTTTTATATCTTGAAGGTGTTAAAATATAAATATGCACCTATGAACAATTCTTTTTCTATACTTTTTTATCCAAAGAGAACTACTTCGGCTAAAAACAATACCGCGGTTCTGTACGTTCGTTTAACCTATAACGGGAAACGTGCAGATTTCACAACTTCTAGAAAAATTGCTCCAAATAAGTGGAATAAGCATGGGAGTATTGCCAAAGGTAATTCAGATGAATCAAAGGCTATTAATAGATATTTAGATTCCATTCGTTCCAAACTTTATGATATCCACGATAGGTTAATAAGGGATAATCAACCAATTTCAGCCAAAATTATTAAGGATATATATTTTGGGAAAGGGGATGAGCAGGAACGTATGCTAATGGAGATTTTTCAAGAGCATAACGATGGAATGAAAAAGTTAATAGGAAAGGGCTATAGCAAAGGCACTATGCAACGTTATAACGCCTGTAAAAAACATATTGAGGAATACCTTTTATTCGCTTATAAGAAAAAGGATATTCCTATTCAGCAGGTCGACCATAAATTTATCACCGGGTTAGATCATTACTTGAAATCACAAAAGAATTGCGCACATAATACAGCTTTGAAATACATTGTGAATTTTAAAAAAATTATTCGGATTGCTTACGCAAATCAATGGATAGACCGGGATCCATTCTTTCACTGGAAAGGCAGCTGGAAATCCTCGGAACGGGAATTTCTAACTGATTCTGAACTTCAGGAAATGGCCGAAAAAGAATTTGAGATTCCCCGCCTGGAATTGGTACGAGATATCTTTTTGTTTTGTTGTTATACTGGATTAGCCTTTGCTGATGTAAAAAAACTTTCAGAAGATGATATTGTCCTCGGGATTAATGGTAAGAAATGGATCAAAACTAAACGTCAAAAGACAAAATCTTTAAGTAGTATTCCTTTGCTGGATGTTCCAGCTTCAATAATTGAAAAGTATAAGGATAATCCTCAAGTGAGAACTAAGAATATAATCCTACCTGTTCTTACCAACCAAAAATCTAATGCCTATTTAAAGGAAATAGCTGACTTATGCGGCATAAAAAAGAATTTAACTACGCATTTAGCCCGCCATACATTCGCAACCACGGTAACGCTTTCAAAAGGAGTTCCAATTGAGTCGGTAGGGAAGATGCTCGGTCACAGATCTCTTAAAACCACTCAGATCTATGCTAAGGTCCTCGATGAGAAAGTGGGCAGGGATATGGAGGTTTTAGAAAGCCGGCTTAGTAATTAAGCTTTCTTTTAGATAAATAAAATATATCTACACCGACTGAATGAAGTGATTCATATAATCTCGCTTTATTTATCTTGTCATGATAAAGAATTATTTCTATTTTAATATTATTAGAAGCCTGTTTCTCTAACTCCTGAATTATTTTTTTGTCCGTAAACCAGGCTACTGCGATTTTTATATTCTTCTCTGACTCCTGTAATCTTTGAATTATTTCATTTCGAATATTAAAAAAAACTTCTTGAGACATTCTTTTTAATATTTGATAATTTTCATGTTATTTATAAAAGCAATTGCGGTCTTAAAATCAAAATATCTTTCTTTTACAATTTCTATTTTATAATTCATCGGGAGATAGATTCCCCACTTTGAGAAGCTTAATAGGGTATCATTTTCAATAAGTTTTTCTTCTAAATGAGAATCTAGGGCTTCGTAATTCTTTTTAATATCTGATATAGCTTTGGCAAAAGAGTCTGTACGTATTTCTATGGAGCTATTATTGTCATTCAAAATGACATCATATCCTGAAACGGCAAGTAGGAATGAAACGCTTCTGTTTATTTTGGTACCTGAAAAAGTATAAAGTATAATTTGATGTTCTTTTGTAATTAACGGTCGGTCGGCTTCGAAGTTTCTGATGTCAAAATTCTTGAATTCAAATCTCAATTCATTTAAAATATTCTTACATTCTTGATTTAGTTCCTTATAATCATCTTTTGATTTCAGAATTCTTAACATCTCTTTCCTGACTTCCTCATGTATTCCGCCAGTACCTCCAAAAAAGGATGGGGCCTTACCATCTTTTGCGGGGATAACTTCAATTATTCCTGCTTTATGGTCTATATCTTTTATTTTCCAAATTTTAGCTGCTAATAATAGGTTTTCGTTCACTTGAATTTGCGGAGAAAAAGGAATTTGTCCAACTTTTCTTCCCGAATGGATAACCTTAAAATCTGGGTCTGTGCTAAAAACACTATAAAAATCTCTTGAATTGACGATTTTTTCACCTGCAAGTCCTAGAATTAATTCTGTCCTAATCCTTTCAAGAAAATCTTCTTCAATAGAATAATGAAGAAGTGTCTCAATGTCCTCTGTAGAAATATGTTCGAAAACTGGATTTTCAGATAATTCATGGATTAAATCTTTAGTTTGAATTCCAGAATACTGTTTGACGATAGATAATAACTGGTGCAATAGTAGGTCATAGGGCTTAATAGCTGTATTTATTGGTTCCAAAAAATCTTTCTTGTAAAGATTCCAGCAGGCTAAGGATTGAAGAAGGCTCCACTTTTCTGTAGCATAAATACATACCACACTTTTTTCTCCTTCTTTACGACCACTACGACCAATTCTTTGAACTAAGGATGCTACTGAGTATGTTGAGTCAATTTGAATTATTTTATCGACAGTGCCAATGTCGATTCCTAATTCTAAAGTTGAAGTAGCCGAAATGCAGAAATTGTCTCTTTGATTATTCTTAGCAAAAAACTCTACGCTTTCTCTTATTTCTTTATCGACCGAGGAATGATGGGAGAAATAGTTTTTATGTCCATTTATTCTATCCGAAATTTTATGCAATTTAACGGCTACTTCTTCAGTTCTTGCTCGGCTATTTGGAAAAACTAATGCTTTGTTTTCCTTTGTTTCAATATATAAATCCTTTAATAGTTCAAGTGGTAATTCTTTTGATTCTGACTCATAGAATTTAAACTTTGCTATGGTTGGCTTCTTAGTCCTATCTAATAAAACCTTTGTGTTTTCAACATCACCAGTTAATTTTTTGGCATGGATATAATTTTCATCACCAATCGTCGCGGAGAGTCCAATTATTCTGAATTTTTTATTTGCCTTTCTTTGGATTCGGAAAAGTAATGACATCAATTGAAGTCCTCTGTCAACCCCTAAAAAGGAATGAATCTCATCAATTATCACAAACTTTAGATTACCAAAAAGATTTGTGATGTTATATGGAGCATTCACAAACATAGCCTCAATAGACTCTGGTGTAATTAAAACAATTCCATTTGGGTTTTTTATCAAATTTTTTTTCAGGGTCCTATTAGCTTCTCCATGCCATTTTGTGACATCTATTTCAAGGTTCTTGCATAAATCTTCAACTCTTCTTACCTGGTCGTTTATTAATGCGATTAAAGGAGAAATATATAAAACCTGCACACCCTTTTCATTGAAATTTGTTTTAGATAGAATGGGAAGAAAAGCCGCTTCGGTCTTTCCAGAGGCTGTTCTAGATGCTAAAATGTAATTATGGTCTGTTGATAGGATTTTCGATATTGAAGCTGCCTGAATTGGCCTGAGAGCTTCCCAGCCCTGCGACCGAATATATTTTCTTATTGGCTCGGATAAAAGTTTATATGACACTATAATTCTTCTATTGAATCAATACTAATTTCTTCTGGTCTTTCGTCTGAAATTTCTATTTGTAAAATAAGATCCTTCTTATCTGCAGAAGGGTTTTGCCTTAATATGTTCAGAATATTCAAGAAATCCCTGATGACTTCTCTAGGAGTTAGAAATTCATCAGCACCAGGTTTATTAAAAATCTCTTCCATATACAATTGAATATCCTCATCAGTAATTTCAATTTGGACATTGTAGTTGGAGTCAAATATTTCTTTCAGATTTTTCAGTAGAACGAATATTTCACTGTGGTTTAAAGGTTGTAATTTAATAACAGGCTGCGAATAGTCTCTAAACTTACTTGTTTCAAATTTGTTGGTTTCTAACCTTGTCTTTAAGGCATCATAGCTAAATAAACCTCTCCTTTCGTTTTCAAGGAATTCTTTGGTGCCTGCGAAATTTATGAATAGGTTGGAAACCTTTCCCTGGAAACAATCATTAAAAATGGTTAGTATTTTTTCATAATTCTTTGCTCGAGTAGGGGAGGTTGAGATTTTATAAAGATTAATAGCCTCATCAAGATTTATCATAAATCCACTGTATCCAATGCTAACAAAAAGCCGACAAAAATTTTTGAGCATATCATAATAATTCAGGTCGTTGATTATTTCTCGAACTCCTAAATCCTGACGTGCTTCGGTTTTTGTTGTGTATTCGCCTTTTAACCATTTAAGAGCACTTCTTTTCAAGTAGTCGTCACCCTCAATATATCCTTTGTAATATTTTAATACTACTACCCCAAAATCAAAACCACCCGTATCTGTAACCTCATTAACTGTTAACATTAAGGTCTGTTCAATTTCCTGATGATATTTTTCGTCTCTTATTTCTAGAATAGAAACACCATTTTTTTGAGCCGTAGATGAAATTTCTTGTTCTATCCATTTGTCTAATAAGGTAGGAAGAGCGCCTCCTTCTGGTTTTGACTGGATGGCAACGTTATCCATAATAGCTCTATATAAGGCTAGAGCTTTACCGTCATTAGAATATAATCGATTATCAGGGGTGAAATCTGCATTAGCTACTACGAATTTTTGTTTGGTAGCTACGGTATTTAAAAGATGGAGCATAAAAGATTTTCCTGAACCAAAATCTCCAATCCAGAATTTACACATACTATGCCCTTCCTTTACATCATCCAACGCAGAAGTGAATGCTTCAATTTCTGGTTTCCTACCAACAGTAATATGTTGCACACCAATTCTTGGAACTACCCCACCTGATAATGAGTTAATGATTGCTTTAGATTCTTTTGCTCGTAATTTTGCCGCCATATTTTATTTTTTTAGTAATTCAGTATAAAAGGATTCTTCTACAATGTAATTGTCCTCATCCTCTTCGATGATAAATTCTCCATCTAAAATGTCGGAACAAATTTCATTTATGCTATCGATTAATTGATTTTTCATATGACCATTTTCTAAAGCCACTGCTTCAATTTCATCTTGTCGTATAGTGAAGGAGTTTTCAGCTATTTTTTTTAGGACTTTCTGCTGAAGGGTATTTAAACCTAAACCGTCCAAAAAGATGGATAATTCAGAATCTTGTTTCGCAGTTATTGACATTTCTATTTCATCATCAGAATCATCAATTTCAACAGGCTTTTTTTCTTCATCTTCTAGGTAATTAGATAAAATGTTTACTGTGTTCTTATGTTTCTCTCTGGCGTCATTGATATCCTTCTTATTTAAAACGATTTTCTTCCGAGTGGGTTTATAGAAGTCTTTTAATTGAATTAAAACATCATCAAGATTTTGATTGTTGATTAAATCTTGGATGATTTCTTCAAATTTTTTCAGTTGCTCATTGGTTTTGAATAAAGACTTCTGAACAGTCTTAGTCAATTTCTTGTTATGTATTTTATCGGAATTCAGGTCGTAGTCAATATACTTAGCATAATAAACCAATGCTTGAGAATTATTATACTTAGCTATAGCTTTAGAAGCTTCAAAAAAAATATTTTCGATATTCGGATTCTTCTGATTAGCGACTTCTAATTGTTTAATACTATTATTAAAGGCGGTAATATCTTTTGTTTTGAGATGTGATTTTGCTTTGTTGAATTCTTCTTTCCATCTGTTTACATTTTGTGCATTTAAGTCAATTTGAGTATCTAAATCTGGCTCCGAGATTGAATCATAAGATTTTTCTAAAATATTGATGAATCTTGACCTTATTTTTTCTTCAAACTCTACATCAATCTTTTTTATGTTATATGAGAACTCAGCGGAAAGTTTTCGTTTATGTGAATATTTTTCCCTTACTGAATTTTCAGTCGTTTTAAAAAGTATCAGGTAAACTTCTTGTTCGACCTGTTCGGCCATATAATCATAATTATATCTGTCATAATCGGAAGGACTTTTGGTTGAAACTCTGTCTTGTAATTTTTTTATTTCTACCTCCAAAGAACTTTTTTCTGATTGTAGGTTATTATCCAAAGTTTCAAGTACCTCTAGGTAAAGTTGCATAATTGCAATACAGCATCCTTCCATCGAATTAAATACATTCGATGGATTATAAAACTTATTCAACCAATCCTCTTGCTTATCGGATAGGTTTAATTTCTCCTTATAAATTCTTCCTAATCTATAGGCATAGGGGTCATAATCAGCGAAACCAAGCTCGTATCTAATTGAGGGGTCTCGGAGCTGTTCTAATTTTTCTATTGATTTTTTGTCGTTTCTCCTACTTAGTAAATTTATAAGTGCAGAATAAGAGTAATTCCTTGTTTCAGAGCAACAGTCTCCAAGAAGTTTCAATTGATTTTCTAATAAAGCAATGTCCTGATGTTCATTATACCTATCTAATAAATCGAAATAAAGGACAAACGCATAGTTGGTATTTCCATCAATAGCAGTCCATTGATTATTTAGTAATCTATTCTTAAAATACTTGTAGAATTTTTTCTGTGTTTGATTAGCAGAGTTTAAATCGTTATATGAATAAACATAGAACTTATGCCAGAATGGTACTTCACTTGACCTGCTAGGATCATATTGACTCTGATTTATTGGTTGCTCATCTGTAAATTCTTTCGGGATGGTAATTTCTAGGTCTTCCTCTTCAATGTCAATAATAGATGAGTCGACACCACTTTTGATATCATTACTATTGTATCGAGAACTAGATTTGAATTGATTTTCTGAATAACTAGAACTTCTTGTAGAGAAAGAATTTGGCTTGCTTGATTCAATATTTTTTTCTGGTTCCGAAGTTGAGAATTCACCATTTTCTCTCAATTTTGAACTATAGCTTACTCCTTTGTTTGAATGATTCAAGACAGAATAATTTCTGTTTTCTTCAATTTCATTTCTTGTTATCTCAACTTTAACTCTTTTTGCCTTAGATAGAGTAATGCCATTAAATTTAAACTGAAATTTATCTTCAGACATAATGAACAATTTCACCATATCCCATAATCCAAAAAGAATGGGGATGAAGGTCCAGAAAAATATTAAGCATAATAGACCTTGTTGGAATTTACCTAGATAGAATTTCTGAAGCCCCATAAAACCTGTAAAAAGGGATAAGAGAACTGACAGAGTTCTGTTTCTATTGGTAGTTCTTCCCAGGTAATAAACTAAGATTGAAAGTAACCCACCGAAAACCAACCAAATTATCCAAAACTGTAAGAGTGGATTTTTTTCTTCATTATCAATCATATTTGCTTGAGATGCATTATCTGAAGGATCTTCATGGACAGATATTTTATTAAAAAAGCGAAGTGAAGAATAGCCTTCTTGGTCTTGATAAATTAGCTTTGCCCATGAAGAGTTTGTATCTTCTATCAATTTGACTGTATCACCTTTGTGGATAACATCGAGAACCTCATGGTTTGTAGATGGACCTTTTCTGAAATTCACATCTGAGATAGCCTCATAATATTGAGATTCCGATTGAATCAGAAAGAAAAATGAGAATAAGGTAAGGAATAATAATTTCAAAGTTTTTAAGCGTTTACAAGATTTCGAAAGTCATCTTCAGACATAATTTTCAAGTCTATACCTTGAAGAAGCAATTCTTCGGCTTTGCGGTGCTTAGAACTTTTTTTATATCCATTCAATTTAAAATTGTCCTGTGTGCCTACTATCAAAATAGTAGTTTTTTTACTTACAGAGTTAGTTACATTACATCCTAATTCTGCTGCCATTTTTCCAGCCTCTGCTCTAGTAAGAAAAAGTGAACCTGTGAAAACAATGTTTTCTCCGAATAATGGTCCATCAGGATTTCCTGTTAGACTTATATTACTGGAACCATTTCGATATACATTGATGGAATTATTCACTTTGGATATGCATTCCTCTACAGTTAAATTATACTCCTCTAGAATTTTTAAAACCATCTTTCCTGTTGCAATAGCATCCTCTAATGCATCATGATGGTTAAAACTTATTCCATAATGAGCCGTAACATTTTTCAATCCATAACCAGATTTAGAGAATTGACTCAAAGTTCTTCTTACTAATTTAGCAGAATCTATCCAGGTTGGTAAATTTTTTTCAAGTTGGTACTTTTCGTAGGCTCGATTCAGTGCTATTTTATCAAAGGGCATGTGATGGAACACAATATTCCCGTCAATATGTTTTCTGATTTCGCTATTTATTTCAGGAAGAGTAGGGGCATCTTGCACTGATTGGGAAGTAATTCCATGAATGGAAGAATTTAGACTATCAAAAAAATCTTCTGGATTGACTAGAGTTTCCCACTTATTGATTAATTCTCCATTTTTGAACTCTGCAATTCCAATTTGGCAGATACTGGAAAAATCGGCATTTGCTGTCTCAACATCTATTACTTTGAAATGAGATTGAATATTTTCCATATTTGAGTTATTTAAGTTTTTTCACTTCCTCAAAATTCCTCGGAATTTCGATATCTCTAATCTGCGCTTCGGCATTAATGGATTCATTTTTACTTAATAAGTCCTTGGTGAGTATTTGCTTAGTTCGTCTTTCTGTTGGAGGGTTCAGCTTTTCGGCTTTTTCAAATTCGATAACAGATTGTAAAAATTCTTCGGGTAAATCGTTTTTACATTTTACCAGTAATTCAATAAATTCTTGTGCAAAAAATTGGTCTATTTGAATCTTCCTTTTCGTGGTATGAGCAAATTTTCCAACAACTCTACAAATATTATCTCGCTCTTCAGGACTTAATTGGTCAGCGAATTCATATTCCTCGATTTTTTTTAATGATAAGATTATTGGTTCTAAAGAGTCCTGTGTGATAATAAAAACGTTATAGCCTCCCA
The DNA here is from genome assembly GCF_029937855.1 of Christiangramia sp. Taxonomy (GTDB): domain Bacteria; phylum Bacteroidota; class Bacteroidia; order Flavobacteriales; family Flavobacteriaceae; genus Christiangramia. The sequence goes on from NZ_JAPYPC010000002.1 coordinate 137,153, forward strand.
TATTGTATGAATGCTGAGGTATAGCGTCAATAGTGTTTGTTGGAATAACTAGGAATATGTCTTTTTTAACTCCATCCTGACCAGCATACTTTTTTACATTATCTGTTTGGGCTTTAATATATTTAGGAAAGTTATTTAAGTCTTCGTTTGCTGGACATTTAGCATCAAATACAATGAATTCATCACAAATGCTTAAAGTATTGTCGGGATTGCCTTTGAACGGAACTTTATCTACATAGGTAACCAAATGTTTTTGACAGAGGGCTTTGATTGATTGTTGAACATTTGTTTCATGTTCTGACCACTGTTTTTTCATTTTCTCGAATTGGTCCTGCTTTTCTTGAACTCTTTCATCATTCAGCCTGATTCTCTCATTATCCAAATCAAGTTTGGCTTGGTTCAATTGAGAAATTTTGGATTCATATTCTTTTTCACGAGATTCTTTAACCGAGTCGTATTCAGTTAATTTTTTTTGAATATCATTGAAAGAATCAACCAGGTTATCATATTTATCATTCAATTTCTCATATTCAAAATCCCTTTTTGTCAAAGTATTTCCTTGGTCTACAACAGATTTGGATAATCCAATATTTTCGGTTTCCAGTTTTGTATTGAGATTCTTTAATTCTTCAATTTTTGAGTGTTGTCTTTGAACTTGTTCCGTAATTCTTTTGAATTCATCAAAAGCATCGTAACTCAAAGCCTTGATTGAAGACCATGAAAATAGACGCTGCCAGAAATTAAGTTCTTTAATTCTAGAGAAGAATAGGTTTAGGTTTTCCATGTAAACAATAATATGATAAATCAATATTGAATAATGGAATTGAAGAGGTAGGGATAATCAATCCATTTGTAATTATGGACTAATTTAACTAAATATTTGAGTTTTTTTATTCCTTACATTTATTTAAGAGAGAATGTATGCTTTAATTGTGAAGATTACTGTAATATTTATTCTCAAGCTCCTCCCTAAGCGCATTTGGAAGTTTATTTACCAATGACTCGTCTAAATCAATCTTTAGAGTATACGGAGAGTCCGCATCTCTTCCTATTAATGTAATGTTGAATCGCCCGTCATAATGTATGCCAACTAAAATATTTTCAAACTCACCTTCTGTAATAAAATAAGATGATTCCGAGTTCTCTATACTATTAATTTGAAATTCATTTTGATTATTTCCATCGAAATTGTCGGATATAATCTGAACCAATTTCAATGTTAAGTTTTGAATTTTAAAATCAATACTTATTAATCTTTCATCAATATCGAAAAGAGTTGCCATTTCATAATTTTTTAATTCGGTTAAAAATATAATATAAAGTTGGGATTGGTCAAGTATTTCAGCTTTTTGATGGCTTTTCGAGGTCTCAAAAAAAGTTTAATTTCACAACGGCTCCCCATAATTCTTAAACCTACCAGACTTTAACCTGTCTTTAATTTGGGCCGGAGCCTTAAGCCTTTGATCATTTTTTATTTCATCAGCTTTTTTCATCCAGTTCCGGGCACAAGCTTTCCAATTCGTGATCGGTTTTTCACCATTTAATTTCCAGCCAATGGATTCGTAAAAAAAATAAAAGCTTTTAGCCTCCAGTATACTTCTATTTTCAGATTTAAAATATGCTATTACTACCTGTTCATTTTCTGGACATGTTTGTTTAAAAGAGTTTATAATATGTTTATTATTATGTTTATTAAAAGAGACCATTTTTTGGACAGGTACCTGTTCAGAAACTGAACAAGTCCTGTCCATTTTTTGATCAGGTGGTGTACAAAATCTGAACAGTTCCACTAGTGAGCCATTTTTTGGACTACTGCTGGGATGGTATTGCAGGTAGCCCCACATTTTTAGTTCCCTCAGCAGTTTATGATAGGTCGTCCTGGAGCGTATTTTAGCCAGGGACATTACTTGTTTACTGTTCACCATAATCTTTTTCGGAAAATGTTTTTGATTCCAGAGTTCAAAGAAAGCCAGGTATAAACTGCGATGTGAGGATGAGATCTTTCCATTTTCCGAAAATTTCCGCAACACTCCATTCAGATGACGTATGTAATTAACCTCGCTCACCTTTTTCGGTTTTCTGATTTGTATATCGCTTTGGCTTCCTGGTATATTTTCTGAAAATTCAATTCCAGGTCTTTTGCGGAAAACTCATGTTTTGGAACCGGTAGTTCCTTGGGCCAGTTCGGCGTGGAGAATTTTACTTTGCGGTCCTTACCATCGGCAAAGGTCACAAACTCACCCGGTTTTAATCGGAAGAAAACATCGGCCCTTATCTTGGCTACTTCCCGTTCACTTTTGGTAGTTCGGGTATCGAAATTCAGATTATCACTTTTGCTGACACTGATGCTTTTACGCTTTACGATCTCGAAGAAACTCTCATAGTATTTCGCGGTATCGGGGTCGTTTACCTTCCCAAAGAACTGATAGGAAAGATTGCTCAGGATCGCTTTTCCTGCTTCCCTGCCATAGAGGATATCATTCTGGATTTTGTCCTGAATAACGTACACCGTAGCTATATTATAGCTTCGTAGGGTGGCAGGGATGCGGTGCATGTTCAGTAAGCGGATTGTGGAAGCTTCTTCCATAAGAATAAAAGAACCAAGCCGGTCATGTACGCTCATCTGTTTGGTAATCGAGTGAATAATGGTAGCCACGATAGGAGAGTAAGCCGATTCAAACTTAGGATTATTTACCACTGAAATCACTCCGGGATTTTCAGGATGATTGATATCCAACGGGATCTCATCTTCCGACAGCACCATAAAGATCCGCTGTGTACTTATTTTCTTAAAAGCATTGGAGAGCGTACTTTTTACAGAAGCCGTTTGTTTTTCAGAATCCACACCGTTAATAAACGCGTTGGCCATCGCCTGGGAGGTGTAGTTGGAACTTAAGAAATCTACTAACTGATAGGTGGTTAACTGCTGAAATAAGGCAATCAGATGTGGCAGAGTACAGTAGCCTGGATGTTCTGTTTTAAGCTTCCAGATCAGCCCTCCAATGATCCCTTCCGCGGCATCATTAAAAAACTTTGAACTACCTGAAGAACTGCTTTCTTTTTTCTCTAATAGATTTTCCAAAAGGACCCGGGAGATCTCATTCACGCTTTCTTCATCCTCCATATAACGCGGCGCAATGGGATTCACCTTATGGTAGATCCTATCAAATGAAATAATATAGAAAGGTATTTTACTTTCCTTGAAGAGGGGATAGGCAATTTTAGAGAGTTCAAAATTTTTATAGTCATGGATAATCCCACAGAAAGTTCGCCTGCTAAAATACCTGAGAAACTGGGCCACGACACTTTCAGTTTTCCCACTCCCGGCAGCCCCGATAATGGAAACTCCTCGTCGGATATCTTTCAACTTCATCGAGCCGGAAGAGAGTGGGATCCGGAAACCGTATTGCCTAGTTATCTTTTCCCTTTCCATCTTCAAAAGCCATTCATTCAATAAAATATTGATGGTTATAAGCGGAATAAAATAGCGAATGGAAAGCACCACGAAAAGGTCAAAATCAATACCCGAAGGAAAACTGATCACCAGCAGTAAAAAGAGAATTAGAAAGTTGATGATAAACCCCCAGGAGGTATTTTTCAGAGTAAAGTAAAATAGGCCGCCCATAGCGACATTTAAAAACAGGATTAACAATAAATTAGAATTCATAAGACAGAAATTTAATAACTGATAGAACTTGATTTAATACCAGCTTCAATTATTTTCTTGAGTTGTTTGTAAGCGAAGCCCACTTTGTTTTGGGGCAGGTGTAATACAGGGAGTTGTAATCCTGTTTGACGGATCATTTTAAAAGCGATTTTTTTCTCATTGATTCCCAGATTATTTAGAGATACAAAGTATTGTTTAGGATTTTTGGTCAGCAGTTTTTTGGCCGTGTAGCTTTCCACATAGTTGCGGTTGTACTGGAACATCTTGTCAAAGGCTTTTTCAGAATTCTGAATAAATCGATCCCGCTCAAAACCCCGCTTTACCAATTTGCCATGCATCTTCACTTCGGAGGCTTTGTATTTGCTACCTGGCGAAAGACTATATGAGTTGGAAGCATCTTTCCGGCTGACGATGATATGGATATGACTCTGCAAGCCCTCTTTCTTCATGCCGGGTTCTACTACCTGTCCCCGAATTTTATAGGGAGCATCCCGGACCAGTTTTCGGATGTCCTTTTCAATTTGCCGAATATTCCCAGAGACTTCCCCGCGCTCCACCTTCCGGATCTCATTTTTTAAATGAGCGATTTGATTGTTGTATGGTCTATTTTCACGAACGGCCACATCATTGGATTTATAAGTCCGCTCATGCTCTAGTTTGGCGAAATATTTAATATCGTCTACACTGATAGGTTTACCACCAATCTCCCGATGAAAGGAGCTGGCATATTCTTTCATGGCTTCCCGGACAAAAGCCCGCAGTTGTTCCGGATTGTTACGAATATGTTTTAATTCGTACTGGCTGGGATTGATCGTGATGGAATAATACTTGGGTTCTTTGAGTTTTAACTTGTCGGTATTCCCATCGATCTCTTTAATGACCTGGTAAGGTTTAATTGTATCCTCATACTGATTAAAGAAGTATTCTTTGTCCAGCGGATTCTTTCCCTGGTTTTCCTTTTCCAGATAGTTCACAAAATCTCCTGCGCTTTGTGAAAAAGCGCCGCCTAATTTCTGAGGAGTGATGGTGATATACATTAGGTCTTTCGTTTTAGGGCCACCTTGAATTGTTCAAATTCTGTTCGAGGTATATTCAGTTTTAAAAAATCTGAGCCGAAGGCGTTTCCCTTTATCTCCACATGTTCCAGCAGGTACTCCAGATCTTTGGTGGTAGAGTTCAATACATCTTCCAGGCGTGAGATTTCTAATATTAATTGTTCCCGGCTCTTTACATCGGAGGAAAGAATCTTATTCTTTTCCACCATAGCAGGTTTGGAAATGGAACGTTCTTCCAGGAGTAAATTCAGCATGAGTAAACCTGGTTTGGTTTGGGTCTTTTCAATATTTTTAAGGATAGCTATCACGGCATCGATCCTTTTTTTGATCAGTTGTTCCAGGCTCACTTTGGAAGGCACTAAAGTTTCAAAGGGAGAGAGATTATTTTTCTCAAAAAAGTCCAACATCAGGTCTAAAGTTTCCGACTGGTTGCTATCGTTTTTCTTAGAAAACTCCCTAAATCTTTCTGCTGTCTTTGTCTTTAACTGAAGTCTTGATTTTGCGGTCATGGATACTATTTTTACAAATGCTGGCTATAGCCACCTTTGATTTTACTGGTCTTTTCAGAGGGGTATATCCACCAGGGTGGATATTCTCACCATTTCAATAATTCGTAAACCCTTCTAAAATGCGGCTTTAAGAATTAAATCAATCGAATAACACCGTGAAACGTGTTACCGTCTTGCTCTTCCATTTCGTCCCGCCTGCGGGACAAAATTTTCATACAAGTTGGTTTTCACCAACTGCCTTTTTCAGGATTTAAAAAATCCTTGTATTATTTTTTGGGTATTGTAAAAACGAAGATCAAATCAACCGGATTTCTGTAATTCTACGATACAGAAAGTCAACACTTTAAGGTAGTGTTTCCACCTGTTCCAGTCAACTGAAATATTCATACAGGCTGGTACCAATTAGCCTAATTTGATATCAAAATCATTATTTGCCTCAAATTGAAGATGCGGCGACGGCAGATTTTCAGATTTTAAGGTCAGGAATTGATCAAAAATTGAAGGCTTTGAAGGAGTCATGGAAAATGTAAAAAAATGAAAAAAGGTGATCTAAACAGACCACCTTTTAAAGTAAGGGACAAAAAAGGTCATAGCATCCCTTCATCGGCAAAGGAGTAATAGGCTCCATCCGGTGTTAAGATTAGATGATCGAGGAGTTTGATATCAAAGTACCGGCAGGCAGTTTGAATTTTTTCAGTAATTTTCTGATCTGCGATACTTGGGCGAAGGGTTCCTGATGGGTGGTTGTGCCCGATTATTACCGACACCGTTAAGCTCTTAAGAATGACGGCAAACAGAATCCGGATGTCCACCAAGGTTCCGGTGATTCCCCCTCTTGATACCTCATAGATTCCTTTTACCTTATTGGCATTATTCAGGAGTATTACTTTAAAACATTCCTGCAGTCCGATCTGGTCTTTATTCCAGTTATTATACAGGATAGATGCAGCACTCTCAGAGGAAGTTATCTTAGGAGCCTGGTTAATTTTAAAATTCCCCTGATATCTAATGGATATTTCGTTAACTTTGGTTTTCATGTTTTCTAACTTTTAATGTTTAATAGTTTAGAAAAGAATAAGAGGGCGTGAGTGAAGATCATCGCCCTCTGTTTTTTTCTACGAATCTGATTCCTCCGCATTCCTTGCATTCCCTAAAAGAAGGATTTCGTTTGCGACTATTTCGGTGACATATCTTTTTTCACCTTCGTTAGTTTCATAGGATCGAGAAGTAAGTTTTCCTTCAATGGCAATTTCTTTTCCTTTGCCTACGTATTGTTCTACAATCTCTGCGGTTTTTCCCCAGGCTACGATATTGTGCCACTGGGTATTTTGTACTTTTTCTCCTTTTGAATTTTTGAAGAATTCATTGGTAGCAAGAGAGAAAGAGGCTACCTTTTTACCGCTGTCGAGATTTCTGACTTCGGGAGCATTTCCCACATTTCCGATTAACTGAACTTTGTTTCTGATAGTACTCATAATGTTTAGTATTATGGCCTGTAAACAGACCTGATTAATAAAAATTGATTTACTTTTTTTATCCGGAGCTTTTCTTTTTTGATCTTTCGCTCTGATTGCCGATATGTTTCTATAGAGTGATCTCATGATATTCTTATTGGATTTACTTCTTTCAGTGCCGTATGCTATTTCCTTTTTTGATGCAGATACAGATTCAGGATATAGAATTAGAGAGGGATTATAAAAGGGAGCGCGTAGCCGACCGGCTTATGCAGCCCAGCTAACTTCTATATCCTGGTATTTCGCATATAGAAAAAAGGAAAGCATACGGGGGGATTAGAAAGTGGACAGGAGAAAGATGAGTGAATGTGAAGCAGGCTAAAATCAGAATACTTTATCGAGAAGTATAGTTTTAATTGTACTTTTCCTATCCTTCAGTTTAGAAGTCGAAGCCTTGATTTCTTTGTAGTGAAGGAGTATGTCAGGTGCGGCTTTTTATATTAAGCCGGATTTCCCAAGGCTTGTGGAAAAGGTTTTTTAGAATTAAAAGGTTCTTTAATGGAAGGGCATTAAACCCCTTTTATTCTTTTAGATTACTCGAATCCTCTTAAATTTATTCAATATCTTTTTTTGAGTTTTTATTTTTTCAATACGTTATTAAAATTAAAAAAATATCAAACTATTACTTTTATGAGATTTAGAATAATTAAAAAATTAATTCAATAAAGTTCTAGAGATGTATTTATAACTTTTTTCAAGGCTTTCGAAAGGATCTATTTCAAAATTCTCTTGTTCGAGGGTAAAATGTTCAACTCCCGATTTCTCCTTGTAGAGGATCATTTTCTGAAAATCAATATTTCCACTCCCTATTTCAGTATTTAATTCTCGATTGTTTTTATCCATATCTTTTATATGCCATAGCTTAAACCTTCCGGGATATTTCGTAAATAAAGCTATTGGGTTAATGCCGGCTCTAACAACCCAGTAAATATCAATCTCAAACGTGATTATATCTGAATTGGTGTGTTCAAGTAATAGTTCGTAACCGTTGGTTTTTGAATCATCTAATGCTTCAAACTCAAATGCATGATTATGATATGCTAATTTCAAACCTGACTGTTTACATAATTTACCAGCGATGTTCAGTTTCTCTGCAATTCCGATATAATCAGATTTGGATTTACGGAGGTGGCTGGGAATACTTGGAATAACAACGTATTTCTGATTTAGAATTTTTGCTACTTCAATTATTTCCTTGAGTTCATCAAGTTTTCCATAAAAAACAGATTCCAATCCGTAATGTCCACTTGGGGTGGTAAGTTTATTTTTTATTAATTCTTCTTTCAGTTCTTCTGCTCTCATACCCCAAAAATGTCCATTTGAATAGCCATATGTTTCAATTTCTTTGAAACCCACTAGAGAAAGCTTTTTGAAAATTAACTTAGTATCATTGGGAATTATTTCTTTTAATGAATATAACTGGATGCCCACAAGATTTTGAGTAGAAAATAAATTCATAAAGGGAAAGATTGTAGATGAAGACATGGATAGACCTGATTTTGGGTGAAACAATTTTCAGGTAATTATTTTATTTAAGTTTTGAGCTTTAATGTTTCGTAATTAATTTCTGTTGTGCTCTAAATGAACTAGGTGTGAAACCTATCTTTTTTTTAAAAGACCTATTAAAGTTGGAAATATTACTAAACCCACAATCAAAACAAATTTCATTAATAGACTTATCGGTCTCTGTTAATTCACGTGCTGCATGTCCAAGTCGCAGATCAATTACATAATCGGAGAATGAACTGTTGGTACTTTTTTTGAAAAAATGGCTAAAAGCGGACTCTGACATGTTTATTAGAGCGGCTACATCCTGGATTAGTATTTTTTGATGAAGGTTTTGATGAATGTAATCACTGACTTTCTGAATTCGTCTGCTCTTGGATATTTTATAATTGTCGATATAGGAAATAGAAGCTAAGGTGTGTGTATTTCTGGCAATGGCCAGGTCATATAATATGGATAGAAAATTTAAAAAGGAATCGAAATCCTGACTTTGAGATAATTGAAGAATTTTAGGTTCCAACTTTTCAATGGTTTCGGTAGAAAAGGCTATACCCCTCGGTGCTTTTTCAATTAACTCCTTAATAGGAAATGCAAGTTTTTTATTAAGAGATGCTTGTGATAAAAAATTTGCCTGGAACTGGATAGTAATAACGTGGGCTTCTCTTTTATCCATTCCTCCCATCCAGTAATGTGGAGTATTAGGACCTATAATCACCAAATCACGATCTTCATAGTTTTCAATAGAATCACCAACAATTCTTTTACCAGAAGTATTTAAGACTAGATTTATTTCCAGCTCTGGATGATAGTGGAGTGGAAAATCAAATTTCGCATTGTGATGATTTAATACAATAAAGAAGTCGTCTTCTGAAATAGGCACCAATTCCCTCAGAACTTTTTCTTTTTTATTCATAAAAGTATCATGTTTATGTATTTATTAATATAATTATATATGATTAAATGTTTAATAAAGGTCTAATATATTACATTTAAACTATAAAATTCTGCCTAAGTTTTGAAAATTGATCCAAAAAAGGATTTTGCTGAAAGCTAGTAATTCATTTAATTATCATTATCAATTCATTAAAGTATTATATATCAACTGTATTTACAAAATATTTCTTAAGAACTTCGATTTAATTTGTTATATCGCAATAATTAATAGAATAATTAATGGATATGAATTTTACAGTTAAGAATTATGTGATATTAATAATGTTTATTATCACAGGTGTTTGTGTTCAGGCACAAAATGAAATTTCTGGTAATGTTACTGATGAAAAAGGCGTTCCGCTTCCCGGTGTCTCAGTAATAGAAGAGAACACCTCTAACGGTACCGTCACTGATTTTGATGGAAATTTCAGACTGGAGGTGAATTCTTTGGATTCCCAAATCGTTTTTTCAAGTATTGGTTTTGAAACCGAAAAGATTTCAATTCCGGCCGATCAGGTGATAAACGTATCACTTAAGCTGGATATGCAGCAATTATCCGAAGTAGTGGTAGTGGGTTATGGAAACGTTCAAAGGAAAGATTTAACCGGTTCGGTAAGTACTTTGAATACGGAAAAGGTCGAAGATATTCCTGCTAACTCAATTGAGAGGGTTTTGAAAGGCAGGGTGGCTGGTTTGCAAATTTCGACCCCTTCTCAGGATCCGGGTGCAGGTGCTACTGTAAGGATTAGGGGAGGAAGTTCTTTGAGAGGATCTAATTCTCCGCTAATAGTAGTAGATGGTTTTCCATTGGGTGACGCTGGGAATTTGAAACAAATAAACCCAGCAGATATAGAAAGTGTGGATGTTTTAAAAGATGCTTCGGCCTCAGCAATCTATGGTTCAAGAGGTGCAAACGGGGTGATCATTATTACTACCAAACGTGCTAAAGAAGGGAAAACTACTGTACGAATTCAACAACAATCTTCAGTATCTTATTTTAATTCAGAGGTAGACTTGTGGAGGGATCCCGTTCTCTTGGCTCAAATTAATAATGAGTCCAGAATCAATGGAGGGTTTCAACCACTCTATATAGGTGCTGAAAACTCAACGGGAGTTTATTATCCTTCCGTTTCTGAATTACAATCAGGTGAATGGCCATATTTTACAAGGTGGGACGATATTGTCTTTAGAGATGCTCCTATCTCAAATAATACCACCCTTAGTGTAAATAGTGGGACGGATAAAACCAGTTTTAATCTAAGTGCTAATTACTATACAGATATGGGAGTTTACAAAGACGACGATTATAGTAAGGCAGGATATAACTTAAGGGTCGAGCACGATCTTTTCGAAGATTTTAAAATTAGATTTTCAAACATACTTAGTAAAGGTAACCGTGATTCTAATTCTGGCCTAGCCTACTGGCGCAATCCAATATTCCCTGTTTATGATGAAAATGGAGATTATTTTCTGGTAGGTACAAATGATTATTTTCATCCAGTTGCCATTTCAGACAATAGGCTTGACAAAACAAAAACGACTGATGTTATTACTTCTCTAGCGTTGGAGTATGATATTTTTGATGCTTTGAAATTGACTTCACGTTTTAACTATAAATACGGTGAATATATTAATGATCAGTTTTTTCCAAATATTTATACACAAGCTGGGGATTTCAATAATGGTGCAGCTTATATTAACAACTGGCAATCGCATAATTACGTTACTGAAACGTTTGCGAATTATGACGAGACTTTTGGTGATCATACTATTGGATCCACGGCGGGATTCACTTATGAAAAATATTTACAAAGGAATTCTTCACTTGGAGCATTTGATTTTGTCAACGAGACCTTGCAAAACGAGAATTTAGATGCAGGGAATCCAGAATTGAATCAGGTTTCCAATGGGAAAATTGAAACGGAATTAGTCTCTGGTATTTTCAGGCTTAATTATGGGTATCTCGATCGTTACTTAGCCACTTTTACTGGAAGGGTAGATGGATCTTCTAAATTCGGGAAGAATAATAAATGGGCTTTCTTTCCTTCCGGTGCTCTTAGTTGGAAAATCCACGAGGAAAATTTTTTGAAAGACTCTAAAAGCATTGATCAATTAAAATTAAGATTAAGTTATGGAATTTCAGGTAACCAGGGAATCAGTCCTTATCAAACCCTAAGTCGATATGGAGTAAGTCAGTATTATGATAATGGAAGCTGGGTAACCGCCATAGGACCGGGGTATGAAGTTGGAAGAGCTGGTCAGGGAGGGATTGAAGTATTATGGGGAGGAATCCCTAATCCAGATTTAAAATGGGAAACCACTTCACAATATGATATTGGTTTGGATATGGCATTTTTTGAGGAAAGGCTAAGCTTGACATTTGATTATTACAAAAAGCACACAAAGGACTTATTGCGGGAAAGAATTCTTACTCCTTCTTCAAGCTATGATCGAATTTGGGTAAATAATGGGGAAATAACAAATGAAGGTGTTGAATTGAGTGTTAATGCCAACTTAATTAATAAGGATGATTTCTCCTTAACCTCCAATCTAATATTTTTTAAGAATGAGAATGAAGTCATTGATCTTGGTGGAGTTGCTGAATCTGGTCTTACGGTGGATCCTAATACGGGAATGCAATTTGAATACTCCGGTGTCAGCCTTGAACAATTTAGGCAATATCCAAATATCCTAGCAGTAGGTCAGCCTGTAAATGTATTCTACGGTTATAAGACCGATGGAATTATACAAGATTTACAAGAAGGAATTGATGCTGGATTAGATGGCGACCTGGCACAACCTGGAGAGTTTAAATATGTAGATATTAATGGAGATGGTGTCATTAATTTGGATGATAGAACGATAATTGGAGACCCTAATCCTGACTTTAATTTAAGTCTAGGCTTAAATCTTAACTATCACAACTTTGATTTTAGTGTGTTTTTTAGCGGGAGTTTTGGACAGGATGTAATCAATACACAAAGGTTTAACCAGCCCAGCAATCTACCATATAGATGGACTTTAGATAACACTACTAATGATTATCCAAGATTACGTGATGGAAGGCAAACTTATTTTTCTGATTGGTGGGTAGAAGATGGTTCATTTGTTAGGGTTCAGAATTTAACTGCAGGCTACACTCTACCGTTTGATGGGTCCTTCATCAATAATGCTAGAGTTTATATCAATGCAAATAATTTATACACATTCACTGATTTTGAAGGATATGATCCTGAAGTAGGAACAGATGGTATCTACTGGGGTGGGTATCCTAGACTTCGTCAGATTACATTAGGGTTAGATTTAACTTTTTAAAAAATAATACTATGAAATACAGATATAAAATAGGACTACTATTCATTTTTTTAGGAATAATTTCCTGTGATCTTGAAGAGGAGCCATATGGTTTTTATTCAGAAGATAATTTTTATCAAACCGAAGCTGATGCAATTGCGGCTGTTAATTACGCCTATGATGCATTAACTTATCTAGAGTATTCTCGGGCAATTTTTTTCCTGGGGGATTTAGCTACTGATGAAATTTTCCCTAAGAATGACGAGGGCATAGATGTTCAAAATTTAAATAACTGGCAAGTTTCTTCGTTTCCAACCAACAGGATTTTGACCAACTTTTTTAAATATGCGTATATAGCCATTAATAGGTCAAATGCTGTCCTGGAAAATGTACCTGGAGCAAATTATGAAGAGAATTTTCAAAATCAAATTATTGGAGAAGCTTATTTTCTAAGAGCTTGGAATTACTTCAATCTTGTAAGAGCTTTTGGAAATGTACCTATTCATAAGAATGTTGTCGAAACTCTGGACCAAACTGCAGCACCGCTTTCAGAAAACCTTGATGAAATTTATGATTTAATCATTTCAGATTGCCAGCAGGCTATTGAACTTTTAGAAGTAAATCAAAGACTGGGAAGAGCTGATAAAGTTGCAGCCCAGGCTTTGCTTGCAAAAGTCTATTTGCAAATTGCTTCGGCCAAGGAAAATGGGGTTTCACTTTATACGGAAATGGATAAGGATGTCAATTCAATGTATAGCCTTGCGGAGCAAACAGCAGCTCAGGTGCTAGAAGGACAGTCTGTGTATGGATTTGAAGACGATCTATTAGACATTTATGACGTTGAGATGCCTTTAGGAAGAGAGAATATTTTCCTCCTTTCAATGGATAGAAGTGGTACTATTGAAGGTGATTATTCCAAAATTTCCAAATTATTCATTCCATATATTGATGGGGCGACCATATATCTACAAAATCCCAATGGAACTTACACCCCTTCTCATGATGGATGGAGTGTTTTTAATACTCAAACAGAATTTTATAATAGCTTCAATGATAACGACAAGAGAAAAACAGAGTTGATTGTAGATAGTGTGTATAATGCTCAAGGTGAACTCTCAGCGACTTATCCAGGAGCTATTGTATACCCCTTTTCACGAAAGTATATTGATCCCAATTTTATAGGAGATAAAACTAGTACGAAGCCATTTCTATTGAGGTATTCTGATGTTGCGCTTATATATGCTGAAGCGGCAGGACCTACTCCACAGGCTTACGAATTTGTTAATTATATAAGAAATAGGGCTGGGCTTGATGACTTGGATCCAGGATTAAATACAGATGATTTTAGGGCAGCTGTCTTACATGAAAGAAAATGGGAGTTAGCCTGGGAAGGAAATAGACTCTATGATTTGAGAAGATTCAATATCGTTACCGAAACTGTGTCGGAAGCATCAGGATTGTCTAGTGAAGAAGCTAATTTTTATCCACTTCCTCAAAGGGAAATTGATTTGAATCCAAGTTTATAATTAAAAAATTAATGCAATGAAAAACTTTAAAATTTTAGTGCTCATAATAACCGGGATTATGACCTATTCATGTCAGGTTGACCCCTGGGAGGATATAGAATCAGGAGATTGGAATAATGAAAGGAGTGTTTTGTCCATAAAGTTCCAGAACCAGGTAGGACAGCCTGTTATTGAAAGAATTAATGATGAAACTGGAGAAATTGAACTTTCAATTAATGGTGATGCTGTTGAGGATCTTAGTGCCATAAGTTTAGAAGAACTTGTGCTATCCTATGGAGCAACTTCAAATGTTCAAGAGGGTGAAAATCTTAATTTTGAAAATCCCGATAATTCGGCAGTTTTAACCGTAACCTCCCAAAATGGAAAGACACGCGATTATACTATTAAGGTCAACTCCTTTACTGAGAGTTTATTGGGAAGATATGAAATTGATAATTTGGTGTTATATGGTGGGACTGGACCCGAATATGGCGGCGGAGCCGTTTTAGATTTAACCTCGAAACCTTGGATATGGCCTGAAGGTCAAGGGCCTGAAGCAGAACTTGATAATTATCTTGTTTTTGAATTAGGAGGAATTACGGCAGAAGGAAATACCTACGGTACGGTAACTAATTATGCCGGATCAGACGAATCATACGCTGATTTCCAGTTTGTTCTCGAGCCTGCAACAGATGTAAACAATTTTTACAGAAAGATACCTAAAGGAGAAGCAGAATGGACGAGAAACTATACTACAGGTACTATTACTTTTACTTTTCCTGATGGCCATACTACCACAGGAACTATAGAAGCGGCAGGAACCGAAGATCTTGGTAATGGATTGAGTAAAACTATAGAAAATATGGCTTTTGCTTTCAATTTAAACGGAACTGACGACTGGGATAATATTTATTCTGATTATGATAAGTTCGTCAAGCGTCCAAGAAGATATTGGATAGAGGTCACGAAAACAGAATAATCAGTTATGAAACAGTTCTGTTTGGTTTATATAGCATTCAGTTTAAGTTTGATTTTAGTCTCCTTTAGTAACAGTTGTATGGCGCAAGCTGATGCAACTGTTACTGTTGAAGGAAATGTTATTACACTTGAAAATTATTTAGGAAATGGTGTTCAATGGGATCCCTATCAATTGGATTATGGAGAAGTGGAACTCGAAATTTCTAAAGCGGATTGGGATAAATTATATAGTCGTCTTGATTTCATGAAACCTCAGGTGGTTAGAGTAATGGTTAATACTACTTCATCCATTACGAATGACACCTTAAATCCATATAAAGAATTTAAGGATTTAAAACCATTATTGGATTATTGTGAGTCTCGTTCGGTGACTGTAACCTTTGGTGATTGGGGTGGAGGAATGGTTAATAGTAAAGATAATACCATCAATGAAAATAATTTAAAACTTGCTGCAAAGTACCTTGATTTTTTAGTCAATACTAAGAATTACAGTTGTATTAAATATTACAATCTTATAAATGAACCTAATGGTTTTTGGTCTGCTACTGATGGTAATTACAATTTATGGAAGAATGCTACTCAGTTCTTTTATAAGGAATTGAAAGAACTTGAATTAGATGATAAAGTAAAAATAATGGCTCCGGATATAGCAATTTGGAAAACGGATAAAATTGATTGGGTGACTAATAGTACGAATGATCTTAAAGAGGCTGTGGGGTTATATGACATTCATACTTATCCGTCAAAAATTACTGTGAATTCCGGAAAATACGAGAATATAATACGAGCATATCGAGAAGCGGCCCCAGAGAACACTCCTATGATCATGGGCGAAATCGGATTTAAATTTGTAGAACCAGAAGATTCGGTTTATCAGAAGGAAAATATACGCCGAGCAAAGGCAAAACCTTATGCATCTATTGAGGATTCCCAAATGTTTGTATATGATTATGGTTATGGAATTGATATGGCTGATGCCTTGTTCCAAACAGTTAATGCCGGATATGCTGGATGTGTCGTCTGGATGCTTGATGATGCTATGCATTCAAAAGAATCTCCCAATAAACTTAAGGTTTGGGGATTCTGGAATATTCTTGGGGAGGAATATTTTGGAGATAAAGAAGAGGAGGTAAGGCCTTGGTATTATGCATGGTCTTTACTTACGAAATATATGCCCAAAGGAAGTAAGATTTTAAAAGTAGAAACTACTGGTGATCCAGCCATAAAGGCTATAGCTTTAAAATATAATGAATCGTATACTATTGCAATAGTCAATATTTCTAATGAGAATAAAGAAATAAACCTGGTGCCTTCAAAATATGAAGGAAAAAGCATTTTTAAAAAATTTGATTATGCTAAAGGTCACCTAAATAAAGTAGGGGACTATAGGTTAGAACCTAATGACGAGATAGACCTCAAGTATTCTTCAGAAAATCACTTACACCTTCCTGCTGAATCGTTGACGGTATTAACGACTATTAAATAATAAATATTCTATGAAAATGAAAATGAGAATGAACTGGCTGGTTTTATTACTATTTACGATTATTAGTTGTTCTAAAGATTCTCCTGCGGTAGAGGAAACTGAGGGTGAAACTGGAAAAGACAATGAATATACAACCTTGAGTCTTGTAGATTCTAAAGCTACAGAAACAACCAAAGCTTTGTATGCCAATTTATGGGAAGTCCAACAAAGAGGAACCATGTTCGGTCATCATGATGATTTGATATATGGGCGAAATTGGTATACTGAAGCGGGAAGGTCTGACATAAAAGATGTGGTTGGTGATTATCCAGCTGTATTCAGTGTAGATGTAGCAGAAATTATGGATGATAGAAGCGGAACATCCGATTTGAATGATGACAGAATTCGAACAATTAAAGAAGCGCGGTCTAGAGGGGAAGTAATAATTGCTAATATGCACATAAATAATCCTTTAACAGGGGGAGACTCTTGGGATAATTCCAGCAATATGGTTGCCAAGGAAATTCTGACGGATGGAAGTGCCACCCAGATCAAATATTTAGAATGGCTGGATAAACTAGCAGATTTCGCTAATAATCTTAAGGATAACAATGGAGATCTAATTCCAATAATATTTAGACCATTTCATGAACATACCCAAACTTGGTCCTGGTGGGGTAGAAGTGCTACAACCCAAAATGAATTTATTCAACTTTGGAAGTTTACCATTGATTACTTAAAAAATTCCAAGGAGGTGCATAATTTTATTTATGCTATATCACCTCAATTGGATCAGGCTGGTTCCAAGGATAGTTTTCTGTTCAGATGGCCTGGAGATGATTATGTTGATTTCATAGGGATGGACAGCTATCACGGCACCAATACCTCGGCTTTTAGTACCAACCTGCGTAATTTGTCATTACTATCTCAGGAAAAAATGATGCCTTGTGGTGTTACTGAAACAGGTGTAGAAGGTATACGCTACACGGACGGGACTTCTATAGACGATTATTGGACAAGCGAAATTGGAGTCCCATTAACAGGAAAAGAAATATCAATGGTCGTTCTCTGGCGAAATAAATATGATCCTAACCAGAATGGCCATCATTACTTTGCTCCATTTGAAGGAGAAGAAACATCAGAAAACTTTCTGGATTTTTATAATATGTCTCACATCCTGTTCAGCGAAGATTTACCAGATATGTATACAATGCCATCTGGAATTACAATCGAATAATTAACTGAATTAAAACGGAATACTCAAAAGAAATTCAATGTGGTCATCAGACTGGCCCAGTGGATAATATATTCAGAATAGCGAAACATTACAAGGAATAACAAAATCGATAAATAATTCCAGTAAAATAAAATTTAAAATGAACGAAATTCAAAAACCTACTTTAAATAACGTGTCATTGAAACTAAAAAAATCTAAGAGCAACCCTGTGTTGTCGCCGAATATGAATAATGATTGGGAGAGTCTTGTGACTTGCAATCCAGGGGTGTGGTACGAAGATGGTATTTTTTATATGCTATACCGTGCCGCCGGTAATGATGAAGAACATAGGATTTGTTTCGGATTGGCAACCAGTAATAACGGAAAAGATTTTAAAAGAGTTTCCGATAAACCAGTTTTAGAGCCTAGTATAGATGGTCCGGATATGGGTGCAATAGAAGATCCGAGGATTGTAAAATTTGGGGAAGAATATTATATCACATATGCTTATCGGCCTTATCCACCTGGGCAATATTGGAATTTTGGGCATGATGAAATAAGATTACCTGAAGTAGGCGAAGATGCACCTTTGGTATTAAAAAATAATATTGCAAATTCAGGATTAATATTAACCAAAGATTTTCATACTTATCGCAGACTGGGACGTGTTACCAGTCCCCAACTTGATGATAGAGATGTGATCTTGTTTCCGGAAAAAATCAATGGTAAATATGCAATGCTGCACCGCCCCAAAGAATGGGTGGGAACAGAATATGGGTGTGAACATCCTTCTATATGGATTAAATTTTCGAATGATCTTATGGTTTGGGATGAACCCAGTAAGTTATTACTGAGTGGTATAAAAGGTACCTGGGAAGAGAAGATTGGTGGAAGCACCCCACCTCTTAAAACAAAAGACGGATGGTTAATTATCTATCATGGTGTTGAAAATGGCGGTAAAGGGTTTTATAGAGTAGGAGCAGTACTGCTAGATCTTGAAGACCCAACAATTGTAACTCATAGACTTCCATATTTTATTATGGAACCGGAGTTTGATTATGAGCTCGAAGGATATTACAGAGGCTGTGTGTTTCCAACAGGCAACATGATTATTGATAAAACTTTGTACGTTTATTATGGTGCAGCAGATAAATATGTGGGACTTGCCACCTGTGATTTAGATGAACTCCTAAATGCTTTGAAAAATGCTTAAAAGAATTATTTATATATCCTTGATAAGTTCAAATGTTCTGTTATTTATAGGATGTGATAAAAAATCTTCTAATTCTTCTTCGGAAGTAATAGGGTTGCTTCCTAATAAGATAATATCACCATCTTCAGATTTTATTGGAGGAGGAGTGGAATGGTCGGCGTATCCCCACGCAGATGCAGAGGAAGCTGAGTGGGGTCTTTTAATGACAGAGGATAAATGGAATACTGTTTTTGAACGGCTGGATTTTATGCAACCTAAAATTGTTAGAGTGCTCGACCAGGCCAACTGGAGATACTTAAAAGGTATGGATAATGGAAATCCTGTTTTAGACTTTGAAAATCAGGAAATGCAGGCACTTTACAAATTGCTTGATTATTGTGAAAAGAATGATATACAGGTAATATTGGGGGAATGGGGACAACCTTATAAAGTTCATGACACAAATCTGAATATGCAGAACGCATTTAGCGGAGCAACAGATCCTAAATGGATTTCTATCATCGCCGATCACCTCGAACATCTTATTAAGGAAAAGGGCTATCAATGTATAAAATATTATAATTTGGTTAATGAACCTAATGGATACTGGTCATCAATTGATGGAAACTGGAAGGAATGGAAAGAAGCCGTTAAAATGTTAGATAGCGCTATTGCTTCCAGAGACTTGAACCAGGTAAAACTCATGGGTCCTGATAGTACCCCCTATAATAATGATAAGTCGATTTATAAAGGTGTCGAATGGGCAGAGCAAGCAGTTATGCAGTTAAATGATGTTTTAGGAGCTTATGATGTACATGACTATCCTACACAAGAAAAAGTTCGGTCAGGCGAGTTTCAAGAGATGTATTCAGAAATGATCGCTTTTGCCGACAGCGTTGCACATAAACCGTTTGTGTTAGGAGAGGTAGGTTTTGAAAAATATGTAGAACCCAATATTTCGCGATATAAAGCAGATCCTTATGCAAGTCCCGATAGTCAAATGAGGATTTATGATTATGATTATGGGGTGGATATGGCAGATGTCATGGCACAGGCTCTTAATGCCGGTTTTGATGGTGTGATTGCTTGGGGTTTGGATGATGCTATGCATACCAACGGTGATACTGGGGATAAAACTCAATTAAAGCGTTGGGGTATGTGGAATATTTTAGGAGAAGAATTAACTGGGGATAAATCAGATGAAGATATTCGCCCTTGGTTCTATACGTGGGCTTTGATGACCAGATATTTCAAAGGGGATATGGATATTATAGGAAGCAATGGTAAATTACCAGAATTAGTGAGATTTGTTGCTGGTAAATCTTCTAAAGGGGATATCACCTTTTCGGTAATAAACAATTCCGAAAAGGATATAGAATTGCCTGTAGATGTTAATTCCTTTAATGCAGACGGTAAAAGGTTTAATAAATATCTATACTCTGAAAGTAAACGTCCAGTCGATTCCTCTGGCTTTCCTATACCGGAAAAGGATAATATAATGCTTAAGGAGAACTTCAAACTCAAATTACCATCTAAAAGTGTTGTTTTGTATACCACATATAATTCCGAAGGAAAATCATGAGCCTAAGTACAATAGATTTTTTTGTCTTACTCGCCTATATAGTATTCATTATTTGGTGGGCATTAAAACATGGAAAAACGGCGAGCTCAGATGACTATTTTCTGGCGGGACGAAACCTAACCTGGCCAATGGTAGGTCTTTCTCTTTTCGCTGCAAGCGTCTCTAGCTCTACTTTAATGGGACATTCCGGAGAAGGTTTTATCAGTGGAATAGCAGTTTTTAATTACAATTGGATATCTGTGCTTGTCCTGGCATTTTTCGCTACCTTTTTTCTGCCTTTTTATATTAGATCAGGCATTTTTACTATGCCAGAATTTCTTGAAAGAAGGTTTGATGGAAGATCAAGGACTTATTTTTCTTTCATTACGATCATTGGAAATGTCTTTTTAGATGCTGCGGCCACTTTATATACCGGAGCTTTAATTATTAAAATGATATTTCCGGAAGCTGAAATTGTCTGGATAATTATTGGAATGGCTGCAGTTGCCGGAAGTTATACAATTATTGGTGGTCTTTCTTCTGCTATCAATGCAGATATGATACAGGCTGGTATTCTAATAATTGGTTCGTCGCTGTTATTCTTTTTTGCACTTAATAATATTGGAGGATGGAACACTTTTGTGGAAAGGTTTAGTGACGGATTCTGGCTTAGGCTGACACGTCCTCTTGATGACCCAACTGTACCTTGGCTTGGAATGTGGGTAGGAATTCCTATTCTAGGATTCTACTTTTGGGCAAATAATCAGGTTATGGTGCAAAGGGTGCTCTCTGCCAAATCTGTAGACCATGGAAGAAAAGGGGTTTTATTGGTCGGATTTTTATACTTATTAACCATATTTATTTTTATAATTCCAGGTTTGATTGCTAGAGGTATTAACCTTTTCGGGGTCGAAGATCTACCTCATAAGATCATCAGTGGAAGTGTGCTGAAACAGGATTATGGGATTAATACAGATCAGGTTTATCCTCGTCTAATTCTTGAACTTTTACCTATCGGTCTTATTGGCATTATTCTTTCAGCAATGATATCCGCCCTGACCTCTACATTAAGTGCTACATTGAGTTCGGTATCCACTCTCTTTACAATGGATTTTTACAGTAAGATTGATAAGAATGCAAGTAGTAAGAAAAAAGTTCGAGTGGGTCAGGTAACGGCTGTAATTACCCTAGTAATTGCTGTAATTTGGGCGCCATATATCCGGGAGTTTGACTCTCTGATTGCCTATTATCAGGAGATCGTATCATATCTGGCTCCTCCGATTGTAGGCACCTTTTTTCTAGGCTTATTCTGGAAAAGAGCAAATGGAACAGGTGCAATTACAGGCTTGTTTTCAGGTCTTATAGTGGCTGCGGCAATAATGATCTTGAAATATGTTTTAGATATTGAATTGGGACTTCATTTTTTACTTCTCGCTCCTGTTCTTTTAATTATAAGTTTAATGGTAACGGTAATTGTCAGCTTTGTAACCCAGCCGCCATCCACAGAAAAGGTCAGGGAAAATACCTGGACAGTACAAATCTGGAGGGATGAAACCAAGGAAATGAAAGGAGTGGTATGGTATAAAAATTATAGGGTTCAAGTGGTTGTTTTAATTCTAGCTTGTTTTGGAATGTATGCTGCTTTCTTCTAAAAAATGGCTGCATTAAGGCCTTCAAAGCAAAAATTTCTTAAAGAGATCAATGCCTTTTAGAATTAAGATATGAAGGAAAGATTTGATCCCCAATGGCTTTAACTATGTTTTTCTAATTCCAGATCAACCATATAATTGAAATATGAAAAAAGACTATATAATTTTAGTTATCTGCTTGCTAATGTTTTCAATAATCAATGCCCAAGATTTTGTAGAGGTTCAAGATGGCCAATTCGTTAGGAGTGGAAAAACCTATCATTATTTGGGAACAAATTTTTGGTATGGTATGAACTTGGGCGCAAATAATAAGGATAGGCTGATTCGAGAATTAAACCAATTAGAAAAACTTGGGGTGAAAAATTTAAGAATTATGGCATCTTCAGAGGGTGAACCAGATTCTCCCTGGCGAATGCATCCGACCCTACAGCCGGAACCGGGAGAATTTAATGAAAATTTGTTAGCTGGGTTGGATTTTCTACTTGATGAGATGAAAAAACGGGATATGCTCGCAGTTGTATGTCTAAATAATTTCTGGCCTTGGTCTGGCGGGTTCGCTCAATACGTTTCATGGGCGAACGGAAATGAGGAGATTCCATTTCCCCCACCTGCAGAAGGAGGAAACTGGCGGACTTATCAGGAATACTCTGCAAAATTTTATCAAAATGAAAAAGCTCAAAAATGGTTTAAAGATTTAATCCGCAAAATTGTAAATAGAAAGAATACTATAAATAGTTTAGAATACAGAAATGATCCAACCATTATGGCTTGGCAACTGGCCAATGAACCGGAAGGAATAGATAAACCGGAGTTATATAGGAAATGGATCTTTGAAACCGCCGATTTCATAAAAGAATTAGACAGTAATCATTTAGTATCAATAGGTAGCGAAGGAAACACCCCCTCACCAAAAAATGGAACAGACTTTTTTAATGACCACAATTACTCTTCTATAGATTACTGTACGTTTCATCTATGGGTACAAAACTGGGGGTGGTACAATCCAAAGGAACCTGAAGAAACATATAGTGATGCTATCCTTAAGGCTTCTCAATATATTAATGAACATCTGAAAGTCGCAAAGGAATTAAATAAACCGATAGTTCTGGAGGAATTCGGAATATCAAGGGATGATAATAGTTATAAGGTAGCTTCAGAAGTAATGTATAGAGATAATTACTTCAGATTTATTTTTCAATCAATTTTAAATTATGCTCAGAATTTGAAGCAAATGTCTGGAGTAAATTTTTGGGCTTGGGGAGGCGAGGGAAGACCCAGAGTTCCAAAGGCTATTTGGAAAACAGGAGATGATTTTATAGGAGATCCTCCACATGAATATCAAGGGTGGTATTCTGTTTATAATAAAGATATTTCCACTCTCATCATATTAAAAAATTTCTCGGAAAAATTTACATCTCTCAATACTGAATTAACGGAAAGTTTAAATCAAGAATTATAAAAATAAAGATTTAATTATTGTAGCTCTATATGGAATCGATTCGAAACTTATCTCTATGAAAATTTAAAAAAGTTATGATTCGGTAAAGCTAAACTCATAGAGTTTATTATTTGTTCTAAATACTTGAAGAGAGGTTAGAAATTAATCATCTAATAAAATTGCTTATAAATGTCGGGAAAAGTGACAATGAAGGAATTATCAAAATCACTTAATTTATCTATTAGTACTATTTCAAAGGCTCTGAATAACAGCCCGGAAATCAGTAAGACAACGGTAAATAAAGTTAAAGAATTTGCAATGTTAAATAACTATGTTCCCAATATGGCAGCGCGAAACTTAAAAGCAGGAAAATGCAATACAATTGGGGTAATTCTTCCAACTATTTCAACTCCATTCTTTTCCAGTGTTTTTGAAGGAATTGAATCTTTAGCAGTTAAAAATAATTATAGGATAGTTTTTTGTTTGTCAAATGAATCACTGGAAAAGGAAAAAGCCTGCATTCAAAAACTTGTTGAAACACAGGTTGATGGACTTATTATTTCACCTTCTCGTGAAACAAAAAGAACAAAAGCCGTTGGACATTTGTCGAAATTAAAAGCTTATAGAATTCCTGTTGTAACATTTGATAGAGGGTTTTCGGAAATTGATTGTGATACTATAACTACTGATGAGGAGTTGAAAACAGAATTGGCAATTTACAATTTGGAAAAGGCAGGTTGTGAAAACATCATTTTTCTGGCTGATTCATCAGATGTGGGCATTTATGAATCCAGAAAAAAAGGGTACCGAAACGCCATGCAGTCTTTAGGTTTAACTCCTGTTATTATTGAGTACCGAGAAAAATTTCCAAAAAGACATCTAAAAGAGCGCCTTTTGTCAAAATCTATGGACGGGATACTTGCCTGTACAGAACAATTAGCGATTGAGGTAATGAGCTTTATCTTAAAAAACGGATTTTCCATACCCAACGATGTATCCGTTTTAGGCTTTAATGATAGTTACCTTGGCAAATCCTTTTGGCCACCGCTAAGTTCTATCGACCTTAAACCAAAGGAACAGGGGCGACTAGCTCTAGAAACTTTAATTGATAGAATTAAAGGCTTGCTTCCAGTAGGAAATATTAACCATCAATTGCATTCTGAAATCATACAACGACAATCTACGCGGACATTCGTTTAAAAGGTTTAAGGATAAAAAATAAACCGGATCCAATAAGCAAGAATCACCCTTAAGATACCGAAAAATGAAAATAAGAATTTTACTAACCCTATGTTTCCTTAGTGCATTCTCACATACTGCGCAGGAGAATAGAGAAATAGAATGCTGGATAACCAGTCAGGATCGCACTAGACTTTTTCAAAAAGGAAATAAAACTGCTTCTTTTTCTAAGGAAAATAATCCCCGATATCCCGCCATTATTATTGATCCGAATCAAACCATGCAGGCTATTGATGGTTTCGGATTTGCCGTTACTGGTGGAAGTGCGGAGCTTCTGATGAAAATGGAAGCTAAAAAGCGAAGGGAAATTCTGCAAAATGTTTATGGCACCAATCCTGAGGACATAGGTGTAAGTTATGTGAGGTTGAGTATAGGATCTTCTGATCTAAATAGTTTCACTTTTTCTTACAATGATTTAGAACAAGGAGAAACAGACTATAAATTGGAAAAATTTTCACTTGGCCAGGACCTGCAGGATGTAGTGCCGGTTATGAGGGAAATTTTAGAAATTAATCCTGAAATCAAAGTAATGGGGTCCCCATGGTCTGCTCCTTTATGGATGAAAACTAATGATAATATTCGTGGAGGGAAATTAAAAGAAGATTGTTATGAAGTATATGCAGATTACTTTGTGAAATATATTCTTGAAATGAAAGAACAAGGGATTCCTATAGATGCAATCACCATTCAAAACGAACCAATGAATTCTCGCAATACTCCAAGTATGTCTTGGTTCTGGTTTGAACAGGCAGATTTTATAAAAAAACATTTAGGACCTAAATTCAAGGAAAATAAACTTAGTACTAAAATTGTGATTTTCGATCATAACACAGATAGACCGGATTATCCCTTGAGTATTCTACAGGATACTACAGCTAGTAAATTTATTGATGGTTCGGCCTTCCATAATTATCGAGGTAATATGGAAACCATGTCAATAATTCACCGTGCTCGTCCTGACAAACACATTTATTTTACCGAACAAATGGTTACCGAAAACCCTCAAAGTGATTCGATCGATATTACAGAACCTGTAAACCGATTGGTGATACAAGGAATTAATAACTGGAGTCGAAATATCATTTTATGGAATCTGGCCGCAGATCCAGAAAATGATCCACACACCGATAACGGTGGTTGTTCAATGTGCCAGGGAGCTCTAACAATTGATGGCAATAAGGTTTCTCGAAATTTGGCATTTTATACTATTGCCCATGCCTCAAAATTGGTAAGACCAGGATCACGCAGAATTTATTCTACTCAGGGGGATGACCCGATTGTATACATTTACCAGGACGAACAGCGACCTATGGTAAATAGGGTATGGTCCAGTAGTCAAAATAACCTTTTGCCCAATGTGGCCTTTAAAACGCCTGATGATAAGATCGTCCTAGTTGTAGCCAATACCAGTTCAGGCAAAAATTCTTTTAAGATTCAGTACGGTGGAGAGTATGCAGTTTTAAGTCTCGATCCAGGCTCGGTAGGAACATTTACCTGGAAAATTTAAAATAATAATGAAGAATAACAAAATATATTTAATCGTATTCCTCCTGATCATTTTAGGGAGTTCATACAATTATGGTCAGGGAAACCCATTTAGTACTAAGGGTTGGTGGGGCCCGGCGGCACCAAAATTTTCTCCTGTAGTTAGCGGTGACAATAGCATTACCTTCAGATTGAAAGAACCAGAGGCAACTTCAGTTGAACTTCATTTTGGAGAATGGGATGTACAAAAAAAGGTAATGTTAAAAGATAAAGATGGCAACTGGACTGTTACCTTGGATAGTGTGCCACCGGGAATTTACCAATATAATTTTTTTGTAAATGGTCACTTCAGAAAACTGGATCCGGAAAACCCCAATATTAAGGTTGGTACTAAAGTGTATGGTAGTATTGTGGAGGTTCCGGGCGACCCTGCGAGGTTTGATGAACTTCAGGATGTTCCCCATGGGGATGTGCATATTATAAATTATAGGTCTAAAACATTAGGCCGCATTCGAAAAATGTTTGTCTATGTGCCAAAAATATATCTGGCTTCACCAGAGAAAAAATTTCCAGTACTGTACTTACGCCATGGAGGAGGGGATAATGAAGGTAGTTGGGTAAATGACGGGCATGCGAATATTATTCTTGATAATTTGATCAATGAAGGGAAAGCAAAGCCGATGCTCATTGTTATGTCTAACGGTTTAATTGACGGATCTTGGGCCAGTGGAAGTACAGTTGAAGGAATGGAATATTTAGAAGAGGAGTTATTTAAAGATATTATTCCAGTGATTGAAAAGCGTTACCATGTTAGTAAAAATAAAGATGATAGGGCAATTGCAGGCCTTTCAATGGGCGGTGGCCAAGCTGTAGTAATAGGTATGAGAAACCCTGATAAGTTTTCGTACGTTGGAGATTTTAGTGCAGGCATTTTAAGTGATCCGGAAATAAATATGGGAACATATATCCCAGGGGTTTTTAATAAATCTGAACTTTTAAATAAATCTTTAGAATTACTCTGGATAGCCTGTGGCAGTAAAGATCCTAGGTTTGAGGGGCATAAACAATTTGTAACCCAATTAGAGAATAACGGAATTGATGCTGAATTTTATGTGGCATCATACGGCCACGAATGGCAATTTTGGAGAGAGCAGTTAAGAAGTTTTACTGAAAGGCTATTCAAAAATTAAAGATTTAAATACGAAAATGCATAGATTATCTTGGATCTGCATAATTCTATTTTCATGGATTTTTACGGCCAATAGTCAGGTAAATAAAGAGAAGCAGGCAGTTTTTGATATAAACTATTACCCTGACTCGTTACAGACCTCTCAGGATATTATCGCAAAATGTACACTTGATGTTTATTACTCCGAATTATCCAAAGACAATGTAACAATCATTTACATCCATGGGGGCTGGTTAAAAGGAGGAGATAAAATTGAATTACCTAAAGAATTATTGGATACCGGGCTAAATATTGTAAGTGTTAATTATAGACTTTCTCCTAAAGTTAAGGCCCCACTTTATATAGAAGATGTTGCCGCCGCTATTGCATGGACATTTAAAAACGTAAAAGATTATGGAGGTGATGAGGAGAAAATATTCTTAATGGGTTATTCAGCTGGCGGTTATCTGGCTAGTTTAGTTGGTTTGGATAAAAAATGGTTAAGTAATTACGGAATAAACACAAATCAATTGGCAGGTTTGTTCATTCTAAGTGGTCAGATGGTAACTCATTCAACTATAATTGAAGAAATGGGATATCCGGATAATAAAATACTTATTGATGAATATGCACCACTTAATCATATTACTAATAATGCACCTCCATTAATATTATTTACCGGTGATAGAATTATGGACATACCAGGTAGATATGAAGAAAATTTATTTCTAAAAAACATGATGGAGGTCTCCGGACATAATTATACCAAGTTATTTGAATTGCAGGGATATGGGCATTCTAACGTTGTTCCTGCAATACCATTAATCATGAATGAAGTCCAATCAATAATTAATCATGAAAAATAATCGGAGGTATAAATCATCATTTGCATTAATAACAATACTCTTTTTTCTTTGGGGTTTCATAACTGTTCTAGTTGATTCATTAATTCCTCGGTTAAAAGAAATTTTTACTTTATCTTATTTCCAGGCTGGGCTGGTTCAGTTTGCATTTTTTGGGGCCTATATGATACTATCAATACCAGCTGGGTACCTTCTTTCTAAAATAGGTTACAAAAGAGGAATTATAGTTGGTCTCGTAACAATGGCATTAGGATGTTTGCTTTTTTATCCAGCATCATCTCTTCGTGCTTTTGGTCTATTTATGCTTGCATATTTCACATTGGCAGCGGGAATAACCTTTTTACAAGTTGCGGCTAATCCATACGTTACTGTGCTGGGTCCTGAGAAACATGCTTCCAGTCGCTTAAACCTTTCTCAGGCGTTCAACTCTTTAGGGACGGCGGTAGCACCGGCAATAGGAGCACTTTTTATTTTAAAAGACAAGGTATTGACAATTTCTGATATTGAAAGGCTCAGTAAAAGTGCAAGGCATGATTATTATATTGACGAAGCAGCTACTGTGCAGATTCCATTTTTGGGAATCGCTGCGTTTATAGGAGTGATAGCTTTACTTTTTTGCTTTGTCAACCTTCCAAAGATTGGAGATACGGCCTCTTCAAATAATTACCGGGGTGTATTGCGAAATAAAAATTTGATATTGGGGGCCTTTGGAATTTTCTTTTATGTGGGTGCAGAGGTTTCCTTAGGAAGTTATATGGTGAATTATTTTCTTAGTTTAAATATTCAGGAAATAACTCTTAGTACTCCGTTCATGGTTTGGATAGCCGAAGGAATTTTGAATACGGGGGCCACTTCCTCGAGTGATATGGCTTTAGTGGGGGTTTTCGTAACATTCTACTGGACGGGAGCCATGGTAGGACGTTTTATAGGATCTTATTTAACAAAAATAATTAATCCTGCAAAGGTATTAATAGCTTTTGCTACGTGCGCAATAATCATGATTTTGCTTTCTTCCTTAATGTCAGGTCTATTAGCGATGTGGGCAATCATTTTCGTAGGTTTTTTCAATTCTATTATGTTTCCAACTATTTTCAGTTTGGCACTCGATGGACTAGGAAATGATAAACCCCAGGGGTCTGGAATCCTTTGTACTATGATAATGGGAGGAGCCGTTATCCCTCCGGCATTTGGGTTCTTAACCGATTCTTTCGGATTTGGTATGGCTTTTTTACTTGTAATTCTCTGTTATGCCTATATCATTTTCTACGGAACCAGAAATAAATCAAATAATGTTTCAATTATCTAATATCGGAATCAGTTAATTTTAAAAATAGTAGAAAAAATATTAATTATGACATCTGAAAAATTTATTCCGTATGGAATTAGGTTTAAGCCCATCATCAAAGATAAAATCTGGGGAGGCTCCAAATTAAGGAATCTCCTTGGGAAGTCGGCTTCTGATAAGGCTGGTGAAAGCTGGGAGATCTCAACTGTAGAAGGTAATATCTCTGAAGTAAAAAATGGTGTATATGCGGGTTTGAATTTGGATGAACTGCTTGAGCATTTTCCCGACGAGATTTTGGGAAAGTATGTAGTTGACAGATTTGGTGGAAAATTTCCTTTGCTGATCAAGTATATAGATGCTTCCAGGAACTTATCTGTTCAGGTGCATCCAGGGGATGAAATGGCCAAGAAAAAGCATGATTCCTTCGGAAAAACAGAAATGTGGTATGTGATGCAGGCTGACGAAGGAGCAATGATAAACGTTGGCTGGAAAAATAGAATCAGTTCAGAAGAATACAGTGAAAGTTTAAAAAAAGGGACAATAACCGATCATCTTAATTTCATTAAGGTTCAAGAGGGAGATACTTTTTTTATTAAGGCCGGGAAAGTGCATGCGATTGGAGAAGGTGTTATGTTAGCTGAAATCCAGCAGACTTCAGATATCACTTATAGGGTTTATGATTGGGACAGGATAGACGAAAATGGAAAATCCCGAGAATTACATACTGAGTTGGCGGCGGAAGCAATGAATTATAATGTTGTTGATGACCATACTGTCAATTATTCAATTAATAATAATAGTACTTCGAATCTTGTTGATTGCAGATTTTTTACAACTAACCTTATTAAGGTTAATGGGGAAATTAAAAGGGATTACTCCTATCTAAAGTCATTTGTAGTATTAATGTCTGTTGAGGGAGAGGTTGAGATTGGAATAAATGGCAAGAATGATCATCTCAAGCAAGGAGAATCAATACTAATTCCCGCCATCTGTGATTTCGCCCATATGACAAGTGAACATTCAAAATTACTTGAAGTTTATATTTCATAGATATGTTAAAATTTAGATTATCTCAAATAAAATGAATGTCCAATTTTGAGGTAAAATTTGTTCTATCTTGATTGTGTATTTAAAATGTGAGGCAATCTAATTATTGTTATAAGCAAGCCCACGCGTTGTATATGCTCTACGCATTTAGTGAGTGTCTTAGACCTCACCTTGCGGGTGTACAGGCACCCTCGCAACTAAAACTTAATCTATAATAAGTTCTACCCCGGCCTTTTCGGCCTTGTATTTTATTTTGGTCATTAGTTCAAAGTAACTCCAGTTCCTCACCACAAATTCTTCCTCCTTGGCTATTTCTGATTTTTCTTTTTGATTCAATAACAGAAGAGTTCCTGCCTGATGTTTAACGCAGAAATCTATGAGTTTCCTGCTATAGACATGGAGGCGATTATGTACATAATTTCTCTCGGTATCACGAAACGTGGTCAGAGCTTTTGTTTTTCTTTTACGGCCTTTTCCAGATCTGGCATACGTAACTCCGTGTTTTGCTCTTTTTATAGCAGCCTGTATGGCAAGTCGTCTGTATAAAAATTCCTCTCGTGTACCAATGGTATGCTTCTTCCTACCAATTTTTACTATAATTGGATATTCAAGGGACAGCGTAGCCTCGGCGATCACTTCAGGTTTGAGTTCATGTTTCTCCTTTTCTATCTCAAATACAGGAAGCCAGAAGATCTTACCATCCTTTAGTTTTATATGAGAGGTGCAGAGTTTGAGTTCTCCATTCATAACCCTTTCCAGTAAAACTCGCTTATCAGAAAAGTCTCTTCCCAAATAGGTCTTTAAGGGTATTTTGAATAACCGAAAACAGAAAGCTCTATTCTCTTCATTATAGGTTATTTTACTCATGCCTTCTGTATCGAATGGAAAAGCCATATCCCTCCTGAAATTTTTTAAAGAACGCTCACCCTTCCAGTATTCGAGTTTTTCTTTATTAAAAGAGCTATATAAGCTACTTTTTAGATTAGTTAAAATATTAGTAGGGATTTCACCTTTAAACCGGTTGGATACCACCCGATAAGTGGTATGGATTCGCGAACCATTTAAAATGCCGAGGTCGTCCTTTTTTTCATCTGCAAGTTTATACTTAACCTCTTCTGATAAATAGAGAAAGTCTTTGATCATTTCCTGAACGTACAGGTGAGTGACCATAAGATTGGCAGCCCGATAAGCCCTGTTTTGCCACTGGTAGAGTGTATTCATCGCTTCTTTTCGCTCTTCTTTAGTGGGTAGGTCTACCAGCAGCTGGATTTTCCGCGTCAATTTCATCGTCTTATTTGCCATATCAAGCCATTTGTAATTGATCATTGTGTTTCTCCTGCATTAGCTTATAAGCCGCTGTAAATACAGCATGTACTTGCTTTTGAGATAGATTAAGTTCAGTGGCAATAACTTCAAAGGAATATTTCTTCACACATCGCAGCTCCAATACTTTTTGTTGTTCAGTTGAAATTTCATCCTGAACTTTTCCTTTCACAATAGGTTGCGGCTTAGATTCTGGTTTACTATCATGGTTGAGAATATTTTTAAGATCCTGAATGGCTTGCTTTACCTCATTACTGGCTTCGGTTATACTTATTCCCATGACCCTGGCAATCACCTTATACCGAAACCCATATTTCAAACAGAGTTCAATAAGTCTTTTTCGTTCTGGAATTAGTAAGGGTAATACTTTTTGTACGAGTTCAAAATCTTCCTGTTGAGATTCATGGTCCTTCTGGTTCTTGATATCTTCTTTGGGATCATACCCTGCAAGATAATCCTGATAGTTCTCATAGCTTTCTAAAGAATTTATTTTCTGGAAGAACTTACGCTTGGGGCTAGTATAATAGGTATAACATTTTCTTTTCATCACCATTCTCAAAAAGAAGAAAAGATGTTTCTCTGATTCGATCTTATCCCGGTTCGCCCATAATTTTAAAAAAGTATCCTGGACTAAACATTCTATAATGAAATCATCATTGATAATTCCTTTACCCAACCAGTAAACCATTCGGCTGTATCGGTTATGTATAAATTTTAAAGCAGCAGGATGACCCTGTGATAATAATTCATAATAATCATGTGACATAAGAATTTTCTTTTCTTGAGTTATTTAATCAGAGCGATTTATTCCTAAATGAGGTGCCTATTTTTAAATTCTATAACTTTATTCTCCGACCTTCAGGGCTTTTTCCACTTGTTCCAACATTTTATAATATTCTGCAATTAATTCATCTGCATATATCGGAGTTCGATCACCGCTTAGACAATATCTTATGTAACGAGGAGTCACATCGTATTTACAAGCAAGGGCTTTTACTACTCCAGTGTTATAAGTTTTCTTCATAAATTACGTAAGTTTGCTTGTTCGGTGGCTTGTTCCTTTGTTGGGAACAAAACCAAATATAGTTGATAATTTTCAACTAAACTAACTTTTTGAAGATAATTATCTTCTGTATGAGAAATATTTTACAAGTTTTTATAGATATTGCCCAAAATGAAAGGGTTAGTATAACCAACTTAGAAAAAACGATTGGGGCAAGTAAGGGTGTGTTATCGCGGGCAATAAGTAAAGGCACTGATATTCAGGCAAAGTGGTTATTAGCATTAGTAGATAATTATCCCCGATATAGTGCAGAATGGATTTTAACTGGGAATGGTCCTATGCTTCAAAAGGATTCCGCAGAATCAATTTATAATGAAACTGATCCAGGAGTTCTCCGCGAAAAATTGGTTAACCTCCAAAGCCAAATAGATGCGCTGGAAAAAGCAAATAATGCTTTGGAAGATGCCAATGATTCTTTGAAAGAGACGAAAGCAATTCTTCAGAAACGTATTACCGAACTTGAAAGCAATTCAAAAAAGTAAGTTTATAATTTAAATTTTAAACTTAATTAGCCCTCGAGGTTTATTCCATGAAATCATTTCTCTAGAAGGATTTGTCAGAAGTAAAATCTCTCATTCTCAAAATTTGAATGAGACTCTCTTTCTCTTTATTTTTAGCAATCTTCCTTTCCATACTTTATTATTTAAACAAAACCTTTTCTTAATCCGCTGTATTATTTATTAGAGGAATATATTTTGATAGCTATAATGAGTTTTGCGTCGTGATTTAGATATTTTCAGTAAATTAAGGTAATTAAACCGACCAGAAATTTAGAAAATATGAAAGATCGAATAATGATTGATGCATCCATAATATTGCATCAAGACAGTCTTTTTGACCTAACGCGAATACTAAGGGATTATTACGAAGATAAAATTGTAATATCTAAAAAGCTTATTGAAATGTTGAAAAGTGTATTTATCGATAATGATCAGTCTAATATAAATATGCTTAATCAATTAGCAATCCAATTTGAAATTAAAGAAAATATAAGCAATCCGGAATTAATCAAGAATTTTCTGATCCAGAATTCAGATAATATCAAACTGTATGAGTCATCTGAGATAAATAATGAGGATCTTTATGGAAACTTGTTGAAACTAACGGAAAGTAGAGATATCACACAAATATTATATGAAGAATGGGAATTCCTTACAACCAATTCTTGGCTAATTGCAAAATTCCGTGCAGCATTTGATAAAATTGTAGAAGCTGGAGGAGTTGCGGTTCAAGTTTCACAAAAAGCTTTTGATAAAGCAGTTAGAAAGACACTTAAAAAACCAGAAGGTGATATTAGTCCAAATGATAAGATTTTAGCTACAGGTAAATGGATTGCAGTTGGAGGAAGCGCAATTGCCGACTTATTAATTCCTGTGGCTGGTGCCATAGTAACAGTAGCATCAGGTATATTTTTACTATGTGACCCGTAATCACGAACAAAGAACAAAGGTTAATCTCCAATAGCCGGCAGCGTTAGAATGAAAATATTTACTTGATCAACAAACTAATATTAAGCCGACAAATCCGCGTCCATAATTCCGCACTACTTGTTGTTAACAGGGATCGTGGGCAGCAATTTTTATCATAATTCAATTTAAATGAAAAATGAGTTTAATAGAGTAGTATTTTATTCAAAGTATGACTTATCTGCAGATAGAAATCTAGAAAGTGCGGAAAAAATTTTCAAGAAATTAAATTCAGAAGACGGTTTAGATGTAAATGATATAATAGAATTATACCAAATCAAATTATATTTCGATCACGAGATTTTTCTATCCCGTTGGGATGAAAAAACAAAACAAGAATATAAGAATATCGTTGAAAAATATTGGGAGTGGTTAAGAAACTTTTGGATTAAGATTGATGATGAAAATTTTCTAAAACTTTTTTCAGAAATAGAATTCCATTACTACGATTCATTTTGGACTCTCATAAGCAAATTCAGTACGTTTAAGAAAATAAATCCAAATACTTTGGATGAATTATTAAAAAACAAACGTTTTAATATTCGTCCAGTATTAAAGCAAAAGAAGATTGTTGATCATTTTTCAAGAGAAATTAAAAGCTACCTTATCCAATCAAGTGAAACTGCCGAATTATTACTTTCCTGTTATGAACAAGAGCACTTTTCTGATCACCCTGAGATGCATTTCCCGAAATTTAAGGAATCGGAAATAGAAGTAATTATTGAAAACTATTTACAATCACCAAATGCAAATCTAAATTATGTTCGATTAATTGTAAAATCAAGTTATCTAAAACTATCAGACAAAATTAAGCTTAAAGCTAAAAAAGTATCAGATAGATTGAATGAGGAAATTTTAGAAGAGGGTGTTACATCTAATCATAGAATTGGAGGGACAATTTCCGCTGATCAACAAGAACCGATAAAAATATTAAGAGACGAAGGTACCTTGACATATTCTTATTCCGAAAAATGGTTGAATCATACT
The DNA here is from genome assembly GCF_029937855.1 of Christiangramia sp. Classification (GTDB taxonomy): domain Bacteria; phylum Bacteroidota; class Bacteroidia; order Flavobacteriales; family Flavobacteriaceae; genus Christiangramia. The sequence goes on from NZ_JAPYPC010000002.1 coordinate 172,561, forward strand.
AAAACATTAAATGGTGTTTTTCAAAATTTTTCAAGTTTATTTAGGTATGTAAATGATCAAGGCTGTATAGATTTAGTAACAAAACACTATCAAATAGATCCATTTGAAAACGCTTTAATGAGATCAAGGCATGAATATTGGATTTCACAAAAATTTTATGAAAAAGGACTCCTTTCTCATTTACAAATTGCTCTCTATTTAAATTATTTAGAGGAAAATGATATATCAATGGAAGAAGTGATTTCTTTTCAAGTAAATGAACTTCTAAACGAAGAATTTGAAATTAGTAATTTACGGATATCTGTTCCTTCGAAAAATATATCACCTTATGAAAAAATTAGAGTTCTAGCTCCAGAGCTAGAATTTTTGATTAAGCAATATGAATGCTATGTAGAAGAAGGACACATAGATTTTGATTTAATTCAATTTAGCTCTTCTCCTCTTTATTTTGGAAAAGTCAAAAGTATAGTAGAGAAAAAGTACGTTTATGGACAAGGAGAAGAATTTATAAGATTACGTCGAGATTTTTTTTCAAGACAATCGATGCTACATTATGTAAAACCTTATCAAGGGAAATATTCTACCTTTTATCAATTAATTGAAAACGAAAAAGTCAATTATGATCAATTTGAAAATTATCAAAAAAGCGAAATAGATTATTTAATTTCTAAAGGTTATTTAGTTATTGATGAAGACAATATTATTAAAATAAAGGACTCCAGTTTAATTAATGTCATTGGGATACTACATTATGAAGATGTAATAAATTTTTGGCATCATCCAGAGGAACTAAGAAATAAGATTATAGACCTAGAAAAAATCAAAATGGTCAAATTTGAAAGTAAATTATTTACAATTGAAGAGAGAAAGTATTTGAATTACTATTTGAATAAGAAGGAGTTTTCGAATGGTTTAGATTTAAGAAACAAATATTTGCACGGAACCAATAGTAATCTTCATGAGGAACAAAAAAATGACTTATATATTCTTCTAAAAATTCTGATTTCAGTTATTTACAAAATAAAAGATGATCTTGAAATTAAGAAATTCATACAACAAACTGGTGTCAACACCGCTTGATCAAAAATATGCGGTATCCAAACAAAATCGATAACTTAGAACTTCAACTAACAAAACAATAAGCCGACAACTTCGTGTGCTTCATTCCGCAAACTTGCGATAAGCGAAGCCGTTATATTATTTTTTATCAAAATTCAACTTCAATGAAATTTAAAATTCTGTTTCTTTTTACAATAATATTTTCTTCGATATATTCTCAATCGACAAATTCTGAGATCAAGGATTATTTAAATAATTTGAATGATTCAGAATTTTCAGGAGCAATTTTGATAGCTAAAAATGATGAAATAATTGATAAAAGAGCTTACGGACTTTCAAGTATAGAATACGATGTAAAAAATAAAATTGATACGAAATTTAATATCGCTTCTATTACAAAAATGTTTACCGCTGTTGCAGCTTTACAACTTTATGAGAAAGATAAATTAGACCTTAAGACACCGATTGGAAAATATTTACCGGATTATCCAAACGAGATCGTTAGAAACTCGGTAACAATACATCAACTATTAACCCACACTTCAGGTCTTAACAATTTTTACGTTAATGATTTAGATAAGATCAAAAATTCCGATTACGAAGAAATTTCTGATTTTGTGCCACTTTTTGCTAATGACACCTTACTATCTAAACCTGGAACAAAGTATGATTATAGTGGAACAGGATTCGTGGTTCTAGGTTTAATAATTGAGAAAGTTTCTGGAGAAAATTATTACGATTATATAAAAGAGAATATTCTAGAACCGGCAGATATGTTTGCAACCTCAGAAATTCAAGTAGATTCAATTGTAAAAAATAAAGCTAGTGGATATACATCAGGCTTTGGTCAAAATGAAAATCTAAAAAAGAATGAGTATTACTTGACTAAAGCATCTCCAGCCGGATTTTACTATTCTACAGTTGATGATTTATTTAAATTCTCAAAAGCTTTAAGAAACTATCAACTACTAGATAAAGAAACCACCGATTTAATGTTGGAACCTAAAGTAAAAGGCTATAATACGCATTTAGGATATGGTATTGATATAGACAATAGATACAACCAAAAAATAATTGGACATAGCGGTGGTTGGTATGGGATTCACTGTGAATTAATGGATTTCCTAGATGATAATTACACAATTGTGATTTTATCTAACATCGATGATGGAGGAAAAACAGGTGCCTCAAAAGTAGCTGACTACTTTAAAAACTTAATAGCAGAAAAAGAATTAGAAAATTAAACTTAAGGTGTTTCATTGCAAATATGCAGTGTTCGAACAAAATCAATATCTTAGAACTCCAAAAAACAAAACCATAAACCGACAACTCCGTGTGTTAAATTCCGCACTTCTCAGATAAGGGAAACCGTTGGCAACAATTATGAGAAATATACTAACTGAAAAAAATAGCATTAGAATTTTAATTGGAGGTTTTATCCTGCTCATAATTGCTATATTAATATTCGTATGGAAAGATTGGTTTTTTTCTTTCGATTCAAAAATACAGTCCGATAAAATTGCACAATTCGGAGATTTTGTTGGAGGACTAATTGGATCTCTTTGGGCTTTAGCTGGTGTCATGCTCTTTTATGTAGCACTTTCAGAACAAAGAAAAGATTTTCAAACAAATAGAATGGTTTTAGATGCACAAACCGATGCTTTAAAACAACAAATAAAGGAATTCGAACTTCAGAGAGAAGAACTTTCTGAAACAAGAGAAGTCTTTAAAATTCAGAGTAAAACTCTAAAAAAACAACAATTCGAATCTACCTTTTTTAATCTTGTAAATCTTCATCATCAAATTGTCAACTCAATAGATCTCAAAAGTACCAGAAACAAATATGATCTTATTGAAAGAATGAGAAATCGAGATCATCATGGAAATAAGCCTCCAAACGAAAAAATATTGGAAATAACTACTGGTAGAGATTGCTTCGTAAGATTTAGAAATGGACTCAAGTATTTATATTTTGAAAAAGATGAAAAAAGAGAAGCAAATTCAATAAATGAGATAGATTTTGTAAAAAAAGTTTACGACGAATATTACGAAAAACATCAATCAGACTTAGGTCACTATTTTAGAAATTTATACCATACTTTCAAGTTCATTAAGAACTCTGATATTGAGAATAAGCAAATGTATGCCAGTTTGGTAAGAGCGCAGCTTTCAAATGATGAACTTTTCATGATATTTTATAATGGACTTTCAGATATGGGTAAAAAATTCAAACCTTTAATTGAAGAATTCAAGATTTTAAAAACTTTGAATCCTAAAACTCTTATTGATATGAAAGAACATTACCATTTATATAAAAATAGTGGTATGCAATAACTTTTGCCAAAACAACGTATAGCGCAATTGATAACTCTAAGAAACAAGAGTAAAATAAAAGTACAATTTTTTGTCTCTTATCTACAAGAAATACTATATTTGCCAGCCCTCTTTGAAAATAGAGGTAGTTCTTTAAAAAAATAGATTCATAATAGCATCGTTTGCATTCAAATGTCACCAATAGGGTATTTCCTACTTTTAAGAATGTTAAAATTCGTTAAAAGGTGACGAATTCGGTGCTACTTAAAAATGGGCCTCTGGAGAAGCCTATATATAAAGACGTTGGGCGATTCGTTCGAGTCTCGTCCAGACCGCAAAGTTGCAAAGAAGCTCCTCTATATGGGGGGCTTTTTTTGGCACTAAAGGTTAGTTGTGTTGTTTGTCCCGGGAGACTGGGATGTGTAGTTAACCGAGTTATGATCCTTGTTGTGTGGATTTTTGGTTAACCAATGAAAAGCTTTTTTCCGTCTAAACGGGAAGAGGCTTTTTTGTTTTTAAGGATGAAAACCAATTGAAAAACGGTAACAATTTAATCTATTCTTGCAATTCTCCGGAATCTCCTTCTGTATCTTCGCTTTTTAAAATGGAATTCATTTTCATCTGAAACGATGCCTTTGTCTGTCCTTTATGAATCAGATATTATGGTCAATTTTTTCTTTTACGCTTCTATTGTTCTCGCGATCCTCGCTTTGATAATAACCGTTTATTTACTGGTGGTTCATTTTGGGATTGATGAGTATTTCAAAAAAAGATAAGTTTAGCGATATTCTATCTTAAAGAAATGGCTTCTCATTGCTGAAATTTTGCTCTTTTAAAAAAAATCGGGATACTCTTCATTATTCTTCTTCAGTCCTAATAAAAATACTATCTGAGACACTATAATAAATCCCAGCTATTATTAGAATATTCTTCCCATCCTTCAAGTCAGATTCTTATTGGTACTGTGACTAATTGGGGTAAAATGCCGGTCTTTTTAAATTACGCTATCTCCTTAAAGTAACCAGAGCTATCCATAAATTATCCTCGCCTATTTTCTTCCAGTTTCTTTTAAGCTGTTAAAAGCACAAATATTTTATCATCTTTTAAATTTAATTAAATGCTCATTAGGCGGTTAGTTGCCTGCCAAATTAAGGAAAATTCTTACAGATATATTTCGAATAGAGTATAATTATTAATTATATCGATTAAAAGAATATTTATATATTTGGAAATTATTTTAGCTTTTCTTTAACTAATGTTGAAGAAGCTTTGATTTTTGAAAGACTGAAAGTAAATTAGGTATGGAACTCTATAATGAAATTTTCGAGAAATTGCCCCTACCTTGTTTGCTTCTAGAGCCGCAACAGGGAAATATTATAATTAAAAATACTAATCAGGCTTATCTTCAGTTAGCCTTAAAAAAAAGAGATGAGGTGGTGGGGTTTGAACTCCCTGAATGCCTGCCTGCTAGTTTTTTGAAATCAGATTTTTGTTTTAATAAGCTTCTGGCTTCAATAGATGAAGTATTTCAAAAAGGAAAACAAGAGATATTTGGTCCTATAAAACTTGAGAAAGAAAACCCTGGTTCAGATTCAATAGAAAAGTATTTGTCTTTAGAACTCTTACCTGTTAAACTGGAAGAGAAAAGGGATGCTTTGGTACTTATGACCTTTCTGGATAGAACAGCTGAAATTCAGCTTAAAAGAGAACAAAAAATTATAGAAAAAAAACTAGGGGGGAACCTGGTAAATCATGGATATTTTATTGAGCACAGCGTTGATGGACTTTATTCTCTGGATCTGGAAGGTAATTTTATCAATGTGAATGAGGGCCTTGCCAACATGGCGGATATGTCTGTACAGGAATTAAAAAATATGAGCTTTATCCCATTTTGTGCAACCTATGACCGGGATAGAGTACTGGATCATTTTTTAAAAGCGGCCAAAGGTGAAAAACAGGAATTACAAGCTGATTTCTTTTCTTTTAAAGGGAGGAAATTTTCCGTGCAAATATCCCTGGCTCCTATGGAGATAAAGGGGGAAATAAAAGGCGTTTATGGCATAGCTAAGGATATCACCGAAAAACTTCAGGCGCAACTGTCCGTAAAGCAAACCCAGGAGCGGCTGCTTAAAAATGAAAAGAAATTCAAGGCACTGGTTCAGGAAGCTTCAGACCTTATTGCCATCCTGGACCTGGAAGGAAATTTTAAATTTTCAACTGAATCTTCTTACTCAGTATTACAAATATCTCCGGAGGAATTTATTGGCAGGAATGCTTTTGAATTTATACATCCCGAAGATCAGGAGCGACTGAATAAGAATCTAATGGAAATACAGCACGAAAAGCAGCTGGATATCCCTGCTTTCCGCTTTATGGATGGAGGTGGAAATTGGAGATGGCTCGAATCAAAAGCAACGAATCTTATAGACTCTCCGGAGGTGGAAGGTATAGTAATCAATTCCAGGGATATTACAGCTGAAATGAACCAGAAAAAAGAAATGAAGGAGCTTTATGACCGGCAAAATTTCGCCCTTATGGCTACAGGTGATTTGATCTATGACTGGGATATCTTAAATAATAAATCAAAAAGAAATAAAGTTTTTGAAAGAAAATACGGTTATAACCTTTCCGACTATTCCGGCCTTGCCTGGATGGAGATCATAGATAAGAGGGACAGGGTCGAAGTAAAAAATAAATTTGAAGAAGCACTTAAAAACCCTTTAACAGAGAAGGTCAAGGTGCAATACCGGTTACTTAAAAGTAATGGCAAAATAGCCTATGTGATGGACCGGGCTTACATCCTAAGAAATGAAAATGGCGAAGCTACACGTGTTGTGGGGGCTATTTTAGACATGTCCAGGCATAAAAAGTTGCTAAAAAAAACAGAAACCCAGAATAAGGTGCTGAAAGAAACTGCCTGGGAACAGGCACATGTATTGAGGGGTCCCGTGGTAAGGCTTCAGGCACTTATAGGGTGCCTGGAACAGCAACAGTATGAAATTTGGGAGAGGGAAGAACTCATCCAGCTTATAAGCTTTTCTGCAAAGGAAGTGGATGATATTATAATGAACAGAATAAAAAAAATAGAAAATACTAATGTCTAGAATTAACGAAAATATTCTCAACATCATGATTGTTGAAGATGACAGGATATTTGTGAAATTGCATGCTCATTTAATCCAGCGGGAAACCAATATTGAGCCTACAGCTTTTTTTGGTGCTGATGAGGCATTAGAATTTCTGAACGAGAATTCAGATGAGGATACAAAGTTCCTTATTTTTCTGGACCTGAATATGCCAGGAAGGAACGGTTGGGAATTTATTGAAATATGCCGGAAAAAACCCTATGTAAATAATATTTCCATAATGATAGTGACTTCTTCCATATATAAGGCCGATCATATTCTCGCGAAAAGTTATGATGAGGTGATAGGCTTTGTAAGTAAGCCTCTAAAAAAAGAAAATGTTTGGGAAGCAATGAAAGAATTCCGTTTGCAAGAATCTGTTATGAATGGATTTGGTACTGTCGAAAAAAATATTGGATAAGTGCCTGTTGAAGTTATGCTGAATACTGAAAATATGAATGCTGAGCTAAGAGAATATCAACGCATCAAGAAACTCAGTGAATTCGATCTGGATTACACAGATTTGCATGAATATTTAAAAAATTACGTGGAGTTAGCTGCAAAAATAGCAGGTACTCCAATTTCTATCATTAATCTTATTGATAATCTTATCCAGTGGTCCGTTTCAACTAAAAACTCTCCCATAGAACAAAGGCCGAGAGAAGAATCTGCCTGTACTTATACCATTGAAACAGAAGATTACCTTGAAATCCCCCGTATGGATTTGGAGAGCCGTTTTAAAAATAAACCCTATGTTAAAACAGAAGGAGGATTCAAATATTATCTCGGTATTCCCCTTACACTGAATTCTGGCGAGAATATTGGATCAATTTGCGTGCTAAATACAAAGGAAACATCTATTTCTAACGATACCATTTACCATCTTAAACTTATTGCAGGCGAGATAGTACAGAAGCTTGAAATGAAAAAGAAAATACGAGACCTGGATTTTTCGCTGGTAGAAGCTGTTAAAATAAAAAATCAGGTAGCGCACGATATTCGAGGCCCAATTAATGGAATTGTGGGATTATCTGAAATGATGAAAAATAAAGAAATTCCGGAAGATGAATTAATACCTTATATTGAACTCATCCATAATTCCGGAAAGGGGCTTATGGAACTTACCAGCGATATCCTGGACCTGGACATCGAAAGACAACTGAATTCCACAACCTATAATTTAGAAGAACTTGGAGATCACCTGCTGCGGCTCTATAAGCCAGGAGCCGATCTAAAGAATATAAATTTGCAGGTGAAGCATGACAGCGCCACGGCCAGGCAAAGGTTTTCAAAAAAGAAACTGCTTTCTATCATAGGGAACCTGATATCTAACGCCATTAAATTTACCGGAGAAGCCGGTACCATCAAGGTTTTACTGGATATAGATGATAAGCAACAAAACAAACTCCTGCTAATTTCTGTTAGCGATAATGGTAAAGGCCTCCCTCATTCAATTATAGATATTATTTCTAATGAATGTAGAAGCACTTTAGGTACCCTCGGGGAAAAGGGTTTTGGACTTGGTTTAAAGCTTGTGGATGAAATGGTAAGCTCCAGGAATGGTAAAATGAAAATAACCTCTGCCAGGTCTTTAGGGACAGAAATTAATATTAGTATTCCCTTGAATTAAACGACTGTTTTTTGAAATGGAAATCGCTTTTCAGGATATAGGGTTTCTTTTCTCTTTAAGAATAGGTACTTTTGCAGGCGAAGATCAAAAATAAATTTTTGTACATTTTCGTTAATTTTAAGCCTGGTCCGGGGAAATTAATTTCAGCAATCGGTTCTAAAAAGCAATGATACAAAGCTTACTATATAAATTACTTTTTCTTTTCATTCTATTCACCGGTTTTTTAACCCAGGCGCAGATATACGATCCTGTAGAATGGTCCGCTTCCGTAGAAAAAATTGAAGAAAGTGAAGATGAGTATCGGCTTATTATAGATGCTAATATTGAAAAGGACTGGCATCTTTATGCGCAGAATGTCCCTGAAGGGGGGCCTATTCCTACTAGTTTTTCTTTTGGGGAGAATGATAACTTTGAGTTAGTTGGGGATACTGAAGAAGAAGAGGGAAAAACGGTAAATGATCCCGTTTTTGGAATGCGTATTAAATTTTTTGAAGATCAGGTTACTTTTCGTCAAAATATAAAATTATTAAAAGAAACTGCGGTAGTTAATGCTACGGTAGAATTTATGGTTTGCGATGATGAAAGATGTCTCCCGCCCGCTATAGAAAAATTTAAAATCTATGTTCCTGAAGCATCCGGTGAAGGATTAACAACAGGATCCACGACTGCAGGTGGGACAGAGATAGATGCTCATGCTAATTCTGTTTCCGAAGTTGATAAGGCTGAAGGAGTAGAGCTCAATAATCCTGAAGAAAAACGCTCTTTCTGGGGTATATTTATAGTGGCATTTTTATCAGGATTCGCAGCTTTACTTACACCTTGTGTTTTCCCTATGATCCCTATGACGGTTAGTTTTTTTACCAAACAAAGTAAATCAAGGGGATTGGGAATTAGAAATGCTATTTTCTACGGAATTTCCATCGTGGTGATCTATGTGCTTTTGGGAACATTGGTAACGCTTATTTTTGGAGCCGATTCTTTAAACGCCCTTTCTACTAATGTTTGGTTTAATCTCATCTTTTTTATCCTCCTGGTGATTTTTGCCATTTCTTTTATGGGTGCTTTTGAGATTGTTTTGCCGAGCAGTTGGGGAACCAAGATCGATTCAAAAGCTGATAAAGGAGGTTTGGTAGGAATATTTTTTATGGCTCTTGCCCTGGCAATTGTGTCTTTTTCCTGTACCGGCCCAATTGTAGGCACTTTATTAGTAGAAGCCGCTTCTAAAGGAGGAATTGCTCCAATTATTGGGATGCTGGGCTTCTCGCTGGCTATTGCTTTGCCCTTTGCTTTTTTTGCAGCGTTTCCGGGATGGTTAAATTCCCTGCCACGATCAGGTGGCTGGTTGAATACGGTAAAAGTCACCTTGGGTTTTCTTGAGCTGGCGCTGGCTTTCAAATTCTTATCTAATGCAGATCTGGTTTTACAATTGCATATTCTGGAACGGGAGATATTCCTGGCCATCTGGATTGCGATATTTGGTATGCTCGCTCTTTATTTATTCGGAAAGATCCGGTTGCCACATGATTCAAAAGAAGATCATATTTCTGTAGGTCGTTTAATAACAGGACTTATAGCCTTGATATTTACAATTTATCTTATTCCTGGTTTATGGGGTGCTCCCCTGAAAATTATTAGTGGCTTCCCACCGCCATTACAGTATAGTGAGTCACCTGATGGAATAGGCCGTTCAAAAGGAGGTAATTATATACCAAACTCTGAAAGTCTGCCGGAGGGAGCTGAATACGGACCACATGATTTAATTTCTTTCCATGATTATGAAGACGGATTGGCTCATGCGAAGGAAAAAAATCTGCCGGTGTTGATCGATTTTACCGGGCATGCCTGTGTGAATTGTAGAAAAATGGAGGAGCGCGTCTGGAGCGAGCCTCAGGTATTGGAAACATTGAGAAATGAGGTGGTGTTAGTGTCGCTTTATGTAGATGATAAGCGAAAACTTCCGGAAAATGAACAATATGTTTCTGAAGTCACCGGTAAGGAAATTGAAAGTATAGGTAACAAATGGAGTGATTTTCAAATAAGCAGATATAAAGCGAATGCCCAGCCTTATTATGTATTAATAGATCATAACGAGGAGATGCTCGTATCGCCTTCAGCCTATCAACCAGATGCAGAGGAGTATCTAAACTGGTTAAAAGAAGGAGTAGATAATTTTAAAGCTTCAAATTCCGCAGCCCAGGATTTGAAGGGAGAATCGGAGAGTATCTTTCAATAGGCTGTTATTTTTTACGGCGGTAAATTCCCTGGAAAGAATTATCTAAAAATTTTCCCTGAAGATCATAAATTTCCCAATTCTGGGTAACAGTTCCATCTGCGTTTTTTATCCACGTGATCTGGTTATAATATGTTCCTTTTTCCCCCTGCGTTGGTTCGCTTTTTAAGATCATGCTATTAATCTTGGCTTTTCCTTTTAGTTTCAGGATATTTCCCGTATTGCTTATCCAGAGTTGATTCCAGGTCTTATCTGTGGGATCATAATAATTATAACTTTTACCAGATCCACCTTTTTCACCGATCCAGTTTTCATTGATAATACAATTGTCTTCCAGTTTTTTCACCAGGTTTTCTCCAATCTTATCTCCTTCTGTATTGAATACTTCCCAATCTCCAATCCAAAAGTCGAATTGCTGATGTTCAGGAGAGCAACAGGCACAACCTACTTGCTGGGCATAACTATGAACTGAAATAAAAATAAACAGCAAGAAAAATAATTTATACTTCATGGAACCGAATTTCAGAATAAGTTATCTAAAAAATCTTACATGCCTGAACTTTTGATCTGAGTCGGCCAGTTTTCGCATTCAGATTAATCAACCGCTTTATTTTTATTTCTTTTTTTTAGCTGTTTATCTTCTTCCATCCATTCTTCTCTTTTCTTCATTAAATTATAGGCCATATAGCCACCTGCTAATAATGAGAAAGCGCCAATTCCTACTCTACCGCCTTTTACAGCCAGATGCTTGGCTCCTCGAAGAACAGTCCCCCGAACTAGAAATTTGCTGGCTAATTTTAAAACATGACTTAAATTCATAATATTGTTTTTTTTATTGTGGATTATGAATCAGGTTTTTCCTGATGCTTGTTCTATTTATATATTGTTTTATAATGAGTTGGAATATTTATTCAGCCTCATATTTTCCTGTCTTTAAGATGTAAAATAGGAATGTGAATCCGCGTTAAAATAGCTCCAAATAACAGATTTTTAACTTCTATAAACGATACCAAATTATTGTTCGTTATATCTTCGTAAAAAATATGATTTTGAAAAGATTTCTTTTTTTAGGTATCCTAAGTATTTCTGTTTTATCATGTGGTAGTGATGATGATTTAAACTCTGGGGTAGAAACTTCTAATACTGCTCATTTATATGCAACTACTCATAACGGGCAGGTGAGGCGCTACGATATTAACAATGGGGTAACCACAAATTATAATGTTGCTTCCACAGATATGGAAGGTTTTTTCTATGCTGCTGAAGAGGATGCGTTTACTGTGGTTTCCAGATCTTCTAATCAAATTGAATCCTATCTGAATATTGATGAACTTGGTGAGGGTGGTACCAGGAATCCTGAATTAGGGCTGGTAGGTACCGCAGATCTTGAGAGTCCCAGGGATCTTGCTGTAAATGGATCTTTTTATGTGGTTTCTGATGATACCGATTTGGATGGGGATGAAACAACCGCTGAAGGTAGGTTATTCGTTTACGCGAAAACAGAAACAGGCTTTAGTTTAAGAAACATCCTGATCACAAAATTTAGAGTTTGGGGACTGGAATTTGTAGGCTCAGATCTTTATGCCGCCGTAGATGGAACCAATAAATTAGCACTTTACAAAAATTTTATAGAGACGAATACCAATAATAGAATTGTAACAGCCGATAAAATTGTTGGTTTCCAGGGGCTCATTAGGACGCATGGTTTAGATTACGATAATGGTATTATGGTGCTTTCAGATATTGGAGAAGCTGAATCAGCTACAGATGGTGCTCTTCATATTATCCAGGATTTCGATGCCAAATTTAGCAATACGGCGAATGGAGGTTTCATTCAAAGCCAGGATCAATTAAGGATATTTGGAGGTAACACCTTATTGGGAAATCCTGTGAACATAGTTTATGATGCTGCGTATAATGTGATTTTTGTTGCTGAAGCCTTAAATAAAGGCGGTCGGGTCCTTGCTTTTAATGATGCCACTTCTATTTCTGGTAATATTGCGCCAGACTTAAAATATGAACTGCCAGGCGTTTCTTCAGTGTTTTATTTTACTGAATAATTTTTCGAATGCAGGCTTAAAGTAAAATAATTTTTTCTTTGAACCTCTTTCAAATTCAGGCCTTTCAAAGCTATAACAGCCGGTTTTAATTGAAGTTTAACGGGCAGAAGAAAAATTTGATATACTTTTGCATTTACAAACCAACAGATTTATGGCTAAGAATTTAGTGATTGTTGAGTCTCCAGCGAAGGCTAAAACCATTGAAAAATTTCTGGGAAAAGATTATAAAGTTGCCTCCAGTTTTGGACATATAGCAGATCTTCCTACTAAAGAAATTGGGGTAGATACAGAAGGAGATTTCACACCTAAATATATTGTATCGAAAGATAAAAAGGATGTAGTTAAAAAACTTAAAGGGCTCGCTAAAGATGCAGAAATGGTATGGCTTGCCAGTGATGAAGACCGCGAGGGGGAGGCGATTGCCTGGCATTTGGCTGAAGAGCTCAAACTCAAGGATGAAAAGACCAGACGGATTGTTTTTCATGAAATCACAAAATCGGCCATCCTTAGGGCGATAGAAAATCCACGAAAAATAGATTACAATCTCGTAAATGCGCAACAGGCAAGACGTGTTCTTGATAGATTGGTGGGCTACGAGTTATCGCCGGTATTATGGAGAAAGGTCAAAGGCGGACTTTCCGCAGGCCGTGTGCAGTCAGTAGCAGTGAGACTTATCGTAGAAAGAGAGCGTGAAATTCAGGATTTTACTCCTGAAGCTTCTTATAGAATAGATGCCGAATTTTCTACAGAAGATGGAAAATCCTTTAAAGCAAAGATTCCTAAAAATTTTGAGACAAAAGAGGAAGCTGAAAAGTTTCTGAATGATAACCTTGGCGCCAATTTTAAAGTAGCAGATTTAACTACAAAACCGGCTAAGAAAAATCCGGCACCTCCTTTTACAACCTCCACCTTACAACAGGAGGCAGCCAGAAAATTATATTTTTCAGTAGGAAAGACCATGACCCTGGCTCAGCGTTTATACGAAGCAGGACATATTACCTATATGAGGACTGATAGTGTTAACCTTTCAGAAGATGCCAGAAAAGGAGCTAAAGAAGAAATTCTAAAAGCGTATGGCGAGAAATATTCGAAAACGCGTCAGTTTAAAGGAAAGTCTAAAGGTGCTCAGGAAGCTCACGAGGCCATAAGACCCACAGGTTTTGAAAAACATTCTATTTCTGCCGAAAGGGATCAGCAGCGACTGTATGAGCTTATTTGGAAAAGGGCAATTGCCTCTCAAATGAGCGACGCCCAATTAGAAAGGACTAATGTCAAGATTGAAGCAAATAAACATGATAATCATTTTACTGCGAATGGAGAAGTTCTGAAATTTGATGGTTTCTTAAAGGTTTACCTGGAAGGAAGCGATGAAGAAGATGAAGAACAAAGCGGAATGCTGCCGGCTCTTAAGGTAAATCAACCACTAAATAATGAATATATCACCGCTACAGAAAGGTTTACAAGACCGCCCTACAGATATACCGAAGCTTCTTTAGTTAAGAAACTTGAAGAATTAGGCATTGGTAGACCTTCTACTTATGCTCCTACTATTTCTACAGTACAAAGTAGGAATTATATTGAAAAAGGATCTGTAGATGGAACCGAAAGGGAATATGTGCAGTTTCGGCTGAAAAATGATAAGCTTTCTGAAAAAAAATTAACCGAAACCGTTGGTAGTGATAAAGGTAAGTTGGTCCCTACTGCTACGGGAATGGTGGTGAACGACTTTTTGGTTAACCATTTCTCTAATATCCTGGATTATAATTTCACGGCAAAAGTTGAAGAAAGCTTCGACAATATTGCGGAAGGAAATAGGGAGTGGACCGCCATGATGAAAGATTTTTATAAGGATTTTCATCCTCATGTACAGGATGTGGCGAAAAATGCCGATAGGGAAGTAGGGGAGCGGATCCTTGGTAAAGATCCTGAAAGTGGAAAGCCGGTGAGCGTAAGATTAGGAAAATTCGGGCCCATGGTTCAGATTGGAAGTGTGGAGGATGATGAAAAGCCGAAATTCGCCAGTCTAAGTCCAGATCAGAATATGGAAACGCTTACTTATGAGGAAGCGATGGATCTATTCCAGCTTCCGAAGAAATTAGGCGAATATAAGGGAGAGGTTGTAGAGGTTAACAATGGTAGATATGGACCTTATGTAAGATTTGGTAAAAAATTCGTTTCACTGGAAAAAGGAGAAGATCCATTGAATGTGGACTTTGAGCGTGCGATGGAACTGGTGAAGGAAAAAGAAAAGGCTGATGCTCCAATCTATACATATAAAGAAATGCCTGTTCAGAAGGGTGTAGGAAGATTCGGCCCTTATTTGAAATGGAATAATATGTTCATTAACGTGAACAAGAAGTATGATTTTGATAATCTTTCTGATAATGATATTGAACAACTTATAGAAGATAAGCTTCAGAAAGAGCGTGATAAATTAATTCAACACTGGGAAGAAGAAGGTATTCGGCTTGAAAAAGCGAGATGGGGAAGATTTAACCTTATTAAGGGCAAAACAAAAGTAGAATTGCCAAAAACTACAAAGGCTGATGAATTAACCCTGGAAGAGGCAAAAGATATCCTGGAAAAAAATACCAAGAAGAAGAAAACCACCAAAAAGACGAGTACGGCTAAAAAAAGCACGTCCAAAAAGTCGACGAAAAAAACTACGAAAAAGAAATAAAGCATGGAGTTCGATTTTCTTAGTCCGGTTCAGGATGATCTGCTGGAGGAAATTTCCCAATTATATCAGCAAAGCATTGGAGCTCAAATAAGACTTCATACTAAAAGATCTGGTTTGCCCGATCTGGAGGAAGTGCAAGTGGCTATTTTTGGGGTTCGTGAGAACAGGCGAACTGTTCGAAAAACTGATGTTCCAAATTTTAATGAGGTAAGAAGCCAGTTCTATAGACTCTATCCAGGAAACTGGAGGCTTAATCTGGCAGATCTAGGCGATATTGAACCGGGTGCCACAGTAGAAGACACCTATTTTGCGGTGCAGAATCTCGTTGAAGGTTTAGTAAAGCAGGATATCGTGCCTGTGATTATTGGGGGAGGTCAAGATCTGGTGTATGCTCAATATAGAGCTTATGATAAATTAGATCAGATGGTAAACCTTGTTAATATTGATAGTGGATTTGATCTTGGGGATGCTGAAAAGATGATTTCCAATGAATCATATGTAGGAAAAATCGTAGTAGATAAGCCTTATAATTTATTTAATTATTCCGCGGTGGGATATCAAACTTATTTCAATTCCCAGGAAGAAATTGAGTTAATGGAACGTCTCTTTTTTGAGGCCTACAGGTTAGGCGAAGTTACTTCAGATATTTCCTTGATGGAACCTATTTTCAGGAATGCGAACCTGGTTAGTTTAGACCTGAAAGCGATTGATTCAGCATCGGCGAATACAGATTATTTTAATTCTCCAAATGGTTTTAACGGAAGGGAAATCTGTGCTCTTTCAAGATATGCGGGGATCAGTGATAAAGTATCCTCCTTTGGGGTGTATGAATATCAAAATCAATTGGGAGCGCTGGCGAATATGCTGGTTGCTCAAATTATCTGGTATTTTATTGAAGGCGTAAATTATCGAACAAATGAAAATACTATTTCAGCAAAAAAGGAGTTTATAAAATACCAGGTACCTATAGATGATGAAATTTTAGTATTTTTCAAAAGTCCTATGAGTGGGCGGTGGTGGATAGAAATTCCATTTTTATCTCATACGAATACTAAATTAAAAAGGCATACGTTATTACCTTGCAGCGAAGAAGATTATCTTGAGGCGTGCAATCAGGTAATTCCGGAACGCTGGTATAAAGCCAAAAGAAAAAACGAAGTATAAAAATATATTCAGACATTATTTTGATTTACTGTATTTTTATCTGAAATATTGTTTTTTAGAAAATAAATAGATAGGTTTACGGCCGTAAATCAAAATGTCTTAACCTAAGATAATTATGAAGAAGTATATTTCGCTCATTGCTGTTCTGGCCTTGCTTTCGAGTTGTGGCGGTGGCGATCGTGGACAGCTTGTAGGTGCGGAGGGAAAGAAGTGGAATCCGGAGAAACCTTATGGTATGACATTGATTCCTGGAGGTGCATTCATTATGGGTAAATCTGATGATGATATTGCCGACCAGAAAAATGCACCACCTAAAACAGTTACTGTGCGTTCATTTTATATGGATGAGACGGAAATTACCAATTCAGAATATAGGCAGTTCGTAGAATATGTAAGGGATTCAGTTCTTCGTGTGGAACTAGCGAAAATGGCGGAACTTCAGGGAGCTGTTCCCGGAGATGATGGAATTGGGGAATTTGCATTTGCTGATGCCGATCCTGAGAACCTTACCCCATATCAGGAATATATGCTCAATACCTATGGTCAGGGTGGCCCTACCGATGACTATGAGAATAGAAAACTAAATAATGATGTGGAGATATACTGGGATACCGAAGATTATCCTGATGTATATTACGCTGAGGTAATGGATTCTATGTATATCCCGATGGATGAAGTTTACAACGGCCAGCGTACCATAGATGTGAAGAAGCTGAAGTTTAAATATTCTTATATGGATATTCAGTCTGCGGCCAAAACCCAGGGTAATAGAAGTAATTTTATAAAAAACGAGGTAGTGCCTATCTATCCCGATACCACTGTTTGGATTAGGGACTTCAATTATTCATACAATGAGCCAATGCATAACGATTATTTTTGGCACAGTGCTTTTGATGACTATCCTGTAGTAGGTGTTTCCTGGAAGCAGGCGAGAGCTTTTACACAATGGAGAACAAAATATCATAACGATTTTCGTCGGGAAAAAGGAGATGCCAATGTTCCATCCTACAGATTGCCAACAGAAGGTGAGTGGGAATATGCCGCCAGAGGAGGTCTTGAAGGAGCGTCTTATCCATGGGGAGGACCTTATACCTTAAATGACCGTGGTTGTTTTATGGCCAATTTTAAACCTTTACGTGGGGATTATGCAGCAGATCAGGCTTTATATACCGTAGAGGCAAAATCTTATGATCCTAATGATTATGGACTGTATAATATGGCAGGTAACGTGGCAGAGTGGGTAGATTCTTCGTATGACCCGGGCTCTTATGAATATATGTCTACTATGAACCCTACCGTTAATAATCCTGAAGATCGAAGAAAAGTAGTGCGGGGGGGATCCTGGAAGGATGTTGCTTATTTCCTTCAGGTAAGCTCCAGGGATTATGAGTATATGGATTCAGCAAGAAGTTATATTGGTTTTAGGACCGTACAGGACTATCTTGGAACTGATGTTACCCTAAATCAGAAGAATCCGTAAATAAAAATTGAACTTAAACCTATCAATAAAACAATTAAGAAAATCTAAACATTAGAGTTATGGCGAATTCAAGATCAACAAAAAAAGTGACCAATATGGTGTATGGTCTGGGAGCATCGGTAGTAATCCTGGGTGCCCTTTTTAAAATCATGCACTGGCCTGGTGGAAATCCCATGTTAATATTAGGACTTGTAGTAGAAGCACTGGTATTTGCCTATTCAGCATTTGAACCGGTAGATGACGATCTTGACTGGTCACTGGTATACCCGGAACTAGCCGGAGGACCGGGAAGAGATAGACAAGCAGTTGTTGTAGAAGAGAAAGAGGCTGAAGGTATGCTTTCCAGGAAACTGGATGCTATGCTTAAAGAGGCTAAATTAGATGCAAACCTTATGGCTTCTTTAGGAGATAGTATTAAAAATTTTGAAGGAGCCGCTAAAGGTATTGCCCCTACCGTAGATTCGATGGCTTCTCAAAAGAAGTACAGCGAAGAGTTAAGTGTTGCCGCAGCACAAATGGAAACCCTTAACAATATTTATAAAGCCCAGGTTGAATCTGCAGCCAAACAGGCTGAAGTTAATCAGGAAGTTGCCGAAAATGCTGGAAAGCTTAAAGCGCAAATGGATTCACTTGCAAATAATATGGCATCATTGAACAATGTGTATGGTGGAATGTTAACTGCAATGAACGGACAACCAAGAGTCTAATTGATTTTTATCAATTAAGCTTTTTATTAATTTAAAAATAACAAATTAGACATGGCATCCGGAAAACAATCGCCAAGGCAGAAGATGATTAACCTAATGTATCTGGTTTTCATCGCTATGATGGCACTAAATATGTCCAAAGAGGTTCTTACGGCCTTTGGACTGATGAATGAAAAACTAAATGCTTCCACGGCAAATTACGAGGAAAGGAATAATGCGCTAATGGCTGGACTTGCTACTAAAGTAGATGAACAGCCAGCGAAATATACCAGTATTAAAGAGGATGCAGATAGAATCCATGAATTATCTTCAAATTTTTCACAGTACGTTGAAGGTATTAAGGAAGAGCTGAAAGCATCAGTAGACGATCCCTCAAATTATGAAACGATGGATCAATCTAACGCGATGGATGAGATGTTTTTCCAAAGTGGTAGGATTTCGCCGAAAGGAGAAGAGTTTCTTGCTCAGATTGAAACTTATAGAAATGGGGTTTCTGAAATCCTTGAGGGTGAATATAACGTAATTGCTCAAAAGGTTAAGGTCAAGGAAGAATTCGCTACAGAACCCGAAAATGTGGAAGGAGCGAAAGTACCATGGTTAAAATATCGTTTTGAAGGCTTCCCACTAGTAGCTTCCATCACGCAGTTAACCCAAATGCAGGCAGATATTAAAAGTACAGAAAGTGAAATTCTTTCATCTATGCTATCTGGCCAGCTTCAAAGTGATGTTTCTCTAAGTAATTACCAGGCAATCGTAATTCCAGATAAACCTGCTTTCTTCAGTGGAGAAAACTTTTCTGGAAAAGTAGTTCTTGGCCGTTTTGACAATACACTTCAATTTGAGAACGTTGTAATAAACGGTAAAAAAATTGAAAATACACAGGCAGGTCAGGTAATGTTAGAATTTCCTGCAGGTAATGTTGGGGAGCAAAAGATTACAGGTGAATTACAGTATATGGAGAATGACTCTTTAAAGAGTATTTCAATTTCAGATTCTTATAATGTAATTCCTCTACCAAATTCAGCAGTTATTTCTGCAGATAAAATGAACGTGGTTTATCGTGGTGTACAGAACCCAATGACAATTTCTATTCCTGGAGTGAGTAATGTTAGTGCTAATGCCCCAGGTTTGAGATCTGCGGGAGGAACTGGAAACTATTTGATGGATGTAACTACTTTACAGGCCCGGGAAGTTACAATTAGTGTTAGTGGTACGCTTCCAGGAGGTAAATCTGTTTCAGACAAGAAAACTTTTAGAGTAAAAGATATTCCACGACCGGTGGGAACTATTCGTGGGGAAGATGGATCTGTTTCTATGCAAAGAAATAGTCTAGAGATCGCTACAGTGGGTGCGAGCCTGCCAGATTTTGATTTTGACCTTAATCTGAACGTAACCGGGTTTAAGTTTAAAGTGCCGGGACAACCAACCATTGTAGTTAATGGCAGCAGGTTGGATGATAGAGCTAAAGCGGCGCTAAGACGTGCCGGTAGAGGAGAGTCAGTTCAGATCTATGATATTAATGCTTCACTTGCAGGAAACTCAAGCTATAAGCTTAAGAAGGTCGCTCCTGTTGTGATTGAGCTTACAAACTAAAATATTTTAAAAATGCGCTTGAAGGAAATTTTTGTATATGGATGTATGATGATGATCGGGGTTTCTTCTTTCGGTCAGGCGAATATCCTGAATGCCAACAAGCCCGAGGATATTGGGAAGTTGTCTGAAGCCCAGGCTTTAGTAGAGGAAGAGAATAAGCCGTTAGAATATGGCTATGTGGGAGATCGCGATATTTTATGGTCTAAAGGCACCTGGGAGATAGTAGATCTTGATGAAAGAGTGAACTTCCCTTTATATTATCCTATAGATACCAATAATATTGGGAGCAGCAGGAGATCGCTGTATGACGTTCTGGTAAGGGCGATTAAACAGGGTAAGATTCAAAATGTTTATGCCGATTCATATTTCACAGAGAAACGAACTTTAAAGGACATTGGAGCAACTCTTTCAAAAGTTGATACTACAGATCTTGGTATCGAGCAGTATAATGCTGGGGAAGAAGTAGATGCTCAGTTTATTGATCGCCGTGATCTTGGCGCTGCCGATATTGCTGAATATCATATTAGAGGAATGTGGTATTTTGACAAGCGTTTAGCAGAATTAAAATATAGAATACTGGGAATTGCTCCTGTTGCTCCCGATGTGAATTTTATAGATTCAGGACAGACTGATCTTGTGGAGTTATTCTGGGTTTGGTATCCTGATGCCCGAGAAGTATTACATGATGCGAAGGTTTTTACAGGTGGTAACACCTCGCAGGTTATTTCTTTTGATCATTTGTTAAATGCAAGAAGATTTGATGGCGTAATTTATAAAGAAGATAATGTTCAGGGTGACCGTGAGATTGATGAATATATTGCAGATAATGCATTTATGCAATTACTCGAATCCCAGCGCATAAAAGAACAAATCAGGAATTTTGAACAGGATATGTGGAGTTATTAAACTCTTTTAATAATAATTATAAAGCGCTCTTGGAGCGCTTTTTTTATGTCTATTTTTGATAAAATTTACGATCCTTTAAGTTTAAATTATGCTGGATTATATAATTGTTGGTTTAGGTCTTAGTGGCCTGGCTGTAGCTGAAGAACTGGAAAAAAGAAACAAGTCCTTTCTGGTTTTTGAAGACAATTCGCAAAGGTCGTCTTATGTTGCAGGCGGCATATTTAATCCGGTGATTCTTAAAAGATTCACACCGGCCTGGAATGCTGCGGAACAGATGGAAATAGCATTGCCATTTTACAAAAAACTTGAAGATAAGTTACGAGTAGGGTTAGTTAATAAGTGGAATATCTATCGTAGGTTCCATTCGGTAGAAGAACAAAACGACTGGTTCGTAGCCTTAGATAAACCACAAGTAGCTCCGTTTCTTCATCCTGAAATTATCAAAAATACCAATCCCTATCTCAATGCAGAATATTCCTTCGGAAAAGTTCTGAAAACCGGAAATATTGCTACTGAAAATTTACTGGATACTTACAGGAATTATTTGAGAAAAAATGAAAAATTCAAAGAAGAAAGGTTTGATTATGACAGTTTAGAAATTAAACAGGATCATATTCAGTATCAAAATTTTCAGGCTAAAAGAATCGTTTTTTGTGAAGGTTTTGGATTAAAGAAAAATCCATTTTTCAACTATTTGCCCCTTAGAGGAAATAAAGGTGAGTATATAACCATTTATTCCGAAGCTCTTCAGCTTGATTTCGCAATAAAATCTTCAGTTTTTGTGATGCCGTTAGGCAATAATCTTTACAAGGTTGGCGCAACCTATGATCATCAGGATAAAACGCCCGAAGTCACCGCTAAATCTAGGGAACGTCTAGTAAACGATCTTAAAAAACTAATCAGGTGCGACTTTGAAGTGGTAGATCAGGTTGCAGGAATTCGCCCGGCTGTTTCAGATAGGCGGCCACTGGTCGGTTCTCACCCAGCAATTGATAATATATTTTGCTGTAATGGCTTTGGAAGCAGGGGAGTGCTCATCGCTCCTACTATGGCCAAAGCATTAATACATCATATTGAGGAAGATGAAGAACTTGATCCGGAAATAGATCTACGCCGCTTTACAAAAAAACACTTTAAATTTGACTAAGCTTTTCCCGCATTTTTCCTGTAACTCATAAAAAGATTTATCCAGATATTTCGAGAGAGCCTCATAATTATAGGCATAAAAACTATTAATGTCCCTACGATAGCAAAAAACGAAATGAGCAGGCTTGCTTTCAGAATTAAATGGGCAATTATAAAAGCAGCTACAGAGAATGCAATTCCCACTCCGTAACTTACATACATAGCTCCATAAAAAAAAGAAGGTTCTATCTTATATTTAGTACCACAATTACTGCATCGTTCGTGCATTTTAAATACTTTATGCAGTTTATAGGGGTTACTTTCCTTATACATGCTTTCTTCCTGGCATACAGGACATGTGCCGGTTAGAATACTATAAATCTTGGTACCTTTAAGAAGACTCATCTAATTTTTTTAGCATTACAAATTTAAGCATCTTTGCAAAAAAATACGCGTTAATGCTTAATATTCATAATCTTTCGATCTCCTTTCAGGGAGAATATCTTTTCAAAGAAATAAGTTTCAGGCTGGGAGCCGGAGACAGGGTTGGGCTTATTGGAAAGAACGGTGCCGGAAAGTCTACACTATTAAAAATTATTTCAGGAGAACAGGAATATGATTCAGGGCAGATCGCTAAAGATAAGGAACTGAAAATTGGCTTTCTAAAGCAGGATCTGGATTTTGAAAAAGGGCGAACGGTGATTGATGAAGCACACCAGGCATTTGAAGAAATAAAGAAGCTGGAAGCTAAAATGGCTGTCATCAATGAACAACTGGCCACAAGAACAGATTATGAAAGCGAATCTTATAATGATCTTATTCAGGATCTAAGCGAAATAACCCATCAGTATGAAATCATTGGGGGCTATAACTATGAAGGCGAAACCGAAAAAGTACTTCAGGGACTCGGTTTCGAAAGAAAGGATTTTGATAAACTAACAGAGACTTTCTCCGGGGGCTGGAGAATGAGGATAGAGCTTGCCAAGCTTTTACTTCAGAACAACGATATTTTATTACTGGATGAGCCTACCAACCATTTGGATATTGAAAGTATCATCTGGCTGGAAAGTTTCCTTAACAATTATCCCGGCTCAGTCATGCTGGTTTCTCACGATAAAATGTTCCTGAATAACGTTACCAATCGCAGTATCGAAATATCCCTGGGCAGCATTTATGATTATAGAAAACCCTATTCAGAATTTATAGAATTCAGAAAAGAGCTTAGGGAACAGCAATTGGCTGCCCAGAAGAATCAACAGAAGGAAATTGAGAACACGGAAAAACTGATCGATAAATTTCGGGCAAAGGCCAGTAAAGCATCCATGGCCCAATCGCTTATTAAAAAACTCGAAAAGGTAGATCGAATAGAAGTAGATGAAGATGACAATTCGGTGATGAGTGTTAACTTTCCTGTATCTGTAAATCCCGGGAAAGTGGTGATAGAAGCAGAGCACCTGGAAAAGTCTTATGGTGATAAGAAAGTATTGAGGGACATCAATCTCTTGATTGAACGCCAAAGTAAAATAGCCTTTGTGGGGCAGAATGGCCAGGGAAAAACGACGCTTGCGAAAATCATCATTGGTGAGATCGCGCATGAAGGTAAATTAAAGCTGGGGCATAACGTGCAATTGGGATATTTTGCCCAGAACCAAAGTGACTATCTGGACGGTGAGAAAACCGTTCTTAGAACCATGGAAGATGCTTCCAATGAAACTAACCGAACCAAAGTTAGGGATATGCTCGGTGCTTTCCTTTTTCGGGGAGATGAAGTTGAGAAAAAAGTAAAAGTTCTTTCGGGAGGAGAAAGAAACCGACTGGCACTATGTAAAATGCTGTTAGAGCCCTTTAATGTGTTGGTAATGGATGAGCCTACCAATCACCTTGATATTAAATCCAAGAATGTTCTAAAAGATGCCTTGAATAATTTTGAGGGAACTTTGATCATTGTTTCTCACGATCGTGATTTTCTTCAGGATCTTACCAGCAGGGTATATGAATTTAGAAACCATGAGATCAGGGAATATCTTGGAGATATAAATTATTACCTGGAACAACGAAAGCTTCAGGATATGCGGGCAGTTGAAAAGAGAGATAAGGTGAAGGTTTCAAAAACCAAGAACAACAGCTCAGAAAAAGCTTCATTTTCAGATCAAAAAGAAATGAAGAGATTAAAGAACAGGCTTAGTAAAATTGAATCCAATATTACCAAACTGGAAAAAGAACTGAAGTCCAAGGATAAACAACTCGCAAATAATTACGAGGAGACAGTTACCAAACCCGATTTTCTTACTAATTATAATAAAGCTAAGAAGAAGCTCGAAAAATTAATGGAAGAATGGGAGGAAATTCAGTTGGATATTGAGCAAATAAGCTAGAACTTACTTTTTTTCTTTTATCGATTAAACTTTATGGACACTTACCAGTCCTAGTACTACTATGGATACACGCAAGATCATTCTTACCGGTTTGGGCATTGTGCTCATTATCGCTGCTGTTTTTGGCGCCAAGGCTATTATAGATAGCAAAGAGGCTCCAAAACCCAATATTAAAAAGACTGTTAAAACAGTTTTTGTGGATACTATTCAAAATTCCACAGTTTCAATAAATATTCCGGCAAATGGTAATTTGGTAGCCAAAAGGCGGGTGGAGCTATATGCCGAAGTGCAGGGTGTGTTCAGGTACAGTGCGCAGCCGTTTAAAGCCGGGCAGGCTTATAAACAAGGACAAACACTCTTAAAAATAGATGCTTCAGAATATGAAGCAAGCGTACAATCGGCGAAAAGCGATCTTTATAATCAAATCACTGCTATAATGCCCGATTTGAGACTGGATTATCCTGAAATTTTTCCGAAGTGGCAGGAGTATCTGAATAATTTTGATGTGAATAGCTCTGTTCCACCCTTACCAGAACCAACCAGTGATAAAGAGCGATATTTTATAAACGGAAGAGGGATCAATACAGCCTATTATAATATCAAGAACTTAGAGCAACGCCTTATTAAATATCGAATCACTGCACCTTTTGACGGAGTTTTAACCGAAGCACTGGTCACAGAAGGTACGCTTATTAGAAATGGCCAGAAGTTAGGTGAGTTCATCGATCCTGATATTTATGAATTACAGGTTTCCATCGCTAAGCAATATGCAGATCTATTAAGAGTGGATGAAAAAGTGGTATTAACGAACAATAATGGTACTGAAACTTATGAAGGAAGAGTAAGCCGCGTTAATGCTAAAATTGATCAGGCCACGCAAACGGTTAGTGTCTTTATAGAAGTAAAAAACAGCTCTCTCAAAGAAGGGATGTACATGCAGGCTAACCTTGATGCGAAACAAGAAGAGAATGCCATAGAAATAGACCGTAGCCTTGTGAATGACAGGAACGAGATATTTACGGTGAAAGATTCGGTTTTAAAAAGCATAGAGGTCAAACCCGTTTATTTTTCTGATAAGAAAGTAGTTATTAAAGGAGTGCCAGATGGAACGGTGATTTTAAACCGACAGGTTTCTGGGGCTTATAACGGGATGCGTGTTAATATAGCCGGAGAAGAAAACGCTGCTGGCAATAATAATACGTTTAAAAATGCTGAAAGCCTGAATCAATGAGAAAGATCATCAGTTATTTTATCAAATACCACGTAGCGGTAAATATTATGATTATCGCCTTCGTGATATTTGGGGTGGTGGGGATGCTGCGTATGCAGTCGTCTTTCTTTCCTTTGATCGAATCAGAAATCATCAATATCAACATCACCTATCCCGGTGCAGCACCTGAAGAAATTGAGGAAGGTATTGTTCTGAAGATCGAAGATAATTTAAAAGGCCTGGTAGGTGTTGAACGGGTGACCTCGGTATCCAGGGAAAATGGCGGTAGCATTACGGTAGAAATAGATGCTGATGAAGATATTGATGTGATGCTTTCCGAAGTTAAAAATGCGGTAGATCGTGTGCCTAACTTTCCAACGGGAATGGAGCCTCTGGTGGTCGCCAAGCAGGAAAATATCAGAGAAACCTTTGATTTTTTTATAAGTGGTGAAGGGGTTGATCTCGCCACATTGAAACAGATTGGCCGGCAGGTAGAATACGATCTGCGTACTATGGATGGACTGTCTCAAATTGAACTTTCGGGCTTTCCAGAAGAGGAAATTGAGATTGCCGTAAATGAAAATGACCTTCTCGCTTTCAACCTTACTTTTACAGAAGTAGCTCAGGCGGTGGCCCGGGCAAACATACTCACCACAGGTGGGAGTATTAAAACACAGGAAGAAGACTTCTTAATTCGTGCCGACAATAGATCTTACTATGGAAAAGAGTTAAATAAACTTGTAGTAAAATCGCAACCTGATGGGACTACGGTTACTTTAGAAGACGTAGCCACCATTCGGGACCGTTTTTCAGAAACACCAAATGCTTCTTATATCAATGGCCGGGTAGCGGTAAGTGTAAATATTTCTACTACCAATAATGAAGATCTTATTTCAGCAGCAGAAAAGGTTAGAAATTATGTAGAGGAGTTCAATGAAAAGAATGATACGCTACAAATCATTGTAGAGGATGATCGTAGTATCACCCTAAACCAGAGAACACAGTTGTTAATCGAAAATGGGGCTGTGGGGATTCTTTTGGTATTGTTGTTCTTATCATTTTTTCTGAATACGCGCCTGGCATTTTGGGTAGCCTTTGGTCTGCCTATTTCATTTTTAGGAATGTTTATTTTCGCAGGTTCATTCGGGGTGACCATTAATGTATTGTCCCTCTTCGGAATGATCATCGTAATTGGAATCCTGGTAGATGATGGGATTGTAATTTCAGAAAATATTTACCAGCATTACGAAAGAGGTAAAAAACCTGTACAGGCAGCTATAGATGGAACCATGGAAGTTTTGCCGCCGATTCTTTCTGCCATCATTACCACCGTCCTCGCTTTCTCTACATTCTTATTTTTAGATAGCCGTATAGGTCAGTTTTTTGGTGAAGTAAGTACGGTAGTGATATTGACCCTTTTGGTTTCTTTAATTGAAGCTTTGATCATTTTACCGGCGCATATTGCCCATTCTAAAGCACTGGTTAGAGAATCTGAAGAAGAAAAAAAGCAAAAGAAAGGCTTAGCCAAATTGTTTCTGAAGTTGAGGAAATTTAACGAGTATGGAGACCGTTTTATGCAATACCTGCGTGATCGACTTTACGAGCCGGTAATTCGTGTAATTGTGGCCAACCGTTTCTTAAGCCTGTCTGTTTTAATCACTTTATTTATCCTAACTATAGGCTCGGTGATGGGCGGCGTTGTTAATGTTACCTTGTTTCCAAGTATTGCCAGTGACAGAGTAAGTATAGATTTGTTAATGCCGGAAGGTACCAATCCCCAAAAGACCGATAGTATTATTTCTATGGTGGAAGATGCTGCCTGGCGTGTAAATGAAGATTTTACCGAACGACAGACCGGAAATAAGCAGGTGGTACAAAATATAGTTCGTCGCGTTGGTCCCGGAAATAACAAAGCTTCTCTTCGCGTAAATTTATTGCCTGGAGAAGAACGTGATTTTGGTTCGCCAGAAATTACCAATGCCATACGGGATGAAGTTGGAGAGGTGTATGGTGTGGAACGTTTAACCTTTGGCTCTGGCGGAAACTTTGGAGGTAAACCGGTTTCTGTGTCTTTATTAGGTAACAATTTAAATGAGTTAGAGCAGGCCAAAGTTGAATTGAAATCGGCGATGGAAGAAAATCCAACTTTAAAAGATGTAACCGATACCGATCCTGATGGCATTAAGGAAATTACGATAGAATTAAATGAGAATGCGTATGCGCTTGGCCTGAATTTAAGCGAGGTGATGAGCCAGGTGCGGGCAGGATTTTTTGGTCTTCAGGCGCAGCGTTTTCAACGCGGACAGGATGAAATTAGAGTTTGGGTACGTTATGATCGTGGCAATAGGGAATCTATCAACGATCTGGACGATATGCGTATTGTTACTCCTGAAGGAAACCGGGTGCCGTTTGGTGAAATTGCTACTTACAACATAAGACGTGGAACAGAATCCATAAGTCACCTGGAGGGATTGAGGGAGATTCGGGTAGAAGCCGATATGGAAGATCCCGATGCCAGTGCAACCGATGCTATTGCCAACATAGATGAGAATATTTTGCCCGAAATACTGGCTAAATATCCAAGCGTTTCAGTGTCTTATGAAGGTCAGAACCGGGAAGCAGATAAATTAACCAGTTCTGCCAAAAAAGTGTTTCCTGTTATTCTCTTTTTGATATATGCCGTGATAGCTTTCACTTTTAGAAGTTATAGTCAGCCGTTCTTGTTGATGCTTATGATTCCATTTAGTATCATCGGTGTGGCGTGGGGCCATTTTTTACATAGTTTTCCGGTAAATATCCTCTCTCTTTTAGGTATTATTGCCCTGGTTGGAATAATGGTAAACGACGGCCTGGTGCTAATAGGAAAATTTAATACCTATTTGCGTGATGGCATGCGCTTTGAAAAAGCGCTTATTGAAGCTGGAAAATCACGTTTTAGGGCTATTTTTCTTACCTCATTAACTACAATTGCGGGTATTGCGCCTCTTTTACTGGAAAAAAGTCGGCAGGCCCAGTTTTTAAAACCAATGGCCATTTCTATCGCCTATGGTATTTTTGTAGCTACCTTCTTAACTTTGTTGGTATTACCACTGCTTTTATCGCTAACAAATTCAGCAAAAGCCAGGGCTAAATGGTTAAAAACTGGCGAGAAAGTCAGTCGGGAATCTGTTGAACGTGCTATTAAAGAACAAAATGAAGAAGACGAGCGCCAAAACGAATTGGACCAGGCAAATGCTAATTCAAATGGAAAGAAACTTCAACCACAGGATAAATAGGATTTAATGAAATTAATACATTCAATTTTTTATTTTTCAATCATACTTTTTGGTAGTGTTGAAGGTTTTGGTCAAGAAAAGATATTGACGAAGGAAGAAGTAATCTCCCGGGCCCTTGAGGAGAATTTTGGAATTCGGCTGGCCAATAACGAGGTGGAGATTGCTGAAAATAACCAGAGTATATGGAATTCTGGTTACCTTCCTACGGTAACCGGTCTTGCCGGTGCAAACTACGATCTTAATGACCGCTTGACAATTCCGGAAGAGGGTAATGTAGTGGATCAACAAGGCATTGAAAGCAACAGGTACAATGCTTCCATCAATGTGGGTTACACTCTTTTTGATGGATTGGGCAGATATTATAATTACAAAAGCTTAAAAGAGCAATATGACCTTTCACAACTTCAGGCCAGGGAAACTATAGAGAATTCTATTCTTCAGATCATGAGTGTCTATTACGAGATAGCGCGATTATCTGAAAATATAGAGGTGCTGGAGGAAACTTTGGAAATTTCTAAAAACAGGGTTACCAGGGCAAAATACCAGTTTGAATACGGGCAGGTGAATAATCTTGCGGTACTCAATGCTAGAGTAGATGTAAACAATGATAGCGTGGCATTACTGGATACCGAACAGCAATTGAAAAATACGAAGAGAGATCTCAATGTATTATTGGATCGGGAAATTACTGCCAATGAATTTTCAGTAGACACCACGGTAAATTTTATTACAGAATTAGAACTGGAGAATTTCATTAACAAGGCTGAAATAAATAATGTATCGCTGCTTCAAATTGAGCAAAACCTGGAGATAAGTGATTATGATATCAAAATTAGTAAGTCCGGTTATTTACCTAGCATAGATCTCACAGGTTCTTACGGCTGGAATAGGAACCGTAGTGCAGCCACGGCGTTCTTTCCAGGTTCAACTACCACTACCGATGGTTTTGCTGCAGGAGTGAGCTTAAGATGGGATATTTTTGATGGTGGCGCCACCAATGTGCAGATCCAGAATTCAAAAATAAGGTATGAAAGTGAAGAATTGCGTAAACAACAATTGGAGAATGAGGTTAGAAGGGATATAGCCAATGCTTTGGGGAATTATAGGAATAAGCTTTATATTTTAAAGGTGCAGGAGGAGAATGTAAATACTAATCTGGATAATTTTAATCGATCTGAGGAACAGTATAAGCTCGGGAGGATAAGTTCTATTGAATTCCGGCAAGCCCAAATAAATCTTCTGGATGCTCGTACCAGTCTTAATCTTGCAAAATATGATGCAAAACTTTCAGAACTGCAACTGCTTCAGCTAACCGGACAATTATTAAATGTAGAATTGTAGGTTATGTATGAACACTTTTTCCAATGTCCCTACTGCTGGGAGGAGATCTCAGTACTTCTGGATCCTTCTGTTCACAGACAAACCTATATTGAAGATTGTGAGGTTTGTTGTCGACCTATTGAATTTCAGGTGGCTTTTGAAGGGAATGAATTAATTGAATTTCAGGCTTCTGATATTGAACAATAAATTGAATTTTTCATCCACTTAACTCATATAGAATCACTACTTTAGGTTTTTAAATAATTATGGCGATAAGTTTCGAATTGGCAGGTCACGTGGTAGGCATCATGATAGACAGGGATGTGAACAAAGATTATCTCGATGAAATTCACCGTATTATAGAGAAGAAATTAGAACAGCACGAACGTATTAATTTGTTTTGTGAAATTATGCCGGATAATAAAGTGCCTCTAAAATTTCTTGTTGAAAATATTAAATTCAAATTTGATCATTCGGAACAGATTCAGAAGCTTGCAATGGTCACCAATCTGGCCTGGATACGAGGAATTATGGATGTGGATAATTTCTTTTTAAGTACCGAGGTAAAGTCTTTTGAGCTGAAAGACAGGATTGAAGCGATTCAATGGATTTCTATATAAACATTTTTTCAAAAAAGTTTGGAAGAATCCTTTTTTCTGTCTTATATTTGCCGTCCAATATCGCGGGATAGAGCAGTAGGTAGCTCGTCGGGCTCATAACCCGAAGGTCACTGGTTCGAGTCCAGTTCCCGCTACAAAGAAAAAAACCACCTAAATCGGGTGGTTTTTTATTTTTATCTATCTGTTTTCAGAGCCTACTATGGTTCAAGTTCCGTAAATAGAAAAATCAGATGTAGAACATTTAAACTCTCAGTTTTCAATTTCTAATTCAGTCGCTAAATCCAGGCCATCTGCAACAAGGTCAAAAATTTCGCTGTTCTGACTTTCACTTATCACGATTACCCCGTCGTACTGAGTTGCATCGGCCATATGGTTATCGGTAACTCCTGCAAACCATGCAGATGGGTCGAAAGTGATTTGAGCTACGGCCGATTCATTTTCAGCGAAAACTATTGTACCTTCCCTCTCAACTTCGAAAGTTTCTCCTGAATTAAATTCAAAACGAATAGGAGTGCTGGTGCCACCAGGTGATGTATAGGTTCCGGTCAAGACAACTGAAGGCTCATCAGTTTCATCCAAAATCTCTAGTTCCACGCTTACTTCCTCATAAATTCCTGCCGGAATTTCAATAGCTCTGATATCTGGGGAAGGAATACCTGTGGCAAAATCTATGACGACCACTTGCTCTAGTTCAAATTCTACTGATTCCAAATCATTCTCTGATTCAGCTTCGTATTCCATAGCCGTCAATGTGATAAATCCGTCGTCAAAAACGAAATTACCACCTGAAGCTTGCTTGCTAACAGAGGCAGTTTGACCCTGGGTATTAAATAAAGAAGTTACGGTATTGAAATTTACCGATAGTATGGGTTGTGCGGTAGAATTTTCATCTGAGCTACAGGCGGAAAGACTGGCTATTAAGGTGACCATCAGTAGTTTGGAGAATAGATATCTCATTTTTGTAGGTTTAAAATTTCTAAAGTGACAAATATAAAACTAAAACATTATATGTGAGCCAACTGGTGTGAGTTATACCCTATTCTCCTGTTCATATTCTAATGAAGCCAGATCCACTAAATCCTGTATAAACTGTTTTGATATTTTAATTTTTTCCCACTACTACAAATTAATAAAGCCACTCAATTGAGTGGCTTTATTAATTCTAATACTTCTCAAATTTATCGTGGAGTATAACCAAATCTTTGACCGGCAACCGATACTCCTACCATTGCACCTGCTTTTGGCATGGTGGCTACTGCTATACCATCCTTGAAGGATATGGTTTTGGATTTTCCTTTTTCTATTATTACGGCTGTAGCATTTCCGGAAAGTTCATATTCTCCATCTTTAAAATCATCCAGGTCCTCCTGGGTTTCGAAGAAAATTACTTCTCTGTAAGCTTTTCCACCTATCTGAAGTCCTACATCAACTTGCTTCAAATTAGAATACCCAATCATGGTTCCGTTTTCATAAACAATACCATTACCCGATGCCCCTCCAATTATATAAGCACCTTTTCCTACATTAGGAAAAATAGCATATCCTGCAGAGGTATTGAATAATTCCTGCACGTTCTGGTTTGCCTGACTCATTGCTGTTTTTGCCTCGTTTACATCCTGCATTAGATCATCGGCATTTCCGTTTTTGCCAGGTCCACAGCCAACTAAAGCTATAAACAACATTAATAAACCTATTCTATTCAAATTTTTCATAATAACTATATTTTTTTGGTTATTCGAATTTAATGGTTGGAGAGAAGATAAGTTGTTAAGCAGAAGTTATTTAGTATTACTTTAAGTAGTTTTATACAGGAATGTTAATTTAATTTAGAACAGGTTTAAGCCAAAAAAATAAATAATAAAATGCTCAACGCGAATCAGCTTTTTATTTAAGAAGAGGCTAAGCCAAAAGTGATTTTTCAATAAACTTTTGAATTCACCTGAATTGAATATGGCATCAGCATCCTGGCCTATTCCTTACACTTCAATTTTTTCCTGGTTATTTTCGGTATAAAAAGTCTCCAAAAAGAGGAAGATATTTCTTCCTCTTTCCATTCCGTTCGATCCTACTAACGTGGCGGTACGATCTATTTTTCTGCTACCTTTAATTTCAGAATTATCAGTAATCATTTTAAACTTTTAGCCTTATTTAAAGCTTAAAGAAGTATTGGTAACCTATGATTATTTGTTTTAATGCCATTTCACCACCGGTAAAAAGAAAAGTATAATATATCTACAATATTTGCTGGTAATTTAAAAATCGAATCGTTGAGGTCCCCCACGGCGAATTTCTTCGCTGGCATAAGATTCAAATTTTTCAAAATTCTTTCTAAAGGCATTGGAAAGTTTGAATGCAGCCTTATAATAAGCTTGATCATTATTCCAGGTTGCACGAGGGCTTAAAACCTTGTCTGGTACGCCGGGGCATGATCTCGGCTGGGCGACTCCAAATACAGAATGAATATGATATTTTTCATAGGAATACTTCTTATCAAGTTTTCCATCTAAGATAGCATTTACCATTGCCCTGGTATATTCCAGTTTAATCCGTGATCCAACGCCATAAGCACCGCCAGTCCATCCTGTATTGATAAGCCAAACATTGGCGCCACTTGTTGCAATCTTTTCACTTAACATTTCAGCATAAGCAGTAGGATGCAAAGGCATGAAAGGAGCTCCGAAACATGCAGAAAATGACGGTACGGGCTCATCGATTCCAGCTTCGGTACCTGCGATTTTGGAAGTATAGCCAGATATGAAGTGATAAGCAGCCTGATAGGTTGTTAATTTTGAAACAGGAGGTAAAACTCCAAATGCATCTGCGGTAAGGAAGAAAATGTTTTTGGGATATTCCCCGACAGATGGAAGCTGGATATTATTGATATGGTGTATGGGATAACTTACCCGGGTATTTTGGGTGATGGAAGTGTCTTTAAAATCTACCTCTCCGTCGTTTATAATCACATTTTCCAATAAAGCGCCGTTCCGTACAGCCTTATAAATATCTGGTTCAGACTCTTCTTTCAGGTTTATTACTTTGGCATAACAACCTCCTTCAAAATTGAAAATTTTATCTTCAGGGGTCCAGCCATGTTCATCATCACCAATCAATTTTCGAGAGGGATCTGCAGATAAGGTTGTTTTTCCAGTTCCTGAAAGTCCAAAGAATATGGCGGTATCATTATCTTCCCCCACATTTGCTGAGCAATGCATTGGCAAAACATCATGTTCTGTGGGGAGAATAAAATTAAGGGCTGAAAAAATACCTTTTTTAATTTCGCCGGTATATCCCGTACCACCAATTAAGACCGTTTTCTCAGAAAAGCATAAAATGGCAAAATTTTCCTGGCGGGTGCCATGAACTTCAGGATTTGCTTTAAAGCCCGGGGCATCTATCACCGTCCAGTCTTTTTTAAAGTTTTCGAGCTCTTCTTCTTTCGGCCTTATAAACATATTATAGGCGAACAGGTTGGACCAGGCATATTCTGTGATCACTTCCAGTTTTAACTGATATTTTTCTAAAGCCCCGGCATTGGCAAAACGGGTGTATATTTCTTTATCTTCAAGATATTTCAAAACATCCTGTTTTAACCGGCTGTACTTCTCATAACTAAAAGGAATGTTTATCTGTCCCCAATGTACTTTATCTTTGGTTTGATCTTCTTCAACAATAAAGCGGTCTTGTGGAGAGCGTCCGGTAAAGGTTCCGGTATTAATAGCGATACTACCCGTATTAGTTTTCTGGCCGCCCTCCTCTTTTTCTATAATTTTGATTAATTCAGCAGCATCTAATTGATGATGGGATGTTTTGGAATTAGTGTATGGTTTCATAAGGATGCATGGTTATTATTGATATCACAGCAATGTGTAGAAAAAATTATTAATAAACACTATTTTATAGGGTTTTATCAATTTTTATTGAATTCTATAATAAAATTAAGCCTATTTGTTAAAATATAGGTACGAAATTATAGCTTAAATCAACAAATATCAGGGGTGCATTTTTAGAGTTACCAACTAACCTTGAAATACATCGAAATCAAATTCTGAATAAGTTCAGAATTTGCAATTATTTGGATCATGTTAGCATTGAATGTCTAAAACTAAAAGGCATCTATATTCCTAAACCAGACACTACTGATTTATTGTAACTTACCGAATAATTCATTTTTAATATTAAAATTATGAAAATAAAAGTATTGCTTTTGTGTTTTTTCTTAGGATTGGTTTTCTCGATCCATGCACAGGACGAAATTTCCAGCAGAGCATTAAAAGGAGCTACCATTTTTGATGGTAATGGAAATAAAATAGAAAACGGGATCATCCTTATCCAGAATAATAAGATAGTAAGGGTTGGCGATACGGAAATGCACATCCCAGAAAATGCACAAATTATAAATGTTTCCGGTAAATATATTATGCCCGGACTAATTGATGCCCACATTCATTTTTTCCAAACTGCGTTTTTCGATTCAAGACCAGATGCGGCCGATCTAAGAGATAGCATTACGTTGGAAAATGTGGTAAACTATCAAAAGAATCATCCTGAAAGATATTACCAGGCCTATTTGCGATCTGGCATCACCGCCGTTTATGATGTAGGCGATTATATGTGGACTTTGAAGTTTCAGAAGGAAAACGATAAAAATCCTCTGGCGCCGCATACTGCTTCGGCCGGACCGCTAATAACTCCTGCTCCTGAACAGCTGATCAATATTTTTGAGGTAAACGGAGAAAATACCTTTGCCTTTCTAGGATCTGAAGAAGAGGGAAGAAATGCCGTTATAAAAAATTCAGAAGCCGGGGCCACGGGAATAAAAATCTGGGGATTTAAGCCTAAAGATGCTGAATTTGAGAAAAAAATAATGGCAGTTGCAGATGAAATTAAAAATCAGAATAATAAAATGATCGCTCATGCCACCAATTTGACGGAAGCTAAAATGGCGATGAAATTAGGGGCGAAATTGTTGGTGCATAGTGTGAGTGATACTTTGATAGATGCAGAATTTTTGGAATTAATGAAGCAGAACAACACCATTTATAATCCCACGATCATTGTAGGTAAAGGTTATTATAATACGTATAATGCTCTTTTTGGAGAAGGTTTTCAATTGAATGATCCTAATCGGGTAGTAGATTCTAAGACCAGAAATATATTGGAAAATGCTTCAGATTTCAAAAAGTTTTTAAATGCAGGTCGTACTGAAAATATTAAAAATAGATTGGATGATATGTTAAAAAACCTGGAGACAGAAAAAGAAATCATGCTGCAAAACCTCAAGAATGTGTATGATGAGGGCGGAACTATAGTGGTAGGTACAGATGCGGGAAATCCGGGAACCGTTCATGGAATTTCTTATTATGACGAAATTGAAGCTATGCAGGAAGCCGGGATTCCAGCCAAGGATCTCATAATTATGGCTACAAAAAATGGAGCAATGGCTATGGAACGACTGGAAGATTTTGGAACTCTTGAAGCAGGTAAATTGGCAGATTTGATTGTTTTAGAGAAAGATCCTTCAGAAGATATTTCAAATCTCAGATCGATTTCCCACGTGATGCGAAATGGTGTCCTGAGAAATGTAAAAGATGCACGGGATTTTAAACAACCAGAATAAATTTAAAAGTAAAAGCCTTTTTAAGGGATAATGCTAATATTTAAGTTAGAAGCGTTAATCCTTATAAAGGATTAGAAATATATTTGCGGTAGAATTTAGTTAAAAGAAGAAGGGTCGATGTTGTAGGGAGATCGATCCTTTTTTCTTTTTATGGCTTCAAATAATACTACGGGGCACTTTCAATTTTCTTTTCTCAGGCTGTAGTCCTTTATAATTATTTAATAGTGTCCTATAAACATTTTAAGAACGAACCTCAACCGAGTTTCTTAATAGTTCAAAGCATTTTACTACTATCTAGCCTGCTTTTACAAATTTTTGATGTTTCAAAAACACGCAATTTTAAACTTCCTTTATTTATCACGTAAGTTCAAGTCTAATCTTCTGCCTAAAAGCGAAGCGGTCTAGTTCCTTTAGCCGGACATGTGTAAATTAATTCAGAAATTGTAATTATCTGCTAAATACTGCCTCATATTCTGCTTATACAAATCTTTTATTTAACTTTCTCCTCAGCATTTTTAAAGCAGGATTTACGAGATGGAGAAAACCGAAAAAATTTCAGATACTAATATAGATGTTACTATTCCGGTAAAGATTAGCTATCCCATTTTGGATAGATTTTTAAAATCTAAAATGACTGGGGAGATTATTGCCAAGGAAAATTCTGAAGGTAAAAAGTTTAACTACGCCCAAATCCTGAATGTTTCTATTGCAAAAAGTAATATAGAAGGTTTCGACCTTTGTCTGGATATAAATCTGCAAACACTAACCAGTCTTTTTAAAAACAAACAGGTAAAAGTTTTTTTTCATGCTTCTGTGGAGTTACATGAGCAGGAACAAAAGATTTCGCTAAAAGACTACCGCATAGATGGTGAAACAAACAATTGGATTGCAGATCAGGTATTGGAAATGGTGATTAATAAATGGATGTATGAAAAGTTGAAAAGGAAACTGAATTTTAATTTTTTTCCTCATATTCAAGAGCATTTGGAAGCATTGAATAAAAAACTGGAAAATAAGCTGGAAGCTAAAGAAGGTATCAATTTAATTGGATCTATGGAGGATATGAAACTTACGAACTTTAAAGCTGGGGAAAATGATCTTTGGGTTTCCATTACCCTCCAAGGTACCGGAATCATAGAACTTACAAAACTTGAATTTTAATAAAATGAATATTGGTTATGGAATAGGAATTCTCGTTTGTCAAATCCCAAATTATATTCACTAAGGGAAATCCTGTAATTTAAGTAAGATTTTAATTTATGCTTGGATTTAAACTTTTCCCATCGTAAATTTAAATTGTTGTTAGTCGGTAAAACGATAACACGAGGGCTAACTAAATATGCTTTTGTATATTGGTTAGCCTTTTTTGATCTGCCAAATTCCATCGCTTGTCCAAGGGATAGTTGATTACCAGAAACACTTAATTCTGTCTGAAAATTCTTTCATCATTTTGTTAATATCCTCTTAATAAATAGCCTTATAAATCTTTAACTCACAGGGGTTTGTAAATATGATAATTCCTAAATTATCCCTGTTTATATCTATAAAAATTAGAGATTTGGGGCATTTTAAATGGAGAGTTCTGTATTCCTGTTTAATTATTGTAGGAATGACCGGTACTGGTATCGGGCAGAATATTAATTCGGTGGAAAGGATTAAGGCGATAGAGCCTTTTGTTAAAGCTGAAGAAGTGCATATTCAACAGGATTCTAGGGATAATCTCTGGATTACTACTCCTGTAAAGGTCATGGCCTATAATTCAGTAGAGGTAAAAGATTTCAATAAATTTCGCGGTATTCCCCCCGAAATTGGTAGTGAATTTATTCAAACCTATAGTGATTCTGAGGATAAAATATGGCTTTCAGGCAATCAGGGGTTGGCAGTTTTTAATTCCGCGAAAGAGGAGTTTCAGTTCGTTAGCAGTATTACCGGTAGAATTTATTCGATGCTCGAAGATAGCGGCAAGCAGCTTTGGCTGGCTGCAGAGAACGGTATTTTTAAGCTGAACGTCGATTCAGATAAAGCAGATTTTGGAATTTCACGGTTTCTTTCTGAAAATACTATCGCTTCAGATATTATCTTATTCAATAATCAAATGATCTTTGCCGGTGCCAACGGAATTTTAACTATAGATAGGCGCTCTGGGAAATTTAATAAACTGGATATGGGATATTATCAAAATCTCAATATTACCAGTATCCAGGCCCTGGACGATAAAGTGATCTTCGGAACTAAAAATTCGGGTTTGTTTACCACCGATGCCCGGTTTCAAAGTATTCAAAAGATATACTCGTTACCCTATGCAGTTTCCAGTGCTGAAATTACTGATATTGAAAGGTTTGATGATGAAATAATAATAGCTACCAATGGCTCGGGAGTATTCCGTATGAGTGCAGATCTAAAATTAATTGGCAGCGACGAGAATTATCCGGAGCATATTTTTCAGGTACATCTTAATGATCAACACCTTTTATGGTTAGTAGCAAAGGAAGGTTTATATCTTCAGAACTTTTCAGGCTTTGCCATAAAAAAGTATACGCATGACCCTGCTGTTTATTCCAGCCTCGCAGATAATTTTGTTACAGCTGCGCAAACCGATACCAACGGGAATGTATGGTTTGGAACAGGAAATGGTTTAAGCATCTGGAATCCCGAGACAGACCGCTGGAGGCATATTAAAAACCTCAATTACAATCGTCATTTAAAAAAACCAGATGATATCACTGCTATTGTGGCGACAGGAGATCATGTTTGGGTGGCAACTTCAGATGATGGTGTTTATAAAATTAATATACATACCCTTTTACGCGCGCATTATTCCACAGATGCCCTGTACAAAACAAAAATACAATCTGCCAATACCCTTTTCGTGGATGCTAAAAATAATATTTGGATAGGTGGTGAAGAAGGTTATTTAAGCAGGGTGACCGCAAACAATGACATTAAGGCCTACCCGATTAGAGGAGTTAAAGCTATTGCTGAACTTGGGCCTAAGAAAATGATTATCGCCACAAAATCCAGGGTGCATTCCTTAGATCCTGTGTCTGGGCGAATTGTAGATCTGGAGGCGCTCACTGCCAATAAAGAGCTATTGTATTATTCTATAAACGATCTGAAAATTACCCGGGAAGGCCTGGGACTAATTGCTACGGAAGGAGCGGGACTTTTGATGTATGATTTTGAATCAGAAAAAGTAGCTGTCATTAATGAAGAAGAGGGACTTCCCTCGAATAATATAGCTGGGATCGAAGCTGATCTTAATGAAGGGATATGGCTCACCTCTGATAAAGGCCTGACTTTTTATAATCCGGGGGAGGAATCCTTAAAAGTTTTTTCTGAATTCAACGGTTTAACCACCAACGAGCTTACTTCTAATATCACCAGGTTAAATAATGGCTCATTAGTTATTGGAAGTTCTAAAGGGATCAATGTTTTTAAACCGAAAGCAATGTTGGCACAGCAGGAATTCAAGCCAAGGCTGGAATTTAAGAAAATGATCCTGCCTTCAGAAAAAAAAGAGAAAAAAGCCAGTAGACGCCTGGCAGATAGGGGAAAGGTGAAAGTTGATGAAACAGATGGCTTTAAAATAGAATTTGCAGGTATCTCACATTTGGCTCCGGAGTCTATATTGTATTCCTATAAAATGGAAGGTTTTGATGAGGAATGGAGTAAACCTTCTTCAGCCAATACCGCCAGTTACTCGAATCTTGTACCCGGGAATTATACTTTTAAACTGCGCGCAAAACTTAGGGGTGGCTCATGGACAACTCCTGAGGAACTGAATATTCAGGTGATTCCTGTTGGAGGAACCCTAAGCAGCGTTTATTTGTTTATGGGTGTGGGAGTACTTGCTATGATAGTAATTTTTGTAGTTGTCTTTATAAAACGTTCTAAGAATGCCGATTTACAGGCCAGGGCC
Source organism: Christiangramia sp. (assembly GCF_029937855.1). Taxonomy (GTDB): domain Bacteria; phylum Bacteroidota; class Bacteroidia; order Flavobacteriales; family Flavobacteriaceae; genus Christiangramia. The sequence continues at coordinate 212,969 of NZ_JAPYPC010000002.1, forward strand.
GAATTAAGGGATCAGCTTAAGAAGGAGTTTAAGAAGCCTGTGGAAAGTGCCGTTCAATCTTTAAGTAAAATTTCGGCTTCTGCAGATGCCGGGAATACGGAAGATCTTCAGCGGTACGCGGCAAGATTTGACGAACTCTTTAATCAAATACTGAACTTCAATTATCATGAATCTGTTTATGAGATTTCCAGGATCAATTTACAAGCTCATCTTCCCCAGATGATAAAAGAAATTGAGCCAATTTATAAACTTAAAGAATTGGAGATGATCATGAACGATCAGTGGGGAGGTTCAGAATTCTATTATAATAGGGAAATGCTGGATAAGATCTTTTTCAGTCTTATTTCAGGAAGTGCGGGATATTCATTTAAACAAGGGAAGATCATTATAAACCTTATCCAGACCAGTGTAGGCGATTTGAAATTACAGATCACCGATAATGGCCGTGGCATTCCCGAGAATGACATCCGGATTTTGGAAAAAAAGAAATTTCTGAGTCCAAATATGAAATTTCGAGACAAGAGCGGACTTAGATATATTTTAAAGGCTCAGGATCTTATAGCCAGGACCGGCGGGAGTTTTAGTTTTGAAACTGAAAAAAATGAAGGTTCCACTTTTACGGCTGTATTAAAGAATAGAAAAAAAGAATATAGAAAAGTGCCGGAGAGGGCAGCGACCATCTTTAAAGCTGAAAAATCCAAAAATTCTCCAAAAACTGAATTTCCAGCAAAGATCAAAGACCTTAGCGAAAGTAAGATCTTAATAATAGAAAGTGAAGCAGAAACAAGAAGCTTACTGGTAAACAGTATAGGGAAGTATTGCCAGGTCTATCAGGCCAACACTGCCGAAGAAGGAATTGAAAAAGCTGGAATGATCTTTCCCGATATTATAATTTCTGCTATCGTGCTACCCGATATGAATGCGTTTCAATTATCAAAAATGCTCAAAAGGAATACCGGCCTAAACCATATCAATATCTTTCTGGTGGCAGGCGAAGAACAGATGATTGGAAAAGACCAATTAGAGGAAATGGTAGAGGTAATAAGAAAGCCAATAGATATAAACCTTCTGCTATCCAAGATTACGGAAATTTTAAGCTGGCAGAACGATTTGAGGACCTCCTATTTGAAGTCTCATGTGGAGGGTAATAAAATAAAATTTAGGACTGAAAGTGACGAACATTTTATTACCAGTCTTAAAGATATTGTGGTTCAAAATATAAGAAATGAGAATTTTTCTGTACATGATCTTAGTGCTACTTTGGGGGTTTCCAGTAACACCCTATTTATGAAACTTAAAAGTTTGGTGAATCTTTCTCCGCAGGATTTTATGGAATTCACAAAGCTCAATTACGCCCACGATCTCATGGAACATACAGATATGAATATTATGGAAGTAGCTTATAAATCTGGGTTCTCCAGTCCGAAGCTTTTCTATAGTTCCTTCAAAAAATTCTATGGATACAATCTGAGTGAAAAAGTAGAGGAAACTAAATTGCCCTAACAAAAATGTGGCTGTCTAGAAAGTCGAAAAAAACGTCATCCTGAATTCACTTTAGCATCTTAACTTATTGTAATTCGAACTAAGTTAGAAGCTAAAGTGAATTCAGCTTGACGAAATAAGGACTTTCTAGACAGCCTCATTAATTTGAAGTAATAAGATAATTTATCCTATTAACTGTACATCACTAAATTCCTTATCTACCACGATGCTTTTTTCATCAGCGTTATACTGAAGGCTCTCTAACTCTATTTCCTGATTTTCAAAAATCACTTTTTTGATCTCGAAAGGCAGACCATGGAATTTTATTTTAAACCTGGAATATGGAGCAGAATATTTTCCGCTTTTATGCTGCTGAATAATAATGGTATCTTCTCTTCCGGTAAGTTTAAAGGTGCGGAGGCTGTAAATATTTTGGCGATATTCATAACCGTCGTGGGAATCTTCATAAAATTCTGAATTTTCCTTGCCTAGTTTGAAATAAACATCGAGATCTATTTCGTCCATGTCTATTTGATCTACATACTGTTGAACCGGATATTTCGGAATTACTGCTCCCTCTTTAATATAGATTGGAATGGTATCTAAAGGTGCATCTACCCACATTTCCTTGCCACCAGTTATTAATTTATCATTCCAGAAGTTATACCATTTTCCTCGTGGGATATACATTCTTCTTCCCTGAACATTTGGTTCCTGTACAGGACAAACCAGGATCTGGTTTCCGAAGATAAATTCATCGGCCCTGTAATGGGTTTGAACATCTTCCTGATCATAATACACCAAAGGTTTCAAAATAGGTAAGCCTTCCTGCACATATTTATAAAATGCCGTGTAAAGGTAGGGTAGCAGTTGATAGCGTAATTCCACGTATTTTCTTGCAATGTCAAGCACTTCCTCTCCAAAGAACCACGGTTCCTGCTCTCCATGATCTCCAGAAGAGTGAACCCTACAGAAGGGGTGGAAAATTCCTAATTGCAGCCATCTCGTATAAAGTTCTCCTGAAGGTTGCTCTGCAAATCCACCAATGTCAGATCCGGCAAAGCTCATGCCGCTCATACAAAGTCGCTGTATCTGTACATTTGCCAGCCATAGGTGTTCCCAACTGGCCACGTTATCACCAGTCCATGTAGAAGTGTACCGTTGTCCTCCAGAATAGTTGGCCCTGGTAATTATAAAAGGCCTTTTAGGAAAATTGAATTTTTTAACCCCTTCATAAGTGGCTCGGGCCATTTGCATTCCGTAGATGTTATGAGCTTTACGGTGGCTACATTTGTGCCCATCATAATCGTGGCGCACATCTAGAGGAAAAGTTTTCCCCGGAACCTCCATTACCGCCGGTTCATTCATATCGTTCCACACTCCTTTTACTCCAATATCTCCAATAAGCTCTCTATATAAACCACTCCACCATTCTCTTACTTCAGGATTAGTGAAATCTGGGAAATAACATTCCCCGGGCCATACTTTACCTCTCATGTAAGGGCCGTCTGCTCTTCTACAGAAATAATCATTTTCCAGAGCCTCTTTAAATATCGAATAGTTAAGATCTATTTTAATTCCGGGGTCTATAATGGCGACTGTTTTAAAACCATCTTCTTCCAATTCCCGTACCATGCGTTTTGGATCTGGGAAATAATCCCTGTTCCAGGTAAAACAGCGAAAACCGTCCATATAATCAATGTCCAGATAAATGGCATCACATGGGAAATTAAGTTCTCTAAACCTGGAGGTGATTTCTTTTACCTTGCTTTCAGGATAATAACTCCATTTACACTGATGAAAGCCAAGTGCCCACATTGGAGGCAGTTCAGGTTTTCCGGTAAGATCTGTATACGTTGTTAAAACATCAGCCATTTGGGGGCCATAGATGAAATAATAATTCATTTCGCCGCCATCAGCCCAAAAACTTGTTACATTTCTTCGTTCGCTACAAAAATCGAAATGCGTTTTAAATGTATTGTCAAAGAAAATTCCATAAGAGGTGTTTGAATGTAATCCCATATAGAACGGTACTGCCTTATAAAGCTCTACCGTATCTTTTCCGTAGGCATATTGATCTGTATTCCACAAACTTAACCTTTTCCCTTTTAAGTTGAAATTCGTAGGTTTGTCACCAAGGCCGAAATAATTTTCCTGGTCTTTTGATGATTTACTCATCTTTACGAAGTTACCTCCAAATTCAAAGCTTTCTTCCCAATGGAAACCAAGTTCATCTTCCAGAATAGGTTTGCCGTTAAGGTCATACATTCCCACCCGTATATCGTCCCTGGCGACCTTGCAAATAAATTTTTCGGTGGTAATCACAATATGGGTTTCGCTTTCTTCAACTTTAAGCTGATTAAATCCGTGAGGATGGTCTTCATCTATGGCATAAGAAAAGTCGTGGTCAAATATTCCGGTGGTGGAATACCGGAGTCTCAGCATATTGTCCCGTAGCACGGTAATTTGAAGTCTTACCCCGTTTTTAGTGATAAAATGAATGGTATCCTGATCATGTTCGTATGATATGAGGGTACTGGGAAAAAGGTTTCCCTTATGTTCTAGTTCTGTATTGGTAATCATAGTCTTGCAATCTTTTTAGCTATCTACAAAAGAAGTTTATTCCCCTGAATTTTTACAGGCTTGTTTATAAAATTTCAAAAACAACACATCCTAATGGAGGAATGTTTATTTCTGCCGAATACTCCCGGCCATGTAATTTTTTATTTTGGATTTTAAGTGTTTTATTTTTTACTCCTGAACCTCCATATTTCTTATCGTCAGAATTGAAAATTTCCTTTAGGTTTCCTGCTGAAGGTAGTCCTATGCCATAGTTTTTAAGTACTGTGGGGGTAAAATTACAAACAACTATAAGTGATTTTTTGGGATCTTCCCCTTTTCTTATATAGCTTAAAACAGAGTTCTGACTGTCATCATAAGCAATCCATTCAAAACCATCTGCCGTAAACTGTTTTTCGTGAAGAGCTGGTTTAGTTTTATATATTTTATTAAGATCTGTAAGTACCTGCTTGATTCCCTGGTGAGGTTCATATTCCAGTAAATGCCAATCGAGGCTGGTATTAAAATTCCATTCTTCATACTGTCCAATCTCCGCACCCATGAATAATAGTTTTGCTCCGGGGTGGGTGAACATATAGGAATATAAAAGCCTTAAATTGGCAAACCGCTGCCAGTCATCCCCAGGCATTCTACCCAATAATGATTTTTTACCGTATACCACTTCATCATGACTTAAGGGAAGTGCAAAATTTTCCGTAAAGGTATAGGTCATGCTAAAAGTAATGTCATTCTGGTGATGTTGCCGGTAAATAGGATCTTTTTTGAAATATTCCAGGGTATCATGCATCCATCCCATCATCCATTTCATTCCAAATCCTAGTCCGCCAAGGTCTACAGGACGGGAAACCATAGGGAATGAAGTTGATTCTTCAGCAATCGTTTGTACCCCTTCAAAACTTTTATAAACTTCGGTGTTGAGGTCACGTACAAAGCTAATGGCGTCCAGATTTTCTCTTCCGCCATGTTCATTTGTCTCCCATTCCCCATCTTCCCGGGAATAATCGAGATAAAGCATAGAAGCCACAGCATCTACCCTTAGGCCGTCAGCATGGTATTTGTCCAGCCAGAAAACGGCATTACTAATAAGGAATGACCTTACTTCGTTTCTTCCGTAGTTAAAAATCAAACTTTTCCAGTCGGGATGATAGCCTTTACGTGGATCTGGGTGTTCGTAGAGATGGGAACCATCAAATTGGCCCAACCCATGCCTGTCTTCGGGGAAATGGGAGGGAACCCAGTCCAGAATAACCCCAATTCCTGCTTTATGAAAAGCATCCATGAGGTACATAAAATCCTGCGGATCCCCGAATCTCGAGGTAGGTGCGAAATAACCGGTTAATTGATAGCCCCAGGAAGGATCATAGGGATATTCCATAATGGGCATAAATTCCACGTGGGTAAAACCAACTTCTTTTACATAAGAGACAAGCTCATCTGCCATCTCCACATAGGTAAGGGAGCGGTTTTCATCCATATTCTTTCTCCAGGATCCTAAATGAACTTCATAAATAGAATAGGCATTGTCAAGTCCATTTTTGTCTTTTCGGGAAGACATATATTTTTTGTCTTTCCATGTATAGTCCAGGTCCCACACAATAGAAGCTGTATTTGGAGGGTGCTCGCACTTAAGGGCATAAGGATCTGCCTTCTCCAGCTTCATATCACTATTATGTGAATGTATCTTATATTTATATTTTGCTCCTTTTTCTACACCGGGAATAAAACCTTCCCAAATTCCACTTTCGTCCCATCTCACGTTTAAAGGATGCTCGCCTTCCAGCCAATAATTGAAATCTCCAATTACTGAAACCGATTTTGCCGTGGGCGCCCAAACTGCAAAATAAACTCCTTTTTGGCCTTCTACTTCCATAAGGTGAGCACCAAATTTTTCGTAAAGCCTGTAATGTTTACCTGCTTTAAAAAGAGATATATCGAAATCTGAAAATAAAGAGTGTACCTGTACTTCTTTCTTCATAATAATTTTTAATTTTTCTTATTCTTTAAAATACTGGCGATCCCTCTTAATGGGATAATGGTCCATCGGGGCCTTGAATTTAATTCATATCCCAGTTCATATACTGCTTTTTCCAGGAGGCAGTAATCCAGTAAAAATTCTATTTCCTGTTTATAACCAATATTAAGGTTTTCAGACTGTACTTTATGCACATAGGTTTCCATAAAAACCCCAATCATATACTTATAGAGAATTTCACCAGCCTCAAACATATCTTCCTGGGAAGTGGAGAAACTTCCATCATTATTAAAGATAGTGGAATATATGGCATAATGGAAAGACCTGAACATACCAGCAACATCTTTTAAAGGGGGTTGTTTAACTTTTCTATCCTGGATGGTACTTTCAGGTTCGCCCTCAAAATCCAACAGGTAAAAGTCGTCATGGTCTACCAGCACCTGTCCCAGGTGGTAATCTCCGTGGATCCTGATCCTTTCACTTTTCATACGGGTCCAGGTGAAATTCAGAAAATGTTCCCTGATCTCTTTTTTCTTATCCAAAAATTCTTTGGCCAGTTCCAGCGCTTCCCCATCCAGCTTATGCATGTTATTTTCAATAGTATTCAACCTATTCTGAAACATATAAATAAGCCTGTTTTTAAGCCACACGGCATAATCACCGTTGTACTTAGTAGGAGTGAAGGCAGTATCCTGCATGTCACTACCCAGAGCAATATGCATTTCAGCAGTTCTTTGAGCTAATTTTGAAACTTTTAGAAAAATATTTAATCCTGCAAAATCAATAATTTCGGGCGGAATGGAATTGATAGGTTGTCTTTGATATAGCGGGATAGGGGGTAATTTTTTAACCTTTATCTTTTTCTTTTCAAGATTGACAAAAACTGACTTTAATTCTTCCAGCATATATTTCCACGCATCACCTTCATTCTCGATAAGATCCTGCATAAGGCCAAGGGTAATCGTGTCTCCGTTATCGAGTGCCAGATTAATACTTCCGGCATAAGCAGGGATATTTTTGAAATTGCTTTTTTCAGTTAAAAACCGGCTTATTTCATAATCTGGATTTTTGCTAGTATATATCCTTCGGAAGAATTTCATTACCAGACTGTTATTATAAATAATAGAGGTATTACTCTGTTCACCCCCCATAAAAGTAGATGATTTATAATTCTCCGGTTTCATGGTTTCAGACCTGTGGAAAAGGATCTTTTTATGGGATTGATCTGCACTATATCCCATAATCCTGTCGAATATCAGGATCCTGAAATCTTCTATATGCAATGCATCTATCAAATAACCTTCTTCATCGTGAAAACTTACCGGGGCGATCACAGTAGTGGTTTCCAGATCTTCTTTGTTGCCCGGGAAAAAGCAGATGGGGATAAAATAATCCTGAAAAAAAGCTTCACTAAAATTAATTTCAATTAAAACACCGTAATAGGTATGCTTCTCTGAACTAAGTTTACAATGATCTACGACTTCAATATATTTTAAGGTGCTGGATTTTCCGGCATACCAGCGTTTCTTCAAAATATAATTCTCAAGAATTTCGGTGCTGAAAGTCTTTATAAATTCCTGATCCTCAAATGCGGTTTCCCAGCTATTTTTAAACTGGAAATCTGAAGTATTGGCTTTTGGTTGTGCCTTCTTTGTCATCTTTTAATTTTTATGGATCGTGAACAAATGGAATGGCATACCAGGATGTAGTTCTACGTAGCACCATTCCTGATCCCAGTGGTAAGAATTCCCTGTAATTTGATCTTCAACTCTAATGAATTGTCCTGGCTGAAGGCCAAGTTCGTGTCTGGGAACCTTTACTGATCCTTGTTTGGAATTATAGGGATCCAGACTCACCACCATAAGGCTTTGATTTTCTTTCTCCTGATCGTATTTGTAATAGGCCATCAACCCGTCATCATGGATTTCCCAAAACTGGATATTATTGGTTTGTTGAAGGGAAGCATTATTTTTTCTGGCTTCGTTAATTTTAGTGATCACGCGCATGAGCTTGTTTTCAGCATTCCAATCCCAATGGCTAATCTGATATTTTTCAGAATCCATATACTCCTCTTTTCCCGGAACAGCATCAGACACCATAAATTCGAATACAGGCCCGTAAATGCCGGTATTGGAGCTTAGGGTGGCCGCCAGAAAATAGCGTATCATGAACATAGCCTCATTAGCACCCTGAAGGTGATAAGGATTAATATCTGGCGTATTTGGCCAGAAATTAGGCCTGAAATATTCACTTAATTCTGTTTTGGTTAATTGATTAACATATTCGGTTAATTCATGTTTATTGGTTCTCCAGGTAAAATAGGTATACGATTGAGTAAAGCCTTGTTTTCCCAGTTGCTCCATAATTTTTGGCCTGGCAAAAGCTTCGGCCAGGAAAATGATATCAGGATGTTTCTTTTTAACTTCATCAATAAGCCACCCCCAGAAATAAAAAGGTTTGGTATGTGGATTATCTACTCTAAAAATCTGTATTCCCGCCTCTTCAATCCAGTATAACACGATATCCAGGAATTCTTTCCACATTTTCTTCCATTCTTCAGATTCAAAGTAGATAGGAAGTATATCCTGATATTTTTTTGGAGGATTTTCAGCATATTGAATAGTTCCATCGGGTCTCCATTTAAACCAGTTTGGATGTTTCTTTACATAAGGATGGTCTGGGGCGGCCTGCAAAGCAAAATCCATGGCAACTTCAATGTTCATTTCTTTTGCTTTGTTAACGAGCGATTTAAAATCTTCCAGACTTCCTAATTCCGGATGAATATCCTTGTGTCCGCCTTTATTGGAACCAATACCCCATGGGGAGCCCACATCACCCTCTCCCGCATCTTTTGCGTTGTTTTTTCCCTTACGGTTTACTTCGCCAATAGGATGAACCGGAGGAAAATATAAGGTGTCAAAACCCATTTCGGCTACGCGTGGCAGGAGGCGTTCACAATCTTTAAAAGTACCATGTTTCCCTTTTTCCAAGGAGGCCGAACGGGGAAAGAATTCATACCAGGTACTGTACCTTGCTTTTTTTCTATCTACATAGACCGGGAATTTCTTAGTTTCTAATGGAACAGCCTTATGTGGATATTTTATAAGGATAGTTTCTAGTTCCTTATCAAGGCAAATGTTTACCGCTTCTTCATATTTTTCTTTTTCGCTGAAGGCTGTAATTGCCCGTTTTATTAGAATCGCGTCTGTCTTATTACTTTGTTGCAAAAGGGGTTTAAGAAGCTCTGCACCTTCCAATAATTCTGAGCTTACCTTTTGCCCATCTTCAATTTTCTTGATGATACCATGTCTCCAGTTTAGGCCATGATCTTCCCACCCCTGGATATAGAATTGAAAATTTCCCTGGGTCTCTACTGAAAATGCTCCTTTCCAGCTATCATTTTCAAGAGGATACATTCTCGTTTCATTCCAGGTACGTTTCCCCGAGTGCTTATAAAATATAGAAGCCTGGATAATATCATGGCCATCACCAAAAATATCGGCTTTCACATTTACTATTTCATCCAGGACCCTTTTAACAGCATATTCGCCACAGTTTATTACAGGGCTAATATTTTCAATTATAATTCTACTCTTCTCTAGCATATAGATATTTGAGTTTTAATTTTTTGATCGTCAGAATATTAAATTTAATAAACAGATTTTTAAAATCGTACCGATTAGGAAACTTGTTTAGTTTTTTGACAATTAATTAAGGTTTATTGATTTTGATAAAATTTGTAACTATCAAATCCTTGGACTATTCGTTAAAATTTAAGAAATTAGAGAGGTTAGTGAAGATATTCTTAATAGGTCAATTAAATTTTATAGTTATGGACATCAAAAAATTAAATAGATATTTAGGGAAATCCTTTGTTTTTACTCTTCTTAGCATAATCATCTTTTCCTGCCAGGATAAAGCGAAAAAAAATGATGAGGTTCAGGATGAAGTACGTGCAGAATTTCAAAAAAGAATTGATGAAGATGCAAAGACGGAGGTGATCACCATTCTTACTAATGCTATGGAATTTCAAACTAAAGATGAGTTTCCTTCCGGCTGGAATACTATTAGGTATAAGAACAGATCTAATGAAACCCATCTAATTCTTTTTGATAAATATCCTGAAGGAAAAGGATTAGAAGATACAAAAACAGATATTGTTCCACCATTCCAGCAGGGAATGGATCTTATTAACGAAGGGAAAATAGAAGAAGCGGGAATGGCATTTGGAAAATTGCCAGAATGGTTCCAGGAGGTTGAGTTTGTGGGAGGAGTTGGACTTATTTCACCGAAATCAACGGCTCAATCTACCCTATACCTCGAACCGGGAACCTATATTATTGAGTGTTATGTAAAAATGCCAAATGGGGTTTTTCATACTACTGAAGGAATGGCAAAGCAAATTGAAGTCGTTGAAAACAATAGTGGAATGGAACAACCAGATGCAGATTATAGCATAACAATTTCAGCAAATGAAGGAATTGTGTTTGATGAAAATGTGAGTACGGGAAAAAGAACCTTCGCTGTGAATTTTGGTAAACAAAAGGTACATGAGCATTACCTGATGCATGATGTAAATTTAGTATGGATTGAAGAAGGGGCCGATATTTCTAAATTAAACAGCTGGGTGAATTGGTCTGCCCCGGACGGATTACAGACACCCGCTCCTGCCGGGTTTAAATTTCTTGGAGGAATGCAGGAAATGAAAGAAGGCGGTATCGGTTATTTTACAGTAGATCTAAAATCGGGGAAATATGCCTTGATTGCTGAAGTTCCGGATCCACAAAGTAAAGGGATGTTAAAAACATTTACGGTAAACTAATGGTGTATTCAGATAAACAGTAAAGTAACTGATAAATGCGTTTTGAAATAAGATAATATACATGTTCAATTTGGGAATTTTATGATAGAAATAAGAAGAAGTTTATTTTTGCCTTATGCAAACAAATAATCTGCAACAGGGTTTCTTCGGAATAGGGATTCAAAATGGTAAAACCCCTGAAAATCTTGGAGTACTCTGGCGTTCTGCCCAGAATATGGGCGCTAGTTTTATATATACCATTGGAAACCGATATTCTAAACAGGCATGCGATACCCATAAAGCGGTAGGCGCCATGCCGTATTTTCATTATAAAACATTTGAGGATTTTTACGCCCATTTACCTAAAGGGGCAATGCTGGTTGGAGTGGAGCTCACCAAAGATGCTCAGCCATTAGAGGAGTTTAAGCATCCGCGTAGATGTGTTTACTTACTAGGAGCTGAAGATCATGGATTATCTAATAAGGCTATCGATAAAGCCCATTATCTGGTAAAATTTAAATCTACTTTGAGTTTAAATGTTTCAGTAGCCGGAAGTATCGTAATGTATGATAGGGGAATGAAAACCGACTTTTCTACCTGATTATTTAGCTTTTGGAAGTTTCTTCTTCCTGAAAAAGATTCTTTTCCTTTATCATTTTAGCAGTAAGTCCCGGAACCATATTTTCCCATTCATGATTACCCTCACGAATTAATTCATATACCTTCCTTGGATGAATCCCCAGCGACTCTTCATCATAATCTTTGATGTCTATCACTTTATCATTGTCCATAAAAAATTTGTAAAGTTCTTTAACTCTAGGATGCACTTTTAAGTTTTTACTGGTAATAATCTCACCGGTTTTTTCATCCTTCATGGGATATAAATAGACTTTCAGGCTTTTAAAGAATAATTTCCCAAAGGCTTCCAGGATTCCTCCACTAAGGTGCCGATAATATTTTTCATTAAAAATGTCGACAAGGTTATCAACACCCATGGCGAGACCTAATTGTTTTTTAGTGTGCATGGAAAAATATTCCACCACTTTATAATATTCCTGAAAATTAGAGATCATTACCGTTTGTCCTGATGCACAAAGTAAATCTGCCCGATCCAGGAAATCTTTTTCATCAATTTCACCTTCAGCTTTCAGGTTATTTAGAGTCATTTCGAAAATGATGACCGTCTTATCAGGATTCACATCTTCTTCTTCCAGAAAAAGTTTTCTGGCCGAGGTATACATATTGAGATTCAAATTAGTAACCGGTCTAAAACTTCCTCTTAGGGTAAGGATATTTTTTTTGTAAAGTACATTGGCAGGCAATATGTTATTGCCGTCGGTAGAGAACATCACCGCATCGGTGATACCTTCTTTCACCAGCTCCAGGCTCATTAATCGGTTGTCTACCTCTTTAAAAACGGGGCCTCTAAAGTTAATATTATCTATTTCAATCTTATCTACGCTAAGATGGTCGTATAATTTCTTGATAAGCTGTTTTGGGTCGTCACTCTGGTAAAAGGCTGCGTAAATTAAATTTACACCCATGATCCCCAAACTTATTTGTTGTTGGGAAGCATTGTTTTCGTGAAACTGCACGTGCAGCAAAATCTCACTGTATTCCTGCTTAGGTTCACGCTGAAATTTAATTCCCAACCAACCATGCCCTTTATACTTTTTAGCCCAGTCTATGGTTGCCACCGTATTGGCATAACTAAAAAACAGTTTATTGGGATATTTTTTTCGGGAAAGTCGCTCTTCAATAAGGTTAGCTTCATAATCTATCATCCGCTTTAAGCGGGCTTCAGTTACATACCTGTTTTGGGGATCCAGGCCATAAATAGCATCGCTAAAATCTTTATCGTAAGCACTTAAGGTTTTGGCAATAGTTCCCTTCGGATTGCCGGCCCGGAAAAAGTGACGAACCGTTTCCTGCCCTGCTCCAATTTCAGCAAATGTCCCGTAGATATTCTCGTTGAGATTCAACCTGGTACATTTATTCTGAATGGATAGGATATTCTGAAATTCATCTTCACTTAGCTCGGCCATGTAATAAACTATTTTGATTTTCTGGTTCCTGAAAGTTAGGAATATTATATTTTCTGGTAGGTCTTTTTAAGTAATGTTTAAAATAATTTTACCAAGTTTTATAGGCTTTTTTAGTTGGTCTTGTTTTAAATTTTGTTTGTGCGCAAAGTATCCTAAATTGAAAAATGATTTTATTCTGAACTTGTTTCAGAATTTCATTTCCAGGTAAATTCAGGCCATATTGAGACGCCGCATTAAATTAGTGTGACGAATGAATTTTTGGGACAGAAAACGATGCATTTTAATTTTATGCTTTATTATTATTGCGGAAAAAATGGATCGAAAGAAAATAAAATGTATTTTCATGTGGATTCTAAAAAATTCTCCTACATGAGAACACGTTACATACTGATATTTACATTATTATTTATGGCTATTTCCAATGCGCAATCCAATCAATTTCAATTAAATAAAGATCATGATGCGATCCAGGTGAAAGACCTGAAGGCTTCTGCTAAATTCTATGGTGATGTTCTGGGTTTAAAGGAAATTCCAAATGGCGGACTGCCAGCACATATTCGCTGGTTCCAGCTAGGTAACGCGGTGCAAATACACCTAATTGAAAGTGATAGTATTCCAGAGAACCAAAAAGGGGTGCATATGGCTTTGAATACGAATAACTTGCAGGAAGTGATGAAATTCTTAAAAGAAAAGGACATCCATTTTGAGAACTGGACAGGTGAAGTTGAAACTACGAATACCCGGCCAGACGGTATTAAACAAATATACCTGCAGGATCCGGATGGTTACTGGATTGAGATTAATGACGGCAGCCTTTAGATCTTATCAGTTGCGACCTTGTAAGTAGGATCTTCCAGGATATTTACTTCAATAATGGCATCAGCATTTTCAAGCAACCTGCGGCAATCATTGCTTAAATGCCTAAGATGAAGAGTTTTTCCTTGTTTTGAATAGCGTTCCGTAAGTTTGTTCAAAGCTTCAATTCCAGACATATCTACGACACGACTTTCAGAAAAATTGATGATCACTTCATCAGGATCGTTTAATACATCAAACTTGCTATTGAAAGCAGAAATAGATCCGAAGAAAAGCGGACCATAAATTTCATAATGTTTAACCCCATCTGCATCTATACTTTTTCTCGCGCGTATCCTCTTTGCATTATCCCAGGCAAATACCAGTGCAGATATGATCACTCCAACCAATACCGCCAGCGCCAGGTTATGAAGGAAGATAGTGACCAGTGTAACCAATACCATCACGATCACGTCAGATTTAGGCATTTTATTAAAGGTCTTTAGGGAAGCCCATTCAAAGGTTCCTATTGCCACCATGACCATTACTCCGGTTAATGCAGCCATAGGTAATTTTTCAATTAGATCGGCTCCAAACATAATAAAAACGAGCAGCATAACGGCTGCCGTAATTCCAGATAGCCTGGCCCTTGCTCCGGAAGAAACGTTAATTAAACTTTGACCCAACATTGCACAGCCTCCCATTCCGGAAAAGAAACCGGAAAGTATATTGGCTGAACCCTGTGCAACACATTCTTTATTTCCCCTTCCCCGGGTTTCAGTAATTTCATCGATAATATTCAAAGTAAGCAGGCTTTCAATAAGTCCTACTCCAGCCATAATCAAGGCATAAGGAAAAATAAGTGATAGAGTCTCAAAGTTTACCGGCACCATTGGTATATGGAACGGGGGAAACCCACCGTTTATGGAAGCCATATCACCAACGCTTTTGGTGTCTATTCCCAATGCCACTACAATCCCGAAAATTGCGAGGATTGCTGCAAGTGATGAAGGGAATACTTTGGTAAGCTTTGGAAGCCCCCAAATAATAAACATCGTAATTAACACCAAACCTAAGAAAATATAAAATGGAGGTCCAGTCATCCATACTGTTTCACCAACTGCGTTTACCGTTTTAAACTGGGCTAATTGAGACATAAAGATGATGATCGCGAGTCCGTTTACAAAACCAAATATTACCGAATGTGGGACAAGCCTTATCAATTTTCCTAATCTGAAAACTCCCGATAACACCTGTAAAATTCCGGCCAATACTACGGTGGCGAAAATATATTCCGGTCCGTGGGAAATTGAAAGCCCCACGATCACCACAGCAACTGCACCGGTAGCTCCAGAAATCATTCCCGGTCGCCCGCCAAGGATAGCGGTAACCAGTCCCATTACAAAAGCGGCATACAACCCTGTGAGCGGCGAAAGTTTCGCGATCATGGCAAAAGCAACTGCTTCAGGGATTAAGGCCAGGGCAACGGTAAGACCGGCCAGAATTTCAGTTTTATAATTAACTTTTTGAGAAAAATCGAATAAGTTCAATACTCTTTTCATCTGGAATATTATTTTAAATCTGGCTTTTTCAGCAAAATTTAAGAAGCGGCAAAAATAGTCATTAAAAACAGAAGAGCAAGCCATGGATAGTATAGATTCCTATTTTTATTAAATTATGATTTTCAGTAAGTTATATTGAGTCACTAAAATAGTTTAAATGGATATCCTTAAAATATTAAATCGTTCAATGACAATTGTTAGAATTTCAATAAAGATTAGGTAGCAGTTTGCAAATGAAATACCTTTGCAAAAATTTTCATTATGGCACATAAGGCTGGTTTTGTAAATATTATTGGAAATCCCAATGTGGGAAAATCAACTTTAATGAATGCTTTTATTGGGGAAAGACTTTCTATCATTACCTCGAAAGCACAAACCACACGTCACCGAATCCTTGGTATTGTAAATGGAGAGGATTTCCAGGTGATCCTGAGTGATACGCCGGGAATAATTAAACCGGCTTATGAACTTCAGGCATCTATGATGGATTTTGTAAAATCTGCTTTTGAAGATGCAGATGTGTTGATTTATATCGTAGAGATAGGGGAGCAGGGTTTAAAAGATGAGGCCTTTTTCAATAAAATTGCGAATTCAGAAGTCCCGGTGTTGTTATTGCTGAATAAGATTGACAAATCTAACCAGGAACAACTGGAAGAACAGGTGACATACTGGACAGAGAAAGTTCCTACGGCTGAAATTCATCCAATCTCAGCTCTGGAAGGCTTCAATGTTTCTGAAGTATTCAATAGAATTATAGAATTATTGCCGGAATCACCGGCTTTTTACCCGAAAGATACACTTACAGATAAACCGGAACGTTTTTTTGTGAATGAGATTATTCGCGAAAAGATCCTGATGCATTATAAAAAGGAGATTCCTTATAGTGTGGAAATTGAAACCAATGAGTTTTTTGAAGAAGAAACCATTATTAGAATGCGTAGCATTATTATGGTGGAAAGGGAAACTCAAAAAGGGATCATCATTGGTCATAAAGGAACGGCTTTAAAGAGAGTTGGAGTAGAGGCGAGGAAGGATCTGGAAAAATTCTTCGGTAAACAGGTGCATTTGGAGCTATACGTAAAAGTGAATAAAAATTGGCGTAGTGACGCACAGCAACTTCGCAGATTCGGATATACCGATAAAAAATAAACTTTTCAGCATAATACTGGGGGGAAGTTTAATTGGTTTAAAACCATTAATTTTGCTCCCTGAAATCAATTTATAGTTATGGGCAATATTGTCGCCATTGTGGGTAGACCTAATGTAGGGAAATCAACTTTTTTTAACCGACTTATACAGCGTCGTGAAGCGATCATTGATTCGGTAAGCGGGGTAACCCGTGACAGGCATTATGGAAAGTCTGACTGGAATGGTCGTAAATTTTCTTTAATCGATACGGGTGGTTATGTAAAGGGCAGTGACGATATTTTTGAAGCTGAAATTGATAAGCAGGTAGAACTGGCCATAGATGAAGCCGATGCTATAATTTTTATAGTTGATGTGGAATCTGGGGTAACCCCAATGGATGAAGAAGTGGCTACTTTGCTTAGAAAAGTAAATAAACCAGTACTGCTTGCGGTAAATAAAGTAGATAATAATAAGCGTTTGGCCAATGCGGTTGAATTTTACTCCTTAGGTTTAGGAGAATACTTCCCCATAGCCAGTACCAATGGTAGCGGAACTGGAGACCTGCTGGATGCACTTATTGAAGCCTTACCGGAAATCGAGGAAGAGGAAGAGTCTGAATTACCGAGATTTGCAGTCGTTGGAAGGCCAAATGCAGGAAAATCTTCCTTTATTAATGCGCTGATTGGGGAAGACAGGTATATAGTAACCGATATCGCCGGAACTACCCGCGATTCTATTGATACCAGGTACAATAGATATGGCTTTGAGTTCAATCTAGTGGATACAGCTGGAATTCGAAGAAAATCGAAAGTTAAGGAGAACCTGGAGTTTTATTCTGTAATGCGTTCTGTTAGAGCCATTGAAAATAGTGATGTTTGTTTGCTGGTATTGGATGCTACCAGAGGTTTTGATGGGCAGGTTCAGAATATTTTCTGGCTGGCGCAAAGAAACCATAAAGGGATTGTGATTTTAGTTAATAAATGGGATCTTTTAGATAAGGAAACGAATACCATGAAGGAGTACGAGGCTATGATACGTCGCGAGATTGAACCTTTTACAGATGTTCCTATCATATTCATTTCGGTACTGACCAAACAAAGAGTTTTTAAGGCCATTGAGACTGCCGTAAAAGTATTTGAAAGTAGAAGTACGAAGATAAAAACACGTCAGTTAAACGATGTGATGCTTCCTATTATAGAAAAAAATCCACCACCTGCTTACAAAGGGAAGTATGTGAAGATTAAATTCTGTATGCAGTTACCAACGCCGCATCCACAATTTGCTTTTTTCTGTAATCTTCCTCAATATGTAAGGGATCCTTATAAAAGATTTATAGAGAACAAATTACGTCAGGAATTCGACTTCCAGGGAGTGCCGATTTCCATTTTTTTCAGGAAAAAATAAGAAGAGAAATAAACCTATTGAGTTTTCATCAGTCTTAAAGTTAGCATTATTGCAATAAATAACTATTTTTATAGTTATTAAACTATTCTAGTAGTTTCAAACCAACCTAACCTCAATTTGATGAAAATTCGATTTCTTATTGTCCTGCTTATCACCACTTTTTCTTATTCGCAGGAATTTACCATCACCGGAAAAATACTTAATACTGAATCCCAGCCGCTCGAATCGGCCACGGTTTATGTGGAGAAAATAGCAGATAGCAGCCTGATGACCTATACCATTTCTGAAAAGGATGGTGCTTTTCTATTAAAAGGGAATACCGAAAATAATTCTGCAAACCTGTTCGTGAGTTATGCCGGTTTTAAGCCTTACCGTAAGCAAATAGATATTACTAAAAGCCAGGATGTGGGCACGATTCAACTTGAAGTGATGGATAATGCGCTGGATGAAGTTACCCTCACCGCATCCAGGGCACCAATTACTATAAAAAAGGATACCCTGGAATTTAATGCAAATTCATTTAATACCAGGCAGGATGCTAACCTCGAGGAGTTAATGAAAAAACTTCCGGGTGTGGAGGTAGATTCAGATGGAAATATCACCGTAAATGGAAAACCGGTATCGCGTATATTAGTGAACGGAAAGGAATTTTTTGGAAACGATCCCAAGATTGCCACCAAGAACCTTCCGAAGGAAATTATTGATAAGATACAGGTAACCGATACTAAAACCAAAAGCGAGGAATTTACCGGGAAAGCCGGTGATCCCGATAATAAAACCATCAATATTGAGCTGAAGGAAGACAAGAACAAAGGATATTTTTCCAGGCTTACTGCTGGCGGCGGAACCGATGAACGTTATGAGCTAAGCGGGATAGCAAATTATTTTAAGGATGATCTACGAGTAAGTGTACTCGCCAGTTCCAACAACATTAACAGTTCGGGTTTTAGTTTTGATGAAGTATTTGACATGATGGGAGGTAATGCAAGAAGCATACGGTTTAATAGTAATGGTTCTTTCAGTATTAATGGCAATGGTTTTGGAAGCAATAACGGAATTACAAAATCTGAAACTGCCGGATTTAATTTTGTGAATGAATGGGAAAATGATATGGAACTTAGTGCAGATTATTTCTACGGAGGAAATGATACGGAGACCAGAACACGTGTAGAACGCGAAAATATCCTGCCGGATTCCAGGTATTTTACAAATTCCTTAAGTTCCAGTAACCTTATTAATGATAGCCATAGGGCAAATTTGCGTTATGAAGTAGAGTTTGATACGCTTACCAAACTTTCTGTTACTCCAAGGTTTAATGCGAACATTGGAATTTCTTTTAGAGATCGTTATGAAGAGAACCTGGATGAAAATATGAATTTACAGAATACCTCTGTAATAGATGAAATGGAAGAATTAAATAGTGCCGATTTCTCTAACAATATTGATTTTATTAAGCGTTTTGGAAGTCGTGGTTCTTATCTTCAAATAGATGTGAACCATTCTCACAGCACACAGGAAAATGAAAATATTTATTTTTCAGAAAGTAATTTTCTCAATAATGTTGATAATAATGAAATACAGGATCAGTTAATAGATCAGGATGAAAATACCAATTCTTTTGGAGCGGGAATTTCTAAGCGAAATGTCCTTGCGCAGAAACTGTTTCTTGATCTTAATTATGATTTTTCAACTTCTAAAAGTCGAAATACCAGAAATGTTTTTGATGCGGTTGATGGGGATTATACCAATTTCAATGAATTGCTTAGTAACGATTTTGAAGTAAAGAGTTTTAAGCATACTCCAAATGCAGGAATAAATTATGAAGGGGAAGTATGGCGGGTGGATACTGAAATTGGTCTATTAAACACCACACTAAAAACCGATAATTTCATCAATGATATTTCCTTTGATAATACATATAATAATATTTTTATAGATGCCGATATTCGATATTCCATAGAGCGATCTAAAAGTATTAGCCTTGGGTATAGTACCAATGCCGAGGTGCCTTCGGTTAGACAATTACAACCGGTTGAAGATCGTACCAATCCCTTTAATATCATTGTTGGTAATCCCGAACTTGAGCCAACTTTTAATCAACGTGTAAATTTTAATTTCAGAAATTTTGACTTTGCCACCCGCAGTGGATTTTTTGCTTATATGTATGCGAATTTTACCAATAATCAGGTAGTGGCAACAAGTAGTGTGGAAAATTTTGTACGAACTACCACTTACACCAATGTAGATGGGGTTATAAACGGAAACCTTGGAGGCTCTTACAGTAAAACTTTTAAAAAAGACGCCAGGGAACTTCGGTTACGATTACGAATGAATACGGGTTATAATCGCAACGTAGGATTTATTAATGCTGTAAAATATACTTCTGATCAATTTAATCTAAGTCCGGGATTTCAACTGACTTACGCCATTGATGAGTTGTTGGAGATCAATCCAGGTTATACATTAAATTACAATGATATTGAATATGATATTAATAGCGGAAGAGACCAAAGTTATACCAATCATACATTATCCCTCGAAACTACAACCTATTGGCCCAAAAATATAGTTTTCGGAAACGATATTTCCTACAACAGATTTGGAAATGTATCGCCCGGTTTTGATAATACCTCTTTATTATGGAACATGAGTTTAGGCTACCAATTCTTAAAAGACAATGCTACCCTGAAGGTGAAAGTTTATGATCTCCTGGATCAAAATGTGGATACAAGACGACTTGTAGGGGACGATTATATTCAGGATGTAAACAATTTGGTACTGCAAAGATATGCAATGTTAAGCTTTACCTATAAATTAAGCAGTTTTGGAGGAGGAAAAGCCCCACAGGGAAGAAATAGGATAATTAGAATGTGATCTGTCCGATAAAAATTTTTAAAAATGAATCTGAACCCAGTATTTTCAGTCGTTAAAGAATTTTACTACTTTCTATATCCTGCTTTTAGAAATTTCTGAATTGTAGTATTCTTAGGAAAACATAATTTTAAGTTTAAACGCGAAGCGGTATACATGCATTAATTCAACATGAGAGAAAAAAATAGACCTTTTAAAGCCTAAAAAGTCCGATTTTTCCATGGCCAAATTATGGACCAGGTCATACGCCTAAAATATTGTTGATTCAACGATTATTTTTTGAATTAGATGTGTAACTCATTAAATTTAAGAGAGTTGAATTCTAATTAAAAAAAAGGCTTATGGAAATTTTTACTGATTTTGTTGATAATTATAAAGGATCCTTGCAGGGATTAAACATTTTTGCCAAAATAGGAGTTACCCTGGCTTTGGTGTTGATTTTACTTGCGGTGATAGGAGCAATTGTTAATGTGATTGTTCTCAACGTATAATTGTTGCGCTTTAATTTTACGTCTTCATCTTTAGACTGTCTATTGGCTTAACATGTAAGTCGAGAGGGAGTCTTTTGTCTTTAAAGTAATTTTATCATCTCCTGCGCCGGGCAGTGATTGTTTCAAACCTGGACAGGAACTTCTTCTCGAAAATGCGCCTGCAATTTAGAGGTATAGTCGCATCTGTTTTACAAACTTTCTTATTATTAATCACACTTTGGAGCTCATAAAGGTCTATGGCTCGTTATAATGATCAATTAATCCAGATATCCCCTGCTAGATTCTTTGCCAGAAACAATCAAATGATGAGGAATCATTTTTACATGAAGAAGTAATAGAATAAGAAGAATGGCGGTAAAGGAATTGGCTAATAACAATAATCGGGAGGCCTGAAATGGTGGGGGATTAACTGAGCAGGTGCATTCAAGCTATTTAAGCAGAGAATTTATGCTATAGCATAAGCCGTTAAAGAAAAGTAAAACATAATCTAGCCTTTCTTCCTTCTCCTTTCATGTACTATCTTTATGGAAAAACACAGATTAACAGCAATTTAGGTGGGGTTATGGATTTAAAAAATAAGAAAGTTTTCATAACAGGAGGAAGTGCCGGTATAGGTAAAGCAATGATTAAAGAATTACTTCAACGCGGGGCCAAGAATATCGCTATCTTAGGAAGAAAGGAGGCGCCAATGGAGAAGCTGGAAAAAGAATTCAGTTCTGCCAACTTTCTGCTCATTCAGGGGGACGTGTCCCAGCCCAAAGATATAGAAAGAGGTATTGCTCTTATTACGCGGACCTGGGGTGAACTGGACATTTTAATAAATAACGCGGGAGTGGTCAGTGCTGGCCTGCTCTCAGACTTAAGTGACGATGATATTATTCAGCAAATCAATGTAAACCTAACGGGGCTGATACTTTTAACCAAAAAATCACTCCCACTGTTAAAGAACAGCAGAGAAGGAGCTATTATGAATATTTCATCTGGCTATGGCTATATCGCAATGCCTTTCTATAGTGTCTATGCGGCCACTAAAGCGGCCGTGCAACAATTCTCAGATGCAATGAGAAGAGAACTTCATCAATACCCCTTACACGTAATGACAGTATATCCATCGGCTACAGATACAAATATGATGAAAACGGCTAAGGTAGGAGCAATGGACAGTCCTGAAGAGGTCGCACGATTGTCTATTGATGGTTTAATTTCAAAAGAGATCAATGTAATCCTGGGAGGAGAAGAAAGAAAACAACAAATTAATCTCAATTTCACCCATCCTCGAAAGATGGATGAAATAGCAATAGAGAATTACGAGAACCTCGAAGAAAGAACCAGAAGGCACCGCTCGATGTGATTCAATCTTATGATTTAAAGGAAATAGAAAGATTAGGTAATAACTAGAATTTAATTAAGGATTATGAAAAAGAAGATGAAAGCAGCAAATTACAACGAATTTGGCGGGTCAGAAGTAGTAAAAATTTCAGAAGTAGATCTTCCTGAACTTAAGGAAGGAGAAGTGCTGATAAAGATAAAGGCTGCAGGAGTAAATCCTGTTGATGCGGTAATTCGAGAGGGACAGTATAAGGATATGATGCGTCACAATTTTCCTATTATCCCTGGATGGGATATGGCTGGGATAGTAGAAGAGAGGGGACATGCCGCAAGACGATTTGAAGTAGGGGACGAGGTGTACGCATACGCGCGGAGGCCGGAAATACAATGGGGCACCTTTGCAGAATATATGGTGATACCCGAAAGTTATCTGGCATCCAGACCAAAGAGCATTTCCTGGGAAGAAGCAGCAGGAATTCCCCTGGCGGGTCTTACAGCTTATCAGTCATTATATGTGGCGGGTAATCTAAAAGAAGGCCAAAAAGTGTTAATTCTGGGGGCATCCGGAGGGGTTGGAAGTTTTGCTATTCAATTAGCCAAAGTTAGAGGGGCGGAAGTTTTAAGTGTGGCAAGTGAAAAAAACCACCATTATATGAAATCTCTCGGGGCAGATCACACTATTGATTATAAGAATAATGATATTGGAACAGCTGCAAAAGAAATAGCTCCCGAAGGTGTAGATCTTATTTTTGACTGTACCAGTGGAGAAAGTTTAATGCAGAGTATAAAAGCTTTAAAACCATCAGGTAAATTAGTGTCTATTCTAAATCAGGGAGAAGAAATTGATGACGAGATAGATTTTCAGTTTGTATTTGTTGAACCAAATTCAAAACAACTGGATCATTACCGGCAACTGGTGGAGGAAGGAAAAATAACAGTAGAAGTAAGTAAAGTATTTTCAATTCAAGAGGCTCCAGATGCCCTAAAGCAAATTCAAACTTTACACACTACAGGAAAAATAGTTATAGCACCCCAAACAAATTAATGCAGGAAATAAAAAATTAAAATGAAAGAGACAAGGAAAAATTACCCTGTATTATTTTCAGAAATTAATATTAATAGCCTAACCTTGAAAAACAGGATAGCTCTTGCTCCAATGACCCGCACATCTGCTGAAGATAGCGGTGTACCATCCGATAGGATGCTTTCCTATTATAAGCGATATGCAAAAGGAGGTTTTAGCCTATTAATTTCTGAAGGCACTTATCCTGATGAAATGTACAGTCAGGGATATTTAAATCAACCTGGAATTGCTAACGGCGAGCATATAACTGGCTGGCGCCGTATAACAGATGCTGTTCATAAAGAAGGAGCCAAAATGTTTTGTCAACTCATGCATGCGGGAGCACTTTCTCAGGGGAACATTTATGCGGAAAAAACAATAGCACCGTCCACTATTACCCCAAAGGGAGAGCAACTGGGTTTTTATGGAGGGGAAGGAGAATATCCTACACCTGAAGAAATGAGCAAAAAAGAAATTCAACAGGTTAAAGAAGGATTTGTTCAAGCGGCTGTTAACGCACGTGAGGCTGGTTTTGACGGGGTTGAAATTCATGGAGCAAATGGGTATTTACTGGACCAATTTCTTACAGATTATACAAATAACCGGCGAGACGAATACGGGGGCAGCACAGAAAACAGGGTGAGACTTCTGGTTGAAGTGTGTCAGGCTGTTCGGGAAAAAATCGGGAAAGATTTTGCGGTAGGAATTCGTATTTCACAGGCCAAAGTAAACGATTACACCCATAAATGGGCAGGCGGGGAAAAAGATGCTGAAATAATATTTTCACAGCTTAATAGTTCAGGGATAGACTTTTTACACGTCACTGAATACCATGCCGATGCACCTGCTTTTGATGACAATGGTCCTTCTCTGGCTTCTCTGGCAAGAAATTGGACGAATGTGCCTGTTTTTGCCAATGGAAATCTAAATTCTCCGGACCTGGCAGAGCAGGTAGTGTCTAAGAATGAAATTGACGTAGTAGCTATAGGAAAAGCTGCTTTAGCCAACAAAGAATGGGCTTTAAAAGCGCGGGATGCTAAGGAGATGGAAGAGTTTGATCCTGAAAAATTCTTTGTTCCCGATGCTAAAATTAAGAATTTTGAGCTTTAGTAGGTGAAAACAAAATCTACTGATTGATATAAGTTTATTATGAAACAGAGCTCTAGAAGGAAGAAGCCGGGTAAAAGATTTAGAATAAACGGTTCAAAAGAAGAGATCAAAATATGAACCGCATAAATTATGCGGTTCTGTATTTTTCCGGTGCCTTCCTTTCCACCTCATGCACTTAATTCTGCGTCAGAAAATGTGGTACACATTCTGGAGCCGTTTTCTGGTTACCTCCTCTCTGTCGCCAGTTTTTAGTGGCGGGCGGGAGGTTTTAGTTGGTACTAAAGGAAAATTACAATGAGAGTCGCGAAGATAAGGCAACAAAAAAACCCGCAACATCGTTACGGGTTTCCTGGGTGGTGCCTCCAGGAATCGAACCAGGGACACAAGGATTTTCAGGGCGAAACCCAGTCCGTTACCAAAACTAAGCCGCTGTGTTTAAACGTGTTAAAATTTATGATTAAGCCGATTTTTGAATTTCAGCCGGTTTTTTATTAACTCGGTTAATAGGTTTTTTTTTATTGAATATACGGCTGCTGAACCCAAATATGAATTCTACATTCACATTATAGACCTTACATAGCTGCCTTATGTCCTCTGCAGTGAAGTGCTGTTTTCCAAGTTTGATATTTCTTACATTCTGATTGATAATCCCTGTGTTCCGTGATATATCGAGCTTCCATCTTTCTCTGCCGGTATTTATAATATGCTCATAAGCTTCCAGCATCCGGGCATCGGTTACATTTAATTTTGACATGTGGTTTAGTTTAGTTTGAAAATTTACAGTTTAAATTCGATTCAGATTATAAGGGTTTTCCCTTGCTTTTATTCATACCATTGGATGATCTCAATAAGTTCACAATTATTATTTATCTCAGCTATTACATCTTTCTTTAAGGTGCCTCCAAACGAATTTTTAGCACTGAATTTTGTAATTAATGTAATAGAAGAATCATTATCAAGGTACCTGGTTTCTATATGCTCATAGCTTTCTTCATCATTCAGGCTTGATTTAATTCTTTCTTCCAGTTCCGGGTGAGATCCATCCCATGCAGATAAACAATTTTCAATATGCTGTACTCTCTTTTCTGCATCGGTTAGCTGAGGTGTTTCGCTTTCACCGGAAAAAAACCAAATACCAATTATAATTGCAATTAACACAAAACCCAAACACCCAAAGGTCGCGATCTTTCTTTGCTTTGTTAGATCTGCATCACAGTTCGGACAGTTTTTCATATCCTTATTTACTTCATGATTGCATTTAGAACATTTTTGTTTCATTAGTTTTGGTTAAATTTATTATGGACTATTTTTAACTGGCTTTGGTGCCCCTTTTTAGACTATCGATGTAGTCTTCAAGTAATCCTCTTAGGAAAATAATTTCATTATTTAATATTTTGTTTGTTGCAATAAGTGTATAAGGATTTGTTTCATCCATTACATTATTCTCACTTTCAGATTTTCTATATTTTATAGGTTTTTTACTTAATTCAGTACAGTCAAAAAACTCACAGGGAGAAACATTTAGCTCTTCTGATATTTTTAATAAATCTTCAACCTTTATTTTATTTCCTGACTTTTCATAAGCTAAATATGTTCGTTGAGATACATTGATTTTTTCCGCAAATTCTTTTTGCGTAAATTTTTTCTCCTCTCTTAAAGCTTTTAATTTCAATGTGTTAAACACTAAATAATAATTTTAACGTGCAAAAAATTGCGCAATAGGAAAATAATTGCATATATTTGCCTTAATGTTATTTTAATATTCTAAAACAAAAGTAACAATAAACTTTAAAACGGTAACTAAGGGATTCCTATGATAACCACAAAACAAAAAAAGTACATCCTGAAAGCCATTGGAAGTAAACATATTTCCAAGATCAAGAAATGGGCGAAAGATAACGGAGTAAGGAAAGATGACGGTACCGAGTTTTCAGCCTCTATGTTCTCTATGGTATTGCACTGGGATAACACAGGAGTTTCCCATAAGCTTGTGGAAGATGCCATTTTTGGGGCCGCAAAGTTTTATCTGGAAAAATCCAAAGACGAACAACAATCGAGAAGAGATTTTATAGAAGAGGTGAAAGAAGCCAAGCTATAAAAAAACCTGAAGCTGGCACTTCAGGTCTCACATAATAACTAACTAAACCACATTATTATGCATGCCAAAACTACTACTTCAAATACTTTCCCGCAACAAATATTTGCAGGAATTAACCTTAAAAACTCAAATGATGTTGAGTTTGTTGGAATAAAGAAAACCAAAACGGTTGTTTTCTTACAGAATGGAAGTGTCAAGCCTTTCAAAAACCTTCAGAATGATTACCTCCAGCTTATCCTGGACAGCTTTAATGGTGATGAAGGTTCGAGACCCTACTTTGAGGGGTTGGACGTTCCATTGCTTAGGAAACTTGAAATATATACCTACTACATGTGGGGCGACCTGGACCACACGCCAGATATTATAAACGGTGTGTTGCAGCCTTCGGAAAACTTTCGCGACTGTACCAATTGCCCTTCCATAAAGTTTAGTAATAAGGAATTTACGGTACATGATGAGGTACTGAATGAGCGAGATCTTACAATCATAGATATGTCGTTAAAAGAAGAGACAGATATCGCTATCGCTTCCAGACTTAATATAGCCGTAAAGACGTTGGATTCCTATAAAACAAAATTGTTTAAAAAGATGGGCGGTGTGCAAAGTAAAATAGGATTGGTATCTGCTAGCTACCAGCACCGGCTTACAACTGTTTAAAAGTTAAGTTATTAACTTAAAAATATATAGACATGAATAAACCTGTACTCCTTAAAAGAGTAAAAAGATTAGAGGCAACCGGTAAGTTGTTTCTGGAAGAAGCTACGGCGATAAGGAAAGAACTGGAAGGTGGTGCTTCCAGTTCCCCTGAAAAGGGACTTAATAAAGCCGATGCAGCCGCTAAAGTCCTGGCAAACCGAAGAAAAGCAATAAACTAAAAACCAGAATTCCCCCTGAAATTATGAATTTTAATGCTACCTTAAATCAACTCGTTAAGAAAACCTTCTACCATCAAGCCTGTACTTTAGAAATTTTCAAAAAGCTTAAAGATATCTCCAATTATTACGATCTACTGGCCTTTGTAAAAGAACACAGCAGTTTTTTTATCATTAACGAGATCATAGATCATGACTGGCTTTCACAATTCCCAAAAGATACACTGGCCAGTCTTAATATCTTCCTGAATGGTGCCAACAACCTTTTACTGGATAAGCGAAACTTTACCGCACTGGTATATAACTGCCACCTTACCACAGATGTACTGGATGATTCTGTAGCGGGAATCAAGGTATTTGGCACCGGGTACCTGGAAGCCAATCTAAAAGGTAAATCTGCCACCGCTATCAAAGCTTATGGAAGATCTTCTATTGAGGTTGTTGCTACAGACTATGCGGTGGCGAATGTGAGCCTTTACCAGAAATCCAACGGACATGTTACCAATGAAGGGGAAAGCATTGTTATGGTTCTAAATAACTCTTCAGGGGAACATGTTTTTCAGGGTAATGAACAACTAATCTTAAAATAATTTATGAAACCACTAACTCAGGATCAGATAGATTTTATCCAGGCTTGCAATGAGGCTTTGCGCAAGGATTTAAAAACCAAACAAAAAAAGATCGAAGAACAGGCTTGTTTGATCGCTTATTATGAAGAGCAACTGGAAATAAGCAAACCTGCTACCAGGGGAAACCCTCCACCCCATATTAAGTACCCGGACTGTTTTAAACCTCTTAATAAATTCTCGTTAAGTTAATAACTTAAAAAACTAACCAATCATGGAAATATTTTACATCATTTTAATCATAGTAATCCTGGCCGGTTTCGCAATAGGTGGTTTTGTAACCTACAAACATATCCAAAGGATCGTGGAAGAAGAGCAGGCCGCTGAGGTGAAAGCCATTCAGCAAATGGATATAGAATGTCATTCCCATTGCACCGAACCCTGTACGGAGTATTGCTATGGAATGAAGAAGGAAGTTGAAAAAGACAAGCCTCAGTTATGGATTTGATCTTTATAGAAAACAGGATCCTGTTCTGGAAGCAAAAGAAAGACCGCTTGCTAAAACTTAAAAAATCAGAACGTGGAAACGGGTTAAAGGAAGCAGATAGCATCATAGCCCGGTTAACAGATTGGAAAAACGAATTATCTAAACCACATAACTCATGAGAATTGAAAATAATACCTTATTAGAAATATATCAGAAAGATATAAAAGATGGATGCCTTAAAATCCCAAATTCAGTAACTCATATTGGAGCCGGGGCGTTTCGTGGAAACCAATT
>NZ_JAPYPC010000017.1 GCF_029937855.1 Christiangramia sp.
GCCGTTGGCTTTAGGGTTAGATTATCTGGCCATTGCACTTTCAGAACTCGCAAATATTTCAGAAAGAAGAATATATCAACTGGTTTCCGGACTCAGGGGGCTCCCTAATTTCCTGGTGGAGAATCCGGGATTAAATAGCGGCTTTATGATTCCTCAATATACCGCGGCCAGTATTGTGAGCCAGAATAAACAATTATGCACACCAGCTTCTATAGACTCTATAGTTTCTTCAAACGGACAGGAGGATCACGTAAGTATGGGAGCAAATAGTGCCACCAAACTACTTAAAATAGTTGAAAATTTAAATTCTGTATTAGCGATTGAATTGTTCAACGCATCACAAGCCCTACATTTTAGAGAACCTGCAAAAACTTCAGACAAATTGAATAAAGTAATAAAGCTTTTTAGAGAACATGTTCCTGTGCTTACTGAAGACAGGACTATGGCTCCATTCATCAAAAAAGCAAAAAGCTTTGTGAATCAGTTTGAAGTAGAAGAATACCTGGATTAAATTCTGGTATTCATCCAGGCTACTGCCTCTTCGAGAGTTTGGAAAACCCCAAAACAATTATTGTCTTTATAAAATTTCTTTTCCACTACTTCAGCGTTTCTGCGAGTCATACTAGTTTCACTTACTACTGCGATGGCTTTTAAGTTGGAAGTTTTCGCAGATTCCATATAAACCATTGGATCTACCGCATAAGAATTTACTCTATGTGAAATATAACCGTAGTCTTTTCCTTTAAAAATTTCGGCTCCTATTTCAAGTAGCTTATTATTTGATGCTACATCGAAAAGGATACCTTCGTCAAGCTTCGCGATTAAAATATTATCGTGAATAAAAACTTTTCCAAAGTGGAGTTCAATCTGTTTTGTTAGCATGTTGGGTAGGGCTGTTTTGTGCTAATTTATGATATTTAAACAACTCATAAAAGCATATTAAAAAAAAAGCCGCTTCGTGAAAAGCGGCTTTTTTTTGTGACTATAGTAACTTCTTAAGATTCAGTTTCTTTTACTGATTTTTGAATATCTATAGTTAGTTCATTTTTTTCTTCATCCAGGTCCATTTTAATCTTATCACCTTCTTTTAAATTAGAAGTAATAATTTCTTCTGCCAATGAATCTTCGATATACTTTTGAATGGCACGATTTAAAGGACGTGCACCATATTGTTTGTCAAAACCTTTTTCGGCTATAAAATCTTTAGCTTTATCTGTTAAGGTTAAGTCGTATCCAAGACCCTGGATCCTGCCAAATAACTTTTCCAGTTCAATATCGATGATTTTATGAATATCTTCTCTTTCAAGACTATTGAAAATTACTACATCATCAATACGATTTAGAAATTCAGGAGCGAAGGCTTTTTTAAGCGCATTTTCAATTACACTTCTTGCATTATCATCCACCTGGGACTTTTGCGCTGAAGTTCCAAATCCAACACCCTGCCCAAAATCTTTCAGTTTTCGCGCCCCAATATTAGAGGTCATGATAATAATAGTATTTCTAAAGTCAATCTTTCTACCTAAACTATCTGTTAAATACCCATCATCCAATACCTGAAGTAGCATATTGAAGACGTCTGGATGGGCTTTTTCTACTTCGTCCAGAAGGATTACGGCATAAGGTTTTCTTCGAACTTTTTCAGTTAGTTGACCACCTTCTTCGTAGCCCACATATCCTGGAGGTGCTCCAATTAGGCGTGATACCGCGAATTTCTCCATGTATTCACTCATGTCTATTCGAATAAGGGTATCCTCATTGTCAAATAATTCACGGGCAAGTACTTTGGCCAACTGGGTTTTTCCAACTCCAGTCTGTCCAAGAAAAATAAAGGAACCAATTGGTTTATTTGGATCTTTAAGTCCAGCCCTATTTCTCTGTATGGCTTTAACAACTTTTCCTACAGCTTCATCCTGGCCAATTACTTTACCTTTAATCTTTTTTGGAAGCTCTACGAGTTTGTTACTTTCTGTTTGGGCAATTCTGTTAACAGGAATTCCGGTCATCATAGACACTACATCTGCCACACTATCGTCTGAAACAGTTTCTTTATGCTTTTTGGATTCTTCTTCCCATTTTTCCTGAGCAATGCTAAGCTCTTTTTCAAGATTTTTTTCATCGTCCCTTAGCTTGGCAGCCTCTTCATATTTCTGTTTTTTAACTACAGAATTTTTACTCTCCCTTACTTCCTCAAGTTTTCTTTCTAATTCCAGAATTTGCTTGGGAACATCAATATTTGTAATGTGAACACGGGAACCTGATTCATCCAGGGCATCTATGGCCTTATCTGGCAGGAATCTATCCGTCATATATCTATTGGTAAGTTTCACACAAGCCTGGATCGCCTCATCTGTGTACACCACGTTATGGTGATCTTCATACTTATTTTTAATATTATTAAGTATCTCAATTGTTTCCTCAACTGTCGTTGGCTCTACAATCACCTTCTGAAACCTTCTTTCTAAAGCACCATCCTTTTCAATATATTGCCGGTACTCATCCAGAGTCGTAGCTCCAATACATTGAATTTCACCTCTGGCCAAAGCCGGTTTAAACATGTTGCTGGCATCCAGGCTACCTGTAGCGCCCCCGGCACCAACAATGGTATGAATCTCGTCAATAAAAAGGATGATATCATCATTCTTTTCAAGCTCGTTCATAACGGCTTTCATGCGTTCTTCAAATTGGCCCCTGTATTTTGTTCCTGCAACAAGGCTGGCTAAATCTAAAGTAACCACTCTTTTATCAAATAGGATTCTTGAAACTTTACGTTTTACAATTCTAAGTGCTAATCCTTCGGCAATGGCAGATTTACCAACGCCGGGTTCTCCTATAAGGAGTGGATTGTTCTTTTTTCTCCTACTTAATATTTGCGAAACCCTTTCAATTTCTTTTTCTCTTCCCACCACCGGGTCTAATTTATCAGCTTCCGCCAGGGCAGTGAGATCCCTTCCAAAATTATCCAGCACCGGCGTTTTGGATTTCTTGGATGGTTTTCCTGTGGTTCCACCACCACTGAATGGGTTTTCCCTGGTAGTATCATCACCATCGTCATCTGAAAACGACTCAGCGGTAGGACTATCAGAAAAATCGTTTTCATCGCTGGCGATCATATATTTAAATTGATCTTTTACGCCGTCGTAATCTATCTTCAATTTATTCAGGAGTTTAGTTGTGGGGTCGTTCTCGTTTCTTAAAATACATAACAAAAGGTGAGCAGTATTTATTGACGAACTCTGGAAAAGTTTAGCTTCCAGAAAGGTCGTTTTTAAAGCACGTTCAGCCTGTCTTGTTAAGTGCAGGTTCTTCTTCTCGTTATTTATAGTAACGGTATTTGGATTTGCGGGGCTTAAAATTTCTACTTTACGTCTTAAATGACTAAGGTCTATATCAAGTGCGCTAAGTATATCTATAGCTTTCCCGTCTCCATCTCTTAGTAAGCCAAGCATTAAATGTTCTGTACCAATAAAATCATGGCCCAATCTAAGAGCTTCCTCTTTACTGTATGCAATAACATCTTTTACTCTCGGTGAAAAATTGTCGTCCATTTTATCTTCCTTTCTCAAATTTTATTTCACTACGAATTAAGTCAAAAACTATACCTAATAGGGAGTTAGTAGCTAATTGACAAAATTACTTTCAATTATCAAAGGGTAAAATACTGAACTTATTAACCAAACCACGATAAAAATTTGTTAATAAAAAGAAGGGTATCTGGTGCTTCAATGCCCGTTAAAATTGATAAAATATGTAAATTGCCCCTTAGATTTTTTGAGATAAATTAAATTTTAAAATATGGCTGAAGGAGAAAAGCTAATTCCTATCAACATTGAAGATGAAATGAAATCGGCCTACATTGATTATTCAATGTCGGTCATTGTGTCACGTGCCCTACCAGATGTTCGTGACGGATTAAAACCAGTACACAGAAGGGTTTTGTACGGTATGTACGAGCTTGGAGTTCTTTCAAATAGGGCCTATAAAAAATCAGCAAGAATCGTAGGAGAGGTATTAGGTAAGTATCACCCGCACGGAGATTCATCAGTATACGATACCATGGTTAGAATGGCGCAGCATTGGAGCATGAGGTACATGCTTGTGGATGGTCAGGGTAACTTTGGTTCAGTAGACGGCGATAGCCCGGCTGCGATGCGTTATACTGAAGCACGTATGCGTAAGATAAGCGAAGACATGCTTGCTGATATTGATAAAGAAACTGTTGATACTCAGTTAAACTTCGATGATTCGTTAAGCGAACCGGTAGTAATGCCTACCAGAGTTCCAAATTTACTTGTGAACGGGGCCAGTGGTATTGCTGTAGGAATGGCGACCAATATGCCGCCACACAATCTTTCCGAAGTTATTGACGGTACCATCGCTTATATAGATAATCATGATATCGAAATCGATGAGCTTATTCAGTATATTAAAGCTCCCGACTTTCCTACAGGTGGAATTATCTACGGTTATGATGGCGTAAAAGAAGCTTTCAAAACTGGACGTGGTAGAGTGGTGATGCGAGCTAAATCCCATATGGAAGAAATTAGTGGGAGAGAATACCTGGTAGTTACTGAAATTCCATATCAGGTAAATAAGGCAGATATGATAAAGAAAACTGCCGATCTTGTTAATGACCGAAAAATTGAAGGAATCAGCCTCATTAGGGATGAATCCGACCGTAATGGTATGCGCATCGTTTATCAGTTAAAGAGAGATGCCATTCCTAATATTGTACTTAATACTTTATTCAAACATACCGCATTACAGTCTTCTTTTAGCGTAAATAATATCGCACTGGTAAATGGAAGACCGGAGATGCTGAATCTTAAAGATCTTATTTACCATTTCGTAGAGCACAGGCATGATGTTGTGGTGCGTAGAACCGAATTTGAATTAAGAAAAGCAAAAGACAGAGCACATATCCTGGAAGGATTAATTATTGCTTCAGATAATATTGACGAAGTAATTGCCTTAATCAGAGCATCCTCAAATGCCGATGAAGCCAGAACCAAATTAATGGAGCGCTTTGAGCTTTCCGAAGTTCAGGCAAAGGCGATCGTGGAGATGAGGCTAAGACAACTTACGGGTCTTGAGCAGGATAAACTGAGAGCAGAATATGACGAAATTCTGAAAACCATTGAAGACCTTGAAGATATTCTAGCCCGCAAGGAACGTAGAATGCAGGTAATCAAGGACGAGCTTCTTGAGGTGAAAGAAAAATATGGTGATGAAAGACGTTCCCAAATAGAATACGCTGGCGGAGATCTTAGTATTGAAGATATGATCCCAGACGAGAAAGTGGTTATTACTATTTCCCACGCCGGGTATATTAAAAGAACTTCCCTTAATGAGTATAAAACTCAAAATAGGGGTGGAGTTGGTCAAAAAGGCTCAAATACCAGAAATGAGGATTTCCTTGAGTATCTTTTCGTAGGAACCAATCACCAGTACATGTTATTCTTTACACAAAATGGGAAGTGTTACTGGATGCGTGTTTATGAGATTCCCGAAGGAAGCAAAGCTTCTAAGGGAAGAGCGATTCAAAACCTTATAAATATAGAACCAGAGGATAAAGTAAATGCTTTCATCTGTACCCAGGATCTAAAAGATGAAGAATATGTAAATGATCATTTTGTTATCATGGCCACGAAAAAAGGTCAGGTTAAGAAAACAAGGTTAGAAAGATATTCCCGCCCCAGAACCAATGGAATCAATGCCATTACTATTAAGGAAGGGGATGAATTATTGGAAGCAAAGTTAACCACAGGGAATAGCCAGGTAATGCTTGGTCTTAGAAGCGGTAAAGCCATCAGGTTTGAAGAGTCTAAAACCAGACCAATGGGTAGGAATGCTTCCGGTGTGCGAGGAATTACCTTAGCCGGTGATAATGATGAAGTAGTGGGAATGATAGCCGTAAATGATTTTGAATCAGACATTCTTGTTGTTTCTGAAAATGGATATGGGAAAAGATCCAGTCTGGAAGATTATCGTATAACCAATCGTGGAGGTAAAGGTGTTAAAACTATTTCGGTAACCGATAAAACGGGACAACTTGTCGCAATTAAAAATGTTTCAGATGCCGATGATCTGATGATTATAAATAAATCTGGAATTGTGATACGTATGGCTGTGGAAGATTTACGCGTAATGGGTCGTGCTACACAGGGAGTTAGGCTTATTAATCTCAAAGGTAAGGATGCTATTGCAGCGGTTGCAAAAGTACTACATGACGAAGATGACGTAGAAAGTATGGAAGATGCTGAAAAGCCTGTAGGCAGTGAGGAGTCAGCGAATGGCACAACTATTGCAGATGATAGTGAAGAATAAATAAAAACCAAAATAACAATGAAAACTAATATTTTGACCGCGGCAGCAGTATCATTTTTAACTATGACTGCATTCGCACAGAAGGACCAGGTAAAAAACGCAGAAGACGCCCTGGATGATGGCAATTATACAGAGGCTAAGGCTCAACTAAAGGTTGCAGAAGCAAATCTTGGTGAACTTAATGATAAATGGCAGGAAAACTTTTATTTATATAAAGGTAAGGCATATGCTGGTGGTAACCCAACTGCTGAAGATATGAAAACTGCCGCAATGGCATTTCAGAAAGCTGCTGAAATGGGTAATGATGATGCTCAGGAAGAACTTGCTGCCTTAAAAAATAACCTTATTCAAAGTGCGATTTCAGATCAAAATAAGCAGGAATTTGCTTCTGCTGCCGATAAGCTCTATACCAGCTATGAATTAAGCAAGCAGGATACAATTTATCTGTATTATGCTGCTAACAATCTTGTACAGGCGCAGGAATACGGAAAGGCTGCTGAATATCTTGAGATGCTGAATGCACTTGATTACGATGGTTCAGGAAAAGCCTATACTGCTGTAAATGTGGAAACGGGGGAAAGAGAAAATTTAGGTTCAAAACAGCAAATGGATCTGATGATCAAAACTAATCAGTACAAAGAGCCACAGGTTGAAAATATTCCTTCTAAAAAAGGAGAGATTGCGGCTTTAATTGCGAGAATATACATCAATCAGGAGGATTACGAGAAAGCAATTGCTGCTATGGATAAGGCAAAAGCTACAAATCCTGATGATCTGGGTCTTCTTCAGGCAGAAGCTAATATGTACTACCAGATGGGGGAAAAGGATAAGGCCAGAGAAATTCTAGAAGAAGTAGCTTCTAAAGATCCTTCAGATCCTGCAACCTTCAATAATATTGCATTAATGTATGCTGAAATTGATGATACAGAAAAGGCCATAGAATTTTATAAGAAAGCTCTAGAGGTAGATCCTGAATTTAACGAAGCAAGAGTAAATATGATTGCTGCTATGTTGAGCGAGGAAAGAGGGATTATTGATGAAATGAATAATCTTGGAATGAGCAAAAAAGATAATGCTCGTTATGATGAATTAGATGCTGAGAGAAAAGAGCTTTATCGAGAAGTACTTCCTTATCTAGAAAAAGCGATGGAAGTAGATCCGGAAAACAAAGATATTATTAGAACAGCGATGAACCTTTACACTAATTTAGGTGAGGAGGAAAAAGCTGATGAATTAAAGGCTAAACTTTAATTAGATTATAATTTATAAAAAAAACCGCTGAATTATTTCAGCGGTTTTTTTATGTTATTTTTTTTAAAACAAGATCAAATGATTTTTTTGATCACCCGTAGTTTATGGGTATGTTTTTTCAATTCGGTATTAAAAATACCAGAGTGATCTATGCGATCTATCCGCACCTTGCCGTCTACGTGAATGATGTAGTTATCTTTCATCATTAAGCCCACGTGATTTATTACTCCTTCGTTATCATCAAAGAATACAAGATCTCCGGGTTCACTTTCTTCAATAAAACTTAATGCTTCCCCTTGTTTTGATTGATCGGCTGCGTTTCTTTTTATAGAATAGCCATTTAATTTATAAACTGTTTGTGTAAAACCACTGCAGTCTATTCCAAAGGGACTTTTACCCCCAAGAATATGAGGAGAATTCAAATATAATAATGCGGTGTTTATGAGATTTTGCTTTTTCAAAGATGAAGGTTTCACTTTTTCGCCCTCAAATGCATGACCTAATTTGTTAGTATAGTTTAAAACAGATCCCAATACCACAGGCATCAATAAACCATTATCATCGGTTATATATTCAATAAGATCTGAAGAAAGCTGAAGATCATCCTCTTTTAGAGCATCATATTCAGCTTCATCAATCTTTTTATACTGCTTATTATCGATCCAGGCTTCAAAATCATCAAAGGCATTTCGAATCCTGCTCCAATGGACACGTTCTTCTAAAACTTTAAAAAACTCCCCATATAGAAGCTGAGAGGTCATTTCACTTTCGTGAGATGTAGAAGCCCTAAGCGGTACAATACTTAAATGGCAAATCCCGTATTGCATTAATTACTTATTGATCAATTTTAGGAATTACGTTCAATTACCATTGCTGAAGCACCACCCCCGCCATTACATATGGCAGCAGCGCCTATTTTAGCATTATTTTGCTCAAGAACGTTTAGTAAAGTGATGAGGATCCTAACACCACTGCATCCTAAAGGATGTCCTAAAGAAACAGCTCCACCATTTACATTTGTATTTTTATCACTTAATCCTAAGATCTTCATATTGGCAAGGCCAACCACAGAAAATGCTTCATTAAACTCAAAGAAATCTACCTCGTCCATTTTAATACCTGCTTTATCAATAGCTTTGGGTAAGGCCTTAGAAGGGGCGGTGGTAAACCATTTAGGTTCTGTTGCCGCATCTGCAAAACTCTTTATGGTAGCCAGTGGCTTTAACCCAAGTTCATCTGCTTTTTCTCTACTCATCAGTACAACTGCTCCACCACCATCATTTATGGTAGATGCATTGGCTGCGGTTACAGTTCCTTCCTTTGAAAATGCAGGTCTAAGAGATGAAATCTTATCCATTCTTACATTTTTAAACTCTTCATCTTCTTTTACAATTATGGGATCACCCTTTCTTTGAGGAACTTCTACCGGCACAACTTCATTATCAAATTTTCCTTCTTTCCAGGCCCTGGCAGATCTTTCGTAAGATTGAATTGCAAATTTATCCTGGTCTTCACGGGAAAAGTTATGTTCAGAAGCACAAAGATCGGCACAAACACCCATTGCGTTATGATCGTAGGCATCTACCAATCCGTCTTTTTGCATACCATCTTCCATAGCAGCCGGTCCAAATTTTTTCCCGTTCCTTAAATGAATATAATGCGGGATTAAACTCATATTTTCCATTCCCCCAGCAACTACAATCGAGGTATCTCCCAACATTATAGATTGTGCTCCCTGCATAACCGCTTTCATACCACTGGCACATACCTTATTAATAGTAGTACATGGAACGGTGTCTGGAATTCCAGCACCAAGGGAAGCCTGTCTTGCCGGAGCCTGACCAACACCCGCCTGAACCACATTACCCATCAACACTTCTTCTACCATTTCGGGTTTCAGATTGATTTTTTCCAGAGCCCCTTTTATGGCAATAGAACCTAATTTTGTTGCAGGAACGCTTGATAAGCTACCTAAAAAACTACCAATAGGTGTTCTCGCAGCGCTTACTATTACTACTTCTTTATTCATGTTTTAAGTTTAATTAATTCAAGAAATGCGAAGTTAGTGATTTTATAAGGAATTAAATAACCTAAGCTTATTCAAGCCTATTTTTACTACATTTGGGCATTACCTGAATATCTATGAGCGATTTTGTTAATAAGCTTTACAAAAATCAGGCGCTTTTTTATAAAGTTTTCCTGTTTGTGCTTACCTCAGTATTAATCGTTTACCTTCTTCCGAAAGGTGGTAAATTTAAATATGATATCCCAAAAGGGAAGCCCTGGCAATATGAGAATTTATATGCGCCTTTTGATTTTGCCATTCTTAAGACAGATGAAGAGGTAGCTGCCGAAAAGCAGGATATCACCAAATCCCATATTCCTTATTACAATTTTGATTCAGAGAAACCCGGAGAGGTGAAGGAGGAGGCTTTAAATGAGGTTGAAAATGTATTTGCAGATACTACATTGAACGTTTATGAGACTATTATTGATGATTTTGTTGCAAAAACCGTTGATGATATATATGAATTTGGATTATTGCAGGAAAGTAACCGGTTGAATGCAGATCAACTTGTTTATTTATTAAAAGGAAATGAAGCTTCTGAGGTTGCTTATAAAAGAATCTTAAAACAAAACCAGATCAGGGATTTTTTAAGTGATGAAATAGCTAATGCGGGATTTTCTTCTTTTAAAACCGAGTTGCTCGAAGTTTTTTTTAATTCCGTAGAGCCCAATGTAACCTTTAACAATGAGCTTACTCAAAAAGAACTTGAAAGCAAACTCAATAATATTTCATATACACGCGGTATTATCGAACAGGGTAGTAGGATCATAGCCAAAGGCGAAGTTGTAGAAGGTAATAAATACAATATCCTGAGGTCCCTAAAAGCCGAATATGAGTCACAGGTATGGAGTCAGTCTAATTATAACTGGATCATAGTTGGTTACAGCACTTTAGTGGCGCTGGCTTTATTAATGCTGCTTCTCTTTATGAGAAAATATCGCATGAGTATTTTTGAGAATAATGTGAAAGTGACTTTCATTTTTTTCAATATTATCTTTATGTTAATGCTCACCACGCTGGCTGTAAACTTCAATATAGATTATGTGTATGTGGTCCCCCTGTGCATTCTACCCTTAACCTTAAAAGCATTCTTTGATGCCAGGCTTGGGCTCTTTACCCATGTTATTACCGTATTGCTTTTAGGTTTTATAGTCCCTAATAGTTATGAATACATGTTCCTGCAAATTATTGCGGGAATTGTAACTATACTTACGGTAAGCGAATTATATAAAAGGGCAAATCTCTTTATTTCGGTTGGGCAGATAACGTTGGTTTATATTATCGCCTATTTTGCCTTTACAGTGATTCAGGAAGGAAATATTGATGATATGAAGCCAGAAGTTTTCCTCACATTTTTGCTTGGAGGTTTGGCAACTTTATTTGTGCAACCTCTTATCTATGTTTATGAAAAAATCTTCGGAATGGTTAGCGATATGTCTTTGCTGGAACTTTCAGATACTAATTCCAGGCTATTAAAAGAATTAGCTGAAAAAGCTCCCGGAACTTTTCATCATAGCTTAAATGTTGCGAATCTGGCTGAAGCTGCTGCCAATGAAATTAATGCAAACGCCATGCTAGCCAGGGTAGGAGCGCTATATCATGATATAGGTAAAATGCATAATCCAACTTATTTTACAGAGAATCAAACGACTTCTGTAAACTCTCACGATGAATTATCGCCAAGGGAAAGTGCCCAGATAATTATAGAGCATGTGATTAAAGGGATAGAAATTGCTAAAAAGAACAATCTGCCAGACAGGGTAATAGATTTTATTAGAACGCATCACGGCACCAGTACGGTTTACTATTTTTACATGAAAGAAAAGGAAGCCAATGAAAATACCTCTTCCGAAGATTTTAGATATCCGGGACCTATTCCTTTTAGTAAGGAAACTGCTATTTTAATGATGTGCGATAGTGTGGAGGCTGCTAGTAAAAGCCTCAAGGAACCTACGGCAGTACTTATAGATAATTTTGTGGAGAAGATCATTGATAAACAAATGGAGGAAGGTCAATTCTTAAACTCCAATATTACCTTTAAAGAAATACAGATGGTAAAGAAAATCCTTAAGCGTAAACTCAAGAATATTTACCATCTGCGTATAGAATATCCGGAATAAAATTAATGCACATTGAGTATTTTATGCTCTTTATCATTAAAAGAAAAGCTTTCCCCTGATTTTTTTCCTTTCATTTCCTGATATATTGGTGCATCTGTGGAAATAGCGTATACTGTACTTCCTTCCTCCAGCGTAATTTTCCCTAGTGCAGCAGATATAAAATAGTAATTTTCAGAAGTCTCTACAACACTTCCAAAATCAATTTGCTCTGTGTAGTGCTTTTTATCTATTCGATTAAGTTTTTCTTTCATTTTTCGTGAATGATCCAGGTATTCGGCATATTTTTCAAAATCCCCCAGTAGCTGGCCTTTGCTGTCATCTTCATCATAATCTGTATGGGCGTCATTATTTTCCATGGATTCTTTTATCTGGTCCATTTCATTTTGATACTTCTCAATTTGCCTGTTTACTGTATCCAGGCATTTATAGAATAATTCCTCTTTATTTGTTACCATTTTTTATAAATTTCTTGTTTGAAATTAAAATTAGTCAAGCTTTACTTGCTTACCGAAGTTTTAGCAAATATTTAATACCTTGTTTTTATTAGTCTGAAACCTTATAATCATACAATATAAGCCTAAAAGCTTATATTTATAAATTATAAGCTTGTAAGCTTATTT
Source organism: Christiangramia sp. (assembly GCF_029937855.1). Classification (GTDB taxonomy): domain Bacteria; phylum Bacteroidota; class Bacteroidia; order Flavobacteriales; family Flavobacteriaceae; genus Christiangramia. The sequence goes on from NZ_JAPYPC010000017.1 coordinate 12,387, forward strand.
TTTATATATTTGTTTTATGGTAGCAGTAATTTCAGCCGATCTTTTGTCTTCTTCCAGGTATTCAAAGGCATTATTAGAAAAAGTGATTTCAAGCCTGAACATGGAATTTAAAGCTTTAGAAAAACATTCTAAATACGACCTGGGATTTAAAATTTTTAGAGGCGATAGTTTCCAGGGAATGCTTAAAGACCCTGGCTTATCTTTAAAAGTGGCAATTCAATTAAAAACAGCCATCAACAAAATTCATTTACACGACGAAGAGCGAAATAAAGCTTTTAAAAAAGAAGCCGATCTTCGATTAGCCATAGGAGTTGGCACTTACGATTTTAAGCGGGATTCTATTTCAGAATCCAATGGCCAGGCTTTTCAATTTTCAGGGCGAACCCTTGATGAGATGAAAAAAGAAAATCGTAAACTCCAAATAAAAACACCTATAGAAAATATCAATAACGAGTTCAATACATCATTGTTCTTATTTGATGCAATATCTGATAAATGGAGCACAGCTTCCGCTGAAGTTATTTATTATCTTCTGAAAGGATTCATCGAGACTGAAATTGCTTCAGAACTTGGAATAAGCCAGTCAGCCGTAAATCAAAGAAAAAAAGCAGCGGGATGGGATGCAATCCAGATGTTGTTAACTCGTTATGAATCGGTAATTAAAGAACATTTCTTGGATGGAGAATAGCACGCTCATACTTTTACAATTGTTATTAGCACATATAGTTACAGATTTTGTAATTCAACCCACAAAATGGGTAAATCATAAAAGAAAATATAAAGGGAAATCAAAATTTCTCTATCTGCACGCCTTTATTGCCGGTTTCCTCACATTTTTATTCCTTTCGGAATTGAAGTGGTGGTATATAGCTGTTTTTATTGGAATAACGCATTTTCTAATAGATCTTTGGAAATTACAATTTAAGAAAGATAACCTTAAAATGTTTGTTTCAGATCAATTACTTCATCTCCTGTTTATTCTGCTTGCGTGGTTATTTTTAATAGCTGGTTTTCAGAAAGTTCTTCCCTTTATTTCAAATTTAATTTCTTCGGAAACCATTCTGGCACTGGTCATAGGTTACCTAATCATTATTTTTCCTACAGGGTTTCTTATAGGCAAGGCTACAAAAAGATGGCAAAATGAAGTACAGGACGATCTGAAAAAAAATAGTCTGGATGCTGCCGGGAGGTATATTGGTATTTTTGAAAGAATTTTAGTTTTAACCTTTATTTTAACCACTAATTTTTCAGCAATAGGTTTTCTTATTGCCGCAAAATCCATACTTCGTTTTAGCGATAAATCTGAAACAGGAGCTAGAAAACAAACCGAATATGTACTCATAGGAACCCTGATGAGTTTCACAATTACAATTATGATAGGTTTTCTAGTACGCCATATGGCTTTCTAAAAGCTGGATGTTGCTTTGTATTCTTTCTTTTACAATATTCATCATTCTTTTATTCAGGGCAGAAGAATTTTTGATGTATCTGTCATATTCCGCTAAGGTAAACTGGCCAATAATCACTCCCTTTAGACTATTCCTGAATTTGATATCCCTTTGAATGGCATTTTCTATATACTCAAACCTTTTCTCCAGTTTAAGTTCATAGAACTTATTCTTATGCTTAGTAATATAATTCCTAAACATAGCCAATAACAGTTCATCCTGTAATTTGGCCACAGGGCGAAGGGTTTCATTTTGAAACCTTTCATCTAAACTCATGTTTGTGCTAATTTTTGCTGAAGGGATCTCAGGCCTTAAACCCATTAGGTTAATATCTCTCGTATTCATGGCAGGTAATGTTTCTTAAATATAATTATTAAAATAACTGCATTTACTATGCCGCTATGAGACTTGTAAACGGTTTATAAACAATAGGAGTTAAATATGTCTTAATCGTCTGTTGTTCTTGTATTCATCTTATTATATTTAAAAGAAAAGCTAATTAACATAGTATGATAGAATCAAAAAATCCATATACAGGAGAAGTCCTTGAAAAATTTAAGGAGCTTACCAAGACAGAAATCGATGACGCACTGGATAAGGCAGATTCCAGGTTTAAAAATTGGAGAAAAACCAGCTTTAAAGAAAGAGCTGATTTAATGAACAATGCGGCTGCCGAATTAAAAAAAAATAAACAGGAATACGCCAGGGATATGAGTCTGGAAATGGGAAAACCCATAACTCAGGCTATTGCAGAAATAGAAAAATGTGCGTGGGCATGTGAATATTATGCTAAAAATGCTGAAAAACATTTATCTCGAAAAAATATAAAAACCGATGCTGCTAAAAGTTATGTGAACTATGAGCCTATAGGCGTAGTTCTGGCTATTATGCCCTGGAATTATCCATTCTGGCAAGTATTTAGGTTTGCAGCTCCTGCTTTAATGGCTGGTAACATTGGAGTTTTGAAGCACGCCAGCAATGTGATGCGCTCTGCAAATAATATTCAGAAAGTCTTTCAAAGAGCCGGTTTCCCAGAAGGCTGCTTTCAAAATCTTGTGTTGGGGAGCAGTAAAATAGAAGATATCATTAAGGATCCACGAATAAAAGCCGTGACTTTAACCGGAAGCAAACCTGCTGGTGCTGCTGTAGCTTCTACGGCAGGCGGAGAAATTAAAAAATCTGTTCTAGAGTTAGGCGGAAGTAATGCGCTGGTAATATTTAAAGATGCTGATATTGCTAAAAGTGTAAGTACCTGTGTTCAGGCAAGATTTCAAAATACAGGACAGAGCTGTATCGCAGGAAAAAGACTTATTATCCACGATAGCATAGTGGATGAGTTTATGGAAGAATTCGTAAAACAGGTTCGCGAATTAAAAAGCGGAGATCCCTTAGATGAAGAAACTTTTATAGGCACCCTTGCCAGGGAAGACCTGGCTGTAGATCTTGAAAAACAAATTCAGGATTCGGTGAAGGCAGGAGCAGAGATCATCCTGGGAGGGAAAAGGAACCGTGCTTATTTAGAACCAACTATCCTCAATGGGGTAACTCCGGAAATGAGCATGTTCAAAGAAGAAACTTTTGGCCCTGCCATTGGCGTTACTACCTTTCATGAGGATAAAGAAGCCATAGAACTGGTTAATATTTCAGATTTTGGACTGGGTGTTTCCATATTCACTAAAGACATGGACTTTGCAGAAAAGATAGTGCCTGAATTTGAGGACGGGGCTGTATTTGTAAACGAACTCGTGAAAAGCGATCCGAGGCTTCCTTTTGGCGGTACCAAAACTTCAGGTTACGGTAGGGAGCTTTCTGAAGATGGAATTCAGGAATTCGTGAATAAGAAAACCGTTTATTTTAAATACAATAAATGAAATTTGGAAAAGTTGAGGATCCCGGAAGTATTGATTTTACCCTGCCACCCACGCATATACAAACTAAAGAAATACTCAACTCATTTAAAGATTCCAGTTTTGAGGATGTAAGAATTGGCTGTGCGAAATGGAACAAGGCAGATCTAAAGAATTTTTACCCAAGGGGAACTAAAGATGAACTGGAATATTATTCCACACAATTTAATTCAATTGAATTGAATGCTTCTTTTTATAGAATGTTTCCCGAAGAGCAATTTGCAAAATGGGCGTCTAAAGCAGCTGAAGATTTTAAGTTTTTTCCAAAGGTCCCAAGGCTCATTAGTCATATTAAAAGGCTAAATGAAACTGAGGTAATTACCGATGATTTTGTGAAGAATATATTGCCTTTGAAAGAGAAGATGGGAATGGTATTTCTTCAACTTCGTGATGATTTTGGCCCTAAAAATATAGACAGGCTTGAAAAATTCTTTAAACACTGGCCAAAGGAAATTCCTCTGGCAGCTGAATTCCGTCATGCCGGGTGGTATCAGGATTCTAAAGTTGCAGATACATTGAACGAACTTATGGAGGAGCATGGAATAACTCATGTAATTACCGATTCTGCCGGTAGAAGGGACCTGCTCCATATGAGATTAACTACCGGTTCCGCTTTTATTCGTTATAACGGGGCTAACCATCAGAGTGATTATGATCGTTTAGACGAGTGGTTAGAACGAATTGATGAATGGTATAAGATGTGCCTTAAAAATCTATATTTTTTCGTTCATCAAAATGTGGAAGAGGCATCACCATTATTATCGGCATATTTTATTGAAAAGTTCAATAAAAGATTTAATACCGGAATTAAGATTCCAGAAACATTAAACTAATATGGCACAAAATATATCTGTTACAGTTGATAGTGTTGTTTTCTGTAAAGCAAACAACCAATTTAAAGTACTGCTAATTCAGCGAAAAAATGATCCATTCAAAGATCAATGGGCGTTGCCCGGGGGATTTGTGAATGAAGATGAGAATTTAGAAACTGCGGCGAAAAGAGAATTACAGGAGGAAACCGGCGTAAAAGTAGAGTCCATGCAGCAGGTGCAGGCGTTTGGTGAACCGGGAAGAGATCCCAGGGGACGAATGATCTCTATTGCCTTCTTAAGTAGAATATTCTGCGAAGAACAATTAAAACCTTCAGATGACGCTAAAGATGCACAATGGTTCGCAATTGAAAAATTGCATACGATGAAACTCGCTTTTGATCATGATGAAATTATCAATGTAGCACAACAGTTTCTGTAATTATATCTTTTTAAAATTCATTAATCAGCAAATTTTTTATTTCATTTTGTGAATTAGGTAAATCTATAGCGATCCCTTTAATTACTCACTTATTCTGATTAATTTCAAAATAAAAACATGAGATTTCATACCCGAAAATGGATAAAACCAGAGGATCTTAATCCTAATGGAACATTATTTGGCGGACGCTTACTGGAGTGGATAGATGAAGAATGCGCTCTATACAGTATCGTTCAGCTTGAAAACCCGAAGACGGTTACCAAGTATATGAGCGAAATTGATTTCAGAAGTTCTGCACACCAGGGTGATATCATTGAAATAGGTATAGAAGTTCTAAAGTTTGGAACGGCGTCGTTAACCTTAAAATGTGAAGTTCGGAATAAAATGACCAGAGAAAGCATCATCACGGTAGATAAAATAGTAATGGTTGCTCTGGATGAAGCTGGAAAACCCAAGCCTCATGGTAAAACTGAAATCGAGTTCGTCAAAGACCGATTGAAATAAGCTCTTAACTTTTTTTAGCCGGAGATTCGGTATTAGGAGCAAGACGAACAGGAAATTCCTTTTCACCACCATACAGTTTGATTTCCTGAATATCTGCTGGCATATAATAACCATTGTCCTCTAATGCTTCTTTTACCGCTCTAACCACATTCCCTTTTGTTATGAGTGCCTGCATCCTGAAATCTGTAGTATCTACCCAAAAGAAAACTTTTAGATTTACCGTGCTTGTTGCCAGTTCGTCTTCTATTACAAAATTTTGATGGTCTTTGTCTTCAATTACTGTAGGTTCCTTTCTCAAAGCTTGCATTACAGTTTTCTTCGCGCCATCTATATTGTCTTCATACGCGATACCAATAATAAAACTCCACCGAAAAAAGCCATCTTCAGTATAATTGGTAACAGGCTCGGTAAGCACATCACTATTGGGAATATAAACATCTTTCCCATCAAAGGTTTTTAGCTTTGTATATCTAAATTCCAGCGCTTTTACCTTGCCAAAATTACTTCCAATTTCTACTGTATCTTCCACATCAAAAGGCCTGTTAAATGCCAGAATGATCCCTGCAATAAAATTTTCACCAATATCTTTAAACGCAAATCCAAGCACTACCGCGCTAGCCCCAGCCGCAGTTAAAATTCCTGTAGCAATGCCTCCAAGACCTGCAGCGCGCAGTGCCAGCATAATTGCGGTAATAATTACAATAAATCTGATCGCCTTGCCCAAAAATCGACTCATTAAAGGATCTGAAGTTCTGGCCGATATTCTTCTTTGAAAAAACTTACCCAACCAAATCCCCAATAAAACCCCGAGAATTATAATTAGAAGTCCGATTCCTATCCCCGGAAGCTGATCTAACAAGTTGTAATAAAACTGATTAAAAGCTTCTGAAACAGTTTCAGTTTCATCGGAACTAGGATTTTGCATTTTATTGTTTTTCTTTTAAAAGTATAGGCTACCTGATGTTATCTCAAATACTCCTGCTATTTATTGATTGCTGGATCCATTCTGGCCTTTTTCGGAATTCTCTCTCTTTTCTTCAGCAATTTGCTTTTTAGCTGCTTTAATTACTTTTTCACTTGCAGGTTCTGGCTTTTGCTCTGCGCTAAGTTCTGGCTGAAGGTATAATTCCGCATAGAATGGAAAATGATCAGATTTTATATCACTACCAATTCCAATCTTTTCAACCCTAAACTCCTCAGAAACAAAAATATGGTCCAAAGACCATCGCATTATAAAACTGGTGACATCGAAAGTATTATAAAAGCTCCTTCCTTTTCTTACATCCAGAAGTTCTCCAATACTCTGGAACATACTGGTTGTATTAGACCAGGCTACATCATTAAAATCGCCTATTACCATCACAGGAATTTCAGCATCTCTGGCCATAAATGCTATTTTCATCATTTCAGCATCCCTATCAGTAGAAGAAGGATTATGTTGTGGCATGGGCGGAGTGGGATGTATGGCATGCAGTTGCACCCAATCGCCGGATCGTAACTGGATTTGTGAATGAATGGATGGAATACTATCGTCTACCAAATATTTCACCTCTGCATTTTTTAATTTCAATTTGGAATACAGAAGCATTCCGTAGGTGTTATCCAGGGGGACTATTTTTTTATAAGGATAATTAGCTCCTATCCCTTCCTCAATGGCTAAATCCCAGTTTGTATCTGTTTCAGTAAAAATAGCGACATCGGGATTTAATTTTTTAATTTCCGCAATTAAAAGTGCCGTTTCTTTATTCTTTTGAAGTACGTTTGAAGTTAATAATTTTAAGCCGGTATTTTTATTCACTGTTTCAGTAGGCTTACCTACATCATAGGGGGCAAAAGGGGTATAGGGGTATATTTTTATGAATTGAAAAATAAAGCAGGCCACTAAAACTGTCATAAAAGTATAATCTCTCCATGACCTGATCTCAAACCTGAAAAAATACACAGCAATGGCCGTAAGAGTTAAAAGCGTTAATTCTATATGAGGATAATCAAACATCCTGATCCACCAAAAGTCGGCAGCAATAAGGGGAATTAAAGTGATTACAACTGCCAGGATACCGAAGCCCTGAAGAAAAGGTTTTAATTTCATAGGTGGATTGAGGAATTAGGAGTTAAGTATTTTTTTCCAAAAAATCACGAATATCATCGCCAGATGGAGATTCAAACAATTTCAGATCAAAATAGGGGATAGCCGCTATAAGATGGTCAAAAATATCTGCTGAAATATACTCAAAATTTTCCCAGCGCTTGTCCCTGCTAAAACACAGTATTTCTAAAGGTATTCCATTTGCGGTAGGAGCAAGGTGCCTTACGATGATGTACATCTCTTTATGGATGGCAGAATGTTCATGCAAATAGGAGTCGGCATATTTTCTAAAAATACCAAGGTTGGTCTGGTTTCGTCCATTGATCAAAAGACCCTTGTCAATATTATTGGCTTCATTGAATTTATCAATTTCTACCTGCCTGTTTTCAAGATATGGAGCAATAAGTTTGATTTTCTTAAGCTCATTTATTTTTTCCGGGCTAAGGAATTTTACAGAATTCTGCTTGATATAAACAGAACGTTTAATTCGTCTACCCGGCGATTCCTGCATTCCCCTCCAGTTCTGGAAAGAGTCTGAAATCAAACTATATGTAGGAATGGTAGTATAGGTATTGTCCCAATTTTGCACACGAACGGTAGCAAGGTTAATTTCGGTTACGGTACCATCTGCTCCAAATTTTTCAAAAGAGATCCAGTCTCCAATTCTAACAATATCGTTCACTGAAACCTGGATGGAGGCTACTAAACCTAGAATAGTATCTTTAAAAATCAATAGGATTACCGCAGATGCCGCACCTAAAGAAATAGCGAATCCAACTACAGATTTTCCTGTAATTTCAGAAAATATAAACATAAAACCCACGATCCAGATAAAGATCATGATGATCTGGCTAAAACTTTCGAGGGGTTTATCATTGAATTCTTCCCGGGTCTTTAAATAATTTCTGGTAGATCTAAGGATGCTCCGAAAAATCCAGATCAACAGGATAATCACATAGATCTTCAAAACGAAGTGAAATACTCGTAAGGTTTCCGGAAAATCGGCAAAAATTAAAGGAAAGGTTTTATAGACCAATAGTATGGGCAAAAACCGGCCTACATATCGGGGAAAATTACTTTTGATAAGAAAATCGTCAAAAGTGGTCTTTGTTTTATTGGTAAAAAGCTTAAATCCTTCAATGATAAAATGCTTGATTATATAATTTATACCTATTACTAAGAGAGTAATCGCTAGAAGATTGATAAATAAATTTAGATATTGAGCGATTACAGGATTCATCCCATAGTCAATAAATAATTCCTCAAAAAAGCAGATAAGGTCTATAAGTCCTTCTTCAATATCCATGAACTAAAGGTATTTCTTTTCAACATAAAAAGGACCAAATGGCAGGACAGAGCAGCCCAGTATGATCCCTAATTCCTTTAAAGTCCAATTCATAGGCCTGAACAATAATATCCCGCCCAGCACATACGTGATAAAGAGTATTCCGTGCGCCATGCCTACCTGTTTGACCATTTCGGGCATTTCGAATAGATATTTTAATGGCATAGCGATAAATAAGAGCAGGAGAAAGGAGATTCCCTCCAGAATGCTTATCCATTTAAAGACTTTGACCTGATTTTCCAGTGACATACGTAATATTTAAACCTGCACAAAGATAATTGAATAAATAGACATGAGCTTAAAGAGTAAAACCAGCTTTAGGAAGTTTTTTTTATGAAGATAGAACCTTTCCAGTTTATCAATTTTCTTAATTTGCAGGTGTAAAATAAATATATGAGCACTAAAAGAGTATTGGTCACGGGCGGACTTGGATTTATTGGTTCGCATACTGTGGTAGCCCTTCAAAATGAAGGTTTTGATGTTGTAATTATAGATAATCTTTCTAATTCGTCTATAGATGTTTTGGGAGGGATCACCCAGATAACAGGAAAAAACCCCGAATTTGAGAATATCGATCTACGGGAAAAAGCCGCGGTAAAGAATTTTTTTGATAAGTATCCGGATATTGAAGATGTAATTCATTTTGCAGCCTCTAAAGCTGTAGGTGAAAGTGTGACCAATCCGCTTCTATATTACGAGAATAATATTTCTACCCTGGTTTATTTACTTCATGAGCTTAACAAAAAAGAAAATGCCCAATTTATCTTTAGTTCTTCCTGTACGGTATATGGCCAGGCAGATAGATTACCAATTACTGAGGATGCCCCGGTTAAAGAGGCGGAATCCCCTTACGGCAATACCAAACAGATTGGTGAGGAGATCATTAAAGATACCTGTAAAACCAATGCTAATTTTAAAGCAATCGCGTTAAGGTACTTTAACCCCATAGGAGCTCATCCTACTGCTGAAATAGGGGAATTACCTATAGGAACCCCTCAAAATTTAATTCCGTTTATAACACAAACAGCTATAGGGAAAAGAAAGGAGTTATCGGTTTTTGGAAATGATTATCCTACTGAAGATGGCACCGCCATTAGAGATTATATACATGTAATGGATCTTGCCGAAGCTCATGTGTATGCTTTAAAGCGATTGATGAATGGAAAGGAACAAAAGAATTATGAAGTTTTCAATCTGGGTACCGGTAAGGGGAATTCGGTACTGGAAGTGATCAGGTCTTTTGAAAAAGTTTCCGGAGAAAAGTTACCATATAAAATTGTAGGTAGAAGGGAAGGGGATATTACTGCTGCTTTTGCAGATACCACAAAAGCTAATAAAGAACTTAATTGGAAAGCAGATAGAAGCCTCGACGATGCTTTGGAAAGCGCCTGGAAATGGCAAAAAGTAGTTCAAAAGAAAGAGGAACAGGAAAATGAAAGTTGATACTCCTTATAAAACATTAAAATTATTCATTTGCTTTTAGAGAAAAGAAATTAAACCTGAACTTACTTAATTGATAAACAAAGGAAGTTTGATATGGTGTTTTTCAAAGAAAGTGAATTTGTAAAGCAGGAAAATTTTACCGGACACCACTGTATAAAATAAAAAGACCGGCAAATGCCGGTCTTTTTATTTTAGAATCAAATTCTTATCGTGATCCGTTTACCAGAAAAGCATGGATTACACCTGGAATCCAACCCAATGCCGTAAGCAATAAACTTATAAGAAAAGTTACTCCCAAACCGTGTTTCATAAATACTGCTAATGGCGGTAATAAGATGTTCAGAATAATCGTTAGTATAGACATAAATTTGGTTTTATTGGTTAATAGACCATACGCATTTTGCGTAATTTAAATCCAAGATAAAACGATTAAAAAGCTAAACCTTAAACCTTATGAAAAGTTTAAAGATTTGTTTAGGAAAGCGTTAAACCATTTCGAAAATTACCAGAGCATATAAATAAAATCTTGCATACCTGAGCAAGCCGAAGATCAAATAACTGGAAAAAGGAAACCTAATAATTCCAGCTGCTATACTGGTCATAGCAAATGGAATAGGAAGTAAGGCTCCCACTATAATTAGAAAACCACCCCATTTTCTGGTATTTTTTATGTGCTTTGCCATTTTTGATTCCAGAGCTTTATGAACGGCAGGAATTTTAGTAATGCTAACACCTATCCAGTAAGAAACAACTCCTCCCAGGTAAGAAGCCGTAGCTAGAAAGGTTAAGAAAAGCATAGGGCTTGCAGATTTTCCAGCCCAGGCAATGAACAACTCTGGCGGAATTAAACCCAGTAATGATTCAGAAAGAAAGAAAATACTCAGCACTTCAATTGGAGCATAGGTCTCAGTAATGGTAACCAGCATTTCTTCGATATCCAGAAGATATCGATCTATGGCCCATAATGCTCCCACAAACAATACAATGGGTATCACAGCCTTTTTGATACTCTTCCAAACAAAGGAATAAAAACCTGTATAATTGTAGTATTGATGTAATAAGCGTATTCGCGACTTCTTTTTAGATTTCGCTTTTTCTTTCATCAACTAATTTCTTTTATAGCATTTTCAGAAGAATTTCTGAAGGAAAATAGGGGGAGCTTAGTAGTCTTCCCCGGCATGTTCTTTTAATGCCTGTACATAATCACGAAGTTCCATTTCATTTACTTTGTTGGAATGTTCCGCCATTAGTGAAAGCAAATATTCCAAACTCTCCTGTCCAGTAACATCCTCGGTTTCTACAACTTCAGTATCTTCTTCTGCCTCTTCATCCAATTCCAAAGGTTCATCGTCTGGGATTGCTATTAAAAAGTCATCATTCTCATCGATATGTTCATAGGCCAACCTGGTCACTTTGGCAAGCAGCGGGATGTTCTCTTCTATTACAAGTTTTCTAAGTTCCTTTAGGTCTTCTACAATAGTATTTGTAATAATTCCATTGCGCATCAGGTCGCGCTGAATTTTGTTGAGTAACTTCTGTGCTTTTATATTTTCCAAGGTATCGCTATTAAATAGGTCAGTACTGATTTTGTAAAAATTCAATTATTTACTGCTGAATTTTTTTCAGCAACAAAGTTAGTTTTTTTAAGATTCTATAAAAGTCTTTTCCCAGGTTTTATAAAGTATTTAACCTTTAAAATTAACAGAATCTTAGAGCTTTAAATTTCAGGGACTTTGGCGTCTTTAGTAGCTTTAGATTTCAAAAAAAAAATTATGTCCAAGAATAATAAAACAGCTCTTGTTACCGGAGGAAGTAAAGGTATAGGTTATGGTGTTGCAGAATCCTTATTAAAAATGGGATATAAAGTAGCGGTTACCAGTAGGTCATTATCCTCAGCAGAGGAAGCTGCCAAAAAATTATCCAATCATGGAGAAGCCTTAGGTTTGGAAGCTGATGTTAGAAATTTTGAGAGTCAGGAAAAAGCCGTAGAAAAGCTGCTCGAAAAATGGGGGCAACTGGATGTGTTAATTGCCAATGCGGGAATAGGAAATTTTGGATCTGTAGAAGATTTAACGATTGAGGATTGGAATGATACTATCGACACTAACCTGACCGGAGTATTTTACAGTATTAAAGCAAGTGTAAACGCATTAAAAAAATCTGAGGGTTATATTATTACCATTTCCAGCCTTGCCGGTACCAACTTCTTTGCTGGTGGTGCTGCCTACAACGCGAGTAAATTTGGGGTTACAGGCTTTACCCAGGCAGTAATGCTGGATTTAAGGGATAAAGGCGTAAAAGTTAGTACGATCATGCCTGGATCTGTGGCAACCTATTTTAATGATCATCAACCTTCTGAAGCCGACGCCTGGAAGATACAGATCGAAGATATTGGGGAACTGGTAGGCGATCTTCTGAAAATGAATCCACGAACTTTGCCGAGTAAAATTGAAGTAAGACCTTCTAAACCACCAAAAAAATAATCCTTAAAAAATAGATGCCTGTGCAACACCAGGTTTTCATTTATAGATTTACTTAATTAAGAATGGGATGTCGTTTTATTGACATCCCTGATCTTTTTAATTATACTTTCACGAGCATTTTCCCTAAGTTTTTTCCATCAAAAATATCGATAAAAGCTTGTGGTGTTTTCTCGAAACCTTCTATAATCGTTTCATCGTATTTAAGTTTACCAGATTTTAACCAGCCGGCAAGCTCTGAAATTGCTTTTTCATACTCTTTCATATGATCCCTAATTAAAAAACCCTGCATCAATGCAGATTTCTTAATTAAAATACCTTCGGGTCGTGGGCCGGTAGGCGTTTCTGTCTTATTGTAGATAGAGATAGCGCCGCAATTAATTATTCTCGCAGCTTTATTGATATTCTGTAAAGCAGCATCTAAAATTTTACCACCCACATTATCAAAATAAACATCCACACCATCTGGACAGGCTTCTTCAATTGCTTTCTCCATATGAGCAGTGGTTTTATAATTAATGCCTGCATCGAAACCGAACTTTTCCTGGATATGCTGAATCTTTTCATCACTCCCGGCAATCCCAATCACCCGGCAGCCTTTTATTTTTCCTATCTGGCCCACCACGCTACCTACGGCTCCGGCAGCTCCAGAAACAAGAAGCGTCTCTCCTTTATTTAAGTTCCCAATTTTATCCAGAGCAAGATAAGCGGTAAGTCCTGTTAATCCCAGCACTCCTAAATATGCTGAAAGAGGGGCAATTGAGGGATCTACTTTTCGAAGATTCTCTCCGCTATGGGATTGTTGTTTTTTCCAATCCAGCATTCCAATTACGTAATCTCCTTTTTTAAATTCTTCATGATCGGAAAATGTTACTTCTGAAACAATCATAGATTCTACAGCCTCACCAACTTCAAAGGGTTCTATATATGATTCCTCATTTCGCATTCTTCCGCGCAAATAGGGATCTACCGAAATATATTTAGTCTCTAGAACGACTCTTTCATTTTTCGGGTCTTCAATTTCCTGTATTTCAAAATTCTCCAGGGAAGGTTTGCCTTTTGGCCGGGACTTTAATATGATCTGCTTGCTCATCGTGCTATGTTTTTTAATGAAATTAGATTGAAATATAAAAATCGACAAATTACAGATGCCAATTTCTCCTTAAATCTTGAAAAAAGACTGAATGCTATTATTTATTGAGGTTAAAGCTTTAATTTCAAGGCTTGAAATTTATACAACTTGACCATCCCATTCACCACATATCAAAATGATCTTATAAAGTTTTTTAGGAGTACCGATTTCTCTAAAGCTATAGTATTAACTGTTTCTATCGTGATTCCCATTATAATTTTTTCCAACATTGGAAATCTAGAAATAGGTATAAGCATTGCGATGGGATGTCTGCTTTCATCACCCAGTGATGTGCCAGGAAGTTTTAAGCATAAGGTATATGGAATCCTGGCAGCGGCATTCCTTGGAGCACTCTCTTATTTTTCGGCGGGTTATGCGGCCATTCTCGTATGGACGGTAATTCCTATGTTATTTATAATGATCTTCAGCATCTCTTATTTATCTATATATGGATTTAGGGCATCCCTAGTGACTTTTGCAGGTTTGCTGGCTGTGGTGCTTAGTTTTGCCAATCTTTCCTCCGGAATAGAAATCTGGCAAAAATCAATTCTAATATTAGCTGGAGGAATTTGGTATTTGCTTATAAGTATTTCCTGGTATTTTATAAGTCCTCAAAGGGCTACGGAACAGCTTCTGGCAGAAACCATGGAAATCACAGCCGATTATCTCAGGCTAAGAATTAAGTTGCTTAGATCCAACCAGGAAGATCAGCAGCTGCAAAAAGAACTTTTTCAGCTTCAAACAGATTTGAATGAGCATCATGAAACATTGAGGGATATATTAATACGGAGTAGGAAAATTTCCGGAAGCTCAGGTTATGAACGTAAGAGACTACTCATTTTTATAGACCTCGTAGACATGCTGGAACTGGCAATGGCGCACCCAATAGACTATGAGAAAATGCGTAAATCATTTAAAAATGATGAGGAAACATTAAATATATTCGGAGATTTTACGCTTAAACTGGCAGATCAACTGGAAAAGATAGGTTTGGCTATGCATAAGCATACAGCGCTTCCGGAGAATAAAGTTCCTGAAAATTTTAAGAATCTAACACAAACCTTGAACAGGTTTAGGAGTAGGATAAACATTGAGGAGAAGCGTGAAGCGATGCTTTTACTTAGAAACCTTTTTGATTATCAATCTAAACAGGTACAAAAAATCAATAATATAGACCGAATTTTAAGAAACCTGGAAAGCAAAAAGAACATCTTCTTTAAAGAAAAGGAAGTGCAAAAGTTCCTAACCCAACAGGATTATAGTATAAAAATCCTGCTAACGAACCTAAATTTCAGCTCTGCCATATTCAGACATTCTTTAAGGTTGGCTTTGGTTGTGGTAGTAGGTTATTTAATTGGAGATTATTTTTCAGTACAGAATTCATATTGGATCTTACTAACCGTTGTAGTAATCATGCGTCCAAATTATGGGCTTACGAAACAAAGAACAAGAAATAGGATCATTGGCACATTAATAGGAGGTGCTATCGCTATAGGAATTGTTTTTTTAACGCAGAATGCCATTGTATATGCGGTTCTTGGAATTTTATCTTTAACCCTTGCCTTTTCTTTAATTCAGCGAAATTATACTACCGCTGCGATCTTTATTACCTTAAGTATCATTTTCATTTACGCCCTGCTTCAACCTGAAGTACTCAATGTAATTCAATTTAGAGTTATAGATACCCTCATCGGAGCCGGATTGGCAGCACTTGGAAATCTTATACTATGGCCAAAATGGGAGTTTCAAGACATACACCATGTAATAGCATCTTCCATTAAAGCAAATCTTGAATATTTAGATGAAATTGATTCTTATTACCATGCAAAAAAAGAACTACCCTTATCTTATAAGTTGGCCAGAAAAAAAGCTTTTATTGAAATGGGAAATTTAAGCGGTGCTTTTCAACGAATGACGCAGGAACCAAAATCCAAACAAAAAGAACTCACTGTACTTTATGAAATTGTAGGTTTAAATCATACATTCTTAACAGCATCTGCATCATTAGGAACCTATATAAGAACACATCCCACCACAAAGGCTTCTTCAGATTTTGAGGCTTATACCAAATCAATTTCTGTAAAGCTCCATAATTGTGTGAACATCCTTGAGTATAAAGAAATAGAGGAGAAGCCTGATGATCAGGTTTCGGAAGCCGGAAAATCCTTACATAAAAAATTTGACATCCTCGCCGAAGAAAGGGATACTGAGATTAAGGCTGGAAAGGAAAAAATAGATAAAGAGATGAGATTAAGGCTTCAGGAGGCTCATTTAGTAACGGGACAACTGGAATGGTTGTTGGATATTTCCCTGAAACTTAAGGATAATGTTCAAAAGCTAAGTTAATAGAAGCATGAGTAAGAGGGCATTCAGGAAATATTTAAAAACATTGAAAAAAGAAGATTTAGAGGAGCAGTTGCTTGATCTTTATAATCGGTTTGATGATGTAAAGGTTTTTTACAATTTTGTTTTTAATCCAAATGAAGAAAAGCTGGTAAAGGAAGCGAAATTTAAAATTTCAAAAGAATATTTCCCACCGACTAACAGAAAGCCTAAAAAACGCAGATCTGTAGCACATAAACTGATTAAACATTTCCTGAAATTGGAAATGGAACCACATGCTTTGGCAGATATCATGTTTTACAATATTGAAATAGCGCAAACCTTTTCAAATGACATAGAAAAAACAACAGAAGCCTTTGAAAAAAGTATGTTGAAATCGTACGAGCAGGCAGCCGAATATGTTATTGTCAACGGAATAACATCTGAATTTTCTGCCAGGATCAATAAGATTGCCGAAGAAACCGAATCCCAAAATTGGTCCAACGCCTATCAATTTGATCGTGTAAGGGATCAGTTTTTATAGATATAAATTCATCTTTCTTAAGTTGGATTATTAGTATTCACTTCAATGAATTGCTTGTGTGATAGAAAGATTTTTGAATTTCTTTATTAAATCCATCTTATAATAAGCTTTCGGAGTTAATTGTAATTAAGTAAATTTGAAGTTGACTAATGCACTGCTATGGAGTTAGACAAAATTATTAAAGAGATTGAAGACCAAAAGTACCTTCCCAATCTCAATTTTAGTATCAAAGAAAAAACTGAAGCCTTTACTAAGAAGCTCTTTTATACCCTTTTTGATAAGCAAACTCCGGTTAAGGATAACCTTATGGAACTGGGTCTGGAATTTGAAGTTCTTGCAAAACTGGTTTGTTGGGAGCCAGGTTTGCCCTGCCAGGATATCTGGAAAGATTATCTAAACAAATTACCTGAAATCCTTAACAAATTGAACCTTGATGCCCAGGCAATAGCTAAAAATGATCCTGCGGCAAATTCAGTAGAAGAAGTTTATCTTTCTTATCCCGGCTTTTTTGCCATTGCTACCTATAGGCTAAGCCATGAATTTTACAAATTAGGTTTACCGCTGGTGCCAAGATTAATGACTGAATGCGCCCATAGCTTGACGGGAACAGATATAAATCCAGGCGCAAAAATTGGCAGATCATTTTTTATAGATCACGCAACCGGTGTGGTCATTGGGGAAACCGCGGTGATAGATGATAATGTGAAAATTTACCAGGGTGTAACTTTAGGAGCACTTACGGTTAATAAAACCCTGAAGAATATAAAACGTCATCCCACCATTGAAAAAAATGTAACTATATATGCCAACGCTACCATTTTAGGTGGAGAAACGGTAATAGGAGAGAATAGTGTGATAGGTGGAAACGTGTGGCTTACTAAATCTGTTCCTAAAGATTCGATGGTTTCCCATACTCCACAAATTAATATTAAAAATAATTCTGATAAATGAAGAATTCCATAATAGACCTGCTGGGAAATACGCCTTTGGTAAAATCCACACGGCTTGTGAACAACTCTGAAGTTGAGTTATATTTTAAGCTGGAAGGTCAGAATCCAGGAGGAAGTGTAAAAGATCGGGCAGCTTATAATATGATTAAAAGTGCTTTGGATAGGGGTGATATTACAAAGGAAACAAAACTTATAGAAGCGACCAGCGGAAATACGGGAATCGCCCTGGCGATGATCGCCGGTATTTTCGGTCTCGATATAGAATTGATAATGCCCGAAAATTCTACGGTGGAACGTGTACAAACCATGAGGGCCTATGGTGCAAAAGTTATACTTACCAATGCCGATGATGGGATAGAAGGTTCCAGGGATTTTGCCGAAGACAAAATGAATACTGGAGATTATTTTATGCTCAACCAGTTTGGTAACGATGATAACTGGAGGGCCCATTATAAAACTACAGGTCCGGAAATTTGGAACGATACGCATCATAAGATAACGCACTTTGTTTCTTCTATGGGGACTACCGGAACTATTATGGGGACAAGTACCTATTTAAAAGAAAAGAATAGTGATATCCAGATTGTGGGGGTGCAACCTACAGATGATTCCAGGATTCCCGGGATTAGGAAATGGCCTGAAGCATATTTACCAAAGATTTTCAATCCTAAAAAAGTAGATAGGATATTAGAAGTAAGTGAGAAAGATGCTGTTCTTATGAGCCGAAGATTGGCCGAGGAAGAAGGGATTTTTGCAGGAATGAGTAGTGGTGGAGCTGCCGCAGCAGCTGTGAGATTATGTAATGAGCTGGAAAGAGGCGTGGTAGTGAGTATAGTTTGTGATAGGGGAGATCGTTATCTTTCTTCAGATCTATTTGAGAAATAAGACTGCATAAATTTCAGTGTATTTTTGGTCTGAAAGATTTAATCTACATTCTAACCTTTTGATACTTATTAAAGTGTAGACATTTTCTAAAATTTATGCAGCCTTAAAAAATTTTCTCTAGTAATCTGTAGACGCTACTCCACTTATTGCTTTTCCAGGAATAATTTTCATTGTTGTTCGTTTCTTGCCTTTTTCAAGTTTAAAAGAATATTTCTCTTTATCTATTTGCTCTCCAAATCCTGAAGCAACATATTTGTTAGAAACCATAGTCCATCCCTGGAATTGAGAATAAACCTGATTTCTTACTTCATAAGGTAATGGAATGTCTTTAAACCGTTGAAAGTTGCTAACTATTTCCCCATTGTCATTATAGGTGGCGGTGATGAATCCTTTAGAGCTTTTTGCGGTTACTATGACCCCCCCTTTGTCCAGACCCTGGGCTTCCAGGAATCTTGCAACGTCAAAATTCTTTTTCATAAACGAAATTGCATTGGAGTGGAATTGACTTGAAAATTTCTCTTTAACTTTTACGATTCCGTTGGCGTAATCTTCAAAAACAATTTCTGCGCTTGGATCAAAATTCAATCTGGTTTCTTCCAGTTGAATAACTTTTTGAGAATAGGAGGTAAAAACCCATCCTACGACCAGAATTAATGTGATAAATTTTTTCATAATGTGATCTTTTAATTGATGAATAAATTTTGTGAGAAGCTAAAATAAAACATAAAATATTGTTAATGAAATACTTAAGTAGCACAAAACTGTTATTTTTCACTAGTGTCCGATAAAATTTTAAAGAACGAATCTGAACCAGGTATTTTCAATAATTCAAAGCACTTTATTAATATCTATATCCTCCTTTTACAAATTTAGGCATGGTAGGATCCTTTGAAAACAGAGTTTAAAACTTCTTTTGTTTATTAATTTGTTAAGTTCAAGTCTAATTTCTTATAGCAAAAAGCGAAGCACCCTAGTTTCTTAAACCGGACCTGAATAATTATTTTTTTCAATATTACAGATCCCCCGACGGCTAAGGGTTCCTGCTTTACTATACCCTGGGAGAGGTCGGAATTGTTTTTTGGCAGTTCCAGGTGAGGGAAATAAAAATTTTAGTTTTTAGCCGGGAGGTAGGCCAAATTTATGGCGATAACTATCGGTACGCCGAAAACTTCTAAGACTTGCCTTTGAGAGAATCGGTATCAGGAAATTTTTTATCATGTTTCTGCAATTCTTTCAGTAAAAGTGAAATATCCCGGATCTTAATCTGATTTCTTTGTAATGAGATAGATCCATTTTTCTTTAATTTCTGAAGATGTCTATTTACCACGGCCCTTGTAGAACCTATTAAGTGGGCTAATTCTTTGTTGGGTAAGTCATTTATTAATTTTAACTGATTAGAGTTTTTATCCACATTGTCCACTAACAGTTTTAAAAGACGGGTGGCAATATTAGCGAAAATTAATTGTGAAACATTTTCCTCCAGCATCCTCATCATCTTTGCTGAATAGGATAGAAAATTTTTATAGTGAATTGGGTATTTGTTCAACCATAACCTTAATTGTTCCATCGGGATTGCTAAAACATAGATGTTATCCAGGCATTCATAATATACTTTGTGTTTGTCACCATCCAACAGGCAGAAAAGATCAAATACATCTGCTTTTTTGAGTAAAAAAAGGGTATGTTCTTTATGAGTAAGTTCATCCATATTATACATTTTTATCCTGCCGGAAATAATGATGAAAAAATGGAAAAGAAATTTTTGATGGTTTATAATGCAGGTGTTTTTAGGCCATTTTTCTTCATGAAAATGAATCAGTAGCTTCAGCCATTCTTCTTTGTCAAGATCAGCAAAAAGTTCGCAGTTGGAGAGCGTGCTATAATGTTTGGAATATAAATTTTCTGCTGAATTCAATTTACCGGATTTTAAAGGATTAAAATTCCGGGGGATTTTAAAATGATTTTTTCACCTCTGAAAAAATTATCATCTTAAATAGGATAATGCTAATTTACGATATTTTCAAAATAAACTTTGATTTATAAAGGCTTATAAACTGTAATATTTTTTTGAGTAATGCTTAAAATGGCTTATTTTTGCAAAATTGCTTACTTAAAAAAATCTATGGCGTCAGAAACATTTGGTATTGAAAAGAAGAAAGTAGACAAGGAATTATATGATTACCAACAAAAGGATATAGATAAGATCTTTGGTGTTATTGAGGAACATCCTGAAAATTATAACCTTCTTTATCAGTTACCTACAGGTGGTGGAAAAACGGTGATCTTCTCTCAAATGACGAGGGAGTATATCCAAAGAACAAATAAAAAAGTTTTAATACTAACGCATAGAATAGAACTATGTAAGCAGACTTCTAAAATGCTTTCCGGTTTTGGTGTGCGCAATAAAATCATTAACAGTAAGGTCAAGGAATTACCAGATCAGAATGATTATATGTGTTTTGTTGCCATGGTGGAAACCCTGAATAACAGGCTTAATGATGAAAAACTTGAAATTCAGGATATAGGATTGGTAATTATTGATGAAGCGCATTATAATTCATTCAGGAAATTATTTAAATTCTTCGAGAAATGTTTTATTCTTGGAGTTACTGCCACGCCATTAAGTTCCAATATCAAACTTCCTATGAAGGATAATTACAGGGAACTTATTGTAGGGGATTCTATATCCTCTCTTATAGAAAAAGGTTTTCTGGCAAGGGCGAATATATATAGCTACAATGTTGGATTAACCAACCTAAAAGTGGGAATGAACGGGGATTATACCGTGAAATCTTCAGAAGAATTATATTCCAACTATAGTATGCAGGAAAAACTTCTTACTGCCTATTATGAAAGATCAAAAGGAAAAAAAACACTGATTTTTAACAACGGTATTAATACCTCCGTAGAGGTTTATTATACTTTTAAAAATGCAGGTTTACCTATAAGACACCTGGATAATACCACTAGTAAACAGGATAGAAAGGATATATTAAAATGGTTTAAACATACTCCAGACGCCATCGTAACTTCGGTAAGTATTTTAACCACTGGTTTTGATGAGCCTACGGTGGAAACGATCATTTTAAATCGAGCTACAAAGTCTCTAACCCTTTATTTCCAGATGATAGGTCGTGGTTCCCGGGTTCTTAAAAACAAGGATGAGTTCAATGTTATAGACCTTGGGAATAATATGGCCAGATTTGGTCACTGGAGTACGCCTGTAGACTGGAAACAGATATTTAGATCTCCAGATTTTTATTTTGAAAACCTATTAAGCGATGAAGATATTGAAAGGGATTTTCAATACCAGATGCCTCCTGAACTTCGCGAACAATTTTCTAAAACAGAGGATGTTACCTTCGATATAGAAGAAGCTTACGATGAAGTAATTAAGAAAGGATTAAAATCTAAAGCAGTTCTGGAGTGGTCTATGGAACAACATGTAAAAATGTGTGTTGAGAATAGTGAAGATGTTTTTGATGCAAGAATACTTGCCAAGGAACTAAAAGATGATATCTCCTCTCGAATTAAACAATATTCTTATTGTATAAGTAAAAGCACCAAAAATTACCGCGACTGGCTTGAAGAGGATTATTCTCGAAAATTAAGGATGCAGATTAATAAAGAATTTTAGGATTCTGCATCTGAGGATTTAATTTTTTTATTGACGAATTCTCGTTCCCGAATATTTCCTCCTACTACTATGGCGGCTCCTATTATTAATAAATTTTTAATAATGTACTGCCCTTCCATACTTAACTGAAGTGGAAATTCTTTGAAAGCAACTTCCGGAAGGATAAAAAGGGGGAGAAAAGTACCTGGAATTTGAAAAACTAATAAAAGTATTGCCAGTCTTACCAGCTTTCTAAAACAGAGAAGCAAACCTATAAGTACTTCCCATACACCTAATATAGGAATAAAGCTATCTGGATCAAACCAGAAAACGGTAGCCGTAATGATATCATTAGCGGGACTTGCTCCAACAATCTTTAAATAGCCAAACCATATAAAAATTAGTGCTAGGAAATATCTTAGAACAGGTTTCCCGTAGATGTACATCCACCGGGAAATTTTAAAATCAAGCTGGCTGAGTTTTGGTGGAATTGAATTTTTTTCCATAGCTGAACATCTTATTTAAAAATATAGTGGTGAATCAGTTATCGTCTTTTTTACCAAATAAGCGTTTAAAAAAACCTTTCTTCTTTTCGTCTTTTTCCTGCCTGGTATTCCGCTCTTTTTTACCGGAAAATAATCTTTCAAAAAAATTATCCCTCTCCTGGGGTGGACATTCCATTAATTCGGCTAAATCTGAAGGTAATGGTTGAAATCTACTATCGGTGATATCATTAAATTCTGAATTTGAGTTCATTTTTTGCAAGAGTTTGGCGAATATGGGTAAAGCAGAATTCGCTCCCTGGCCTATACCTGTATTTCTAAAACCAATCCTGTGGTCATCTGCACCCACCCAGGTAACGGTAACTAATTCTGGCATAATACCTACAAACCAGCCATCTTTATTATTCTGAGTGGTTCCGGTTTTTCCAGCGATATCATTGGGAAGATTATACGTATATCGTAACCTGGAAGCAGTGCCTTCATTAACAGTTGCCTGCATCATATTAAGCATGATTTTTCGAGTGTCTTCTGAAAATGCTTTAGTTTCAGATACTTCCGGTTTAAATTCAGCTAGCAGGTTTCCATTACCATCTTCGATCCTGGTAATATAGTAGGCTTTGGCATAATGTCCTTTATTCACAAAGCTGGTATATGCTGAAGTTAATTCTGCCAGGTTAAGAGAGGCAGTTCCTAAAGCGATGGAGGGAACTGCAGGAAGATCAGAACTTATGCCCATTTTCCTCGCCTGTTCTATAACATTATTTATTCCGGTCTCCATTAATACCTTAACCGCAATAGTGTTCATAGACCGGCTCAAAGCAGTTTTTAGGTTATAATTCATATTGGGATCGTCTCCTTCCGAAGATGAATTGGAAGGTTTCCAGCCGTTCTCGTAAGTAACTTCCCTAACCGAGAAGTAGGAGCATGGATCCATGCCGTTTTCCAGGGCAGCGGTATATACAAATGGTTTAAAAGTAGAACCTACCTGTCTTTTGCTCTGCGAAACATGGTCATATTTAAAAAACCTAAAATCTACTCCGCCAACCCAGGCCTGAACGGCACCATTCTTTGGATTTACTGCAAGCAATCCTGAATTTAGGAATTTCAAATAATGAGAAATACTATCAATAGGACTCACATTCTTAGTTTCCATCCCCTCGTACTCAAAAAGTTCAGTAGGATGTTTTTGCTCTAATTTTTTAAGGATTTCCTTTTCACTAAATCCTTCTTTCCGAAGATTTTGATAGCGTTCAGATCTCTTTATAGCATCATTTAAAATAGCAGTATTACGAATCCAGGGTGCATTATTACCATAAGACTTTTCGTGTTCTAATTGCAATTGAGCCATATGCTCTTTTGTTGCTTCTTCAGCCAACTGCTGCATTTCATAATTCAAAGTGGTGTGAACAATGAGTCCGTCACGATAAATATTGTATTTCTGTCCGTCTTTATTTTTTAGAGTGTCAAGAATCTTACTTACATCTTTTCGTATCTGCTCTCTAAAATATGGTGCAACTCCTTTATTGTTACTATAGCTTTTGTAGTCCAGGATCAGCGGTTGCATTTTTGCTTCCTGGGCCTCTTCGGTGGAGAGGTAATTATACTTTGCCATTTGCATTAAAACCACATCACGTCTCAACCTACTTCGTTCCGGAAAGATCCTGGGGTTATAATAATGGCTTGCTTTGAGCATTCCTACTAAAACAGCGGCTTCTTCCAGACTTAATTCAGAAGTATGTTTATTAAAGAATTTTAAGGAAGCGCTTTCTATTCCATAAGTATTATCGCTAAAAGGGACGGTATTAAAATAAAGTTGAATGATCTCATCTTTTGAATAAATGTCTTCAAGCCTTTTTGCAATTACTGCTTCCTGCATCTTATTTATTACAATGCCCAGCATTCCAAAATCCCGGCGCCCATAGATGTTTTTAGCCAACTGCAGGGTAATAGTGCTTCCTCCACCGGCAGAATCATCCTGCAGTAAAATGGATTTAAAAAATACCCGGAGCAGACTTCGATTATCTATTCCATCATGTTCATAAAATCTGGCATCTTCGGTTGCGATGAGCGCCTCGACAAGATAGGCTGGGAGCTGCTCAAAAGTTATAGGTTGCCTATCGAAAATATAAAATTTCCCAATTAGTTCTCCGTTCGAAGCAAGTACCTGGGTGGCTTTATTTTGTTTTAGTTCTGTAAGCTCTTTAGAAGTGGGGATCTTCCCCCACATTCCAAAATAGATACTCCCGAAGAATAAAAAGAATAGGGCGATTAAACTAACTACAATTATTAATGCCCATTTAAGTTTGGGATGTCTTTTAATTCTTGTTAACATTTGTTGGGTGTAAAGTCTGCAAATAAACAAATGTTTGACTCAGCTACTTAATTTTTAAGCAAATTTTAATGTTTTAAATCCCACATGTCCGGTTGAAGAAACTAGAATGCTTCGTTTTTAGATATAAGGAATAAGACCTGAAGTTAATTAACTGATCAACAAAGTAAATTTGAAATTGTGATTTCAAACCATACCATCATTTCAAGAATTTGTAAAAGAGGGGTATAGATAAGTAATATATTTTCTGCTATTAAAAATACTGGGTTTAGGTTCGTTCTTAAAATTTAATTGTCCACCAGGGTTTTAAACCAATAATTATAGCCGGTAAAAAAAATTTACCGGCTAGCTAAAAAGCTTTTCAGCTCGTAGATCTTTGATGTAACAAAAGCATCTTCTCAAATTATCCTGATCGGGACATTCTAGATTTAATGGTCAAATTAGGCGTAGGTTCTGCGGCTATACCAGTTAATATGGCCATGGCCGCAGGTATCCTTTAAGTTAAGAAATGGCCTGCGATGAGTTAAGCCTCCTTCTTTACTGGTTCCAAAATCCTGGATAATGCTGTCTAGCGATTTCATGATGATAGTTTTTTGATGATTAATTTGACTTAAGAAAATTTTCTTCGGTTCAAGAAGCTTAAATTTTTAGTACTGGCTTCAGTGCTCATAAAGGATTTTCTGTTTTTGGTGTTTCTTACTAAAGTTGTCATAATTGATGATTTTAATGATTGATGAAATTGTACTTTTTCGGTAATAACTATGCGAATCTTCTTCGGTTTGTATAGCTTATTCTTTCAGAATTTGCTTCCGTGTTCATAAACGATTTTCTGCTTTTGGTGTAACTTAATAATGTTCTCATGATTGATGATTTTAATGATTGTTTCTACTAAATAGACGATGAGAAACGAAAGGCGTTACAGTACTATGTAATAAAAGGTACTAATTTAACAATTCATTAACTAAATTCATTTTCGGTGCTTATTATTAATTCCGGCAGGCATGAAAGTATTGTTAATCTTTTTGAAGCCCATATACATTAATGTAATTTTAGATACCTAAATATAAATTGATGAATAAGTGGGCAATTGCTATTATCGTGTTTACTCTTATTTTGGCAGGAGTAGTGTATGCTATTTATGAAAAGAATGACTACGATTATGATGATGCCAAAAAATCTTATGAAATCGTGAACAAATGGGAATTACCCCTCGAACTGAATGAAATTTCAGGAATTCACTGGATGGGTAATGAACAGATTGCCTGTGTGCAGGATGAGGAAGGAATCATATTTATTTATGATTTGTCTGCTTCAAAAATTGTTAAACAATATAAGTTTGCTGAAAATGGGGATTATGAAGCCATGGCTTTTTTGAATAACGAATTTTGGATAGCAGAAAGTAACGGTAAACTTTTTAATATAAAAAGTCTTGATGGCACTGAAAAAGAGGCTGAAGTAACAGAACTCGAATTTGAATATCGAAATAATATTGAAGGCCTTGCCGCAAATAAAGATGGTGATCTCTGGTTAGCTGTAAAGGAAAAAAACCTTGATAATAGTAGCGGTTATAGAGGAATCTATTCTTTTAATCCTGAGACTAAAATCCTTAATAGTGATCCTGTTGTTAAAATTCAATATGACGATCCTAAATTTGAGGTTTTAAAGACAAAAAATCCAAGAAAACTTATCCGGCCATCGGGACTTGCATTTTCTCCTTTAACAGGAGAATTGCATGTGCTGGATGCAGAATTTCAAAAAATCCTTATTATAAATGCAAGCGGGAAAATAAAAGAATTATACCTTTTAGATCCAGCTGAATTTGCGCAGCCAGAAGGCATATGTTTTAGTCCCACTGGCAGATTGTTTATTGCGAACGAGTCTCTTGGAGGACCGGCCAACATTACTGAAATTAAGATAAACTAGGATTTCTGAATATTGTTCGCTACTGCCTGAACTTCGTCTAATACCCTTAGCAGGTTTTCGCCCCAGAGCTTTTTAATTTCTTTTCCGGTATATCCACGTTTTACAAGTTCCACAGTCACATTAAGTGTTTCAGAGGCATCATCCCAGCCTTCAATGCCACCACCCCCATCAAAATCTGAACTTATTCCCACGTGATCAATTCCTATTTTTTCTACCAGATAGTCTATATGGTCTACAAAATCTGAAACATTTACAGGCTCCACTTCTTTTTTTAATTTATCTATATCAGATTGCGCTGCAGCTTCCACTAATTGTAATTGTTGATAATATCTCTTACGCTCATCTTTTGAAAATTCCCTCACCGTATCCCGGGGAAGAATTGAAATATTCATATCTGCAGCCTTATTTTCATAAATTTTACTGCTGGCTGCATCAAAAGCTTCATGCTTTTCTGAATTCAAATAGGAACTAAACGCGACCGTTTGAACCACTCCACCATGTATTTTGAACAATTCCAACAGCTCATCATCAAGATTTCTACTATGATCACATAAGGCACGTGCCGAAGAGTGAGAAGCGATTAGCGGTGCTTTGGAAATTTCAAACATTTGTTTGATCGCTTCTTTGCTGGGATGGGATACATCTATCATAATGCCGTATTTATTCATCTCCATTATGGCTTCTTTCCCCAATTCACTCAAGCCATTATGCAGCCAATCATCATTTTCTTCTCCGGTATTAGAATCGCTAAACTGGCTATGGCCATTATGTGAAAGTGACATATACCTGGCTCCGCGATCATAAAATTCTTTTATCCTATCAAGATCGGTCCCTATTGGATACGCATTTTCCACACCTATCATGGCAACTTTTTTTCCCTGGCCTACTAATTTGCGAACTTCTTCAGAAGTTCTGGCTAATCCTATTTTATCAGGGGCTAATTCGTCGGTTAGGCGATGAATCGCTTCAAACTTACTTATGGCATTTTTATAAGCAGTTTTATAGCCTTCGTCGTTCAATTCTTCCTGCCCGGTATACACAATTAGCCAGGTTACATCTATCCCTCCCTTTTCCATTTTAAGGAGATTTACCTGTGTGTCCAGATCCATAGTATAATTTTTTTCTTCCGTGAAATTATCTACATTGATATCGTTATGAGTATCAATGGTAATGGCTTCCTGATGAATCTTTTTTGCTCTTTTCAAAAGTTCCTGATCAGTTTTTTGCGCATGAAGGCTAATTAAACTTGAAAAAAACAGGAATAAACTTAGTTTTAGGTGCATGAAAATTTGATTATCATTTAAGAGCCTGAATTTAAGAATTTATATTAAGCTATACTTAAATTCTAAAATCGGATTCGATTTTAATATACATTTGACCAAATATTATCCTCCTTAATGAATAAATATATTGTAGTAAATCAGCCGGAGACCTGGACGTTTGCCTCTGAACATGTTCAGATAATTTCGTCTAAAGATTATCTGACAAATCCAGAATTTTCAAAATTGAAAAAGGCGCGGATATTTAACCTTTGCAAGGATTATTCATATCAGTCTAAAGGATATTATGTTTCACTTTTAGCGGAAGCCAGGGGTCATCTTGCTATTCCTAACATAAAGAACCTGGTAGATCTTGCTGAACCTAAATTGGTTAAGATCGTTTCTGAAGAATTTGATGATCTTATTCAGCAGTCATTTAAAAGTATAAAATCCCAGGAATTCACCTTAAGTATTTATTTTGGGCAGAATGTAGCTGCAAAATATAAAGAATTGAGTGCCATGTTCTTCAGGCATTTTCAAATTCCTTTTTTACGTGTGAAATTCAATTTTACCACACGATGGAATATTAAAAATATTAAGGCTATTTCAGAAGCTGAAATTCCGGAAGACCATAAAGAAAGTATGCTGGTCTTTGCAGAACAATATTTTGCAAAAAAAAGGTATGATACCCCAAGGACGAACGTAACAGAATATGATCTTGCAATATTGGTTCAACCTAATGACGTTGCTCCGCCCAGTAATCCCAAAGCACTGAAAAAGTTTATGGAAATAGGAGAAAAACTCGGATTTTATACAGAAATTCTAGCGCCAAAAGACTTGTCTAAGCTGTCTGCTTTTGATGCCCTTTTGATACGACAGAGCACAGAGGTTAACAATGAAGCCTATGCTTTTGCTCGAAAAGCACAACAGGAAGATATCGCTATTGTAGACTATCCAGACGCTATATTAAAATGTTGTAATAAAGTTTTTATGGCGGAAGCCCTGGAAAATGCCAAAATATCCACTCCAAAGACGGTAATTGTGCATAGAGATAATGTTAATTCTGTTCTGGAAATTACCAAATTGCCGGTAGTTTTAAAATCTCCCGATTCCACTTTTTCTTTTGGCGTGAAAAAGGCGAGCACAGAAGAAGAATTTAATGAACTGGTTTCCACTATGCTGAAAAAATCTGAGCTAGTGATTGCCCAGGAGTTTTCTCCTTCAGATTATGATTGGAGAATCGGGGTGTTGGATGGAAAAGCTTTTTATGCCTGTAGATATTATATGGCTAAGGGACACTGGCAGATTTATAACTGGGATGCTAAAGTAAAAGATGACCAGGATGGAAATGCAGATTGTTTACCTATTGAAGAAGTACCTGAACAAATTTTAAAGATTGCCATAAAATCCGCCAGGCTTATGGGTAAAGGCCTCTACGGAATAGATATAAAAGAGGTGAATGGTAAAGCCCTGGTGATAGAAATTAATGACAACCCCAATATAGACGGAGGGGTAGAAGACGGATATTATGGGGATCAGGTTTATATAGATATCCTTTTAGCATTGAAAAACCGAATTGAAAATAAAATATAATGGCATATCATCTTTTTGAAGTAGTTGGAATTGAACTGGAATATATGCTGGTTAAAAAATCTAATCTTAAGGTTAATCCCATTGTAGACCAACTTTTTATTGCGAAGAACGGCGCAATTACTTCAGATATCGAAAATGGTAAAATAGAATGGAGTAATGAACTCGTGGCTCATGTAGTGGAAATGAAAACCAATGGCCCCACAGAAGATATTTCTAACCTTGATAGCCTTTTTCATGACAACATTCAGGAAATGAATCAGTATTTAGAAGAATTCGATTCCTGCCTTTTACCAACAGCGGCCCATCCCTTAATGGATCCAAATACGGAGACCCATTTGTGGGAACATGATTATAATGAAATGTATACACTATACAACAAGATATTTAAATGCAAAGGCCATGGTTGGAGCAATGTGCAAAGTATGCATATAAACCTTCCTTTTTTTGATGATACAGAGTTCGAAAAACTTCACGCAGCGGTAAGGATTTTATTGCCAATAATCCCCGGTCTTTCTGCCAGCTCACCTGTTCTGGACGGAAAATTTACAGAATTTAAAGATACCCGGATGCATTATTATAAAAGCAATCAAAAGGAAATCCCGCATATGACGGGAAAAGTAATTCCAGAGCAGGTATTTAATAAAGCAGATTATAAAGAAATAATTTTCAACCCGATTATCAAGGCAATAAAGCCTTATGATACGGAAAACATTCTGGATCATCATTTTCTAAATTCTCGTGGAGCCATTTCCAGATTTGACCGGAATGCCATTGAAATAAGGGTGATAGATGTCCAGGAGAACCCTTCTGCAGATATTGCCATTGCTGCTTTGATTATAGAAGTGCTGAAGTTACTGGTAAGCGAAGAATTAGTTTCTCTTGAAGATCAAAAATCCTGGCACGAAGATGATCTTTTTCTAATCTTTGATGAAGTGATCCAGTACGCGGAAAATACTCTCATCACCGATAGAAAATATTTGGCCATATTCGATCTTCAAAAAGATACCGATGTAAAAAAGATATGGAAAAAACTGTATGCTAAAGTAGGAGAGAAATTAACTGAAGAACAACAAAAGCATATTGAATTCATCCTTCAGAATGGTAGTCTTTCTACACGTATTTTGAAGGCCTTGAGAAATGATTTCACAGTGGAAAATATTCATAAAATATATTTTAAACTTGCCCAGTGCTTACGAGAAAATAGAATGTTCCGCCCATGAAGCTTGTCTTAACCTGTGAGCATGCATTTCCCGATATTCCTGAAAAATATCAGTATTTGTTTATGCAGGAAGCTGAAATACTTGAGACCCATGAGGCCTACGATACCGGAGCATTCGATTTATTTAATCACTTAAAAGTACTGGCAGATTATAGCAAATATCAAAAGATTGGCAGGTTATTAATTGAAACCAACAGGTCTGAACATCATCAAAAACTTTTCTCCCGATATTCTGAACACTTACCAGAGCAGGATAGAAATATGCTTTTACAATCTTTTTACAGACCCTATCGTGATGAAATTATAAAAAAGATTGAAGCTTTTATTCAGAATGGAAATTCTGTTTTACATATATCTGTACATACATTTACTCCAATATTAAACGATATAGAAAGAAATTGTGATATTGGATTTTTATATGATCCTAAGCGAAAGGCAGAAAAGAAATTTTGTAGAAAATGGAAACGATCAATATTAACGGAGAATCAGGATTTAAAGATTCGGTACAATTACCCGTATTTGGGAACCGCAGATGGATTTACAACAACACTTAGAAAGATTTTTCTGAAAAATTATTTAGGAATAGAGATAGAAGTGAATCAAAAATTGGTAAGTAGAAACGAGCTGGATGCTCATATCAGGAGCTTGGTTGTAGAATCATTAAAAAAAATTATTGAAACCGACTATGCCTGAGGCAAGCCTTAGGAGTATTTCGCCGTTCCGATAGTTATAGGTATAATTGTGACCTCCCCCAGCCATAAATCGAAATTTTTTATTGCCTCTCATCCGGATCTGGTAAAAAGTAGTTCCAACCTCTTCCAGGGAAGAGTTGAAGCGGAAATCCCGAGGCAGAGTCGTCGGGGAATTTATAAGATTAAAGAATTTGATTAGGAAACCTTTATAGCTCCATAGCTAAGCCTTTATGGAAGCTTTTTTTTCTAATTTAAAAAAGCCACTAATTCTCAGATTTTCTGGCGAATTAGTGGCTTCTCTTTCCAGGAGGTGATGCAATATTTATTTTAAATCATATTCCAGCGTGATTTCAGCTTTCAATAATTTGGACAATGGGCAATTCTCTTTAGCTTTATTTGCAATTTTTTCAAATTGATCTTTATCTATTCCAGGCACTTCAGCATTTAAGATTAAATGAGACTTTTTGATTTCCCCATCCTCAAAAGTGATTTCTGAAGTAGTTTCTACTTTATCTGGTTCAAATCCATCTTCTGTTAAGAAGGCTGAAAGTTGCATGCTAAAGCATCCGGCATGAGCTGCTCCTACAAGTTCTTCAGGATTAGTTCCGTTCCCATTTTCAAAACGGGTTTTAAATGAATATTGTGCATCTTTTAGAACCCCGCTTTCAAGGCTTACAGTTCCTTTTCCTTCTTTTAATGAGCCTTTCCATACGGCCGATCCTTTTCTTTTCATAATCTAATTTTTATTGATTTCTCCCTAAATTAAGCAGCAATGCCTGAAATAGAAAAGAATTATAAAAATCTTAACCATAATAAGAGTCTACTATAAATGAAAAAGCCTGAAAGTTTATTTTCAGGCTTTTAAATATTCTTAAGAAAAGTGGTAATTACTTAATCTCCACAACTTCTAGATCGAAAACTAGATCTTTTCCTGCTAATGGATGATTGGCATCTACTACGATACTCTCATCTTTAATTTCTGTCACTACCAGATTGATCTCACGACCGTCAGGACCTTTAGACACAAGTGGCATACCAACTTCTGGCTTAAGCTCTTCCGGCAATTGACTTTTTTCAACTTCCTGGATTAATTCGGCTTTTGGTTCTCCATAAGCTTCTTCCTTTGGTATGTTGATCGTCTTTTTCTCCTTCACTTCCATACCGATAAGGCCTTGTTCAAAACCAGGAATAAGTTGACCCTGTCCCAGAGTGAATTCTATTGGTTCTCCTCGTTCTACTGAACTATCGAAAACCTGCCCGTCTTCTAACTTCCCTGTGTAATGTACCTTAACGGCGTCATTTTGCTTTACTTGACTCATAAAAAGTATTTTTTCAATTTTAAATTTGGCTACGAACTAATTTTCAGCCATTTATTGGCATGTCGTGCAAGTACCCTGCCGAATGACAAATAACCCGACAGAATAACCGATCATGACGCAAATTGTCATAATTTCATTAAATTGGGTGACGGTTCATATGAATAAAACCTTAAAATGATCAAACTAATTAATTTAGAATATGAGTAAAACAAAGAAAATCAGCAGCTTAAATTCCAGAAGGGATTTTATGAAAAAATCAGCTATCGCCGCAAGCGGGTTTATGATTGTACCCCGCCATGTGTTAGGGGGCCCCGGTTTTACAGCTCCCAGCGATAAATTGTTGATTGCAGGAATAGGAGTGGGAGGTAAAGGGCAATCAGACCTTCTTAGTTTTTACGAAAGCGGAAAAGCTGAAATTGCTTTTTTATGTGATGTAGATGATCGTAGGGCGGCAGTTTCGAGGGAGCGTTTTCCCAAAGCCAAATACTATAAAGATTACAGAGAGTTGTTTGATAAAGAATCGAAAAACTTTGATGCTGTTAGTGTTTCCACTCCAGATCATAACCATGCAGTACAAACAATGGCCGCAATGGAAAGGGGAAAACATGTGTATGTGCAAAAACCTTTAACCCACGATATTTATGAAGCCAGAAAATTAACTGAAGCTGCTGAAAAATATAAAGTCGTTACACAAATGGGCAATCAGGGAGCTTCTGGTGATGGAGTACGGAAAATGAAAGAATGGTATGATGCAGGATTAATAGGTGATGTGGAAGAAGTATATGTGTGGACCAATCGTCCGGTGTGGCCACAGGGAATTTCATGGCCACAAACCTCTTCTACTGTTCCTACTGAACTGGACTGGAAACTATGGCTGGGAACAGCACCTTATAAAGAATATGTCGACGGTCTCGTTCCATTCAACTGGCGTGGCTGGTGGGATTATGGTACCGGTGCTTTGGGCGATATGGGCTGTCATCTAATAGAACCACCATTTAGCGTATTAGGTCTTAAATATCCAAAAGATGTGGAATGTAGCGTTGGGAGTGTTTATGTAGATGAATTCCAACGAGGATATTTTCCAGAAAGTTGCCCTCCATCAAGTCATGTGATCATGAGTTTTGATAATCCTAAGGCAGCTTCAAAAGATATTAAATTACACTGGATGGACGGTGGAATAAAGCCAATGCGTCCTGAAGAACTGGGGCCTGAAGAAACTTTTGGTGATGGAGGTAATGGAGCTCTCATCATAGGTTCCAAAGGAAAAATGATGTGTGGAACGTATGGATTGAATCCGCGACTACTTCCTACATCTAAAACCGAGGAGGTAAATGTGCCTCAAAAATATGAGAGAGTAAAAGGCGGAATGGACGGTCATTATGCACAGTGGGTAGAGGCAGCTATAGCAGGTTATGGGAAGAAAGATCTTAGTTCCCCGTTTGAGATTGCAGGACCTCTTACTGAATCATTATTAATTGCCAATTTAGCGATTAGAGGTTATGATATTCAAAAAAACCGCAAAGATGAGAAAGGCAATGATCAAATTTATTATCCTGGAAGGGATATTAAAATGATCTGGGATGCAGAAAATATGAAAGTGACCAATTTTGATGATGTGAATCAATTTGTAAAACGAGAATATCCGGAAGGATTTACTTTATAGTCTTTTATGATATACCAGCTTCATCCAGTACTACTTCTAAAAATTGGAGTTTTTTGTGTTATGATGATGCTGGTTATTTCCTGTAAACAATTTAATTCTAATGAAGAAGAAGAAGTAGACTGGGATACCATTTGTGTCACTGCTACCGCTTATAATTCATTAGGATATCAAACAGAAGGTGATCCCCAGATAACAGCCTGGGGAGACACCTTAACTCCCGGCATGAATGCCATTGCAGTATCCAGGGACCTTTTGAAACTGGGGCTGGATTATAACGAGAAAGTGAAAATTGAAGGATTTGACAGCGTTTTTCTGGTGAAAGACAAAATGCACTATCGCTGGCGTAATCGTATCGATATCTATATGGGAGAAAATGCGCAGAAGGCAAAAAAATTTGGGCGGAAGAAGCTAAATATTGCTTTCATTTTTCAAAAGGACTCTCTGTAAGGTTTAGGCTTTAAAATATCTTTATTTTATATTCGAAGTTTAAAAAACCATCCATGCTATTTTCCCAAAGAATTTTAATTCTCATAATTACACTTTTATATTTTTCCCAGGCTCAATCCCAGGAATCAGATTCCCTTGCAATCAATAAAAAACTGGTAATAGGAATAACCGAAACTCCACCTTTTGTAGAAAAGCGTCCGCAGGGGTATTCTGGTTTAAGTATCGCTTCCTGGAAAATGGTAAACGAACAGCTTCAGTTAGCCTATGAGTATAAAGAATATGATGATCTAAGCAGTTTGCTGAAGGGGATTGAGAATGGAGAAGTAGACCTGAGTGTTAATCCTATCACGGTTACCGATAATCGTATGACTCGAATGGATTTTTCTCAACCTTATTTTATTTCGCATACCAGTGTGGCCAAAAGAAAAGAGTCAGAATTTTTGAAACATATCAAAAATTTTTTTAGCTGGGATTTTTTTTCTGTTGTAGCATTATTGTTACTGGTCATTTTTATTTTCGGAATCCTGGTTTGGTTCTTTGAAAGAAAAAAGAATCAGGAAGAATTTGGAGGGAACTTTAAAGGCATTATGCAGGGATTTTGGTGGAGTGCGGTAACGATGACAACCGTTGGATATGGCGATAAATCACCAAGGACTACCGGTGGTAGGATCATTGGCCTTATCTGGATGTTTATGGCTGTAATTATTATTTCAAGTTTTACGGCCGGAATTGCTTCTTCTTTAACAGTAAAAAGTATTAATGAAGAGATCACTAGTATTCAGGATTTGGAAAGATTTGAAGTAACCACGGTTAAAAGCTCAAGTTCTCATGAATTACTAAATCTTTATAATATTGAAAGCAAGCTTGTAAATAGTGGAACTGAAGGATTAAAGGCTGTTCTTGATGAAAAATCTACCCTTTTCGTTTATGATGAACCCATTTTAAAATATGAGATAGAAAGGGGTGAACTTTCAGATGATCTTGAAGTTTTAGGACAGAGTCTTAAAAAAGATTATTATAGTTATGCTTTTCCAAAGGACTCACAATTACTTCGAGTTATTAATCCTGTGTTGATTCGAACCCTGAAGAGCATGGAATGGGCTACCTTAATAAAGGATTATAATTAATTGTTCTGAATAGCTTCGTTTCTCTGATTAATTATAACTTGAAATTTAGAAATGTCCCTCTCCAATACATTTCTTGAAACCGACTATCTCTGTGGCAAAGCCGTCGGAGAAATTTGTAAGATTACTAAAAATAAGAATTTTTTAAATATTTGATTTTTAGTATATTGTAAAACCTGTATTATTAACTAACCACCAATGTTTCTTCAGAATAAATCAAAGCCCGATAAGAAATTGAATCCCGAGTTCTATTTTAAAGCTGCAAGATGTATTACCAAAACAATTTATATTGTCATCGCAATTATTATTTTTATAACCGGAATAGCTTTGACCGGAGTGTATTATGAATACTGGTAGATCATTGTTTGATCTCATTCATTAATAAAAATGCTTTGTTCACATATTCTTTTTCCAGAAAGAGAGCGAAATAGTTTGAAGTCGAGATCATTTCAAAAACCGGTATTCCTTCATAAGCCAGTAACTTAAAAATATAGAAATATAATCCCACACTTTGGGAACTATTTTTAGGCAATTCTATGGTAATGGAAGAAAGTTCTTCTTTAATAGAAACACGCACTTCATTTCTAAAGCATTTTTCAACCAGATCTGTTAAAGATGAGGA
The DNA here is from genome assembly GCF_029937855.1 of Christiangramia sp. Lineage (GTDB taxonomy): Bacteria > Bacteroidota > Bacteroidia > Flavobacteriales > Flavobacteriaceae > Christiangramia. Next base: position 48,993 of record NZ_JAPYPC010000017.1, read on the forward strand.
AACCAGAATATTACTTTCCTGGTAATTGCTGGAATAATTAAGATATACCCCGGTTTGATCTTTAACAGCATCCATCAGCCGAATCTTATTGGCAATGATCGTTTTCGAGTTAAGAAAAGTATATTCTGTAATCCCCGAGCGCACTATAATATCCCCCAATTCTCGAAGGCTCTGCATATTTACCTTAGTTCTGCTGGGAGCATAACGTCTAAGAGCCATAATTATACTACCCTGTTTAACCGGTTTTCTCATTTCTTTTTCTACCTGTTGCTGGATATCTGCCGCAAGTCCGCTGAAGTTTACAATATCACGCGCAATGGCATCGTCCAGGAAAGGCTGGTGCCTAATAATATCGTGTACACAGGTGGTAATAGTTTTCATTGTTAATTATTGAACATTTTGTACAAATGTATATAAAATGAAACATAATTTTTGCGCCACTTTCTTTTAATAATATCTATGCAGCCTGAATTTACTGAATATGAAAGTTTTAAAATTTGGAGGAACTTCTGTTGGTTCTGCAGCAAGTATTAGAAATGTAAAGAATATTATTTCTGAGGTTTCAGGAAATAAGCTGCTTGTACTTTCGGCTATGTCGGGAGTTACCAACGAACTGGTAAGCCTATCTGAAATGCTTAGAAATAGAAAGTTAGAGGAGCTTCCAGATAGAATTGAAATTTTACGACTTAAACATTATGACCTTATAGATGAATTGATTGCTGAAGCCTCATATAATCTTTCTATTAAGAAGAATATTGCTTTGCAAATCGATGATCTTATGGCCATTTGCAAAAAAGAGTGGAGCAAAGAAGTGGATGCAAAAATCATAACCACTGGGGAGCGACTACTTACTTCTATATTCAGTGCTTATTTAAATTTTGAATCGGTTGAGAATACATTGCTTGATGCACGTGATTTTATGCATATAAGCAACCTGGAAAACCCGGATACTGGCCTGGTGGGGGAATTATTCAATGAAAGTCTTAAGAAAGCTAAAGAAAGTTCTATTGTGATCACCCAGGGTTTTGTTAGGCTTGATGCTGAAAGAAAATTAAGCACCCTTAAAAGGGGAGGTAGTGATTATACCGCCACAATACTGGGTGCAGCTATAAGGGCTACTCAAATTCAGATTTGGACAGATATAAACGGCTTACATAATAACGACCCGAGATTCGTAGAAAATACGCATCCTGTTTCTCAATTAAGTTTTGAAGAGGCTGCGGAATTGGCCTATTTTGGAGCTAAAATCCTGCATCCACAAACTATTTCCCCAGTAATTGGGAAAAACATACCGGTTTATCTTAAGAATACCTTTACTCCAGGTGCGACGGGAACCTGTATTAGTGCCATAGCTGAAAAAAAAGGTCTTAAGGCTATCTCTGCGAAGGATGAAATTACTGCCATTAAGATCAAATCCAACCGAATGCTGATGGCGCATGGTTTTCTAAAAAAAATATTTGAGGTTTTTGATACTTATGAAACATCCATTGATATGATCACGACCTCGGAGATCGCAATTTCGTTAACCATTGACGATACTTCAAATCTTGACCTTATCCTTGCTGAATTAGATCACTATGGAGAAATAAGTGTAGATACAAACCATTCTATAATTTGTGTGGTAGGAGAAGGGCTTATTGAGGATCGTGGAAGTTCAAGGATCTTTGAAATCCTTCAGGATGTCCCTGTCAGGATGATTTCTTATGGAGGAAGTAATAATAATATTTCACTCTTGGTAGATACCAGGAATAAAATCGAAGTTCTGCAAAAACTGAATGAAAAGCTTTTTGTACATCAACTTAATTCTGTTAACAGTTAGTTTTGTTTAGAGTTTGAGCAACTGTTTTTTTGTGTAGTGAAAACCGCCGGATGCTAATGCAGATGGCGGTTTTTTATTGTAAATTCTTCGATATTTTCACATCGGAGTTTCATTTTTCACCTCTCCCTCGGGAGAGGTCAGAAGTGCTTTTTCGCAGTTCGGGGTGAGGGGAGAATAAAAAATTTCAGGTGTTTAGTAGAAAGATCAAATTAAATCGGTGAGATAAGTCTCAGACTTGCCTTGACTTTAATTGATTTTTAGAAATTTATACTTCTATTCTTTTCTTCAATAAATTTCGACATAAAATAAGTGCTTCTATGCAAATGGTGTTTTAACATCATTCCTGTAAAATTTTCTAATCGATGCGATCTTATATTCTTGTGAATTTTCTTTAATCTGTTTCTGAAGGAGTTTAAGTGTTCTTCTTTATTAAAACGTTGATTGATGATCTCAAAACCCAGGTTTTGCTTCGCTTTCCATAGATCTTCAGAAGAATAAAGTTTAACAGCCTGCTCTATAAAATCATCTTCGGTATGCACTATAAAACCATTCCATTCAAAATTTCCGGGGATTCCTTCAGCTCCTACAGCAGTAGTAACAGATGCAGTTCCGTTTTGCATGGCCTCTACAAGTTTTCCTTTTAAACCCGCACCAAACAGAATAGGAGCGAGGCAAATTTTGGCATTTCTCATCACCTCCGCGGAATCTTTTACCCAACCATTTACAATAAAACCCTCTTTTGGATTATGTAGGTTTAGTACTTTTTGCGAAGGATAAGCTCCGTAAACCTGCATTTTTGCATCCGGAAGTTTTTTTCTTATTTCCGGCCAAATCTTTTCCTTCAGGTGTAAAACCGCCTTCCAGTTTGGTTCATGTAGAAAGTTTCCAATGCTTATAAAGTCTTTTCTATCTTCAAAAAGAGGGAGGTTTTTAATATCTCTTTCGGTAATCTTCTTCAGAAGAAAGGGTAAGTATAAAAGAATTCTTTCTGAAACCTGAAATTTGCCAGTAAGTAATTCTAATTCTTTTTCAGAAATAATCAAACTAAGATCACATCTATACATCGCCGAGATTTCCCTTTTAGCAAGATCTGAATCCATATAGATATCCTCTGCATCTTTTTTTTCCTTACATCCACGCTGACGTGCATTTCTTAGAAAATGAAGGTCTTCTGTATCCAGGATTTTTATAGCTTCAGGACAAATTTCATCGACTCTCCAGCCAAATTGTTCTTCCATCATAAACCTGTCAAACAAAACCACTTCTGGCATTAATTCTTTCAGAAAAACATCAAAATCAGGATCGTTTAATTTGATCTTTTCCGTTTTAATTTCATGCTTGGTTAAATCTGCCTTATTATTGGTTTCACGTGCGGTAGTGGCGAAGGTAATTTGGTAATCTTCATTTTTGAAGAAGTCCAGTAATTGCATCATTCTTGTTCCTGCAGCCGAAGACTTCGGTTCAGGCCAGACGTAACCAATCACGAGCAATTTAGGCATTTACTTTTTTTCAAAAATAACATTTTATAACTGCCCCGAAAGCCAAATAGGAGTCTTAATAGTATGCATTAAAGCTGCGATCTAATTTTTGCGCTATAAGGATACTTTTTTATGAATTTCTTTCTGAAATATTTATGACTGTAATTTTGGCCGAAACCATGCATTTAAATATTATTCCATAAATTATAAATAAAATCAAGCTTATGAGCAGGGGATTTGTAAAAGAAGAAGACCAGGAAGAACCGGTATTAATACCACCCAGAACGGCCATACCGGAAGGAGTGACCAATTACGTTACCCCGAACGGACTTGCTGAACTAAAACAGGAATTGAAGGATCTTGAATTTAAGAGAGCACATGTAGAAGCTGAAAATGATACGGAAAAAAGAAGATCTCAAAGTTTGATCGACGGGAAAATAAACCTATTGGCAGAAAGACTTCAAACTGCAAGATTACTGGATCCAAAAGACCAGGCAAAAGATGAAGTTAGATTTGGAGCCCTGGTGAAACTAAAAAATGAAACCTCCGGACAATTGCAGGAATTCCAAATCGTAGGAGTGGATGAAGCTGATATTAAAAAGAAGAAGATTGCTTTTGTAGCACCAATTGCCAAGGCGGTAACCGGCAAGAAACTAGGAGAGCAAATTAATTTTAAACTGGGAAATGAGATAAGAAAACTGAAAGTTCTAAAAATCACTTATTGATTCTTCTGAAGGATAAACTCCAGATCGTCCACGATATCACCATATTTATTTATTTCAATGTCAAATGGTTGCGCTTCTGAACTATGAAGCTTAATTTTTTCAAGTTGCTGCTCATCAATCTTAGCGGTATAACTTCCTGTAGCCAGTCCTAAATAACTAAAATATCCGTCACCTTCGGTGAGTACAGAAGCAACTTTTTCAGAATTTTCTTTAAAGATATTAATCAGGATTCTTCCCTGACCCCGGGTTTTACCTTCATTCTTTAAAAACACGTATCCCGATACTTCTCCCATAACCCTTACTGGAATATAAATAGCTTTATACTGGTTTGGAACTGTCTCTACGGCGATATTGCGATTTTCGATCTTCCAGGCAATATTGTCCAGACTATTTTCGTCTATTTGAAGTAATGTTTTTACATAAGGTTGAAGGTCATTTAATCTAAGGATAGTTTTGTCCTGATTATAGGTCACAAGTGCCGGATTGGATTTTAGCTCTATCCCGGGAACTCCTTCTTCCATAGGATCCATTTTTCCATTTTCATTAAGATCCAGGAAAGGAATTAGCGTAATGCCTCCACGCGCAACTCCCGGCCGGTTTGAAACACCCACAAAACCTGTATGATCATCCCATCTTAAACTTCCCCGGGCAGCTTGTATATGAGAAGAATTTTGGTTACCAATGCGGGAGGTGGTAGATGCTTGTGCAAAATTGAAGGTATATCTTAATCCAACTTCAAAAGTGTGGGCATTCCGCAGAAAGTTATTTTCATACGAGAAATTTACGAAGCCTCTTTCAAAAATTACACGTTCTAATTCCAGATTCAAATTTCTTACCGAATTTTCTGAAATATCATATTGTACCTGAGGTGAAAATAGAAACTGGTATGGTAATCTATAAGTCTGGGAAAGTGAAGTATAAATAGTGGGGTCGTCCAGCCTGGCGTTATATATGGCATAGGTCGTAAGGTTTGTGCTAATCCCAAATAAGGCCCCGGATAATAAGAACTGGGCTGTGGTAAATTCAGTATTTGGAAGAAGTATTTGATTCAGGCTAAATCTGGTATAGGCTGTAAATGCATTGGTTCTAATAGGAGCGGAAAAACGAAATTCCCGTTCTTCCAGATAATTATAATTAATCGCGGTTTGATCTTCATGATATTTTATATAATTGAGGTCAAACTGCATATTGGAAGGAGTCCTGTAACTCAACAATCCTTCACCTTTTACACCGTAGGTATATTCTCCGGAAAATAATAAATTAGAGGCCAGCCTTATGGAAGTGTTCAGGAAAGGCATTACTTCTCCGCTGGTTATTTCTGAAAGATATTCTACCCCTCCACCTATGGTAATAGTGTTGGAGAGTCCGTAATTTAAATTAAAACGGGAGAATTTCTGATTATCCCCATCTTCCACCACACCGGCACTTAAAGTATACTGCAACTCTTTTTCGGGAACAAAATTATAAGGAATGTTGATCATACGGTTTTCAGAAAGTTCTTCTCCATAAGGTCCATAGAACCTAAGGTCGACATTGGTGTTTCCGTACATTAAGGGAACTTCAAAAGAATAAAAACCTGAAGCATCTGCCTTAACAAAATCAACCAGCACATTGTTCACGTACAATTCTACCGTCCACCTTGGCTGAGTATAATCATTTAAAATATAGGTGCCATAAGAGCGTCTGTTTTGCAAAGGGGCATTGGTAAGCTGAATTCCTACCACCGGAGCAAAAAGGGAGGAGGTAGCACCGCTAAAAATCTTTCCCGCGGTGACCTGTTTAAAAATCCTGTTTTCGTTATTTACGTATTTCCATTGATAGAACTGGTTCCTACTGGTAAAGGGAACCCGATTGGAATAATTCAGTAAAATATTGGTCTCTCCGCCGGCCAACATAGTGCCAAGACCTAAATTAAACCTGTTATCTTCAGGACCATTTGTTTGTTGAGTAGTGGTAATTCCCCAGTCTAAAATTCCTCCTTTAAAGAAGGGATATTTTCGCTCAATCACTGTATCGGGTTCTACAATTCCTTTTATTTTGTTGAGATTACTACGGGCTTTTTCCCTGCGCTTCTCTATAAAAATTGGCAGATCTATGTCTGTATCAAACTTTATAGCGAGTTCCCTAAAATTAAAATTTGTATTTAAATTGAAAACTTTACCAAAAAGTTCGGAGCGTAGATAGAAAGAGGTTGGGGTCTTAATATAATCTTTGCTGGTTAAGGGGATTGATTGCTCCTTAAATGTTATAATGGAAGCCTGAAGATCTATTTTATAAATCGATTCAGGATTTAAGATATACCCTGAAATTATCCCGGTTTCAGGATCTGTTTCATTTTTAAGGCTAAAATGATCAAAAAGGGCTGAAAAAGAAATATAAGACTGTTCGTCTTTAATTGCAATCGGAATTTCCAGTGTACCGATTCTGGGAGAGCTAAGTTCCACCACAAGCTCGTCGTATTCGGGAAACTCCTGGGCAAATATTAATTCATTACTGAGAAGGACAGGGATACTTATTAGTAACTGAAAAAAGAATTTGTTAAGCTTAACAGAATTCATGCAGTTGATTATTCCTGAATAAAAGTGATGGTAAAAGATCCGTTGTACTCTCCGGGGCCGTTTGCAGAAATTGCACCTAAATTAAGTGTTCCACCAATATATACAGGAGTCGGCGTTTGGGAGTTTGAATTGGTAACAAAAGTTTTTCCCGTGCTATAACTATCTATTTTAAGTTCTATGGTCTGGCCACTGGTACCTGTAAGGGTAAAAGACGGACTATGGGCAATATTAATTAACGTCCCCGGGTTTGCGTACACATCAAACAGTGCAGGAGAAACTGTGGCTCCTGTGGTAAGCAAGACAACATCTCCAGTCCAGGTCCTGGTTCCGTTGGAGTCTACACTAACCGTCCCAAGAGAATTTCCAACTGCAAAAGCCCCAAAATTTAAAAATTGTACGGTACTAACCTCTACTTCAATAGGCACTGGAGGATTCTCCTGAGCTGTAAGCTTCTCTACTGATTGCACAAATAGTGTAAGAAGCAGAATAAAAACAATCCTAGAATTCTTCATTTTTATCATTTTCTCACAATTATTTTTTTTGAAAACTGACGCTTATCGGAAATAAAAGTCACCAGGTAAATTCCCGTACTCCTGATTTCAGTGAAATTAACTTCTTCGTTTCTTCTTACTTTGCGAAGTTGAAGTAACTGACCGTGTATAGTGCTAATCCTTAAAATTCCCGATTCCTCTTCTTTCAAATTCATTCTAACTATCACTTCCCCTGTATTATTCTTTATACTGAAAGGATCATTAAATAGAGTAGGGGAATCCACAAATTTTGCCGATGAAAAAGAGAGATAAAACCTATCCTCATGTTTTCCTTTTTCAAGGTTCAGACTATAATTTTCTTCCTTTAAATTAACCGAAACCCTCCTGTGCTTGTCTATTAGAAATAGATCAGTATCAAAATTTTCAATATCTTCAGGTTTTATAATTAGCTGGCCAGATCTTTTAGTTTTAATACCTAATGGAAGTCTGAAATTATTTGTTGTTTCCTGCTCTGAAAGACCGTTGATCGAGGATTCTTTTCCATCAGCTGTAATAGAATAAAAATTTGGCAGATCAATATTCGAGTTATATAATTTTAAAGCATCTTTATTTCTTTCAAATTTCCAGGAAGCAGCCCTGTCTAAATAAATCACTAATGGATCGGAAATTTTTTCATCCTGAAATCCAGCTGAAATCCTTACGAGCGGTCTATTTAAGGGTTCTTCCTGTTCTTTATAAAATTCCTGAGAAAAGTCATTTACCCGAACGCTATTATTCATCCTTAAAACAGAATTTGTAGTGCCGTCACTGGCATGCACAAAAAATCCCTGCATGGAAGAGATAATACTCCCGGAACTACCAGAGCTGGTAATATCTGCAACATATGAGGTGTAGGCACCTCCATAAATATCTGACGCATCAGCCTTGAAAAAATATGCTGCACCATCAATATTGGTGGATAAACCAGGTACTTTATTCCAATCTATCGGTGAAGGATAAGGATTCGAAACAAGATGAAAACCTTTGGTAAATGTTCCATGGGTGGTGTTCAAACTACGGGAAACATCACCGTTGTTAATATTACCTTCTATGTCTATCGTTACCGCTCCTCCAATATCACCAAAATTAAAGGCATAACCTTCCATAACATTCATTGGAGCCGTGGCTGCTGTATAAGCTTCCCAGCCTGAAAGATCATTTCCATCACTATCCTGCCTGGATTCATTATAATTGTAAACAGCGGGAAAAGTTGAATTTAAATCTATATAAGAGGAAAAATCCCCCACTGTAGTATTACTAAAAGGGGAGCCAATATATTTATATCCAAAAGCAGGATCTATATACCGTTGCATCCTCACTCTTCCTATGATTTCTCCGGTGCCTGAACCATCGATCAAAGCTGTTTGTGAAGCATCAGAAATCAGGGTGAAATTATTATTGTTAGAAAAATTTCCGTTGGATAATTTTAACCATCCTCTTAGATTTATTGAGGTGTTGGATGTTACTCCGGCAGCATTGTCTATTTCCAAATTTAAAACTCCACCATTTACAAATAAACCTGAATCCAAGATTTGATTTACTGTTCCTTTTAATGCCAGAGTACCGGCGGTGGCATCTATTTTTCCCTGCCCCGAAATAGCACCATATACTTGCAGTCTATTTCCTGAAATTTTTAAAATTGTCCCCGATTGAATATCTAAATTGTTCGCCATTGCTGCAGCACCAGAACTAATCAACGGATAATTTGTAAGACCTGAAGGGATCTTTACATTGGAGCTAGTGTTGGGAATTACACTGCATAACCAGTTCCCGGGATCATTCCAATTCGAGCCTATAGCTCCGGTCCAGTCAAACACGGTTTCAACCAATAAAGCGGCAGGTTTGGAAATGGCGACTTTACAACCTGCACCTTCCTCTGATGCCCTTACCTTGACTCTGTATAAATTACCAGACATTTCATCAGTAACATTATTAAGGTTTAATTCCTTGGAGTTAGAACCTATAAGATCTGCGAAGAAATCGCTATTTGGAGTTTTTACCTGCCATTGATAGGTTATAGCTTTTGTGGTGGTTGTTTCAGTATTGAATATTGCATCAGCTCCTGGACAGGAAGTTTGATCCTCAGGATCTTTTAAACTAAAACAAGATAGTTTTTCTGTTATTTCAGGAGGAAAACTTTCAAAATTATTATCATAATTTTCTTCGGTTCCGTATTCACATTCAGTATCATTAACTCCCGTAGTGTCCCCTTTGTAATCTTCACAGCTGGAAAAGTCAGCCTCCCAGCCATCTACTTCTCCAAAAATATACACATTCCCGTTCTCAATATCTATATTTGTCTGGGTGGATTCAGTAGGTTGGGTAAAATCGCCCTGAATTATTAGATAAGAAGAGACAGAAATATCAACTTTATTAGAACCAATAAAATTTCCATAGATAATTACCACTGCTGAACTTCCCATTGTAAACTGAGATTTGTTCCCACTCATGAGTAAATCGCCGTGTACTATAAGGGTTCCATTAACGATAAGATGACTCGCATTATCGTTAAGGATAACATTGGCATATTCTTCAGTTTCACCTTCTGCAATAGTATAGGTAGTAGATATCGTGATATCTTCCTGTGCGGTTAAATTGTAAACTACCCCCAGAATGCTGAAAATCGTAAAAAGTAAGTTTTTATTTAGTCCCGTTAGCATTAACTAATCCAGTTGGTATATGGTTGTTGTATACACTTCTCCTAAATCAGATTCATAGCTTATCTCGAGGCTGCCCTGGCTAAGATCAATTTCTTCGGTGTTTTGTAAAACAAATGAAAAATCACGTTTTTCATTGGGAGTATATACCGCGATTCCTTTAACACTGCCAATAGTTATTGGAGCAACATTTTCAGAAATATAATTGACAAAAATATTTCCATATACAGACATATTGCCTTTTCTATTAATTGAAATGGAAAGTGTAGGTTTGTTAGACAAATCCAGAGAAACATTATTTAATTCGATTTCAGTGGTAGAGGCTCCTTTACGAATAATTACCGGGATACTTATACCAAATACTGTTTTGATGTTTATTGAAATATTTTCATCAGAATCAGTAGATTGTTCACTTCCAAGGGCTGTTTGTTTTTCTACCGCCCTAAAATATAAGTGAGATCTATATTCGCCATTTTGAAGATTTCCGCTTCTGGTGATTTGTAACTTCAAGGTTTGGGCTTCATTTGGTGCTAAAGAAACCCTTCTAGGATAATACCTTAAAAATTCATCGGCAAACTTTTGACTTTCCTCAGGTTCAGTAATCTGTTCAAAACTTCCATCTTCTTTCATTTTATACTGAATAAATGAAATAGCATAGGTAGCTGAATCACTTCCGGTATTTACAAGATTTACTTCCTGTGAGCGTTCAGGTCCATCAAAAACAATTCTTTTAGGCATGATCATAAGATCACCCTGCGCGAAAATGTTTCCCTGAAAACAAATAAAAATAATTAGGCTAAGTAGGAAAATATTTTTTCTTATCATGGGGAACAATATGGTTAGAATGAGGCTAATTATAACTTACGGTAACATTGAAGCCCGAGGCATTTGTATAAAATCCAGCAGCCTGATCAGCCTCCAGATTAAGGGTTGCTCCAATCTTAAGAATGTCTATTTCTTCACCGCTAACTTCAGGAAGTACAGTGAAATCATCTATCAATAAAAATTGATTGGGATTATTTTCATTAAAAAGCTTAAAATTTTCGGGAAAAGTGATGGCATAATTATAACTGCCATGTTTTACTACTGCTTCGGCCGCACTTACCTGGCCGGAACTGGCGGGTGCCAGTTGTAAACCAAAAGTAGTCCTGATTCCTTCGGGCGATAAAATAAGCCTTCCGGGATTATATCCACTTATTACATTTCCAAAATGGAGATCCACACTTTTTGTAATCTGAATAGGCTCTACCACCACCGCTGTACTATTCACAGAGGTTGAAGCTGAAATTTGAGCCGAGGTAAATTCAACAAAAAAGATCGCAACGAATATTAGAAGTAAGCTTTTCATTTACAGTAGAATAAGTTGAACATATCAAATTCTAAAAGCGCCGCCATTACTTGACGGCGCTTTTAGATTTATATTTATAATCTTATTCGTAGGATACAGTAACCGTAACTTTACCTGTATAAATCCCAACTGCCTGTGTGGAAGGAACTGTTAATCTACCTCCAACTTTAAACGAAGATGCAGTATTTCCACTTGCATTGATATTTGTGGTTAATTGATCTAAGGTCATTGTAGATCCACCAGTTTCCTCAGGGGCGTCTGTAACAGCAACTGTTACCCCATAAGTAGCATCAGCATCTTTTGAAACTGTAAATACCGGTAACCCAAAAGTAGATAGGGAAGTGATCTCCATATCAGTTGCAGAGAAATTTCTACTATCATCAGCCGGATTAATCGTTACAATACCAGAACCGGTTTCAGGAGTTGTAAATGAACCAAAGTCGAGTTTGCCACTGGATGTTATGGAGATTGGTTTAACAATTTCAGCATTTACATCAGCAGTGCCGTCAACTGAAGTTTGGGCAAATGAATTTCCTGTTACAGCAAGTAAGGCAATTAAAATAATTTTTTTCATGTTGGTAGGTTTCATAGATTTTGTTAGCGATGGTAAAGATGGGCTTGTGTGATTGACTTCACCAAAACTTTTCGCTGAGAGGTTATTAATAATCGTTAAAATGCGAGAAGTTGTCGATAACTTGTATTGAAATATGCTAAGACCTGAAAATCTGAAAAAAAGATCCCAGAAAATAAATGAAGGTGAATACTTACAAGTCTTAATTCAATTATAACTCACCATGATTTCAATGGGAGAAGACGAGGTATAAATCCCTGGTTTTTGTCCTGGGTCAATCTCGAGGGTAGCGCCCACGCTAATAATTTGAGAATCTGTATTTAAAGTGGAAGAAAGCGAACTTGCTGTAAAATCTTTAATTATAATTCTATCTGAACCATTTCTCATGCTAAAAGAGCCTCTGGGAACATTGATATTATACGAATACCCATTTTGTCCTTTCACTTCAAATTCGGCTGCTGAAACATTCGTTGCATTAGCCAGGCTTACATTCCCGTTAATGCTTCGAGTGTGATCGGGATTTAAAATTACAGAACCCCCCATACCAGCATCGATACTTGCAAAATTCATATTTGAAGTAGTTTTTAGAGAAATAGGTTCAATTATATTTACCGAGGCTGTAAAAGATGCAGAAGCACTATGCTGCCCAATTCCTTTTGTAGCGATCAAAAGGAACAGAGAACTTATGAGAATATGTTTGATGAAATCCTGCATAAACTAAAAGTAAACAATTCTATTTAATTTAAACCGATGAAAAACAAAAAAAAACGATAAAATGCATTTTCCCTTAAATATTTCATTGAATCACAATTCCTACGGTGTTAAAATTTAATAGGAACGAAAGAGACATCATACATAAAATCTTCTTAAGCAATTGGTTTCAATTTCTTTTTCTAATTTAGACACAAATCTTATTATCTCATGAAGAATACCTATCAAACAATTTTAAATTTAAGAAATGTAGATCTGGGACTATTGATTTTTAGAATAGCTATTGCATCTCTTATGCTTACTCATGGCTTTCCTAAGTTAATGGATTTCTTCGGTTCAGATGAAATAAAATTTGGAGACCCCATTGGATTGGGAGAGCAGTTATCTTTTAGTCTGGCCGTCTTTGCTGAGTTTGTGTGTGCCCTCTTTATTTTATTTGGCTTTTTAACCAGATTTGCAGCTATTCCTATTATAATTACAATGGCTGTAGCGGCTCTCATAGTACATATGCCTGACGGTTTTGGAAGACAGGAACTGCCATTATTATATATGTTTGGTTTTATTCTTCTTGCCTTTACCGGCGCGGGGAAATATTCTGTGGATTATTTACTTCAGAATAAAAAGAAGCTTTGAGTACAGTCTATATTTTGATGGGTGTAGCCGGGGTTGGTAAGACCACCTTAGGAAAAATGCTGGCAAAGGAACTGTCCTTATCTTTTTACGATGCAGATGATTTCCATTCTCAATTAAATAAAAATAAGATGAAAGCCGGAACTCCCCTGGATGATAATGATAGGGAATCCTGGTTGAACTCCTTATCCATTGCCATTAAAAAGTGGGGTGATTCAAATGGAGCAGTGCTTGCCTGTTCAGCTTTAAAAGAAAAATACAGAAAAATATTATCCCGTAATGATGCTGTGAAAATTGAGTGGATCTATTTATATGAAGATTATGAAACAATTGCAAAAAGAATTCAGCAAAGAAAACTTCATTTTTTTGATCCTCTTTTATTAAAATCACAATTTGAAATTCTCGAACCACCAACTTATGGAATCACTGTGAAAGTTGAGGCCAATCCAGAGAAATCATTAAAAGAAATTTTGGAAAAGATAAAAAGACCAGAAATTGGATTGATAGGCCTTGGTGTTATGGGACAGAGTCTTGCCCTTAATATTGCAGGGAAGGGATATCCCGTTTCAGTATACAACCGGCAGGCGGGTGAAAAAGAAAAGAATATCGCCCAATTATTCGCTAAATCTCACGCCCATAGATTTCAAATTCCGGCTTATGATGATCTGAAAAAGTTCATTCTAGGGCTGGAAACTCCACGAAATATTTTGATGATGGTGAAGGCGGGTTTTGCAGTTGATGCTGTTATAGAAGATGTCTTAGCCTTTCTTGAGCCTGGAGATCTTATAATGGATGGGGGAAACTCCCATTTTAAAGATACCGAAAGAAGAGCAGAGGCATTAAAAAGTAAAGGAATTAAATATTTAGGAGTAGGAATTTCCGGAGGGGAAGAGGGCGCTTTAAATGGCCCTTCTATTATGCCAGGAGGGGTTGAAAGCGCATATAACAGAGTGAAACCTGTTCTTGAAGCGATCTCTGCCCGGGATAAACATGGCGAGCCCTGCTGTGCTTATATAGGTTCGGGAACCTCGGGACATTATGTGAAAATGGTCCACAACGGGATCGAATACGGCGAGATGCAACTTATCGCTGAATTTTATTATTTCATGAGATTCTTTCAGCAGAGATCTCCTGAAGATATTTCGGAAATTTTCTCCGAATGGAATGATTCAGAAAGAAGTTATTTACTGGGAATAACTTATCATATCTTGAAAAAGAAAGAGGCTAACGAGCCTATTATTGATAAAATTCTGGATGTAGCCGGGCAAAAAGGCACTGGCGGGTGGACTACCAGTTCCGCTCTTGAGTTAGGAGTATCTCTGGATACAATAACTGCTTCGGTAATGGCAAGAAATATTTCCGGGCTTAAAGCTCAAAAAGAAAAAGCAAAAGATCTTTACAAAGGATTGAATTCAAACAGCGTAGATATTTCCCTGAAAAACCTTTTTGCGGCCTATAAAGCAGCTTCAATAATAAATCACTCAATTGGCTTTGAATTATTGCGAATAGCTTCCAAAGAATACAAATGGAATTTGAATCTATCAGAAATTGCCCGCCTCTGGACCAATGGCTGCATCATAAGATCGTCCTTTATGGAAGAACTTGTGGAAATATTTGGATCTGAAAATGAAGATCATTTGTTACTGCATCCTAGAGTAATAGATCATTTGAATATGCGAAAACTCCAATTTATTAATACCGTGGCAGAAATTCAGAAAGCAGGTTGCCCCATGCAGGTTAGTTCAGCGGCTTTGAATTATTTTCTAAATTTTATTAGAGGAAATACTTCAGCAAATATAATACAGGCGCAGAGGGATTATTTTGGGGCTCATACTTATGAAAGGACGGACAAACCAAGAAGAAATTTTTTTCATACAAACTGGAATATTAAGTAATGGATTTACAGATTTTATTTGCTGTTCTGGCTGGTATTGCCATCCTTTTATTTCTAATATTAAAGCTAAAGATCCAGGCATTTCTCGCCTTGCTTATTGTTTGCATTTTGGTAGGAGTATTTGCCGGTTTACCTGCAACAGATATTATTGCTACCATGCAGGAAGGTATGGGGAGTACCCTGGGATTTGTCGCCACAGTTGTGGGTCTGGGAGCCTTATTTGGTGGAATCCTGGAACAATCTGGCGGAGCGAAGAACCTGGCGAGATATCTTCTGGAAAAGACGGGTGAAAAGCGTTCACCCTGGGCGATGATGTTTACAGGTTTTATCGTTGCGATACCAGTTTTTTTTGATGTTGCTTTTATAATCCTGGTGCCCATCACTTATGCTTTGAGTAAGAAAACAGGCAGATCTTTACTATTATACGCACTTCCTTTACTTGCAGGTTTAACGATCACACATGCTTTTATTCCACCAACCCCAGGACCCATAGCCGTAGCAGATATCCTGGGAGCCGAACTTGGCTGGGTGATCTTATTTGGAATGCTAACCGGTATACCTGTAGCTGTGATCAGCGGACCTGTCTTTGCAAAATATATATCAAAAAAGATATTTATAAAGCCTTTGGAAATAGTTGATTCAACTAACTTTAATCAAAAAGAGCTGCCTTCCCCGGCTTTGATTTGCACTATTATATTTGTCCCTATTTTTTTGATAGTAAGCAATACGGTTTTAAATAGCCCTTTTATTCCTGAAAACTCCATCCCTTCAAAACTTCTTTATGGAATAAATCTATTAGGGCACCCGTTTTCAGCCTTAATAATCGCAAACCTGCTTGCCTGGTATTTTATTGGGATTAGAAGGGGAATGGGAAAACAATTTTTGAATAAAACAGCGTTAAAATCTTTTGAGGCAGCTGGGATCATTATTTTGTTGACGGGAGCTGGCGGTGCTTTTAAACAAATACTTATCAGGACAGGAGCAGGAGAGATGATTGCCCAATCACTAAATGGAACTTTCTTCAACCCCCTCGTATTTGGATTTACTGTGGCATTAATTGTAAGGCTTCTTCAGGGCTCAGCTACGGTTGCAATGATCACTGCTGCAGGAATTACAGCTCCAGTGCTTACATCTACCTTAATATCTCCCGCCGAAACTTCCCTTGTGGTGATCGCTATCGCTGCTGGTGCTTCGGGTTTCTCCCATGTTAATGATAGCGGTTTTTGGCTCGTTGGTAAATATTTAGGATTAACCGAAAAACAAACCTTCAAAACCTGGACCGTAATGACAGGAATGATCGCTATCCTGGGTTTGCTCGTAAGCTCCATTATTTACTACCTTATATAAAAAAACCGCTGTAAACAGCGGTTGAAAAATTATATCTTTTCGTCAGATTTTGGATGATCGGTAGATTTTTTATGATCTGGTCTGGCAGCTTTTTTATTGTATTGCCAGTTTTGTTCATCTGGTAATCTTCCTTCCTTATTCGGGAGATCTGAATTACTCGCTGGAATGTCTAGATCTTTTCCTGTGAAATCTACCTCTCTTTCGCGATCTAAATCCTTATCCTGCCCTTTGTTCATGCTCCGGCCTTTAGCATTTAAAGCCTGTTCATCTTCTTTAGTGACTTCAGGATTATAAGACATATCCTTAGGTTTAGACTTTTTTGCTTCTTCTTGTGGTCTTTTTACTTCTTTCTTCATAATCTGTCAATTTTTGTTCTTTTAAATTTAAAGAATAAGCCAGGGAAAATTCATAATAGCCGGTTAAATTCAAGTTAAACCTAGAGATAAAAAAAAGGAAAGCATTGTGCTTTCCTTTCTAATATCCTGAAGAAGAATGGTAAATTATTGCTTCGCAACCGCTGCATCACCTTCTAACATTGCAAAGAATTTATCAAGATTAGGAATAATCACAATTCTTGTTCTACGGTTTTTGGCCATATTATCTTTGTTTGTGTTTTCAACAAGTGGCTGATAACTGCTTCTTCCCGCTGCAATCAGTTTAGATGGCTCTACGTTATATTTGTCCTGTAACAACCTAACAATTGAAGTAGCTCGTCTCACACTTAGATCCCAGTTATCTTGTAAATAAGATTCTTTAACCATTGTTCTGTCATCTGTATGACCTTCAATCATAACCTCCATGGCTGGTTCACTATTAATCACTTCCGCAAGTTTTTTAAGTAATGGTTGAGCTTCCTTGGTTACTCTATAGCTACCACTTCCAAATAAAAGCTTGTCTGAAACATTGATCATTACCACAGTTTCATCTACGCTAATATCAATATCGTCCTCGTCTGCTCCTTCAGAGATGTTTTGCTTAAGATTATAAGAAACAGCAAGATTTATAGAATCTTCAAGGGTTTTAGCTCCTTTTACTTTTTCCGGATCGATTTTGGAAATCGTATTTCGCATCTTGTCTTTAGTATTTTTAGACATTACGGTTAAATCATTCATTTCCATCATTCCCTCATTTTCTGTTCTAAGGGAATTTATTTTTGCATTATAATCAGCAACCCTTTCTTCGATCCTAGCATATTTTTCTTCAATTTCTTCTTTTTCGACGCGTGTTTTTTGTAAAGTACTTCGGGTATCATTTAACTCGCCCTCAAGCGCAACGTATTTTTTCTTAGAAACACATGAGGTTAGCATGGTTGCTGCTAAAACGCTTACAGTTATTACTCTTTTCATAAATAGATTTTTAAATTTAATTGATTATTTAGTTTTATTAATCGATCGTATAAGGCGAGAATAGTGCCAACCTGTTAAAATCCTACTTAAGTAATTAGAATAAGATAAACTCGAAAAATCCTGTAAGTAATTGATTTTATTGAGTTTGACCTGAATATGTCTGCCAATATGATATTCAGGATTTAGTGTTTCTTTAAAAATATCTTCAAAAGCTGAATTTCTAATTAGTGTAGAAAAATGCTTTAATTGTGTAAATTTTCTCCACAATATGGAGCAATTTAAACTTGATAAAAGACTATATAGAATTCTAGCAAACCTCCACTTTAACACAAGTTTACCAGAAATTAAGATACTATAGTTTCGGAATAATGACTCTAAACGATAACTTTGAAATTCTTTAAAATCAAGTCTTTGACCAAAACCAAAAGAAATTTTTTTAAGATCTTAAAAATTTTGGGGAAAATATTCCTTGGAATCCTTATTTTTCTTCTACTAGTGGTATTATTTATTCGAAGTCCGTGGGGCCAAAATATCATCAAGGATAAATTTATAGCTTCTATAGAAAAGAAAACAGGAGCCAAAATAGAACTTGAAAAACTGTTCATTCAATTTAATGGGAATATTCAAATAGACCAGCTTTATATTGAAGATCCCCAGGGAGATACCATCGTTTATTCTCAAAGTATTTCTGCGAATATTCCCATCTTGCCCATTATTCAAGGGAATGGTTTTAGTCTGGATGCTTTGGACGCCAATAACCTGAAAGCAAAAATTATTCGAAAGGATTCTATTAACGGGTTCAATTATGAATTCTTAATGAAAGCCTTTGCAAGTGATTCCACACAAACCACTACGCCAGCAGATACTTCGGCCGCACCAATGGACATACATATTGGGGATATTAACCTGGAAAACTTCGATGTTGTTTATAAAGATGAGGTTTCGGGTATAGACTCTAAGGTTAAATTTGAGGCCCTGCAGCTCAAATTTACGGAAACAGATCTGGAAAATATGGTTTTCAAAGTTAATGATGCTATCCTAACCAATGCAGATATTGCTTACGATCAAACCCAACCTTTTCCCGAAAGTGATACCGAGCCGCCACCAATGCCGCTTATTGAAATAGAAAACCTGCAGTTTACAAATGTGCAGGGAAGCTATAATTCTGTCCCGGATTCCTTATTCACCAATTTCCAGATCTCAGATTTTAATATTGAAGAGGCAAATTTGAATCTGAAAAACAATACAATAAAAAGCAAATCTATCGGACTTTCCCATTCTGAAATAGCCCTGAGAATGAAACAGGAAACTCAGGAAGCTTCATCCATAGAACAAGCTCAGGAATCTTCTCCATTTGAATGGCCAGAGTGGAACGTAGATATTGCAAAGATAGATCTTAATGAAAATGCTTTTGCTTACACGGTAAATAATGCAGAAGTAGAAAAAGGAGAGTTCAATCCGAATGCTATTCGCCTTGACAGTCTTTTTTTCCAGGCTCAGGACATATTTTATAAGAAAGGGAATGCTACTGCAGAAATTGATAAACTACAGTTTAATGAAGGCTCCGGAATAGCTCTAAACGAATTTAATATCGCTGCCAATGTAAGTAACGAACAGATGGAGTTTACCAATCTCCACCTTGCACTTAACAATAATCGCGCATCGGGTAATTTCAATGTTACCTATAGCAGTTTAAACGATTTTATAGAAAATCCGGGCAATGGAAACTTAAACTTAAATCTTGACCATGTTTATTTAAACCTTCAGGATATTTATAGTTTTCAGCCTGATCTTAAGAATAATGAATATGTAAAAGCACTGGCAACATCACCAATTCGTGGAAGTTTAAACGCTTCGGGAAAATTAGATAATTTGAATCTTCAGTCCCTTAACCTGAGGTGGAGCAATACCCAGATAAATGGAAGGGGCTTTATAACCAACCTTCAGGATTCTGATAACCTCAGATTTAATTTGCCAAATGTCAGAATGAGTTCAGGGAGAAGCGATCTAGTTAAATTTGTAAAGGAAGAAGATTTAGGGGTGAAATTACCTCAAAGTGTTTCGCTACAAGGAAGTTTTTCTGGCAGCACCAGTGAAATCCAGACAAATTCAAAGCTTATTACCTCAGAAGGAAGCCTGGATATTGATGGGGATTTTGAAATTGGTGATCAAATTGTTTTTGATGCTGAAATTCAGGGAGATAGTATTGCCCTGGGCAATTTATTACAGAATGAAGCTTTAGGGGAAATTCAGCTGAATATTTCAGCTTCAGGAAAAGGTAGTAATGTTAATGATATCAATGCGAATTTAGATACCAGAATTTCATCGTTCACTTATAATAATTACGAATTTAGGGATATCGAGATTACAGGAGAACTGGAAAACGGGCAGGGCCCGGTGAACCTCATTTACCAGGATGAAAATCTTGAAATGGAAGCACAAACCCGGATAAAATTAGATTCTGTATCACCGCGATTCGATTTTACTGTTTATATGGATGGCGCAGATCTTGGAGCCATAGGAATTACCCAAAAAGAGATCAAAACTGGATTTACACTCGAAGGTTGGTATGAAGGGAATTCCAGTGCTTACGAAGTACAGGCTGAGATAATAGACGGGGTAGCAGTTTACAATAACAAAACATATTTACTGGGAAGTTTCAATGCCTCTGCGTTTATAAAGGATGATACGACTTCAGTGAAGATTGATAACAGAATGATCGATCTGGATATGCAGTCAAATGCCAGTCCTTTAGCTTTTTCTGCAGCTATCAACAGGCATTTTAAGAGGTATATTACAGAAAATTATCAGGAAGATTCCATAACGAATCCTGTAAAACTTAATCTTAATGCCAGAATAAGTCAGGCGCCAATCCTCAACGAAGTATTTCTGGTAAACCTGGAAGAAATGGACACTATTAATATAGATGTAGATTTCAATGAAGAAGCCCGGGAAATGGATGCAATGGTATCTGTTCCTTATATAAACATTTTTAGCAGCCAGATAGATAGTTTGAAGATTGATATGCAATCAGATCCTCAGGATTTGCAGTTTAATTTTGGTTTTAATGAGCTAAATACGGGGCCCCTTGCGATAAAGAAAACACTGCTGCAGGGTGAAGTATTAAATAGAAAATTAAATCTTGATTTTTCTTCCCTGCATGAAGATCAACAGCTGGTGCATGTAAAATCTGAATTAAATTTCCAGGGTGATACTCTTAAATTTCATGTAGATTCCGAGGATTTGATCCTAAATAAAAACCCCTGGAATATTGCTGAGGGAAATCAGATAAGTTTTGCCGAAGCCTATTTGGATTTTGAAAATTTCAGGCTGTTTAGAAATAACCAGGAAATGCTATTAAGCAATAACAAACCTGGTGTGGAAAAAGAACATCTAAGCCTCGATTTTAAAAATTTTAAACTGGCTGCCTTATTAAATTATTTAAATCCAGAAGAACAGTTAGCTACTGGTCAACTTAACGGGAATATCGTGTATGAAGAGCCATTCGGGGAGACCGGTATTTTGGCTGATATGTCTATAAACCAGTTTGAAGTATTGAATGTTGATCTTAATACGCTGACTTTGAAAGGTTCCTCTAACGGATTTAGTAATTATGATTTTGAAATGGCGCTGAAAGGAGGCGAAGTAGACCTGGATCTAACCGGAACCTACACGGCCGCAGAACCCTCAGCAAAACTGGATATGAACCTGGACATCAATGAAGTTATGATGTCTGCTCTGGAAGGCTTCTCCCAGGGAGAAATAACGAACGGAAGTGGTAGCTTTTCCGGTAATTTCAGTTTGAATGGGACTCTGCTAGAGCCACAATATGAAGGAAATCTTAATTTTAACGATGCTAAATTCAACGTGGCCATGTTGAATGCAGATTTTACTCTTCCCAACGAGAAGTTGAATTTAGACAACGAGGCTGTCTATTTTGATAATTTTAATATCAATGATGCCAATAATAATTCTGTTGTTGTTAACGGAAAAATTACTACAGAGAATTTTTTAAATCCAGGCTTTGATCTGGATGTTCAGGCAGAAGATTTCAGACTTTTAAATTCCACCGAGGAAGATAATGACCTGTTTTACGGAAGTGCTGTCGTAGATGTGGATGCGCAAATTTCTGGTGATCTCAACCTTCCTAAGGTAAACATGAATATGGATGTTAAAGAAAGCACCAATTTTACTTATGTAGTTCCGGAAACAGAGTTACAGGTGAAAGAAAGGGATGGAGTAGTTATTTTTGTAAATAAAGAAAACCCAGACGATATCCTGTCCCAAACTGAAGAAGAATCTTATGTGGTATCGGGTTATGATATTTTTACCAGGCTCTCGGTTAATGAAGGTGCCACTTTTAATATTATTATTAATGAGGAAACCGGAGACAAATTTCAGGTTCAGGGTGAAGGAGACCTTTTGCTGAATATGTATCCAAATGGCCGTATAGCCTTAACAGGAATCTATGAAATTAATGATGGCTTTTATGAAATGAGCCTTTACAACCTGGTGAAAAGAAGGTTCGATATTGCTGACGGCTCCCGCGTTTCCTGGGCTGGCGATCCATTTGATGCTCAGCTTGATGTGCGGGCTATTTACAGAGTTGAAACTTCAGCTTCGGCTCTAATGGCTTCTCAAACTTCCGGATTGGACAGCGGTAATCAGAATAGATATCGCCAGGAACTGCCTTTCCTGGTATATCTTAATATAGACGGTGACCTCACAGAGCCTAAAATTACTTTTGGCTTGGATATGCCTGAAGAACAACAGGGGATAGCAGGTGGTGAAATTTTCGGCCGGGTACAGCAACTTAATAACCAGGAACAGGAACTAAATAAACAGGTTTTTTCTTTATTAGTCTTAAACCGATTCTTTCCTGAATCTGGCAGTGATGGAAGTAGTGGTGGAACCCTTGCAGTAGCTAGAGATAACCTGAATTCAGCTTTATCTGATCAATTAAATATGCTTTCTGGTAAAATCCTGGGAGAAAGCGGCGTGCAACTTAATTTTAATGTAGACAGCTTTACAGATTATCAGGGGGAAAACCCGGAGGAGAGGACACAACTTGGTATAAATGCCCAGAAAGCATTCCTGGAAGATCGATTGATAGTTGAAGTTGGTAGTGATGTAGATATTCAGGGAGGAAATCAGCAGGGTCAGGCTTCGAGCCCATTAATTGGCAATGTAAGTATATCTTATTTACTCGATGAAAATGGTGTTTGGCGTTTAAAGGGCTTCAGTAGAAGTCAGTATGAGAATGTCATAGACGGGCAACTGGTGGTAAGTGGAATTGCCCTAATATTTACCAAGGAATTTAATAAATTCAAGAATATGTTTGAGAAGGCCGTGATGGAGAATGTTAAAAATGAGGAGGATAAGAAACCTGAAAAAGAAGAAACCACTACAGATGAAAATTAGGTATTCAGCCATATTATTTATAATTGTTGGTCTTTTCCAGGCCTGTAGTGTGGAAAAATTCATCCCGGAAGACGAATTTCTGTATACCGGCGCCGATATAACTATAGAATCAGATACTACAATTGCTGATAAAACACAGCTAAAGACAGAATTGACTAACGTATTAAGACCAAAACCAAATAGTAAAATTCTGGGGATGCGTCCTGGGTTATATTTTCATTATAAATCCCAAAGAGAAAAACCTGGATTCATTAATAAGTTCCTAAATAAGAAATTAGGAGAAGAACCGGTATATCTTTCAGATGTTGATTTAATAAATACAGAAGATTTACTTTTAAACCGACTGGAGAACAGGGGTTTTTTCTATAGTAGGATTAGTTCAGATTCACAAGAAAACGAGGAGTCAAAAACAGCTTCTGTTTCTTACGAGCTTACAGTACCAAATCCTTACATCATGGAGACTTATCAGTTAGATACAGATAGCTTACTTGTGTACAGGGATATCAAAAAGAATCTTGATAATACTCTATTGGAACCGAATATGCGTTTTGATTTACCCAAATTGAAGCTAGAACGGGAACGCATAGACCTCGATCTCAAAAAGAAAGGCTATTATAACTTTAATCCCGGCTTTCTTATTTTTGAAGCTGATACAAACCAATACGATCAAAAGAAATTTGATCTTTTCTTAAGGCTAAAAAAAGATGTCCCTTCAAAATCGGTTATTCCTTATCAAATTTCAAACGTAAACGTGTATGCAAATTATAACGTAGATGAAGATTCCTTAACAAGGAACTACAAAAGATATGAGGATAAAAATTATTTTCAGGATGAGCTCATTTTTAAACCGAAGTACCTCGATCCCTATATTTTAATTGAAACTGGGGATACTTATGATCCTGTAAAATCAAGAAATACCAGTAGACGTTTAGGCTCTATTGGCTCTTATAAGTTTGTGAATATCAGATACGACGAGGTAGACACACTGGCTACAGACAGTATAGGATTATTGGAAGCAAATATATTTTTATCTCCTCTTAAAAAAAGAGCAATAAGGGCAGAATTACAGGCTGTCACGAAATCCAATAGTTTTGCAGGGCCACATTTAGCACTTTCATTCCTGAATAGAAATTTATTTAAAGGAGGAGAGAGTCTTAAAATATCAGCCAATTTAGGTTATGAATTTCAAATGGGGTCCGGAGGAAACCTTCCTGGCAGTAACTCATTACAACTAGGTCTTACCAATGATCTAATTATTCCAAGATTATTATTTCCAGTGAAATTCAGTAAAAACTTCTTTAAATACGATATACCAAAAACCAAGATTAGCCTTGGGGGCGATTACCTAAGGAGAAGTCAATTATTTACACTGGCATCATTATCTACAACTTTTGGTTATTTATGGAATGCCAATAGATATGTTTCGCATGAGTTCAATCCTATAAGCCTTAATTATGTAAGCCTCACCGATGTTACGCCGGAATTTCAAGATATTCTTGATAAGAATCCGTTCTTAGAAAGCAGTTTTGATCAGGAATTTATATCCGGTCTTACGTATTCTTTTATTTATAATGGCCTTATAGATGGGAATAAAACCAATGCATTTTTCCTGAATACCAACGTAGATATTGCCGGTAATTCCATGAGTTTAATAGGCAAAGAAGCTGATGATTCAGATAAGAAAGAAGTTTTTGGTTTGGAATACGCACAATACGCCAAGCTGGATATAGATCTAAGATATCATCTAAGATTGGGGAATCAACATGTGGTTGCTACACGATTGTTTGCTGGTTATGGTCACCCATATGGCAATTCAGATGTAATGCCTTTCAGTAAGCAATATTTTTCCGGAGGACCTTATAGTGTAAGGGCCTTTAGAACCCGATCTTTGGGCCCGGGAACTTTTAACCCGGCAGAACCAGATCAAATTCCAGATGAAGAGAGTAACCAGGAAAATCCAGATGATCCAAATGATGAAATCGAAAATGTGGGTTTTCGGGATCAAACGGGAAATATTCGTTTTGAGGCCAATGCTGAATATAGATTTCCTATCGTTACCTATCTAAATGGGGCATTTTTTATTGATGCCGGGAATGTCTGGACATCAGATGCCCAGCCGGAAACTACAAACTTAACAGGAGATGGTTCTGGTAAATTTGAATCAGACTTTCTAAACGAACTGGGAATTGGTGCCGGTGCCGGTTTAAGAATAGATATACAGAGTTTTGTAATACGCTTTGATCTGGCTTTCCCAATGCACGACCCACGAAAGCCAATAGGTGAACGATGGGTAAACGACTTTGGCAGTCCCGTATTTAATTTTGCTATCGGCTACCCTTTTTAATGTTGAAGTTTATTTCCGTAGCAAAGATCTCCAGCATCACCTAAACCGGGAACTATATATCCGTTTTCATCCAAATCATCGTCGATGCTGGCAATCCATAATTTCGAATTCTTCGGAAATTGAGACTGTAAATAATTTACACCTTCTTTAGAGCCTATTACCGAAACCAGGTGGATTTTTTCCGGTTGCCCCATAGGCTCTAATGCTTTCAATACATTGCTGAAAGATCTTCCTGTAGCTAACATAGGGTCGGCTAAAATTAATGTCTTACCAGTTAAAGACGGTGAAGCAAGGTATTCTACCAGGATCTCAAATTTCTCATCATTATTAGGATGATGTCTGTATGCTGAAATAAAAGAGTTTTCGGCATCATCAAAATAATTTAAAATACCCTGGTGGAGCTGTAAACCAGCCCTAAGAATAGAACATATCACCAATTCATTTTTAGGATTAGGAACCATGGAAATACCGAGGGGCGTTTCAATTTCTTTAGTTTCATATTCCAGTTCCTTACTTAATTCATAAGCCATGATCTCACCAAGCCTTTCAATATTTCTTCTGAACCGCATCCTGTCAGGTTGAATAGCAGTATCTCTTAACTGAGCTATAAATTTGTTAGCTACAGAATTAGTTTTAAGAATTTCCTCCACTTCCATGGTTAAGCTGAATAAGATTTTCTTATCAAACTTAAGATTTTTAATTGCAATTCAGAAGCTCGAAAAATTCTTTTACCATTGATGCACAAATCATTCTCCTGAATATTTTAAAAATAAAGCTGTAAATTTATATACTAAGTTTCTAACAATTAGAATTATGCTAAAACATTCAAAAGCATTTACTACCTATTCAACCGGTAATATGGATACCGCCAAAGATTTTTATGAAGAAATTCTTGGTTTAAATACGCATAAGAACAACATGGGTCTATTAGAATTACAGCTAAACAATTGTTCGGTATTAATATATCCCAAAAAAGACCATCAACCGGCGGCTTATACTGTACTTAATTTTTATGTTGCTAATATTCAGGAAATGGTTGAATTACTAAATAAAAAAGGGGTGGAATTTGAAAAATTTGAAGGTAGTCTTAAAACTGACTCACAAGGAATACATAGGGGAGAGGTAGGGCCGGCTATGGCCTGGTTTAAAGATCCTTCAGGTAATATATTATCGCTAATTCAGAATGAAGAATAGTAAATTATGAAAGAGAGGGAGAAACTATTAAGAAAATTGAATAATGCTTTTGCAGAATGTGATGTAAACTTTCTTGCCAAAAGTGTTATAGATGAAATTCAATGGGAAATTGTAGGAGAAAAAACTATTTCAGGTCGGCAGGAATTTGAAAAAGCCCTGGAACGAATGAAAGTAGGGGGTGCTATGGACATTAAGGTTCGAAATTTACTTATACATGAGGAACAAGCAGTGGTTGAAGGAATAGTTGAGTTTAATGTAGAACCCGGTAAAAAAAGAAAATATGCATTTTGTGACATATACTTGTTTTCAGAATCAGGTAATAAGGTAAAAGAACTTAGAACCTACGTTACCCAGATAAAGAAAGCATGATAAATTTTTGTTTGTCCGTAAAGTTTCCTAAATCAAAAAAATGACGTCATTCTGAACTTGTTTCAGAATCTCATTTTGATGTAAATCAATCCTATATTGAGATCCTGAAATGAATTCAGGGTGACTAAAGAATCTTATAGGACAGAAAACGGACAGACAATAAATTTTCATTCTAAAATAGAAGGTTTGAAAATTCATCAAATCTTATTTAAAATTTGGCTGTATTTTTGATAAATACTAAGTGATAATTTAAGATGAAACCTAATGCGTTCGAAATTCCTTTTTATAATTCTTTTCTGCACAAGCCTTTCAGCTTTTGCACAAATTGAAATCCCTCGTACCACTACCGGACCGATAATTAAAGCTGAAGAATCAAAATCAACCGGATTTCCTATTTTAAAAAGGGAAGAAACCGAAACCGAAAGCAGATTTTTAAAAGATAAACCAAAAGCGATCGATCTAAGGGAAAATCCTAAAGGTTTAATGACAGAAGCCGATGCTGTTAAAAAGCGATGGGCAGAAGATAATGAAGTTAAAGAAGAATATAGAATGGATCAAAGCCTGGGGAATGTAGTGACCCAGGGAAGATTTGTAGAAATTTATTGCAGGGACCACCAATATATAGATGGGGATAAAGTTCAGATATTTGTAAATGGTGAATTAGTTGCAGAGAGTGTTAGGTTAACTGCTGGTTTTACACCGATCCTGGCAACCTTGCAGGATGGTTTTAATAGTATTGAATTTGTTGCTTTGAACCAGGGAAGTTCGGGACCCAATACTGCAGAATTACGTGTGCTTAGTGAGAAAGGTGAACAACTTGCCGTAAAGGAATGGAATCTTTTAACAGGAGCTAAAGCAGAATTAATAGTTGTAAAAAATTAGAGATTATAGGTTTTAGAAAGATAGCCGGTATTTTTATCGACTTTTTTATTCCTGGGCTCTCAGAACGATTTTGTATAACTTAGAGGAGCTAAACGATAATTTTATAAAGTATGAAAAAGGTACTTATAGGGATAGATTATAATCCTAATTCTGAAAAGGTGGTGCGCAGAGGATATGAACTTGCCAAAAAACTTGGAGCTGAAGTCTGCCTGATTCATGTGTTGGCTGATGTTAGTTATTATGGAGCTAATTATCCCAGTTTTATGGGGTATGAAGGCTATAATGAAATGGCTGTAGACCTAAACGTTATTTCTGAATTACGTGAAGTCGCTAAAGATTATGTAAAAACAGCTGCGGAACATCTAAATGATCCTACTGTTACCACCCATATGGCTGAAGGGCCAACTTCCTCGGCAATTCTTGATTATGCTGATAAGTGGAATGCAGATATGATTGTTTTAGGAACTCATAGCCATTCTGTACTGGAAAAGGTTTTGATGGGAACTACAGCAAGCCATATTCTTGAAAAGACGAAAATACCTGTTTATTTAATTCCGGTAAAAGAAAACTAATGATATCATTCCCTGATTTTATTCGTCTATTTCTTAGAAATTCCAAATATTTTTGTGCAAGAGGAAAAGATGATACTAAACCAGCTATTATAAGAATTATTCTATTTCATAAAAATTAAAATATTACCACGTTTTTACCAATAGATTTACCAGACTCCTGAAGTTTATGTACTTCCCTAAGTGTTTCTGAACTTAAACCTTGAAAGGTTCTATTTAGGGTTGACTGAATCTTTTTCTCTTTCACCAAATCTGAGACTCTATTTAGAATTTTATGCTGCGCCAGCATATCTTCGGTTTGGAACATACTTCTGGTGAACATGAGCTCCCAGTGAAAACTTACACTTTTCTCTTTTAATGAATTTAGGTCTACTTTTTCAGTGTTATTTACCACACAACAAATTCCACCTTGTGGCGCAATAAGTTCAGTCATTGCCTTCCAGTGTCCTCAAGTATCTGCAAAATTGAGAATATAATTTACTTTCTCGCCCTCTTCCATATTCTCTATTAAATCATGATGATTTACCACTCTATCTGCTCCCATTTTCATACACCAGTTAGTTGTGGCATCCCGTGAAGCGGTAGCAATAACCTGAAATTCTGTGAGCTGCTTTAATAGCTGGATAGCCATGGAACCTACACCACCAGCACCGCCAATTACCAGTATTTTCTTATCTTTTCCTTCATGTTCACAGATTCTTAATCTGTCAAATAGAGACTCCCAGGCTGTTAAAGAGGTGAGGGGAAGGGCAGCTGCTTCTTCCCAATTTAAATTTTCTGGTTTATTTCCCACAATCCGTTCATCTACCAGTTGAAATTCTGCATAGCTTCCGGGACGGGTAATATCTCCTGAATAAAATACTTCATCTCCAACCTTAAATAATTCAGTATTTTCTCCAACCGCTTCCACAATTCCTGAAGCATCCCATCCAATGATTTTTGGTTCATCCAATTCAGAATCTTTTGCCGCACTTTGTCTAACTTTATAATCTACCGGGTTTACAGAGATTGCTTTTATCTTAATAAGCAGATCCTTTTTTCCTGGTTTTGGTTTTTCGGTCTTAAAATCTATAAAACTATTCTCTTTCTCAATGGGAAGTGATCTTTTAAATCAACTGCTTTCATTTTTTCTTTTCAAGATACTTTTCCGAGTTTAGAGAGTCATTTTAATACATCATAAAATTTTGCTAAATTCCTGTAACTATTTCTGCATCAGTCATCAGTAGTTAAACTTGTTGATGAATTATATAAACTCTGAAAATAGGATTTATCGCTCTGGGTATTATGAGAAGCCGATGGCGAACAATTTATTAAAAGCAGGCTACGATCCTAAAGTAGTATATAACACAACAAAAGAAAAGGCTGCGGAGCTTTTAAAGAATGGAGCTGAGTGGGCAAAATCTCCTTCGGAAGTTGGGAAAGAGATTGATATTCTTTTCTCTATGCTGGAAAAACCCGGCGTGGTTGAAAAGCTGCCTACAGGAGAAGAAGGCTTTTAAAATTCCATTAAAAAGGATTCTTTATGGATAGATTCCAGCACCGTCAATCCATCCTTTATCGAATAGAGACAAAAACTGGCTTCAGAAAAAGAATAGGATTTCTGAATGCGCCCGTGACTGGGTCTAACCAGACCGCAGAGGTAGCGCAACTACTGTTTTTAGTAGGTATTTTGAATGTCTAAGGAACTGTTTCTTTGTATAGGTAAAGATGCCATTCATATTGGTGCTGCCGGTGCAGATTCAGCTATGAAAATTAGGATCAATCAAATGTTAGGAAAAAGTATGCTGGCTTTTTCTGAAAGCCTCAGTTTGGGGATTAGCCTGGGGATCGATAAAAGAACAGGAATGGATATATTATTAAAAACTCCGGTAACTGCTCCCGTATTAGATATATTTAGATCTCGCATAGAAAATGATGAATACGAGCCAAATTTCCCGCTAAAACATCTTCAAAAAGATCTACATTTATTTATTGAAACAGCTTATGAACTGGAGCAGTCAAATCCTCTAACCTACACAGCGGAAGAAGGGTATGGTTTGGCAAACCGCAAAAATATAGGGATTTAGATTTTACGACTATATTTAAATATTTGCATGAAAAGGAATAATTTTATGAAGTCAGCGCTTTAAATCTTTTATTATCGGATTCCTATGCCTATCTTTACCAAAATTTTGATGCAGGCTGAAATCAGCCATTGCTCTCTCTGAATTAAACCTTCAAAAGATAATCTTACACATTAAATTTTTCTGGTATTCGTTTAGTTGGTTCAAAGCATTGAAATTAACACGAATATTAATTAAATTATAGTGAATGGCAAGATCCGGACAAACCCAAAACAAAAGAGAAAAAGAAAAAAAGAAGCTTAAGAAACGTAAAGAAAAAGAAGCCAAGCGTTTAGA
Organism: Christiangramia sp.; assembly: GCF_029937855.1. Lineage (GTDB taxonomy): Bacteria > Bacteroidota > Bacteroidia > Flavobacteriales > Flavobacteriaceae > Christiangramia. Next base: position 79,785 of record NZ_JAPYPC010000017.1, read on the forward strand.
GAGAAAAGAAAATTCAAACAAAGGTGGATCATTTGAAGATATGATCGCTTATGTTGATGCCGATGGAAACCTTACCGATACTCCCCCAGATCCCACTCAGAAAGTAGAAGTAGAGGCTGAAGATATTGAAATTGCTGTACCTAAGAAAGAAGACAGGGAGTATGATGAGCCTGAAACAGATACAGAAGGTAAAGTTTCATTTTTTGATCACTCTAAAGGTTTCGGATTCATTATAGGGAAAACAACCGGTGAAAAATATTTTGTTCATGTGAGTGGGCTTATAGATGAAATAGACGAGAATGATAAAGTAAGCTTTGAGCTGGAGCAGGGAATGAAAGGTCTTAACGCCGTAAGGGTTAAGAAAATATAAGTAGTTCTGGAATAGGTAATTACCTGTTTTAATCAAAAAAAATCATCCTGAATCGTAAATTATTGAAAATTAATAGATTATTATAATGTACAGTAAATATTTAAGTGTACATTTGCGATGTTAAAATAGTTTAGTATTCTTCACTTAGGTAAATCCTTTCAGGATATTTAAAGTTTTGTTCACTTCAGTATTTCGACAATAAATAAATAGTACCAGTATCAATAATCCACAATTTGCCCAACGTAGGGCCTCAGAATTTTCCAAGACTTTAAGGAGTCGGGTAAATTTCTATTTCAAAACCAATAATATTAGTAAACATGCCAATACAAGCATGATTCTTAAAACGGTTTTGATGTTGCTCGTTTTTATTTTTCCGTTAATAATTATCAATACAGGAATCGTTTCCAGCGTCTGGCTTTTGTTTACGCTTTATATTATTAGTGGATTTGGCATGGCAGGAATAGGAATGGGAATTATGCATGATGCTATTCATAATTCTTACTCAAAAAACCAGAAGGTTAATCAATATCTCGGCTATACCTTGAATCTAATTGGAGCCAACGCAAGTATATGGAGAATTCAGCATAATGTTCTTCATCATACCTTCACCAATATAGAAGAGGCTGATGATGATATTAATCCTCCCTTTTTTTTAAGATTTACCCCACATACCAAAAGACACGGTATTCATAAATTTCAACATATCTATTCATGGTTTTTCTACGGACTTTCAACGGTTTCATGGGTTACTGCGAAAGATTTTGTTAGGATGGCACGTTTTAAGAAAATGGGATTTTTTAAAGGAGGAAAAGCCTTCCGTAAAGAATTATCGGAAGTAATAGGCTGGAAAGCAATTTCTTTTACCTTTGTTTTAATTCTACCCATGATCATGTCTCCACAGTCATGGTGGGTGGTTTTACTTGCATTTGTGAGTATGCATTTCGTGACGGGATTAATGATCACAACAGTATTTCAGCTAGCTCATATTGTTCCAACCACAGAATACCCTTTACCCAATAGAGAAGGAGTTGTAAAAGGGGATTGGGC
>NZ_JAPYPC010000046.1 GCF_029937855.1 Christiangramia sp.
CCACTGTATGATCATTCTTCCTGAAAACAGTAATTGTGCGATAAATCCAAGACTATAAATTATCCAATTCTCCATTATTCATTTTTAGTTTTAAAAATGAAAATCAGGTTATAAAATATGCATTTAGAAAAGTAAAAAATATGAGTCATGAAAGCTATCAGGAAGTTTTCAGCTAAATTAATATTATTTCTTAAACCTTAAGTATAGTCATTTACCGATTAATTCTGGCTATTCAAAGATTTTCCAATCATTCCGTACTAACAGGTAAGAATTACCTTTATATTTGATTCACCAAATCTATTGAAACCTCCTGCTTGGCTAACTAAAACTTTAATTGGTTATGCTATTACAACAGGATTATATCCTCAACACAAAGGAAGAATATAAACAGATCGATACAGTTAAAGAATGGATTCAGAATATTCATGAATCCGGTACATTCTTTAATCTTTCCCTTAGGACATTAGAAATGATTCGCAGGTTCAACAATTTATATAGCAAGATTTTTGAAGAAGAAGCGGCGACTCCCAGCAACTTAAATCAGTTGATAATAACTGCAAAAGGCCTGGAACCAGAATTAATTAGGGAAAATTAAAAAGCCACTAATCCCTCTATAGACTGATAATCAAAAACTTCCTTTGGGAAGTTTTTCTATTTCTAGGGTTGACGGATTTTTTAGAGAAAAAAACATTGTATTATTTATAAAGTGGCTTATATTTGCAACCGCAAAACGGTGGCATAGCTCAGCTGGATAGAGCACCTGCCTTCTAAGCAGGCGGTCCCAGGTTCGAATCCTGGTGCCATCACGAAAAGCCTTCTCACTCTGAGAAGGCTTTTTTGTTTTAATCGTAGCTAAGAATACTGCCGGGTCCCGGATCATTCTAAAAAGAATAGTAGAGACAGCAATGAGATAGATTGTTTAGGATTTTTTGGAAACCTTATAATTTATGTAATTCTTCTTCATCCATAAATAGGCGAAGCAATCCATTAAAGGTTTAAATAATCTATTTCTAAGACCAAATTTAGGAGTACCCGCCATCCTGGGAAAATGCTTTATAGGAACCTGTTTAATTCGCCCTCCCTGCAATAAAATCATAGCAGGTAAAAAACGATGAAGTCCGCTGAACATCGGAATTCTTTTAGCATAATCTGTCTTGATGATTTTTAAAGGACAGCCTGTATCATACATACCATCGTGGGTAAACCAGTTTCTAACAGTATTGGCAACGAGAGATGAAAAATTTTTTATTCCGGAATCTTTACGTTCGTGACGGAAACCGTTTACCAGATCATAGTCTTCAATTTCCTTTAAAAGCAACTCAAAATCAAAAGGATCGGTTTGCAGATCTGAATCTATATAACCGGTAAGATTGGTGCTAGAATAATCAAAACCTGCCTTGATAGCCGCACTAAGTCCTCGATTTTCTTCAAAACTGATATAGTTGAATTCTGGATTACGTTCACAAATGGCAATCATCAATTCTTCAGAATTATCAATAGACCCGTCATTCACAAAGAGAACGCTGCATTTTATACTGGCCCTGGAAATATAATCCTTCATCTTCTCCTCCACTCTGCTAAGGTTTTCTTCCTCATTATATAGAGGCACAATGATCGTAAGGCTATAATGCATATATCAATATAAATTTTCGCAAAAATAGACTTAAAAATAAGAAATGACAATCATCACCGGCGCACATTGAACTTCAGGAGAAAATAGTTAATATACTGGTCTGGTTCCTTCGAATACTGCTACGAACTTTCACATTAATTTATAAGCCTTTCATAAAGAATTGTCAAAAGGCTAAAATTTGGGCTTATTACCTATTAATCTTCCTAAATTAGGTATTTAAACAAATGTGAACTAATTAAGAATCAACATTGACAGGCTATGTTTGGCCTTCAATTAGACAAAGTTTTCAAAGTAATGCAGGAAATACCTGATTTATCTGAGAATTCCATTGAGCAAATTTTAACAATTCTTGAAAAAGAAAATGAAATAAGTTGCCAACTTCCCGGCAAAGGCGTTTTACATATTGAAAAAGAGCTTCCTTATCTCGTTATTTACCGCAGAAAAGAGAATGATAAAGGAACTAGAAGGTTTGTAACGAATGAATCTTCTTATTTAGTAGTTGGAACTGAAGATTTCGAAGGGTACCAAAAGCTGCTTTATAAAATCTCAGATCAGATTTCGGCTGAAACCGAATCATTTCTTTTATTCGAAATTTATGCGGGTGATCCAAATTCGTCTAAAATCAGAATAAAAGGCCCGGCTCAAAAATTACCAACAACCCTGGATACTTTAAAAGAAAATTTTCTAAAAGTAAATTCTGAATTTACCGGTATTTATCTTGACACAGAAATAGTAGATACACCACACAGGCAACCAGAAGGAGAAGCTCCTTTAATGAAAGTTGAGGATGCAAAAAGTTGTGGAGCAGTAGTAGTTGGACTCGAAATCCCTCCTATTTACCGAAATGGAGATAATGAACTATATCCGGTCTTTTTCAGAAATTTTAAAGATTTTTTAATAGAAGCTATTCACCGTTCCTTTTTTGAATTTATCAGGGTACAAACTTCTGGGGGAGTAGCCAGTTTTAATGCACTTGGGAGGAAATATCTAAAACAGATAGTTTTTGATATAGATAAACAGCTCGCAGATATTGAAAGGTCCTATCAATTTCTATGGCTTGTATCACCCGCAAATATACATGACATTAAAAAGAAATTTTTTGAAAGCGATTACCAAAAAGTTATAGACTATCACTACCGGCTATTACCCATAGACCCCGATGTTCTTAAAAGAAAGTTGTACAATTTAAAGATCGAAGATATAGATGATCCGGCTATGTCTTATCTATTTAGGGAAAAACGCGAAGAACTGGATATGCAAATTAGCATGTTAAACGAGCGTGGCACTACTAATTTTATGTATGATAGTATTCGCCTTTATAAGGGTGTGGAAAATTCGCTTTGCGAAGAAGCAAGAAAAATTTTAAGTGCAGTAGAAGAAGAAACTGAAATAGATGAAGAGGATCTACTAGATTCTAAGGCCTTCAGTAGTATGGCCAGAAAAGAATTTGATTATTTCCGTGAGCAGGATGAAAATTTTAAATGCAGAGTTCATATTAGAAAAGATGTGAACGTGATGATGGTCTCTCACGGTGAACTGTATATTCCTGCAGATTATAAAATGAAGCGTATTGAAGCTGAGGCTCTTATTCAGCATGAAGTAGGCACCCATGTGCTAACCTATTACAATGGTAGCAATCAACCACTAAATCAGTTAAGTATAGGACTGGCAGATTATGACCCTCTCCAGGAAGGACTTGCTGTGATGTCCGAATTTATGGTAGATGGACTTACCGCAAATAGGTTAAGAATTCTTGCCGGCAGGGTAATTGCCGGAGAAGCATTAATGGAAGGTGGTAATTTTCAGGAGATTTTCAGATTACTGAAATTAGATTATGGTTTTTCTCCGGAAAGAGCTTTTAACATCACTTCCAGAATTATGCAGGGAGGTGGATTTCTAAAAGATATTATTTATTTAAAAGGCCTGGTATTACTAAAAGAATACTTAAAAAATGGAGGCGAATATGAGCCTCTGCTTGCCGGAAAATATGGTATAAAACACACCGATATAATTAAAGAACTCACAGACCGAAAAGTTCTTAAGCCTGTGCAGGTAAAACCAAGTTACCTGCATAGTAAGAAAATGCACGAAAAATTAAATTTAATCAGGAAAGGCCTGAGCCTTCCACAAATGGTATGTAAATGAAAATATGTTTTGTTTTAAATGATGTCGCAACAGAGAAAAATGGTACTTCTACCGCATTGATGTCTATGGCACATCAAAGAGGTCATGAAGTTTATGCGATGGGTGTTGGGGATTTTACATTCCATCACCATAAACCTATTAGTATAAATGCAGTTTCAGTGCCAAAAAGTTTTAAGAGTAAATCTCCTCAAAAATTTTTAGAGGCGCTGCAGGATAAGAAAAATAAGCTAAAAACAATAGATTCCTCAAAACTCGATGTTTTATTCATTCGTAACAATCCTACGGAAGAAGATGGAAGACAGTGGGCTGAACAGGCGGGTATTGCTTTCGGAAGGATGATTCAGCAGGAAGAGGTTTTAGTATTGAATGATGCGTATGCATTATCTCATGCTTTTATAGATAAATTATATTTTGAAGAGCTTCCGCAGGAGATAAAACCTTCCTCCATTATTACGCGTGATAAAGATCAAATTCTGAATTTCTGGGAAAACCAGAAAAATAAGAAAATGGTTCTAAAACCTTTAGAGGGTTCAGGTGGTCAGGACGTTTATCTCATTGATGAGCATGAAAAAAATGTAAATCAGATCATTACACATTTAAGCTCCCAGGGATATGTGATCTCACAGGAGTATCTTCCTGCCGGAAAAGATGGAGATGTCCGGGTATTGCTAGTAAATGGGAAAGTGATGGAAAAAGACGGAAAAAAAGCAATTATTAGAAGAGTAAGCGGAGAGGGAGAATTCAGGAGTAATTTTTCTGTAGGTGCAACTGCAGATAGCAGCGACCTGACTCCGGCAATGCAACGAATTATAGATCTTACTGCTCCTAAATTAATTCGTGATGGATTATTTTTCGTTGGACTTGATATTGTAGATGATAAGCTAATTGAGATCAATGTGCTTAGTCCTGGAGGAATGGAGCGATTCAAAGATATCGGACTTCCTGCCTTCACCGATTATATAATTGAAGCTATTGAAAGAAAAGTGGAGTTTAAGGAAATTTATAAGGGTCAGCTGAGTAACCGAACCCTTGCAACCATGGATTAAAATTTTAATATGAGCACAGCTTTGAAGAAAGATATTCCCAGAATTTTAGGAAAATATAGTTCAGGAAAAAAAGGGCCTCTCCTTTTTGTAACTGCCGGTATTCACGGAAATGAGCCTAGCGGGGTAAAAGCTTTGATAAATGTTTTTGAAGAACTGGAAAAGACAAAACCTGAGATAGAAGGTACTATTGTTGGTGTTTCCGGTAATAAAAAAGCCCTGAATCAAAATAAGCGGTATATAGATGAAGATCTTAACAGAACCTGGACAGAAGAGAATATAGAGAAAAATCAGCCAGATTCCCATGAAGAACGGGAGATGTTTGAGATTATTGAAGTTTTGAAAGAGCAGTCGAAAGGTGATTTCACGAAGAGATATTTTCTGGATTGTCATACTACCTCCTCTGCAAGCCTGCCTTATGTTTCGGTTCAGGAGGTGAATGATAATGATGAATGGGCACATAAATTTCCTACCTATATTATTCGTGGATTCAGCGATATAATTACGGGCGATATAGATCATTACCTCAGCAGGATTGGTATGACTGGTTTTGTGTTTGAAGCGGGACAGCATACAGATAAGACTTCTCAGGAAAATCATGAAGGAGTTATCTGGCTGGCGTTGAAGGAAGCTTGCGGCCTGGATCTGAAAAAGATTTCTACTTATCCGGAATGCGTGGATCGTTTTGCAAAAAAGAACGCTCCGGAACAAAAAACTTTTGAAATTCTTTATAGGCATGGCTTAGAAGATTCAGATATATTTGAAATGGAACCTGGCTATGAGAACTTTCAGAAGATTGAAAAAGGGGAATTACTCGCTAAACAAAACGGTAATGACGTAAAAAGCGAATGGGATGCCCATATTTTTATGCCTCTCTATCAATCACAGGGAAATGATGGATTTTTTGTGGTAAAAGAAGTTTAGGAGAATGATTTAAGAAAAGCATTGTGAACTTAGTGAAGCAATCTCTCTTTTGAATCTAAAAAATGTAGAGATTGCTTCCTATTCACAGTAAAATGTCCTGGTATTTTGGATCTTTTAATCGGTTCCAAAAACAATTATTTTACAAACTCTAAACAAACCGGTGTTTTAATTTCAAATACCGGCTCCTGGGGTTTTAATTTTCCCGTATCAGCATTGATTTTATACGTGGTGATATTACCGGTATCCTGACTGGCAGCATAAAGGTATTTCCCAAAGGGTGAAATAGCAAAGTTCCTGGGAGTTTTCCCCGCTACCGGTACAAAATCAACATTGGATAGCATTCCTGAATCTTCAACCTTAAATATGGCAATACTATTATGTCCCCTGTTGGAAGCATAAATAAATTTTCCAGAAGGATGAATATGAATATCAGCTCCAGAGTTAGACTGCTTATAAGATTCTGGCAATGATGATTTATTTTGTATCAGTTCCAATCCGCCATCTTTAAGAACTTTAAAAGTGCTAACTGTACTATTCAATTCATTCATAGAATAAGCATAGCTCCCGTTTTTAGCAAAACTTATATGCCTGGGACCCGCTCCCTTTTTAAGTTCGATAAATTGCTGTTCATGAGGGACTAATTTTCCGTCCTTAAAATCGAAGATCCATATCTTATCATTTCCGAGGTCAGCGATATAAGCATAACGATTATCACCACTTATCTTTACGGAATGAGCATGTGATTCCTGCGGATTTTTCAGATTAATTTCCTGGTTTTGAAGCAGGCTACCATCAGCATTTATCTTATAAGACATCACCACTCCGCCTAAATAATTACTTACAAAGACATATTTATTGGAGCGGTCTATCGCAATATGGCAAGGTGCAGGTGCTCCGGATGATTTCTTGCTAATCTCCTTTAATTTTCCATCTTCCAGGATTTCATAGGAATAGATAAAACCATGATCTCCGTCATTGGGGCCTAATTCACTAACCGCAAATAAATATTTACCCATCCTACCAACTTTTAAAAAAGATGGATTCACCACTTCAGCAACCGTTCCTTTTAATTCAAGATGACCGTTATCGGAATTTTGATGCAGCAGGTAGATACCTTTTGCTTTTCCATCTACATGTCCTTCAGTTTTGGTATAGGTTCCTACGTACATCTTATTCATTGAATCATTTATCTTAGTCCTTTCTTCCTGGGCAAAAGATATATTTAAAGTGATTAAACTGAATATACTTATAAATAAAATTTTCATCTTCTAAAATTAGGAGTTTATATCCATTTTTTTCTTTTGAAGTAATAGAGCATCAGAAGAAAAATGATGATCATGACTCCCCAAAGTACGAAATAACTATATCTCCATTGTAATTCCGGAATATATTCGAAGTTCATCCCGTAGATACCGGCAATGAAAGTTAAAGGAATAAAGATACTTGCCATGATGGTAAGCACCTTCATCACTTCATTCATTTTATTGCTAATCGTGGTCATATACATATCCATTAGGCCCCAGATCATTTCACGATAGATATCTATGTTTTCTGAAATTTGAATAATATGATCATACAGGTCCCTTATAAAATTGCTGGTATGAGGATCTATAAGTTCGCTATCCATTTTTTCCAATCGGCTAATAACCTCCCGAAGGGGAAAAACAGCTCTTCGAATCCTTAAAATATTCCTTTTTAGATCCTGAATCTCATAAGTAATATCGTCACTGGGACGTGATGTAAATAAGCTTTCCTCCAGGCTTTCAATACGATCGCTCATATCGTCTATTACCAGGAAATAATTATCGATGATAGAATCCAATAGCGCAAACATTAAATAATCTGCTCCGCGGGACCTGATCCTGCCTTTAGCTGTTTCTATCCGCTCTCTAATTGGGTCAAAAACATCCCCATCTGCTTCCTGAAAAGTAAGTACATAATTCTTACCCACGATCATACTGATGTGTTCATTTTCAATCTCGCCATTTTTATAGTAAAGCATCTGTGCCACTATAAAGAGATAATCCTGATATTCTTCAATTTTAGGACGTTGCCCTGTGTTTACAATATCTTCCATCACCAAAGGATGAAGCTCATAATAATCACCTAGCTTCTCTATTTCCTCAACATTACTAAGCCCGTCTATATTGAACCAGGTTATACTATGTTCATCTACAAATGAAAATGCATCTTCGGGTGTGGTAGAACTAAACCTTTCAAATCGTTCTTTATTATAATCTATAACATCAAGCTTGGTTTCAACAGCCTCCTTGTTACCCACATAGGTCATGGTTCCGGGAACCTGATTTACAGATTTGGTAGTTTTAGGACGTCGAAGCATCAGCTTTCTCCTCTTGGCCATAAGTAGAATAAATTTTTATTAAAAGTACTAATTATCTCCTAACAGAAATTTGAATATAAGCATTTGAATAAAATTCAGATTCTTTCAGATAAATCCTTCTTAGGAATTACATAAAATATACACTTAATTTTACCTTTGCAATTATGAAAGAAGCTGTCCTGCTCGATACGTTGAAAGAGTATTTTGGTTATGAGAAATTTAGACCCTTACAAAAGAAGATCATAAATTCTGTATTTGATGGCCGGGATAATTTAGTGATCATGCCTACAGGGGGCGGCAAATCTATTTGTTACCAGTTACCAGCCATTTTACTTTCTGAAATTTCCCTGGTTATTTCTCCCTTAATTGCCCTGATGAAAGATCAGGTAGATGGATTGAATGCCAATGGAGTTCCTGCCGCATATCTAAACAGTAGCCAGGAAGAGGCAGACAAGCAGGCTATTTTTCAGAAGATTGAGAATAAAGAGATCAAATTGCTTTATGTAGCCCCGGAGAGCCTTCAGCTGGTAGATCGTTTTCTGGTAGATGGAAAGGTAGATCTTATTGCTATTGATGAAGCACATTGTATATCAAGCTGGGGGCATGATTTCAGGCCAGCATATACGCAATTGGGATATTTGAAGAACCGCTTCCCTTCTACCCCAATTTTGGCCCTGACCGCAACTGCAGATAAAGCCACCCGAAATGATATTTGCAAACAGCTTAATATTCCAAAAGCTGAAAAACATATCGCTTCCTTTGATCGCAAAAACCTTAGCCTGGAGGTGAAGCCCGGAATCAAAAGGTTTGAACAGATCACGCAGTTCCTTAAGAACCGCCAAAATGAAAGCGGAATCATTTATTGTCTAAGCCGAAAAACCACCGAAGAACTTGCCTTAAAACTTAAGGCAAAAGGTTTTAAAGCTGAAGCCTATCACGCAGGCATAGATCATCTTAACAGGTCGCAGATCCAGGATGATTTTATCAATGATGAAAAACAGATTATTTGTGCGACCATAGCCTTTGGGATGGGGATCGATAAATCCAATATCCGTTGGGTGATCCATTATAATATGCCGAAAAATCTGGAAGGCTATTACCAGGAGATTGGCCGTGCAGGTCGAGATGGATTACCATCAGACACCCTACTATTTCACAGCTATGCCGATGTGGTGCAACTTCAGAAATTTGCTTCCAATGCTAAAAACGAAGAAGTTCAATTAGCGAAGTTAGACCGGATGAAGCAATATTCCGAAGCATTTAGCTGCAGGCGAAAGATCCTGCTTAGCTATTTTGGAGAATATCTGGCTGAAGATTGCGGCAACTGCGATATTTGCAGGAATCCGCCAGAGTTTTTCGACGGAACCATTATCGCACAAAAAGCCCTTTCCTGTATTTTCAGACTGAAGGGAGCTGAGCCTATTTCAGCAGTGATAGACGTCTTGCGTGGCTCTCAAAATGAAGTGGTAAGAAGAAACAACTATGAACAACTCTCTACCTACGGGATTGGAAAGGATATTTCCTGGAGACACTGGCAGCAATACCTAATTCAGCTTATTAATCTTGGCTATGTTGAAATAGCCTTCGATCAAAATAACCATCTTCGGCTAACTGAACAGTCCAAAAAAGTCTTATTCGAAAACGAAAAGGTTCACCTGGCAGATGTGAAGGAAGAACAATTAAAAACTCCGGCCAAAAAAGCAGCTAAAGTCACAAATTCTCTATTTGAACGCTTAAGACAATTAAGACTCAAAATTGCCAAAGAAGAAGATATTCCTGCCTATCTTATTTTCAACGATGCTGCACTGAAAGACATGGAAAAACAACGGCCAATGTCTGATTCTGAATTTCTTCTTATCGATGGGGTTGGAAGAAAAAAGATGGAAGATTACGGATATAGGTTCATTAAAGAGATTATTGCATTCAGTAAAGATAAGCAAGAGAAAAAACCAAAGAAAAAAACCAAAAAGGGAAATACGCTTCAGGAAACCTTATCGCTCTATACAGATGGCTTAAGTGTGGAAGAGATAGCAAAAGAACGAGGTATGGCAAAAAATACCATTTTCAGCCATCTTATAAAGTTATATGATGAAGGCAAAGAAATAAACCTGCATCAGTTCATTCCAATTTCAGATCTAAAAGCTATCGAGAAAGCCAAAACAGCGCTTGAAAATCCTAATTCTCTAAGAACTTATTTTGAGTATTTTGAAGAAGCTATTCCTTATGAAAATATTAAAATATCCCTCAAAATTCTGGAAGATAAAGAGAATTAATCAAAGCTTATATTTCTGAGAATAAGTCCAGAGGCTGGAGCGATATAATCCATTTGAAGTTGCGGACAATCAGGTTTTAAACTGTCTGCAATATCCTGAAGGTTAAGTTCCCCCCTACCAACCAATACCAAACTGCCCATCATTAATCGCACCTGGTGGCGCAAAAAACCGGCGGCATGAATATGAAAAATATAGGATTTTTCCGGAAAAAAATTCGCTTTGTAAAGAGTATTTTCAACAAGTTCAGCACGTAACATTTCCCTCTCAAAAGTGCTTTTTTCAGAAACCCTTACACAGTAGTTTTTAAAATTATGCCTCCCCTGGAATAAATTAGCTGCCTCTTTCATCTTTTCAATATCAAGATCTTCCTGAAAATTGGCCATAAAAGGGGCACAAAAGGGATGGAATTTATCTCCTATACTAAATAAATAAGCGTATTCTTTGGTTTTGGAATTTTGAATGATATTGAATTTCTCATCAACCTCTTCAATACTTAATGCCCTTATATCCTGGGGAAGGTTTTTATTGAATAGCTCCAGGAATTCCTCCAGGTTTTCTAAAGGCTCATTCTCTAAAAACAATTCAAAAGCCGATTCTTCTGCTGAAACCATAGCATCGGTTCTACTGGTACCAAGAATCTTATATTTTGCCTCGGGCATCACCCAACCCAAAGTTTTTGTGATAAGTCCTTCTACTGTTTTTACATCGGGCTGTTTTTGCCAGCCATGGAGCCTGTAGCCTAAATATTGAACTTTAATAAAGTAATAAAATCGCTTTCGGAACAAATCTGGAATTTTGCACAAATATATTTAAAATTTACTCCAGGATAGTTTGCCAAATAGTAGTGTCTGATAAAAATTTTAAAGAACGAACCTGAACCCAGGATTTTCAATATTTCAAAATTTTTTACTGCTATTTATCCTGCTTTTATAATTTGTTGAATTGTGGTATTCTTTGAAAAACACAATTTCCAACTTCTTTTGTTATTCAGTTAGTTAAGTTCAAGTCTAACTTCTTAGATCCAAAAGCGAAGCGATCTAGTTTCTTTAACCGGACAGGAGTGTTTCACAAATACATTTCAAAAATTACAAACTAATCTTAAAAGCAGGGAAAATCTTTCGAAGCTCTCTAAATCTATTTAAATTGAGGTAAATCGAAATATTATGAAACCCAGTCAGAAAAAAATCAGCAATAGATGTCTACTTAGGTTTGATGAAAAATTTTCGAATTTGGATGATTTAAGAACAGAGATCTCCAGCTGCCTGGCAACAGAGGATAATTTATGGTTAAGTTATGATGAGGACGCAGGAATTGAACGGTTAACTCGTACAGAAAATGGATATGACTATCATAAACATTATGAAATGAATAATTTCCTTGATCTGCCATCGGGAAGTTCTGAATTAGATATGGAAGCACTTGCTTATCAGGAACCCTATTTGTGGTTTTGCGGCAGTATGAGTTTTAAACGTGATTCCCCTTCCAAAGAAGAGTCGCTGGAAAAACAGTTAAGTAGTCTTAGTGATATAGCAACAGACGAAAATAGGTTCAGTTTGGGCCGTATCCCCTGCATAAAAAAGAATGGCACTTACGAACTTTTTAAAGAAATTGAATACCAGGGAAATTCAATTAGGGCATTATTACTTCGGGGAGGCACAAAGAGTACTGAGCTTCATAATGCGTTAATACGGGATGAGCACCTGGAAAGGTTTATGATGATCCCTTGTAAGGATAATGGTTTTGATATTGAAGGTCTGGCTATATATAACGAACGGATTTTTATTGGTTTGCGTGGCCCTGTTCTTAATGGTTACGCGGTTATTTTGGAAATTGGATGTAAAGAATTTGAGGACGAGCTTCTATTATCTCAATTTTCAGAAGAAGGTAAATTATACCGAAAACATTTTATAGATCTTCAAGGAATGGGAATACGTGAGCTAAATATTACTGAGAATGGAGACCTCTACCTTCTTGCCGGTCCAACGATGGATCTCGATGGCACTATTAGTATTTATAAAATAAAAGGCGGACTACCAGAACAACATTCCAGTGTTATCCATGATTCGGAAAGATTATTTGATGTAACCAGGGGAGCAGAAATTGAACATGGAACAGATAAAGCTGAAGGAATGGCATTTTTACCGGACGGCAAGTTATTAATTACCTATGATACTCCGGTCGCAGAGCGTTTAGAGGGTAATACATCGGTATGGATGGATTGTTATGAGTTAAGTTAAAAACTGAAATGAAAGATATAGATGATAATATTTCTTTAATCCCAAAGGATTCTGAGTATTATTCTATATTTGGAATTCTTTGACCAATTTAATTTATAATCTGCAATGATTTCAAAACCGGTAATAAGAGATTTAGAATCTAAAAAGTTGATAGGTATATGTATTGCGACCAGCCTGGCTGATGATAAAACCAGTCTCCTATGGAACAGGTTCATGAAATTAAAAGGATCTATTGAAAATATTACCGGGGAAAACCTTTATTCTGTGCAGATATATGGAGAAAAATTCATGAGTGGTGAATTTGATACTCAATCTGAATTTAGTAAATGGGCGGCCACAGAAGTTTCAAATTATTCAGAAATTCCCAAAGGTTTGGAAAAGCTTGAAATTCCGGGTGGCAAATATGCCGTTTTCACCCATAAAGGCACCGCCAGGGAATTTGCCGAAACCTCTAATTTTATTTTTAATCAATGGCTTCCGGATTCTGATTATAAACTGGATGATCGCCCTCATTTTGAAGTTTTAGGTGAAGATTATAAAGGTCCGGAAAATCCAGAATCACAGGAGGATATTTGGATTCCAATTAAGCTGAAATAAGTTCAGGTTCCTAGAAATTAATAATCAATACATTTATTGAAAGAGTCCAATATATTAGATCAGTTCAAGGGTTTTTTGGATACTCCGGATATTTTTTCAGAAAACCACAAAGGAGATCTCGCTACTTTCAGTTTTAAGAAAGTACAAATTACTAATGAACTGATAGCAGATCTTAAAAAGTTAGATCACCCCAGAAATTCAGTGTTAGGAAAACGAATGGAAAGCTTTTTCGAAGTAGCGATTAAGCATAGCGATAGATATGAACTTATCGCTTCCAATATTCAGGTTATTGCTAATAAACAAACCCTGGGAGAACTTGATTTTCTCATTTACGACAGGCTATATTCAAAACCACTACACATAGAGCTAGTGTATAAATTATATATCTATGATAAAACTTTCTCTTCAGAAATAAACCGATGGATTGGTCCCAACAGGCGGGATAGTCTTTATGAGAAGTTTTCGCGACTTAAATCCAGGCAATTTCCCCTATTATATAAATCTGAAACTTCAGAATATTTAAATGATCTTAATATTTCGACAGATAAAATTGAACAACAATTATGTTTCAAAGCTCAGCTTTTCACAGAAGATTCTAATATTACTTATCACCCGGAACTGGTAAATTTAGATTGTATAGCTGGCCACTGGTATCATTTCGATGATTTTATAAAAAAGGCCTGGAAGGATAATTTGTTTTATAGTCCGAAGAAAAAAGACTGGAGTTGTAATCCGGAACATAATTTAAATTGGCTTAGCCAAAGTGAATTACTGAAATTAATAGATTTGCTATTTTCAAAGAATAAAGCTTCATTGGTGTGGATGAAAACAAAAACAACGTATCATAAATTCTTTATAGTCTGGTGGTGATAACAATAGGAGAGGTCAGAATCATTTTCTTTATATAGAATTATAATCGCCTGTAAATAGTGAAACCAGGTAATTCTGCTAAATTTGTAGACTCCAAATTCAAAGTTATGCAACCGGAATACCGGGAAGTGATGAAAGCTTCCTATTTTAGTATTGCAGGAAATGCACTCCTGGCTATTGCCAAAGCTGTAACCGGTATATTTGGAAATTCCTATGCCCTTATTGCTGATGCGATAGAATCTACAACAGATGTTTTCTCTTCCCTCTTAGTTTTATTGGGATTGCGATATGCGAATAAACCGGCAGATGAGAACCATCCTTACGGACATGGAAAGATAGAACCACTAATCACCTTTATGGTGGTAGGTTTTTTAATAGTTTCAGCCACTATCATTGCTTACGAAAGTATAGAGAATATAAATACCCCACACGAAGTTCCAGAACCCTACACTCTTATCGTCCTTCTAGTTATCATAATAATCAAAGAAGTCTCGTATAGATTTGTTTCAAAAAAAGGAACTCAAACTAATAGTTCAGCCTTAAAAGCAGACGCCTGGCACCACCGCAGCGATGCAATTACATCTTTAATGGCTTTTATAGGAATTTCCATTGCTCTTTTTATGGGAAAAGGATATGAAAATGCCGACGACTGGGCTGCTTTATTTGCTTCGGGGTTTATCCTCTTTAATGCCTATCTTATTTTAAGACCTGCTTTAGGTGAAGTTATGGATGAACATAGATATGATGATGTGGAGCAACAAATTAGGGTTATTGCCCAGACCAATCCTGGCGTAATTGAAACTGAAAAATGCTTCGTTAGAAAAACCGGGATGACCTACCATGTAGATCTTCATATCGCCGTGAATGCTGAAATTAGTGTGAAACAGGGTCATGATATTGCACATAGGGTTAAAGATGAAATCCTGGAAAAAATTCCCCAGATTGCAGATGTCCTTATTCATGTTGAACCTGATGATGAATTATAATACTAACGTATATTAATATTTTTTCAGAATTATTAAGAAACATTTAGCAGAAACGAGCTGCTAACAGCTTTGAATTAGCGCTGTTTAAGCGTATCTTCTCATTATTAATTAACCGAAAAAATCAAAGTTATGTCGATGATTAATGAGCAAGAATTTAAAAAAATAGCGAATTATAAAAATGAACCTTGTGTTTCAATTTTTATACCCACCCAAAGAGCTGGAAAAGAGGTGCTGGAAGAAAAGAACAAAAAGCATCTCAATTCTCAATGGAATGAGATAAAAAAGAAATTGAAAGCAGATAATATTGCCGAGGATACCATTGAAAAGATAGGTAAACCTATACAAGCTTTGCTGGACGATCGTGGTTTTTGGAGACATCAATCTGATGGTCTCGCAGTATTTTCTTCATCAGATTTCTTTGAAAGTTATACGATTCCTGTAAATTTTGAAGCTTACCACTATATTTCTGATGAATTTTATGTAAAACCATTAATTCCAGCTATGACCGGTGATGGAAGATTTAATATTCTGGCCATTCAACTGGAAGATGTGAATTTATATGAAGCTTCAAAATACAGTATTACTCCAATAGAAATTGAGGATTTAACACCATCCCGACTGGAAGAAAGAGTCGGCTTTGATTATAAGGAAAAAGCCCTACAATTCAGGACCCAGGGAGAAGGTGGTGAGAAAACACAGTTTCATGGCCATGGCGGTAGTGAACGTGATGAAAAGACAGAATTCAAGCAATTTTTTAGGGCGGTAGACCAGGGTATCAAGGATTACTTGAATAAGGAAAAACTACCTTTGGTGGTGTACTGTCAGGATTATTTATTTCCGATTTATCAGGAAGCAAATACCTATAACCATTTATTTGAAAAAGTGATCCCGGGGAATCCTAATGATACCGACATTCTTGGAATTCAGAATAAAGCTCTCGAAATCTTTGAGCCTTATTTGAATGAAAACAGGAATAATAAGATTGAAAAGTATAAGGAATTGAGCAGTACAGAGAATACCACATCTGCAGTTAGCGACATTATTCCTGCAATTTATCAGGGAAAAGTAGATACTTTATTCATTGAAAACCGTGCAGAAGTTTGGGGGAATTACCATGAGGATGAAATGAAAGTAGAACTAAGCGAAGATCGAAATAATGGGAATACTTCATTATTAAACCTGGCAGCTAAAAAAACCATTGAAATGGGCGGAAAAGTCTATCTGGTAGAACATGAATTTATGCCTCAGAAAAAATCGAAAATGAATGCTTTATTAAGGTTCTAAAATTAATAGAGGAGGTTGCTTAAATCAGTATTGAAGCCTATCGCGAAAGAATAAAGCAATCTCTAGTTTGGATTTCAGTTTAGAAGTTGCTGTTTTTTTAACTTCGATGGCATAGTTGGATATTTTTTAGCCAGCCTCCTCTTTTATACATTTTCTTCAGAAATATACCTGACTAATTTTTTAAACGTAACTTTAGTCACCCAAAAATATGACTAATGGAAACTAATCTGGCCGTTTTAATAGACGGCGACAATATACCCTCAGCTCACGTTAAAGAGATGATGGAAGAAATTGCCAAATACGGTAATCCAACGATAAAAAGAATTTACGGAGACTGGACTAAGCCACATTTGAATAAGTGGAAGAATGTTTTACTGGAAAATGCCATTCATCCTATTCAGCAATATGGCTACACCCAGGGTAAAAATGCCACCGATTCGGCAATGATTATCGATGCGATGGATATTCTTTATTCAAATAAAGTGGATGGATTCTGCCTCGTTTCCAGTGATTCAGATTTCACCCGCCTGGCCACAAGATTAAGAGAAGCCAGTATGAAGGTAATAGGGATTGGTGAAAAGAAAACACCAGACCCCTTCATCGTCGCCTGCGACAAATTCATTTATATTGAAATCTTAAAGAACAATACCAAAGAATCTGAAAGTGACAGGAGCAATAAGGAAAAAGAAAATAAAAAAGCAAATGTAGACAAGATCACTCCAAAAGTGGTCCGCTTGATTTCTCAAACAATATCTGATGTCGCCGATGAGGATGGATGGGCATTTTTAGGAGATGTGGGAAGCTTACTTCAGAAAAAGCAGCCTAACTTCGATTCCAGGAATTATGGATTTCAGAAACTTACTCCTATGATCAATTCTATAGACAAATTTGAAATTGAATCGAGAGAAAATGCAAATTCCAAATTTAAACTAATTTACGTAAGGAATAAATAAATTTCTAAAATGAGAAATATAAAAAAGCTTCATAAAGCAGAATACCGTCCCATGGGAGATTTGGAAACATGGTCTCCCCTACCCACGAGAAATCTGCAGATGATAGATCCTTTTATTTTTCTTAACCA
Source organism: Christiangramia sp. (assembly GCF_029937855.1). GTDB lineage: Bacteria > Bacteroidota > Bacteroidia > Flavobacteriales > Flavobacteriaceae > Christiangramia. The sequence continues at coordinate 17,415 of NZ_JAPYPC010000046.1, forward strand.
TCACGGACCTCAAAAATATCCTCCAAATAATAATGGATTGCCATTTGGTCCTCATCCTCACAGAGGCATGGAAACCGTTACTTTTATATTGGATGGTGACATTGCACATAAAGACAGTGATGGCCATTACAGTGTGATTGAAAGTGGTGGTGTGCAATGGATGACTGCCGGGCGCGGATTACTACATTCTGAAATCTCTTCCAAAGAATTTAAAGAACAAGGCGGACCTTTGGAGATCCTACAGTTATGGGTGAATTTACCGAAAAGATTAAAGATGATGCAGCCCGCTTATAGCGGACTTCAGGAAGAACAGATCTCTGTCTGGAAAAATAAGGAAGGATCTATTAGAGCTCAGGTAGTATCTGGGAATTTTAAAGGTATTCGTGGTGCTTTTGATACTCCAACCTCGGTAGCCTTATCTCTCGTTCATTTTGAAGAAGATTCTGAAATTCAGCTGGAAATACCAAAATCTGATAATATTTTTTTCTATGTAATACGTGGAGCTTTAGAAGTAAATGAAATAAAAGTCCCTGAACTTCACTTAGCCGAATTTTCTAAGAATAGTGAAATTCTGAATATTACAGCTAAAGAGAAAAGCATCCTCTTGCTGGGACATGCCGAACCATTCAATGAAAATGTAGTTTTTGGTGGACCTTTTGTAATGAATTCTGAAGAGGAGATACAGCAGGCTTATGAAGATTATAAATCAGGTAAAATGGGAAGTTGGGAAGAATAAAGATCCCGTTATTGGATCATTTTCAACTTTAACCATTTCCTCCGTTGAAAAATTAACATATACACTATAAAAATTAAATAAACTACAAGCAGTACACCGACAGTAATTTTAATCAGTTCATGATCCAAATTTAAAATAAAAGGTAATCCCATTAGAGGTATCAAGGCACCAGCGTATTTAAGATATTTATTAGGACTATCTCATAAACTGTGTAAATAGAAAATAACAGGGGTCGCGACCCCTGTT
>NZ_JAPYPC010000018.1 GCF_029937855.1 Christiangramia sp.
AAATTATAATCTACAAAGGGTTCAGAAAAGATGCACTTAGACGGACGCATACATTATAACTAGCCCCAACAAAGACGGTTAATCGCCAATAAGCGGCAGCCGTAGAAAGAAAATAATTAACTTGACCAATAAACCAATACTAAGACAACAAATCCGAGTCCCTTACTCCTTAAACATACGAACCGTAACCGTAACCTATATGTCATTTCTTGAAATAGGTTTACAAAAAAATTCAAACATTTAATTTAAATATCCAACTCCACCCAAACTGCAGGATGCTCACTGGCGGCCTGGTTTTTCCGTTGAATATTTGGATAAATAGACCACATAGGTCTTTTTTCGGGCCAAACTCCTCTTCTATTTAGCCCACATTTTTTCAATTTGGCGAAAAGCTCCGGAGACAGTAACAAATAATCCTTTTGTTTAATATTTACTCCTTTCTGGTAAGCGCCCAAGCTATAATATCCAGCATCTATTCCTTTATCAAATTCGACATTAAAGGAGTGATGCCTGGTAATATCGCTCAAATTGGTTTCCTGAAGTAAGGGCATTAAGGTATTGCAGAAAGATGCAGCATTAAGAGTACCCACTATTGCAATATTTTCTTTACCCTCAGCAAGTAATTTCTTATAGATCTCAGCAACATTTTCCGCCTGTTCCCGTCTAAAAATTCCTGAAAGATCATTATCTTTCCTGGTTTCCTGAAAATGAGCGGCAAGAATAAAAATTGTATTTTTCTCTTTTGTTCGGATTTTGTACTCTAGTAAATCTTTATTGAAAATTTTTCTTCCTGATAAGCTAACATCAAAAATATGACTTCTTACAGATTGAATTTCAAATCCTTTCCTGGTTAAAATTCCAATTTCCTGCCCTCTTTTATCATTTCCCTGCACCACAAATGAATCCTTAAATGGCTCACAGTCAAATTTGGGCAGTACAACAGTATTAAACTCCTCTAAAGAAGCCCGATCTTCGATCTCCTGCAAAATTAGGATATCAGGATTCACACTTGCAATTACCTTCGCTTTATTATCAATGGCTAAAGATTCCAATGGTACATTTTGCAACGCTATCCATCCATTCCAGTCAGTAAGTTCCCCTGCTTTCAATTCTTTAGAATAATTCATTCCTTTTAGAAAAAGAAACCCTGATTTTCTTTTAATAACCGCATAGGGTAATTGCAATGAGTTATCGATCCCTACCATATATGAAAGTTCTCTCAATCGCTCATTATCTTTATCCGATTTATTAGTTTTCCCCAATAAAAAGTCTATCTCATAAAACCAATCCACGGAGCAATCTTTATAAGATTTCTCCATAAAACTTCTATCCCTATGGAATAAATTCTGAACATTGAAGGTTGCTATTTTCATTTTCGTTTATCGTTTGTATTATAGTCAAAATCAATAAGGTTGAATAACTTTTTCATTCGGCTCCTGACTCTTGAGCCATACATATCTTCAATTTCCATGGCACTTAAATTTGTGGTGCCATGGGTTTTTAAATTTGTTTGAAGAAAAAGTTCATAACGAGATATCAGAATTTCCCCTATCACATTACAATCCCTACCATAATGCCTTCCTATTGGCTCTATTCCCATATCATCAAAGCAGAAAAAACCTTCATCTCCATAATCTTCAATAGTTTTATATCCCAGGTGATTAAAAGCAAAAACAATATTCCTACATGGCATAACCACGTAGCTCCTTTGATGGGGCACCAAATAACGCATGAGCTTCATCAGGCTCGTTTTACCACATCCCACGGGACCGGTAAGCAAAATTCCTTTATCCGGATCAATCCGCAACTTTTCACAATTTATATAGTCTTTAATAAAGTAGTTGGAGAGCTTAAACAGAATATCTTTATCCTCTTCAAATATTTTAAAATGCTGCCCAAAAAGAATTTTACCTTTGGCTTCAAGAAAAATCAGGATTTTAGGGAAATCGTAAATTATTCTCTTTCCATCATATTTACCAAGAGAATATTCAATTCCATCTTCTACAATGCTAGAGGGGTTCGCCATAATTTTTATATTTAGTTGTTTTAAGGTTGTCTCTATTTTGAAATACTGATGACTGACTTCTAAAATCGTTTGCTTTCAACATCCAGCTCTCAGCAGTTGCATGCCAATTAGTGATTTTAATATTTCCTCTTACCGACCAGCCAATTGAAGTGTAGTGATTGTAAAATTTTCGTCCTTCTAATTCCGGCCAATTTTTATTTTTAAAAAAAATTAATACTTCATTTTCACTTTGGGGGAGCTCAAGTTTATTAAGGTTTTTATTTTGTTTATTTAAGTTTATTGAAGGAGTTAATACTTGTTCTGAACTTGTTTCATGCTTGCCCACTACTTGTTTAGAGCTTGCATCGAAAATGAACATCCTAACCCTACTCCCTTTATATGGATTATGGGAAGGCAGATATTGAATATATTTTTGATCGTGTAATTTTCTCAGGCATCTATGGTAAGTTGGATTGGAGCCAATTTTAGCCATTTCCATAATTTCATCCCTATGGATATAGAATAGTTCTTTAAAACGGTGGATATTCCAGGATTGAAATAATGCCATATATACACTAATATGAGTGGCATTCAGACTAGAGTCCTTAGAAAATCTCTTGAACACCGCGTTTAAATGTTTTATGTAATTCATGGCTTATTCATTTTGGATTAGATTATCTGTCAATATTTTTTGAATAATAGCTGAATCGTAGTAAATGAGTCCTCCTATCTTACTATATGGTAGTATCCCCTTTGTTCTAAAACCATTTAGAGTTCCGGAACTAATCTTTAGCATCTCCATGACTTCGGTGGATTTCAGCCATTTTTTAGAAATATTACCGGATTCTTTTTCTAGTAGTTTCTGAATTTCTTCAAGGAGCTCTATTTTGAACTCCCTTAAATCATCTGTAGTAATAATTGACGTTGGCATAATGAATTGTTTTTAAACAATCCCACCGCAGGTTATAATTTTTAAAGCAGTGGGATTGGAATTGATTTTCATTACAAAATTGGTAGATAACAAATGAACAATTAGCCAAGCAATCACCAACTTGGCAAAATTGATTTTCAGGAAGAATAATGGTAGTATAGGATATAAATGATAGTTAAGCTTATAAAGCTAAAATGATTTATTTCAATTGAAACCAATACCCAACTTGGCTCCTGCTTGGATGTTCAAGTTCACGCATCAAGCTCTTCCATATATTCAAGCATGGAATTTCTCATTTTATCGATAAATTTTAAAGGTTCAGAGCGGCTCCTGAGTCTTAAAAAAGTATGATGGTAGTCTCCCAGATCTAAGCCTGTTAATGTCTCAAATATATCCACCAGTTCTTTCAGCGTAGTATTTCCATTATTTATGCTCCCACTAACCTGCAGGGCATAGATCAGTTCGGTTAGAGCCACCTTAGAAGAAGTCCAGTTAATTTTTATAGGTTCTTCATAAGCTATGGAAGCAGATTCTTTAACCCGAAATTTATTATTTAGATATTTGAGCAAGAAATTACGGGCATTCAATTCACTCAAAAGTAAATCGTGGGAGCAGCTGAATAAGGGATCTCTTTCATAATGACTATAATTAACAATATGATCTTTATGAAAATATTTTCGGGTGAAATAGATCTCATCCATGTATTCCTGATCCAGGGCGATATACCGAAGGAAATTTTTATGCCCAGTAAGAAAACTATTTATCTTTTGAATCTTTTTAGATATAAATTTCGACTGTGAGGATTCGTCTATAGATGAAATTTCCAATTCGATGGATAGCAAGTTTTCGTAATAAATCTGATATGTTAAAGGAATCGTTTTCTGTTTTTTAAAAAACTGAATTTCTGAAGGAGTATCCGGGAAGCCATTTAAATAAATCTCTTTTCGGTAGGTTTCTAATACTTTACGGCAGTAGTTAATTATTTCAAAGTATGCAGCATTCTTATTTAGGAAAGTTTGCTCAATTTCCTGAATCTCATTTTTAAGCTCATCCTCGGTAATCAGAAAATCCATTAGATTGATATTTAAGAAATACTACCTTAAATATCCTGTAATTCCTGCACTTTAAATAATATTAGATATCTGCTTTTATAAATGAATGGGCTGCATTCATAAACAATCGGAATAAAAACAGGAAAACTCTGATTAATCTGGATGAAATAACTAACGCTTCATATTGGATTTGGCGAAACTGAAAATTTTACTGTATAGACGGACAGATTCATCATAATCACCCGCTGTTTCATGCCCGTTTTGATAGTCGATATCCAATAAAACAGGATTATTTGTCTGATTACTATTTTGCAGTTTAGCTATATATTTGCCACTATCCCATAATGGAATACGGTCATCGTTATAGCTCGGCATTACAAGAACTGCCGGATAAGCCATTTTAGACCGTATGTTTAAGTATGGATCCATTTTTACAAGACCCGAAAATTCTGTACTGTCTTTGACCGTTCCATACTCAAGGTAACTCGTACTGCTGGCCGTGCTGGATGATTCCAGACCAAAAGGATTTAGTCGCGGAACATCAGCTATAAAGGAAGAAAAAAGATCCGGACGTTCGTTTACAGCCATTCCGGCTGTAATCCCTCCTGCACTGCTGGTATAAAGTGAAATTAATCCTGGTTCCGTAAAATTCAAATTTATTAGAGCTTCGGTACAGGCAATAAGATCTTTCCAGGAATTAAATTTAAGATTCTTCATTCCCTGCTTGTGCCATTCCTTCCCTTTTTCTCCGCCTCCCCTAACATGAGGGAATGCCAAAATTCCACCCTGGGCTGCCCAATCTAAAAACATAGGAGAGAAAAATGGACTCAAACTTTCCCCGTATGCACCATATACATACATAAATACTTCATTTGCTGATTTTTTTTCCAGACCTTCCTTATAAACCAGCGATAAAGGAACTTCTACCCCATCATGGGAGGTAACCATTATTTGTTCCGTTATAATATTTTCAAACTCTGGATAAGCCAATAGAGGTGAAAGTGCTTCTCTTGAGAAACTTCCATCTTCATTTATTAAATAGCGGGTATAATCAGAAGTCCAACCATCCATACCCACCCCAACATTATTGTGTTTTACAGACTCCCCAAAAAAGGTAGCATAACCGGGATCAAAAGGAGGTTGTAATTGTCTGATCTTATTTGAAGAGTTGAGAACATATAAAGAAACATTTGCTCCATATAAGGACCGTGCGAAATAAATATTATCCTTTGTTACTTCAAATTTAATAATAGGATTCTCTTTACTGCCTTCTGCCAAAACAGCCGGATTAGTGAAATCAGGATTTTCGATACTTACTTTCCCCAATAGATTCCCGTTTAAATTTCCTTGGCGGAAAATAAATTTATCACCACGAACCTCTCCCTGATCGTAGAATATCGCATCTTCTTTTTTGAAGAATGGTTTCCAATCTGGTTTTCCTTGTAGGACATCTGAAATGGTAGCTATATAGCTGTCATAATAATCATCAGAACTGGCTATATAACCAATGATATAATTATCCAGGCTCGATCCTATTTTTACTTTAGGATAAAAATCTTCAGAAATATGTAAGTCATAATGAGACTGGAAAATTGGTTTTCTATCTTCGGGGTTTTCACCTAATTTATAAATAACAGAAAAAGAGTTCTTCTTATAACCCGGTTGGGAATTATCTACTTCCGGAAAAAATAAATAGATAAATCCTGAATTATCCGGCAACCATTCTATTCCCCCAAAATCGGGATTGATATTTGTAATCACTTCTCTTAAAATCTGATTCGTTTCAAGATCATAAATTAAGATTGTACTTGAAAAACTACCATTGTCATTAAAACCAATTGCGATCTTTTTTCCGTCAAATGAGGGGTTTAGATAAGTTATTGACGGATTACCAGAATTATACTGGGAAGGATCGAATAATTCTTTTTCTTTATCAGCAAGATTCTCCCTAAAAAACAATTTTTCATATCCCAAACTATCATCATATTTTAAGTAAAAATAATTTCCATTTTCACTAATACGAACCATACTCAAGGAGGATTGAGCATTATTTTGGTATTTTTTAAATTTCTCTAAATATTCTTTCATTAAGTCATTTGTAGCAAAATACTTTTCAGCCAGAGAATCCTGAGCTTTGAACCAATTTTTCACCGAACTATCTTCTAGCTTATTTAAATTTGAATACTCGTCTAAGACTTTTATTCCATAATGTATTTCGGAAGTTGGTTTTTTGAGGATTTGGGGATAAACCAAATGATTGCTCTTTCCTTCCTGGGCAAAAGAAACCGAAAGGAAAAAACACAAAGAATAGAATAGAAAATATTTGATATATTTTTTCATTTTTCATTTTTTGAAATTCCCGAATCAGGATTTTGATCCGGGAATTTTTTTACGGATTTAATTTCAATCTCGTTTTCCAACTTTCGGAGTTTTGATCTTATCCCTGTCAATTGGACCATCTTCTCCCCCACCTTTAATTTGGTGTAAATTTTTAAGGGCTCTTCCTTTAAAATCTTTTAGTTCTTTTTTCATAATTAGAATATTTAATGGATTAATAAATTTCAGTACTAAATAATCACATTTGGGTACAGGCTGCAAAAAGGTTAACCCTCCATTTATAAATGACGTGTTGTTTAGCGTGATTTTAATTCATTTAAAAATTTAGATGGATATACCCCAGTTTTCTTGTAAAAGGCTTTCGAAAATGATTCCCCTGTTTTGAAACCAAAAATTTCCGCTAAACCTTGATAATTATATTTCAATAAATCAGGATTCTTACTCAGTTGATTTATTGCCGCTTTAATTTTCAAATCCTTGACGTAGGTTGGAAAATTCATCTTTTTGTAATGATTGATTACAGTGGACAAATAGGTAGTATTGGTACCTATTTGTTGGGCCAGGCCATACATATCCAAATCTTTGCTCATAAAGCGATCTGATTTTTCAAATACAGCCAGTTTTTCTAAAATATCCTTTCTAATTTCCTCCGGAATGGAAGAAGGATGCTCTGTAATGGCCTTAGATTTTCCCTCTTCCATTTCCGATTCTTCCATAAGAAGTTTTAACCTTGCATTCATTTTTCTGGAGCGTATAAAAAAATATAAGCCAATAAGAACAGCCAGACCAGCCAGAATAGCAATCAATGTCACATATAAATTTTTTGTTTTGAGTTGATTTTCAGCTTTAAGTTTTTGTCTTTTCAGATCCGGGATATCATAAGCAACTATTGCCTGATTTGCAATATTTTCATGCTCTGAGGACAAAACACTATCATAATATATTAGTTTTTCTATATAGCCAATTTGTTCCTTTTCTTCGTCTTCTAAAACCGAATTGATTATTAATTGCTGATAAACATCTTTTACTTCGTTAAAAGGATCCTCTGTTGAGGAGACGATGGAATCTATGGTTTTAAAATATTTAAGCGCGACCTTATCATTTCCATAATTTTTTTCAATTTTTCCCAAATAATAAAGCTTGATCGCCTTACTGGTACCGTCAAAATCGTCAATATATTTTAGAAGTGTATCCTTGGCCCTTTTAAAATCCTTTTTATAAAAATTTATCTGAGCATCCACCAAAACAAAATCCTTAAAATCTTCTTTTTTGTTCTCTAATCTTGACAAATCAATTCCCTTCTGAACATAATATTTTGAGGTATCCAATTGTGACAATCTCAGGTAGGTAAGTGAGAGGTTATATAACAGAGTTGAATAATCCTCGTAATAATCTTCGGTTGAATTTGATTTCTGTTTTAAAAGATTAAGGGATCGCTTATATAAATCGGCGGCGGCGTAATGTTGCCCGTTAATATTCCTTATGGCAGCAATGGCAAGGGAAATTTCACGCTGATCTTCCATATTATTCTTTTCCAAAGCCAGATTATAGGCTTTTAAAAAATTATCTAATGCAGGTTGAAATTTACCCTGATCATAAAGCACATTTGCTTTGAGAATATAGCCAAGAGTCGGGTAGTTTGGATGTTCGCTGTTTTCAGTAATCTCGATCATGGAATCTGAATAAATAATTGCGCGTTCAGGCTTCTCCGTCAAAATTCTGTAGTAATAAGCTCTGGCTAGTTCAACGGGATCATTCTCTTTTTTAGCCTTCTGCGAATGGACTTCTACAATCTTATTTAGTTCGTCAATTTTAGAATCTGCCATAGCCGCCGCCTCAAGTTCATGCAATTCTAGAAAAGATGAATTAACTGAATAAATGGTAGTGCTCTGTTTTATATTATCCTGGGCAAATAATAATGGCTTATAAATAAATAAAATCAAAGCCACGAACAACAGTGAGCGGCACAGGGAAAGATTTATTACAGAAGAAAAAATCATGTTCAACCATTTAAAATTCTCTACTTGACCATAAATGACGGAATTGGTAAAAAATCCGTTCTATCAATGTTACCTCCTTCAGTAATATCTCTGCTGTTCCATTTAATTCCTGATGAAACTCTAATTCTTTACCGTAAGAGGTTTTCAGGTCATTAATAGTTAAGTAAACAATGTAACCAGGATTGTCTCCTCCTTTGGGTATTTGTGAAATCGATCCTACCTTGGCTCTTACCATTCCCCATTCATGATAAGGATAGTTATCTAGTTTTAAATTTACCTTCTGCCCTTTTTTCAACTTCCCTGCATTCCGAATGGGGATTATGCATTTCCCTATCAGATTCTGCTGAATATCGGGAACAACACTATATACTGATTCTCCATTTTCTACATTCTGGTATTCTCCCCAAACTTCAAAATAAGATAATCGGCCATCAATGGGGCTTTTCAAAAGGTAGGTATCTTCCCATTTTTGGATAGCACTGATTAAATTCTGTTGAGATAATAGTAGATCAACCTCTAGATTACGCTTAGTTTTTAAAGACGTATTACTTAAAAGTTGAAGCCTAGATAGTATACCTTTATTTTCTAATATTAACTGATTATACTGTTGATTTAAAAAATGAAATTGGCGCTGCTGCATTAAGAAATCTTTTTCTATATTTTCAAGATCAACCTGAGAAACCACCCCCTTATTAAATAATTCCTGGAACCTCTTATAATTGGTTTCCGAGACTTCAAGATTTCTTTTAGCGATAGATAATTCTTCATTTTTACTATCAATGGAATAAAGCTGATTTGATAATTCCTGCCTCATTTGATGATCATGAATAGATTGATCATTCAGGGACGCTTCAAGTATCAAATGATGATAATTGCTCAAAAAAGCATTGTAATATAATTGAAGGTCGTTGCCTAAAATTAAATGTGGAGGGTAAATCTCATTTAAATCTTTGAGGGTTTGAATTTTGAAAACGGTATCTAAATTAGCTCGTAGATTTACTACATCTTTTGTGTTTGAATCATTTTCCAGTTCACCTAAAATATCCCCTTTTGAAACTAAATCTCCGGGTTGGTAATTAATCGCAAAAATTTTACCTCCAGATTTTGCTTTTATGTGCACCGGTGGATTTTGTGAGGTGACAATTACCTTTCCTTGAATAACTTCATTAAATGGAAAATTGGAAGCGAAAATTAGTAATAATACAAAGAAAGCAAATGTCAACTTAGTGCCATTCCGTAATATCCAACCGGGTTCACGCTGAAGAATATTATCATTTTTGTATTTTTTGTATTTTTTGAATTTTTCGATAATGGTTAAATTTAAAGTTGATTTCTAATTAATGTATAGTAAACACCCCTCTGAGAAAGCAACTCTTGGTGATTCCCCTGTTCCACGATATTTCCCTTATCCATAACCAGTATTTGATCTGCATTTTTTACCGTGGATAGCCTATGGGCTACGATAATTACTGTTTTATCCCGGTAAAAATGATTCAGGTTTTCTGTTATTATTTTTTCGTTTTCAGCATCTAAGGAGCTTGTAGCTTCATCAAAAAATAAATATTTAGGATCTTTGTATATCGCCCTTGCAATTAAAAGTCTTTGTTTCTCTCCCCCGCTTAATAGCTGTCCTTGTTCACCAATCCTGGTCTGATACCCAAGAGGGAGTGAACTAATTAAACCGGTCAAATTGGCCATTTCGACCGATTCTATTAATCGCTTTTGGTTTAATGGTTCATCAGATTTTGATTCTGTGATATTTCGTTCTATCGTATCATTGAACAAAATTCCATCCTGTAAAACCACACCACACATCCTTCTCCAGTTGTTTACTTGAATATGTTCGAAATTTTCGTATCCAATACTTATCCTGCCTTCACAAGGTTTATATAATTGCAATAATATTTTCAGAAGGCTCGTCTTACCAGATCCACTAGCTCCTACAATGGCAGTAACTTTTCCGTGTGGAAAAATGGTAGAAACATTCTTGAGAACAGCTTTTGATCCCTGTTCTCCATAATTAAACGAGATATTTTCGAGTTTTATATCGCTTTTCAACTCTAAACCAAATCTTTCATTCTGATATACTTCAGATTTTTGATTGTGAATTTCAGCCAATCTTTTTAAAGAAAGTTTTGCTTTTTGATAGCCCAATAGGAAATCGATAGTATTAGAAATTGGTATGTAAAGACTTCCTACAATGAATTGGATTGCCAACATGGTACCTAAGGATATTTCACCGGATATGACTGCCTTTGCTGACCAAAAAACAATCAGGATGCCCATAATTTCATTAATAAATTTACCGCCCTTAATTTGACTATGATCAACCTTCAGGATAGTTGATTGCAATCCAAAAAGCCTGGACTGATTCATCTCCCACTCCGATTTTCTTCTTTCTTCAGAATTGTTAATTTTGATTTCCATCACTGCCATAATGATTTGAAGAAAATGGGATTGCTCCTTTCTATGCAAATCAAATTGCTGGTGATCCAGAACCTCTTTCTTTTTCATAAATAAAAGAGACCACCCTAAAAACAAAGAAGTTCCAATCAAGAAAATTAGAAATATCGTACTATCAAAAATTCCTAAAACAAAAGCAAAAACTATTATGCTAAGCAGGTCAAAAAATATACTCAGGGATTGGCCGCTCAGGAATTCCTCTACTCTTTGATGATCGTAAATCCTCTGCATAAAATCGCCGGTGGTTTTTGAGTCAAAAAAAGTAATTGGAAGCTTCAAAAGTTTATCCAGAAAATCCGACACCATAGCTATGGTAACTTTGGTGCTGATGTGCAGTAAGAGCCAATCCCGAATCACCTCTGTGACGGAACGAGTTAGAAATAAAAAAAGTTGTGCTATAACGATCAGGTATATAAAATCAAGATTCTCATAATTGATCCCGTAATCCACAATGCTTTGAGTTAGAAAAGGAAGGATTAACTGAATTAACATCGCAGTGAATAAACCCAAGGTGATTTGTCCTATATATTTTTTATACGGACTAAGATATTCGAGTAAAAATCCTATTCCTTCCGGCTTAGCTTCTTCATTATCGTTATCCAGAAAATCCTCTTTAGGTTGGACAAGGAGTAATACGCCCTCATTTTCATTCTTACCTGACCATCGCACCTGAAATTCATTATGAGAATATTTTATTTTTCCTATGGCCGGGTCGGAAACAAAAACATTTCGTTTATCAGTTTTATATATCACCAAAAAATGATTCTGTTCCCAGTGAGCAATTGCAGGAAGTGGAATATCTTCAATCAGTTCCTTTAAGTTAGCTTTAATGCCAACAGAATCTAATCCAATTCTTTCCATTGCTTGTGAAAGACCCTGAAAGGATACTCCTCCTTTTTGTTGGGATGAGATTTCACGTAAAAAATCTATATTGAAATGTCTGCCGTAAAATTCTGTAATGATTTTTAGGCAGGTAGGCCCACAATCCATTTGATCAAGCTGACGATAAGCCGGAAAATTAATTGCACTAAACATGACACCCAATTGAAAATCAAAGCACTAAATTAATCTATAACAAAAATGAAGGAAGGCGAATTAACAGACTATTTATAAATAACGGCCTATTCGTCAAAACACTACAAATCTATCCTTTGGGTGAAAATAGATTTTATCACGACCACAAAAAAAATTTACTAAGCAATTATAAAGAGCTTCGTAAGTAATTGGAATTTATAAATTTATGTAAAAAATAAATACGTTGATATCACCAATTTCGAAAAAGTGATTTTTCTCTATAATTTGAATTTCATCTTTAATCAAGGGTTCCGGTTCAATAAATTCTTTAAGGTCAATTTAAAAATCTACAACGCTATTCAATGCTTTATCTGTTTCACGGTTCATAAAATTGGATTGATACATCATAGTTGTAGTAACAGAAGAATGGCGATATAATTTTTGCAACATCTGAATAGGAATTTTATCTCCTGAAATATTTCCAAAGCTATGGCGAGCAATATGCATGGTAAGTTTTTTATTAATGCCTAATTGGTTTGCAATTCGGCCTAACTGTCTATTAAAATTACGGGTTACCGTTTTTATTCTAGTCCTAACTTGTATATCATCATCAAGATCAATATATCTCAACTCTGGAAATACTAAATCACTATTATCAATTTTGAAAGGAAAGTATTGATCTAAAATTTTTTGAGCTTTAAATGGGATTTGAAGCGAAACTAACTTGTCATTTTTCTTCATACGATAATATAATCTATCATCCTTTAGATCAGTCCATTTTAATTGAATGATATCAGTTATCCTAACCCCAGCAAAATAAAAACTTAATAACCATACATTCAAAGTATGCTGATTTGCTTCGCTCAAATCGGTGGCATTTTCTAATTTCTTTAATTCACTAATATTCAATCCAATTTTTTTTGCTTCCGGTATTTTAATCTGGTATTTACCCTTACCAAATGGATAATCATTATGATCAGCATTTTTTAAAGCTAATCCTAAATTATATATAGCCCTAATGCATATCATATAATTTACTACTGTGCGCTTTGCCCGGTATTTTTTAAATTCCAGATAGGACGCAAACCTCTTGAGTAATGGAACGTCTATTTCGTGAAATTCTATACTGGCACCTGCAAAATTTAAAAATTGATTGACTCTATTCTTTTCAGTTAAGTATTGATTCGATTTTCTTCTTGCAAGTATATTATTCAAATATATATCTGCAGTATGTTTGAAATTGCATGAATTTTGTCTGCGTATAGACTCTTTAAGTTTGACTACTGATAATTTTCTTTCTGTTGACTCATTTTCGAGGAGCTTTTCATTAGCCTCAGTAAGTTTAATAAGCAAAAGATGATTTAAACGGGAAGAATTAGGATGTGAGCTTTTAACCTTCTTTTTCTTTTCATCCCAATCTTTTTTTTCTATATATTGACCAGTGTATAAATAAGTTGATCTTCGATTTCTAATAATCCGAATAGCAATAGGTTGCAAACCTGATTTGTTAATCTTTTTTCTTAGAACTGCACTTACCGACGACATTTTTTTTAGATTAATATCTCAATTAAAGATAATAAAATATTGGGTACAACATAGGTACAACATTTCATGTATTTAAATGAAACTATATGAAATTAAGCAATATAAAAATTATCATATTTAACTGATTTTAAACCGTTTAACACTCATATGACATATCACCATGATATTTCATAACCCGGAGGTCCCGAGTTCAAATCTCGGTCTCGCTACTAGTAAAATAAAGGCTTTCGAGAAATCGAGAGCCTTTTGTTTTTTCACTTAGTACAGAATAAGTACAGAATCTCATTTTTTTTTAATAAGTAAATAAGAGCCATATGGAAAATCTCCGTTTGATATCAATTGAAACGGAATTTTATATTTATTCCGGAAATTAACTCTAGAAAGTAACCATTAATTTTCTAACGTTAATAAGTTTCAAAATTTTAGCAATTAACCGCCAATCTTGAATCACTCTCTATTACTTCCCTGGAATAGCTCAGCATGCCTGAAACCTGATAGCTATGAAATACATCCTCTTCCCTATCGTAAAAAGTTCTCATATATATCCCTTAGAGATGCAGCTTTAAAAAATTCCTAAAAGTAAAGCAGTGAAGAAATGCGAAACGTTAGATCCATAAAATGTCGAAATCACACAGAATAAAAAGTCGATTTTTTAAATAGCGAATAAATATCCATCTGTAAAATTAAATTTCAGGTAAAAACATAACCTATGATACTGACTTATAACTTTTAAAAAAGACTAAAAAAGCTTTCTAAAGAAAGCTGAATTACAAGTAATTGGCGCTATTATTTTAAGGCTATTAGGATAATTGTCTAAAAGGAGTCATCATTTAAAGGAATGCTATAAAGCATAGTAACTCATTTACACCGCTCTATTTTTCTTAAAATTCTCCGCTTGTTCAAATATTTCTTCATAAACTTCATCCCGTTCCACCGGCGGATAACCGTGTTCATCGAGTAATAGAATAAGTCCAACCTTTAGGGCAGATTTAATGTCATTTCTTTTGCTCCAGTCTGGAAATTTCGCTTGTTCGTCCACTAAATCTTTTATTGACTTTGAGAGCTCGATGAGCTTATGTTCGGGATATTGAAAATCATATTTGATACAAAGCTCTTTTAAAATATCATAGAAGGCTTTTTCTTCAAAATCAATTCCCAACTTTTCCCCGGCCGAAAACTCTTTTTGTACCTGCCAAATAAGATCTGTGAGCTGCTCTGCCATCTCTTCGTAGACCTCTCCGCGTAACACATCACCTTTTCTTTCATTGTATCGGGAAACTAGGCCTTCCATCTTTTTAGAAAAATCTACTCCTTTTACCTTGTTCACTTTTTTAATCTCTCCAATAGCCCTGGCCAGTAATTGCTGTAAAAGTTTGATTTTAGTATTGGGCAATTTGATCTTATCGATTTTTGCCAGATAATCCTCATCAAATATATCCTGCTGACTGTTGGTCTGATCGCCCATTTTAAAGATCTCCTCCACGCCTTCACTTGCCAATGCATTTTTGATCATCTCTCTTACTTTGGCGTTCATCTGGGCGGTATCCGGTGCATTTCCCCTGGTGAGCTTAAAGACTATAGACTTTACAGCTAAGTAAAAATGAGTATAATCCCGTTCTTGTTGGGTTAATTTCTCACTTCCAGCACAAATATCATAGGCGGCTTTAAGGCGTTTCACCAAATCCATAAAACGTGTTTGCAGCTCCTTAGTTTGCTGTACATATTCAACGGCCTGGTTCAGGTTGTTTAGCTGGCTTAAAGGATCTCCATGGAAATAATCGGTACTATCGAATTTGTGAAAAATCCTGGCCAGTAAATCCAGGTGGTCCCTAACTATCTTCAGGGACTTTTCAATATCTTCGAAATTCTGACGCTCACCCTTATTATATTTGGCAAGAGCTAAGTTCATTTGTTTCTTAATACCAATATAATCTACTACCAGTCCTTTGTTTTTACCCTGGAACTTCCGGTTTACCCGGGAAATCGTCTGGATAAGGTTATGTTGCTGGATGGGCTTATCGATATAGATACTATCCAGAAACGGCACATCAAAACCTGTGAGCCACATATCGACGACAATGGCAATTTTAAAATTCGATTTCTCATTTTTAAATTGACGGTCCAGCTCTTTCCGGTACTCTTTTGTTCCTAAAAGATCATACATTTCTTTAGGATCGTCTATACCCCTTGTCATGATCATTTTTATCCGCTCAATAGGCTTGAGCTGCTTCTTGTCTTTTTCGGTTAATTCGGCACCTTCTTCTGCCTTTCTAACCTTTGCCCATTCCGGTCTTAATTCGATGATGTTCTTATAAAGCTCGTAAGCTATTTCACGACTGCTACAAACGAAAATTGCTTTTCCTTTTACGGTAGCACCTTCCTCTAGCCTTTTTTCATAATGATTGACAAAATCTTCTGCTATGGCCTGTAAACGATCCGGATCACTCAAAATGGCATTAATGTTAGCCGACTGCTTTTTACTCTCTTCTACCTGGTACTCATTCGCACCTTCTTCCTCAGCTACCCGGTAATATTCCTCAATTTTCTTTAATTCCCTATTTTCAAGGGCCACTTTCGCTGCCCTTCCTTCATATACAATACGTACTGTAATTTCATCTATTACAGATTCTGTCATTGTATATTCATCTACCACCTTCCCAAATACATCTAAAGTAGCATCGATTGGCGTCCCGGTAAAACCTACAAAAGTAGCATTTGGCAAAGAATCGTGAAGGTATTTAGCAAAGCCAAAAGTTTTCTGCACCCCTTTTTCTGTGATTTTTATTTTTTGGTCAAGATTGGTCTGGCTCCGGTGAGCCTCATCAGATATACAAATAACATTGCTTCTATTCGTAAGCAACTCGGTGTCTTCTGTAAACTTATGTATAGTGGTAAGGAACACTCCACCACTTTCCCTTCCTCTTATTCGTTTGCGTAGGTCTGCACGGCTTTCTGCACTTGCGATAGCATCATCCCCAATAAAGGCTTTGGCATTGGTAAATTGCCCTGCAAGCTGATCATCCAAATCGGTTCGATCAGTTATCAAAATAATGGTGGGGCTTTCAAAGTGATCACTTTTCATTAAAAGCCGGGTTAGGAAAAGCATGGTAAAACTTTTACCGGAGCCAGTTGCTCCAAAATAGGTGCCTCCTTTTCCGTTTCCGTTAGGTTTTTGGACTTTCTGAATATTTTCAAATAGAGCCCTGGCCGCATAATACTGGGGGTAGCGGCACACGATCTTTTCGTCTTTCTTGGAACTGTCCGGTAAATAAATAAAGTTTTTAATGATATCCCGCAGCCTGTTTTGATGCAACATTCCCTGGATAAGGGTGAACATACTATCAATACCGTCAACCTCTTTTGCCAATCCAGCGATCCTGCGCCATGCATAAAAAAATTCATAAGGCGCAAAAAATGAACCTGCTTTGGTATTTACACCATCACTAATTACACAAAATGCATTGTACTTAAAAAGTTCAGGTATGTCCCTTTGGTAACGCACTGTTAATTGAATATAGGCGTCATAAATGGTGGTATTTTCCTGAATCGCCGTTTTGAATTCGAAAACAACTACCGGAATTCCATTAATATAAAGAATCCCGTCAGGAATACGTTTTTGAGTGCCGGTAATTTCCAGCTGATTAACGAACTTATAAGTATTTTGGTTGTCTTCTGAATAATCAATTAAATAGATCCAGATATCTTTTTGGGAACGGTCTTCCCGCTTTAGCGAGAAACCATCAGAAAGCATTCGCATAAACTCCTTGTTGCTTTCATAAAGATCTGATGCCGGAAGAGTTTTAAGTCTAAGAATAATGGAATCTATTTCATTTTTAGTAATCCCGTTTTTCCGGTACCTTGTCAATAGAAATTCCTGAAGATCACTTTCAATGAGCACTTCATCTTCCTTTCGTGAGATTGTGCCTCCCAGTTGATGCTTATAATCTTCTTGTTCAAGCTGGTTGGCAAAAACGCTTTCCAGTTGTGCTTCGGTAAATTTCATTCCTGTCTGGCTTTTCTTCCCTTCTCAGTTAACCTGTACTTCTGTTTACTGCTTTTGGGTTTGTCCGGTGTTGTTAATTCTACAAAACCCTCTTCTATGGCGGGATTTAAGTAATTGATTCTAAAATTTTTTCTGTCCACAAGCCCTAATGATTTTTGCAATTCGGTTCTACTTTCTTCGCCCTTAAAAACATTAAGAAGATCCCGTACTTGGGGGGAGACTTGTGGGGTAACTTGGGGGGAGACTTGCGGGGTCTCCCTATAATGTATGTTTCATAAGGTTAATTTCTATCATTTTTACTTCTTCCCTTTTTTAAGCCTTTCACCATTTTGTCAAAATCAGATTCTATATTTTGGGTTTTGTTGAACTTGTCGTATTCCGAAAAGGCTTTGTTTTCGGCTTGTTTTTTAGATCGTTTCCCCAGACCCTGTAAAACTTTATATTCATTAAACTCTAAAAACTTGTTGACGCTTAGCGCAAGTTGCTCCATCGTAAAGATATTTTCTCTTTCAATCAAGCCTTCTATGTAATCAAAATAACCTGTTACCGTTCGTTCCAGTTGCTTGATTTCCTTTTCTTCAAGGTAGTTCTTGGCGATGGTGGTATCAGATTTAAGAATTCTACCTTCAGGAGCATTTTTAAAAGTGGCGAGGCCCATTTGAGGCTTGGAACTATCTGCTTTTAAGTAGATAATTTCAGCGGCAGTTTTGCCTGTTATGGCAAAATGAAATTTGTTTTGAACCGTTGCATAAAACTTTTTGGTAATAGGTGATTTCGGATCGTAATCAATACTACATTCCGCAAATATATCAGTAACCTGTTGATAGATTCTACGTTCGCTGGCACGAATGGAACGAACCCGTTCCAATAACTCCCTGAAATAATCCTTTCCAAAAAAAGTTTTACCCTGCTTTAAACGATCATCATCTAAAGCAAAACCTTTAATAATGTATTCTTTTAATACCCTGGTAGCCCAAATACGAAACTGAGTGGCTTTGGTGGAGTTTACCCTATAACCCACAGAAATAATAGCATCTAAATTGTAATACTCTAAATTGCGTGCAACCTCTCTTTCTCCTTCAGTTTGAACTGTTCGGAATTTCCGAACAGTTGTCTCTTTCTCTAATTCCCCACTTTTAAAAATATTACGCAAATGTTCGCTAATCGTAGATTTTGACACCCCAAATAACTCTGCAATTTTTTGCTGGGTAAGCCATACCGTTTCATTCTGAACGTAAATTTCTATTTTTACCTCACCACTTGGTGCGGTGTATAAAATAAAATCGCTGAGCTCATCACTGGGTTTTATATGCTTGTCTTTTTTCATATTATTCCTAATCTTCCTTCTCCAGGCCTTCGGAAAGTTCACGTTTATTTTCTATACGATTGGTTTCGGGCATATTTTTTTAATTAGAAAGCCAATTATCAAGCTTAGTATATGAGCGGGCCTCACCAATCTCAATTGGAGAGACAACATAATAACCTTCGTCAAAATAACCACCAATTTTTCTTTGAACAGTAAATCTTCTAATGAACTCTATCGTAGGATATATTTGAAGGTATTCATTACCTGTATAGCCTTTATAATCTTCTTTCACTGGCATTAAAGCTATGTGATTTATATACTTATGTGTATCTCCAATGCCTAGTTCCCAATTACACCATTTGGAGTTAATAGCACCTTCAGTGGCCAAGAATATAAATTTTCTATTCTCCTTTATCTTACTTTTGATTCTTGAAGCTGTTTTACCAGAAGTATTTTTAGGCATATCACCATCAAGCCAGTCCACATAAACATTCACATTCATTCTTTTCAAGAATTGGATAGCAGCATCTAACTCAGTTCTTTCATTATGTTTATGAGATAAAAAGATTGTAACTTTTCCTACTCTACTTTCGTTACTAAATTCGTTTAAGCTTCCATTCAAACCTTTAGAAAAGGTTCGCGTCTGATTTCTAAAGCCTAATAGTTGGGACTTATCTATTATGCTCATCTAATTATTTTTTCTAATTTCTATAGCCTCTTCAATCCAGTCTTCAATGTTTTCTCTTATGTGATTGTACACTTTTTGGCTATCTGTATAAGGTGGATTGTAACATTTGATGACGGAAGAAAATTTCTTACTGCCAAAATCAAAATAATCAAAGGGATTATCTCCTTTATTAGATTTTTCCCCATCTCCGTTTTTTAAATTATGAATATGAATCCCAACAATACCTTTTTTTTCAGACCAAGCTCTTTCAATTTCATAGTTAATCCATTTTCTATTTGCAGTATTTTCCCCTACTAATACTATGACACAGGTTTTACCTGTCATATTATCATTTATCCATTTCTTAATTGCAGCATCTCCTCCATTGGTTACTGTTTCCCATTTATTAGGAGTGGCAACCGAATTACCTTCTATTTTCCCTATACTTCGAACTGTCGAGGCTCTCCAATTATCTGGTTTGTAATGAAAACTTGTAAATACATTTCTTGCCATTTTATTTGTTTTTAATTAATAAATCTTGAAAGAGTGACATATAAGCATAATCCTCTAAAAACCTTTCGTTTTTCTCAAAATCAAAATTATCATAAACCATTTTAGATCCCGCACCAGTGCTGCCTAAAGGGATTACCTTTGCTTTCGGATGAAACTCTCTGAACATTTTATACTCTATTTCAATTCCTTCCATTCCACCTATAAAAACACCAGCATAAAAATCATTAGTACCAATCATTAATTCACGCATTAAACCTAAGCTAATTTCTCTGTCATCGTTAGCCGGAGTTAAGCGCACATTTTCAAACTTGTTATTATCTTTAGGAAAAAAATTTTCAAAAAACCTAGATTGATAAAGTACCACGTGATCTTGGATTGTCAAATTCATTTTCTGTAAAACATAATTAATTAAAGGTGTAATGGAGGGATGCCCACCCCAAATTAATCTATAGTGAGGTAAAATAGTAGTGGCTAATGCAATAACCGAATCTCGTATGGCTATTACATCGGCTGAATCTATATATTTTGGATCTCGCTCTGGTAGTGGTATGCTTGCTGATAGGAAAATATTTTTTAATTCTTTTGAAACCATTTATCGAAATTTTGCTTTTTCAGTGTTTTGATTTTTAAATAATTGTTCAACCATTCCAAATGTTTTAACCATTTTTCTCTAATCCTAATATCATCAAAAATTAAGTAAACGCTTTCCACTTCATATTCATTTATTTCTTTTACCAATTCTTCCGACATATTACAATCTAAAGACTGTGGTATCCCGATAGTTGGTATAAAAATTCTTCTTTTTTTATTCCCCAATTCCTCTGTTATAATTCTTTCAGGCTGTAGGTTAATTTTTTTTCCATATTTCAACGCAATATTTGAAAATTCAGTTATTAAATTATCTTGCCTGGAAGCTAAATTTCGGGCTCTAACGGATTCTGCACTACTTACTATTTCATTAACAATATCTTCTTTTAATTTAGAGGCATCCTTGTTTTTATATAAATTATCGATAAAGTCCGAATCCTTTAAGTGTTTTGGAAATGAGACGTGTGCAGCGCTGTCAATTTTATTGTTTGGCCAAATCAACTGAACAATTCCAATCTGTTTGGCATTAGCCTCTGCTAGCTCCTCTTTACACCACTTACTTGTTAAGAATTTTGGGGTATTTAGCAAAACAATGACGTCACAATCGGTCATACGATGCCATAATTCTTCTTGAAAAGGCTCTCCTTGTTTGATGGAATGTGTGTCTAAAAAAACATCAAAATTATTTTTTTCCATAGCCTCATATAATTGGATTGCAACAGAAGAGGATTCATCTCTTTTATAACTAATAAACACCTTGCGTGTATGTCTTAGTTTTCCGAAAGATTCTAAAGCCAAGTTCGTTATTTTACTGTCTTTAGTTTCATCGTAAAGCTGTCCATTCTGATTCTCTAAAATTTTCGGAATTTCTGCACTAAAAGAATCGTAATAAATCGGCAAGATTAATGTTGCATCTTTTAGTAACTTATCTATAATTTCAATATTTTTAAAATCACGATTTTTATCTCCAAAATAAATGGCAAACGCAGGTTGATTAGCTTTATATTCTTTAGTAAAATTATTTTCATCAATTAAAATAAAAGAATCTTTCAATTGCCTCAATTCAATTAATTTTTCGAAAAAAAGATCTACTATCCTATCTGATAATTTTCCTGTTGTGCCCAGAATGATTAGTTGGTATTTGTATATCATATTTAATTGGTTACTAATTTTTCTTTTTTTATTCTTGACATTCTGGAAAGTATAAAAGATTTTATTTCATACAATAATTTATTTTCTGAAATTTTGATATTCATCTTCTGGGATATATTCTCTACATAACTTATAAAGTTTCTTAAAAGTTCATCTGGAGGAATTGCTACTAAATAATTCATAATCCACTCCTTGTCTCCTCTGGGCATCTTCGTTCCTTTACTTCCAGACATTACATATTCAAAAAATAAATCTTGCTCCAGAATAGCATATAAGTAAGAAGAATAATTACTGTTCTTAGATTTAAAACAGAGAATATCGTTAGAACAACCACCATCAAAATCAGCTTTCCATATCTTTTTAAAATATGGACGAATGTTTGAAATCAAAATATCCCCTTTAATAAACTTAGGAAGCGTCTTTGAAGTTGGAAGCTTAGAGGCCGTAGTAATCCCTTTCCTATTAGCAAGCATATTATCAGTCGAGACATAATTTAATAAATCTAAATTTTCAACTTCTATTCGTTCTTTTGTATAATGAGCAACATTTCCTAAAGGGACAACTTCCCAACCCTTTGGAACCTCCTTATCCAACTCCTCATTATAAACCATTGCTCCACCAGAAGATTTGTAAGGTTTTCCAATTTCATTTGGAAATTCAAAATCGACAAACCAACGTTTATAGATAGCCTGTGCAGTTTCCTCCAGTTTCTGATTAAGTTGTTCATTCAGTTTGATGCGATTTTTCACCACATTGTATTCGGTGACAATTTCGCGCTGTTTTTCTATGGAAGGAACAGGTAGTTCAATACTGCAAAAAGCATCCCAGGCTAAACCTCCCCTAACGTCAGCATCCGTATAGAACCAGGCATTTCTATCAAATTCAGCACGACTATACCACATCATCAAATATTCAGGTAATAAAATAGAAGTATCCTTTATTTCAAAGACATCATATGCAGGTGATACTATAAAAGGTTTTTCATTTTCTGAAAGTGCAATTGGTATTCTATAATCTCTGCCAACGTGCATTCGGTTACAGGCAAATTGCCCAGGTCTTACAATTAAATATCTTGATAGATTAGTGCCTACTACATTGGCTACTGAAGGCATAAAAAACTTATCTATATTAATACCTAAAAGTTCAGAATACCTATCTTCTGAATTTCGGACTTTTAATTTTTGTATGTAATCTCCAATAGGTTTATAGTTTGATTGCATACCCAAGCTCTTTAAAAACATCTAATAATTCCTTTTTGGACTGCTCTTCTTCTTTTAGCAAATCTGTCAGTTCGCTTCGTAAACCTGCCATTTTGGAGTCAAAATCGATGTTTTCATCCCGGTTTACAAATTCAATGTATTTGCTGGGCACCAGGGAGAAGTCTTTCTTTTTAATATCTGCTTTGGTGGCACTGTAGCAATATTCCGGAATATCTTTATAATCTGTATTTTCCTGTTGCCAATCGTGGTAGGTTTTGGCAATATCCTGAATATGCTTTGGGCTAAACTGGATAAATTTTTTCTCAAACGGCTCCCCGATCTGCCGTAAATCCATAAACAGCACTTCTTCCTGCCGGTCCCGATAATGCCTTTCTTCATCGCCAATAGAACGGGTATGTGCGGTTTTATTTTTATTAAGGATCCAAACGGTTACGCTTATATTGGTGGTGTAAAACATATTTTGTGGCAGGATAATAATAGCTTCCACCAGGTTGTTCTCCACCAACTTTTTCCTAATTTTATATTCTTCGCCACCCCCGGAAAGAGCTCCGTTAGCCAAAATAAAACCGGCAACCCCATCATCTGATAGTTTGGAAACCATATTTAGGATCCAACCATAATTTGCGTTGCTTTTTGGAGGCACTTCATAACCCTGCCATCGAGGATCATCAATTAATTCCTGCGGCCCACGCCAGTCCTTTTGATTAAAGGGCGGGTTGGCCATAATATAATCTGCTTTCAGATCTTTATGCTGATCGTTGCTAAAGGTATCGGCCGCTTTTTCACCCAGATTAGCAGATATCCCCCGAATGGCAAGGTTCATTTTTGCCAGTTTGTAAGTAGTATTAGTGTACTCCTGTCCGTAAATGGAAATTTCCCGTTTGCTCCCGTGGTGGCTTTCAATAAACTTAATAGACTGCACGAACATTCCACCTGAACCACAAGCCGGATCATAAATTATCCCTTTATAGGGTTCTATCATTTCGGCAATAAGGTTTACAATACTCTTTGGTGTATAGAATTCTCCCTTTCCTTTTCCTTCCGCCAATGCGAATTTGGACAAAAAGTATTCATATACACGCCCCACGATATCCTGGGATTTGTCTTTTTGAGTATCTATTTTATTTATGGTGTCCAAAAGAGAGGATAATTTACTTTGGTCCAGTCCTAAGCGGGAAAAATAATTGTCCGGCAATGCACCCTTTAGAGATGGGTTGTTCTTTTCGATCTGGTTTAACGCGGTATCAATCTTTAGTGCAATATCGTCCTGCTTCGCATTTTTAATAAGATAGTTCCATCGGGAAGTTTCTGCCAAGAAAAAGACGTTCTTCATATTATAGAAGTCTTTCATCTCAAGATACTTTTCTTTGCCTTCGGCAACAAGTTCCTCACGGCGCACTTCAAATTTATCACTGGCAAATTTCAGGAAGATAAGCCCGAGCACCACGTGTTTGTATTCTGAAGGTTCTATGGAGCCACGCAATTTATTCGCAGCATCCCACAGGCTTTCTTCAATAGATTTTTCTTTGGTAGTTTTCTTTTTGGCCATTATTCAGATTCGGGTATGTAGTAAATAATTTATGCTTCCGAGGTAGGGTGGGGAAGCCGTGGCAATTTATGAAAAAGAAATCTATTGTTAAAGCTTTACTAAACTCATATAAAATCTTAAAAATGGTATATTTGAATACAAGTTGAAGATAGCGGTTAAGGAGCGGCTAACACCTCGCAGATATTGGTCGCTCCAAATAGTACTAAAGATGGTTAATAATTGGTTCATTATCCATTTTTAGCTAGAAAGGAGCTTCGTTTTCGTCGTATATGATATCTATTACTTCACCATCAGGATAGACAATTTGGATAACATTATACACCTCATGGCCTTTAATTTTAACTTCACCTTCACTATCTAATTTTTGTTTGAGTTCCAAATCACAAATGAGTAATGTACCGCTGGAAAAATTAAGATTCTTCTGAATGACCATTTGCTGAAATCTTTTGTCTTTCATTTTGAAGTTAAAAGCTTTATCATTATAAATTCCTCGCCAGTTCGCTCTACTTCTTTTAAGTACAGGAGAAACTATTTCTATTTCTACGTTATTTTTGAAATCTGGTTCGATATCGGCTTCATTAATAATGAATTTTGAGAAATCTTTTTTTGGTACAACATTTTCTTTTTCCAATGGCTCAAGATCAGCGTTTACTTGCCTCGTTGCAAAACGGATAATTTTATCTTCACTATTGAGGAATCTGTAAAAATTCGATTTTGAAATTTTTACTTTATTAGTTTCCGCCGCATATAAGGCAAGTCGATCTTTTAAATTAATTACTTCAGGAGAATGTTCTTTTTTTAAATCTATTTCTTCTAACTCTTTCTTTAATTTCTCAATTTCTAATTCAAGTTTTTGTTTCTTTAGCTTCTCAGTTTCAGTATCTGTTTTTATATTATTGGCTACCACATCTGCTAAAATTTTACTGATCAAACCACCAAAATAAACTGCA
This sequence comes from Christiangramia sp., assembly GCF_029937855.1. GTDB lineage: Bacteria > Bacteroidota > Bacteroidia > Flavobacteriales > Flavobacteriaceae > Christiangramia. The sequence goes on from NZ_JAPYPC010000018.1 coordinate 25,296, forward strand.
ATATTCCTGATACTTTCATTTTCAGGAGCGGTTACAAATTCATAAAAGGTCTCAAGTCCTCCTTCTTTTCTAGGCAGAACATTAGTTTTAACCTCAATTTTTAAAATTTTGGCTACTTCTTCTACTATCTTTATAAATTCTGCTTCCGCTAAATTAAATAGCTTAGCATTCAAAGTATGATCATGATTCTCTAAATAGAAGTGAAGCTCTAAATAATTTCTTTTATCCATATATCGATTTTATAAGCGGAGTAGTAATATAATAATTATAAAGTATAAAGACTTTATCAGGTTTAATCCTGTAAGATCTCTGAAATTCAGTATGAGGTTAAGAGTAATGAATTTGGAGTAAATTGAACTTCATGAAAAAATAAGTGTGAATATGATTAACGTAATTCAAAAATAATTGTGTTTAGCTAATTTTAAAATCAAACAACTCTTTAGGATAAACTTCCAGTCCTTTAGACAATTCTAAAACAGTAGATAATTGAATATTTCTTTCTCCTTTTTCAATTTTGCTTATATGACTATAATCAATATCACACCGTTGCGCTAATTTCCGGTAGGTAAGGTTTTTTGAAGTCCTAATTTCTTTAAGTTTTTTGCCGAAATAAATTAAAAAATCGTCTTTTGATAGTTGATCATCCATTGGAAACTACTTATTCAAAGCAATCTGAAGATTTTTAACATAAAAATTGTGGCATTTAAATACCACAAAAACAAATTTTTATTATATTTGAGTCATTATTAATATATTGCGAACTTCTTAGAATAAAATATTAGAAGCATTCGCTTAGAGTCTCAGACAGAAAACTGGTAATTTTTAGCAACGAGATGATAAGTGTGAATGCTCACGACCCGGGGCGTGGGCTTTTTCTTATCGTTGCATGGTATACCAGTACCTCTGTTTGATAAGTTAAGTTTCACGCCCATTTTTTTGCGTAAAATTTTCTTCTCAAGCATTTGTTTCTTCACTAAAAAGACGTCGCTACAATTAACCCTACATTTTAAAAAAAGGTCAAAGCGGCCGGCATTCCCTACGGAGTGTTTTTATCAAGCTTGTTTACGGGAACGAGGTAAATTCCGCTAATAATCCCGTGGGATACTGTAAACAGTTTATTGTATTACAGTAGTTGGGTGGGCAAAAGCCAATTCTCATGTAGAGATGGCTTTGGGAACGGTGATTTTTTGCTCCAATTTAATAGTTTGTTTAGCCAATAAAAAATGCATATGGAAAAAAGAAAAGTGAACACTCGTTTTGACGGGTAAAAGCAAAAAAGCCTTCCCTTGAGATTGCAGTCGTACAGGGAAGGCCTAAGCTTTAATAAAACAAATGTTTCATTTAACTAATGTAAAATTATGAAAAATTTTTACAAGCGGGGCATGCTTATCATCATGTTCCTCTTAGCCATGGCCTTATTGGTCATGTTAGCGATGGGTCAAGCCAAAGCGGCTACCCTCTCCCCTACCATTTATTTTTACCAACAGGAAATTACTGGCAAAGTCTCCGAGCCCAAAGGGAAACCATTAGAAGGCGTAACTGTTTTTATTAAAAATAAACGAGTTGGTGAGGTTACCGCAGCAGACGGATCTTATGCTATCCAGGCTAGCCCAGGGGACACCCTGATATTCTCATTTATAGGTTTTAAATCACAGGAGGTTGCAGTTGGTAATCAATCTACCATAAATGTTGTCCTAAATGAAGATATTGCCTCCTTAAACGAAGTGCTTATCAATGCCGGGTACTATACCGTAAAAAGACGTGAACGAACCGGTAACATCTCCCGTGTCACGGCTGAGGAAATAGACAAACAGCCAGTGATAAGTCCATTACAGGCTTTACAAGGAAGAATGGCGGGTGTACAGATCACCTCTGGAGGAACCAATCCGGGAGCGGCTTCCACCATACAGATTAGGGGAGTTAATAGTCTAAGGAGTGAAGGCAATTATCCTTTATATATTATTGATGGGGTACCAATTAGTTCCATTCCCGTAGAAAGTAATTCTCTTCTAGGAAATTCGGGTCTCGACCCTTTAAATAACCTAAACCCTGCAAATATTGAAAGTATTGAGGTTCTTAAAGATGCCGATGCCACAGCTATTTACGGTTCTCGTGGAGCCAACGGGGTGGTTCTTATCACTACAAAAACAGGTTTAAAGTCTAGTAAAGGACTTGAGATGAGGGCCTATACCGGCATATCTTATGTACCTGGAAAAATGGATTTGCTTGAAACACCGCGATATCTTGAATTAAGAAAAGCAGCTTATGAAAATGACGGTATTGAACCTAATGCCAGCAATGCCTATGATCTTTTGGTATGGGATCAGCAACGTTATACGGACTGGCAGGAATATGCATTTGGTAAAAATGCAGAGGTAACTAATGCTAACCTAGCCTTTACTGGAGGAAAAGACCTAACCTCATTTAGAGTAGGCGGCTCTTGGTTTAGCCAGGGCACCGTATATCCCGGTGATTATAATTATCGCAAGCTTACCGGTAATTTAAGTCTAAACCACTCCTCCCAGAACAAAAAATTAAATTTACAGGTTTCCCTGAATTATGGCCTTGATAAGAACCAACTTACCGGAGATCTCAATGTTGGTGCCTTAAATTTTCTACCTCCTAACGCACCGGCCTTATTGAATGATGATGACTCCCTGAACTGGACCGAATGGGCTGAGGCCGGTATAAAGAATCCTCTGGAAGGCTTTTTTAATAGTAATGACATCCAGACAAATAATTTTATCACGAATGCAGGTATTTCTTATGAAATTGCAAAAGGCTTAACTCTGAAATCGAGTCTTGGATACACACGGTATGACAGTGACGAATTCTGGAAGTTGCCCGCACGGTCATATAACCCGGCGGGTAATCCCATAAACCGATCAGTACATCTAAACTCCGTTAGGAAATCATGGATTGTAGAACCCCAGTTGGTTTACAATGTCCGTTTTGGAAAGTTAAATATGGATCTACTACTGGGCGGTACCATTCAGGAAAATACCAACTCACGTCAAAGTCTGCAAGGTATAGGTTATGCTTCTGAGGCACTTATTGGCAATCTGGCGGCCGCAGAGAGTATATTGAATGCACAAAACTCCACGGTTGAGTATAGATATGCTGCGCTATTCTCACGATTGGGATTGAATTGGGATAAAAAATATTATCTCAACCTAACCGGCCGAAGGGACGGATCCAGCAGGTTCGGACCTAATAAACGCTTTGCCAATTTCGGAGCTATTGGGACAGCCTGGATCTTCTCTGAAGAAAGTTTTATGAAAGATCATCTCAACTTTCTCTCCTTAGGTAAACTTCGCGCAAGTTACGGCAGCACGGGGAATGACCAAATTGGTGATTATGGATACCTCGACGCTTATGGAGCTACCAGAGGACCAGGAGGTCTTTTTCCTACCGGATTGGCCAATCCCGATTATTCCTGGGAGATTAATAAAAAATTGGAAGTGGGACTGGAGTTGGCTTTTTGGAATAACCGGGTCAATTTAGGAGGAAGCTGGTATCAAAACCGTTCCTCCAATCAGCTGGTAGGATATACGCTTCCTGCAATCACTGGTTTCGGATCTGTCCAGGCCAATTTACCGGCAACAGTCGAGAACCGGGGAACTGAGATAGAATTTAGTAGTATTAATATTGATAATTTGAATTTCAAATGGCAGACTTCTTTGAATATAAGTTTTCCAAAAAATGAACTCGTGCGTTATCCAGGTATTGAGGAGTCTTCATACGCCAATACTTACCGCGTTGGTGAGCCTTTAAATATTTCGCTGAATTATAACTATACAGGGATAGATCCGGAAAGTGGTTATTATTCTTTCCAAGATGTGAATGGTGATAGCAGACTGGATTACCAGGACAGAATCATTGTAGAAGATCGAACCAGCGAATTCTTTGGCGGTTTAAACAATAGCCTTAGCTACCAAAATTTTCATTTGCAGTTTTTATGGCAATTCGTCAGGCAAAATGGAAAACTGATATATTATAACGCAGGAAGGCCGGTAAATATCCTCTCAGGATATAATACCGATGACTTTCAACAGCCAACTCAGTCTTATCAGGGAGCCCTGGCTTATTCAAATGCTATTAACAGCTCACTCTTTACGAGTGACGGTTCTTTTCTCCGTTTAAAAACCCTCTCTCTGAGCTATGATCTTCCAAAGCAATTTCTTCAGCGTATAGGCATAAACAAATTTCAGTTGTTTTTTAACGGGCAAAACCTCTGGACAATCACGTCTTATAAGGGTATGGATCCTGAAAATTCTTATGACGGTAATTTTATAGGTAACCTGCGAAGCCTTACCGCAGGAGCTCAAGTAAACTTTTAAAACTATATAGTAATGAATATAAAAACATTAATAAACCGAACTCTTTTTTTATTGTTTTTGGCCAGTAATTACTCTTGTGAGAAACTGGTAGAGATCGATTCTCCTACCGATAAATTGGTAAGAGAAGTGGTGTTCAATAACGATCAAACAGCAATTAGCGCCATGGACGGTATCTATAATGAACTTTTCCAGGCTGATTTCTCAAGTGGTTCAAGATCGAGTGTTACCGTACTGGCAGGTTTATCGTCGGATAATGTTCAGTATCTCAATTCAGGAAATATCAATATGATGCAGTTCCAGGAGCATGAAATCGATCCAAGCAATCCGGGTAACTTACAACTATGGACCAGTGCTTATAATATCATCTATTTATGTAATTCTTTGATCGAAGGTTTAGAAAATTCTTCTTCCATTGATGCAGAGCTGCAGCAGCAGCTTGAAGGAGAAGCAAGGTTCGTTCGGGCTTTCAGTTATTTTCAATTGGTAAATCTCTATGGAGATGTACCGTTGATACTGAACACCGACTATCGGGAAAACGCATTAAAAACGAGAGTAGAAGTCGATGAAATATACAATTTAATAGAAGAAGACCTACTGATTTCATCAGAAACTCTGAGTTCTTCATACAGAAATGGCGAAAGAACCAGCGTGAATAAGTTTGGGGCAAATGCTCTTCTGGCCAGGGTATATCTCTATCAGGAAGATTGGCAGAAAGCTGAAGATTATAGCAGCCAGGTAATTAATGAAACTGCTACTTACGAAATACTAGATAACCTGGATGATGTTTTTCTGGCAAATAGCCGGGAGGCCATATGGCAAATTTCTCCAATCGGGGGTGGCGGAATAGCCTCTAATACGAATGATGGTAGTATGTTTATTATCGATCCTTTCTTTTCTTTTTTTGCCACATTAAAATTAGATGCATCCATAATTCCTGAATTTAATGAAAGTGATATTCGCCGTCAGAATTGGGTTGGATATAATTCATCAAAAGATGCTTTCTTCAGTCATAAATATAAGATTGATGCCAGTTCAGAATTTCCCATTAAGGAATATTCTATGGTTTTACGTTTAGCTGAGCAATATCTAATTCGGGCAGAAGCAAGAGCAAATTTGGGTAAGATCAACGATGCACTGAATGATCTTGACGTGATTCGTAAGCGAGCGGGGTTACCTGCTTTAACGGAGATTACACCAGGTATAGCTGAGGAAGAATTAATGGAAAAGATATTTCGCCAGCGAAGGCTTGAACTATTTACAGAATGGGGACATCGCTGGTTTGATCTTAAAAGAACCGACCGAACTACAAATGTTTTTGGGAATAACCCAACCTGGCAGAATACAGATATACTTTATCCAATTCCAGCCGAAGAAATTTCGAAGAACCCAAACTTAATTCAGAATGATGGCTATTAAAAAACATTATGCTTTTATCCTACTCTTTGGTTTTAGCACCTTCCTCTCCTACTCTCAAATTTTTCAGCAAAGTTTGTCTGAAAAAGCTATACCTCTGGATAGTACGGTGAGATTTGGAGTACTAGATAATGGTTTTACATACTATTTGAAGAATAATAACAATCCTAAAGGCGAAGTGGTTTTAAAAATGTTGGTGAAATCCGGAAGTTTCCATACCGACGAAGACCAGATTGAATATGCGCACCTTTTGGAACACGTAGCAGTAAAGGATCTTGAAAAGTTCAAAGATCTGGATGTAATCCTTACTGTAAATGGTATTCATCTTACAGCGTTTACGCGACGACTTTCTACCGGTTATACCCTACGAATACCTAACTATAATCAGGAGAAACTCAACCTTGGACTGAATGTTTTGGAACAATGGGCAGAAGGTATTGTAATTGATTCCTCCCGGCTGGATATGCATGCAGGAAGTATTCTTGGCGAAATGCGACCTAATGATACATACGCGAGCAATCTTTATGATAAAAAATTAAAAATCATTCTTAAAAATATAGAATTTCCGTTTAAAGATAGCAAGGAAAGTATTGAAAGTATAAAAACGCTGAATATTAATCGCTTAAGAAATTTTTATAAAGACTGGTATAGACCAAATCTACAAGCGGCAATTGTGGTAGGTCCTATCAACCTGGACAGCATAGAAAATGTCTTCCGTAATAAGTTCTCACGGTTATCGGGGCCAAAGATCGAAAGGGATCCTTCGTCAGCCATTAAAAAGTTCAATTATCAGTTAACCGGAAAAAATCAATATGAATCCATAAAGGATACCCTAAACACTAATTGGAGGTTAAATATAATTTCCAAAAGACCTAACCATGAGTTTAAAATTAAATCAGAGAAAGATTTTTATATAGCTGTCATTCAAAATTTATACGAACTCATAATAACAGAAAGAAACAGAAATTATTTAAGTCAATATAATCCAAAATTCTCGGGTAACGCAGTTAGTTACCACGGGAATGGAGCTGCCAGTAGTCAGGTTAGTATAGGGTTAATGAATATTGAACTGGGATCTGAACCCTCAAAAATAGGAATTAAGATTGCTGATGCGGTAGAAGCTGATAAAATCATTCATTCCAATTTTACCCTGGAAGAATTGAACGAAGCTAAGGAGAAGCTCATATCAGCATGGAAGGACGAATCTTTAAGTTCCATCAATTTAGCAAATCAATATGAAAATCATTTTGTTTATCAGAATTCAGCACCTTCTGAAAACAGACTTAAAAATCTGCAAAAACTGCTACAGGAATTGACTCTTTCCGAGCTACAGAACTTTTCAGAAAACCGAAAGAATTTACTCAAAGACACGGATTTTATTTTTATTAATGTTCCCGAGACTTTCATTCCGGGAGAGAAAAAAATCGAAAGGATTATTTCAAAGGTATATAAGTCTAATACACCGGAAAATCATTCTCCAATTAACAAGATAGATGAGATTAAGGAAGTAATTAAGGTAGAAGAGATATCCGAACTTAGTCTGAATGAAGACGTAATAGGTATTACTACCCTAAAATTAAAAAATAATATTAAGGTATTATTCAAACCAACAGCCCCACAATACTCACAATTCAAGAACCGGATTGAGTTTTTGGGCTTTCAACCTATACGGTTTGATGGTGATTCAATTAATTATGAACTCGAGTTATTAGCACATAATTATCCTACATTCACAGGTACCGATCACCATAATCATTTTCAGATAGAAGAATTTAAGCGTAATCATAATATGAAATTGAATTTTGGTTTCGATCATGCTAATTTTCTCATAGAGGCTCAGTTCTATAAAAAAAACTTACACGATTTTTTCAACCTATTATATCAGTATATTCAATCCCCTGAGGATCACGACCAGGCTTTTCAATATTGGAAAAAGAAAAGGATTCAACGAAAAAGTCCCTATGCAAATAAAGGAGGGTCTAATTTTTTCAAGGAAGGAATAGAAACAATTTGGAACCCTTTGTATCCAAATCTTGACAAGATCTCCTACGATGATATTAATAAGAAAGCTTTAATGAAAGCTTACAAAGATCATTTCTCTAATTTCAACGAATATACTTTTATCGTTACTGGAGATTTCAAAACTAAGGAGTTGGTTAAAGAAATATCACTCTATCTGTCTGAGTTTCCAGTATCCGGTCGTAGAGAAGGAAAAAAAATTACTGAATGGAGTAACAGGAGTGAAAATATAAATGACACCTTAATATATCCCGGAATTGGTCAATCATTTTCTGAAATATTCTTGCCCATAAAAATAGAGCCAAGCATAAAGAATCAAGTGTTACTGAATCTTGTTAATACTGCCTTCTATGAAAGACTGGTAAAGGTTCTGCATGAGGATTGTTATGCACCAGGGGCTGGCGGACAATGGATCGATTTGAACGATAGTTTATATGCTTTTCACATTAGATTCAATAGTGAGCTTGGTAACGAACACAATATGTTTTTAAATTCAATGAATGAAATCAAAAAACTGAAGAAAGACGGGATTGATAATGAGTGGTTGGAAGCTCATATCAAACATGCGAGTCAACTTTTTAAATCCCGAATCAATTCTTTTGGATATTTCAATTTTTGGCCACAATTTTTAAAAAAAAGTCTGGAACAAGGGAGGAATTATGAAGAGTACATTTTACAATATACTGGAATATTGGAAAATTTTGTAACCCAGGAAGATGCAAATAAGGCTATTAATAACTATATTAAAACAGATAATTTACAGAAGTTTCTTGTATTGCCTGAATAAACCAGAAAGGGGAAAAATAAATAAAAGCCTACCGGCTAATTAACCGATAGGCTTTTTTATCAATTTCTATTGAAGAATTATTATGGTGCCATCACTTTGTTCCTTTTTGGTAGACAGATCCATCTCGTCATAAAGATCATAGATCGGTCCACCGGCACCAAACTGAACTCGACAAACTTCGTTGCCGCCGGTACAGTTTTGTTCAGGAACAGCTCTCCAGGTACCGTTATCATTCACATAGTCATTGGCAACAACTTCAGGTTGCTCTTCAATTTCGCTTCCCAAGTTTGTAAAGGACATGCCTAATACTACCAGAAGCGCCATAATCGGAATTAAAAATAACTTTTTCATATTATTAAAGTTTAAATTCACCTACTCTTTCAAGGATTTTCGGCTTCTCCTACTTTCTGCGCAAAAAGATTTTATAATTTCTTTCATTGGGTCTAAAAGCCAGCATGATACTGAAATGTAAAGAAGTAATAAAAATCTTAGTATTTCAATTTTTATAACTCTGTCATTTTACAATAGTAAATTTCACCAAATCCTGTCAAAGAAAATGGTTGCTAAAGCCGTTAAACTATTCTATTATAAAATCGACCGTTGATAATCCCTTCTATATTGAGAAGGTGTCTGCCCGAATTGTTTGCGGAAATTCTTGGAAAAATGAGAATGATCCTTAAAACCGCATTTTTGAGTAATCATGGAAATTGGTAATTCCGTAGTTCTAATCAAGAGTGCTCCTTTGTCAAGCCTTTTTTCCATATGAAACCTATGGATGGTAGTGCCATACATTTCTTTAAATCCTTCTTTGAGTTTCGTTTTATTAGTACGATGAATAAGACCTAATTCTCTAAGAGATGGAAGATCGGTATGAAGATTTTTAAGGATATAAAGCCGTACTTGTTTCAGTAAAATTTTTGTTGCAGCGCTGTCCTTTTTTCCTGATTTTAATGAATGTCTTATACTACTTACTTTTCTCAGAGGTTCTTCACCATTCGTAAAACGAAAAGCTGTAATGACATATGCACAGGAGGGATCTACTCCCACCATCCTTTGAATAGTGCAAGGACATCTATGTAATCCTTTATTTTCAACAATGAAGTCAACAGGAATAAATTGCTGATACATTTTTCCAGTAGCTGAATCAAGTTCGTCCGTCAGCGCTTTCTCCGAGTTTTTTGAAAGAATTTCAGAAACCGGGCAGTCAAATTTGTCCTGATTCCATTTCAAAATTTCAGGAGTGTTGGAAGAATATGACGTGATGTAAAAATCCTTATCTAAAAAGATTGAAAATTGTATTTCCGGTTGCTTTATTTCCTGATTTGCTCCAAAACAAAAATTATATATTTCCTCTGACATCATATTCAGCAGTACGGTAACAGTATCAATGGGATCTCTTCTGCCGGAAGGCTCCTGACGAAACATGAAGTTACCACAGGCAATTTCTATGATTTGCTGATATAAAGAATTGAATCTCATTTTATCCTCATTGTTGAATGCATATTCCATAATTCTTATATTAAAGATTACTATTTATAGTCCTGCAGAAACAAAAGCGCCTTCTTTTTATCTTTAAATACCCGGATAGGGTAATCCGGGGTGCTTGTTTTTATAAAGAGTTGAGTAATAGCCATCGCATGATCATCTTTCACCAGAAGAGCCAGAGCTGTCGTCATAAAGGCACCTTCTATTGCGAGATAATCCCTGGCTTCCTTCTGTGCATTGGTAATGGCCCTTAGATCACAAAATATAGGATACGAATTTTCATTTTGCAGCTGCAAACGTTGACTAACGATCTCTCTGGCCATACTCCTATTGATCTCATAAATTTCTTTATAGACAAAGAATAAGATCCCCTCAGAGATCCACATTTTCGCGTAGGTTCCATCCACCACCATCCCGTAAAGTTTTGGATATCACTAATATATAATAAATAGTCTTATCAGAACACCTTAAATGATTTCATTTAACATGTTTTAAAATTATAACATAGATTTTACCTGCATTTGGATGAAAAGCCGTATGACTGTTCTGAAAAGACTTTTACCAATAACGGTTAGATTTATAATAATTTTTTGTCATAGTTTAATATGAGAATTTTCAAATCTATAGTTATGGCAAAAATAAAACACAACAATTTTCTGGATACCGTAGATGAAGTAATTACCAATGCAACTAAAGCAGGAGTTTTACATTTGCATGCTGAGGGATCAGGATTGAATGGAAGGAAAATAAAAGTTAATGGAATAGAATCCTTTCATTTCGGAACCACGGGCTACCTCTGGGTCTGGAACAAGACCAGCGTCTTAAAAATGCTGCTATAGATGCCATTCAAAAATATGGTACTCAATTTCCACTTTCAAAGACTTATATCTCACATCCATTGTATGCGAGGTTAGAAGAAAAAATAAAAGAGATCTACAACAATCCAATTCTTATAACCAAGAACAGTACGCTAGGTCATATCGCAGTTTTACCGACGGCAGTTAGAGATGAGGACGCGGTAATTTTAGATCACCAGGTGCATTGGAGTGTTCAAAACGCTGCCCAATTACTTAAGATAAGAGGTATTCCCGTGAGTTTGATACGTCATAACTCGCTGGACATGCTGGAAGACCGAATAAAGAGATTATCAGGAAAGGTTAAAAAAATATGGTATATGGCAGATGGGGTTTATTCCATGTATGGTGATTATGCCCCCATAGAAGATCTTATCTCCCTTTGTGAAAAATATCCTCAGCTGCATTTGTATTTTGATGATGTGCATGGAATGAGCTGGAAGGGCCATAATGGTGGTGGCTATGTAATGGAAGTCCTAAAAGAACTCCCTGAAAATATTTTATTATTTGGCACCCTAAGCAAAACCTTTGGAGCCTCGGGTGCGGTCTTGGTCTGTCCAGATCGAAAACTCTTTAGAAAAATTAAAAATTTTGGTGGCCCCCTCACCTTCTCTGCCCAACTGGAACCCAGCGCTGTTGCCGCGGCAAGTGCTTCGGCAGACATTCATCTTTCTTCGGAGATTTATTCACTACAAAAAGCTCTTCAGATGCGGATAAATTATTTTAATGAATTGCTTTCAAAAACCAACCTGCCCTTAATTTCAAAGAACGACTCCCCGGTTTTTTATATTGGTACGGGCTTACCCGCCACCGGCTATGATTTTGTGAAACGAATGCTGGATGAAGGATTCTTTGTAAACCTGGGATTATTTCCAGCGGTTCCTGTGAAAAATACCGGGGTAAGAATTACGATTTCCTGCCACAATGAATTAGAAGATATTAAAGCCCTGGTGGATGCCTTGGAGAATCATTACGAAAAAGCGCTAAAGGCAACTAATAATACTTTGGAAAGGGTTGGCAAAGCTTTTAATATAAGCGTGAACCCAACTACGATAAAAGAAAAATCAGACTCAGATGTATCGGTGATTTATGCGGAAAGCATCGAAGACATCGATACAGATCTATGGAATAAATTACTTGGAAATCATAATATGCTTAATAAAGAAGGACTTCAATTTCTGGAAAAATGCTTTTCCCATAACGATCAAAAAGAGCATAACTGGAACTTCCATTATTTTATAATTACAGATCAGAAGGATGATCCAATTTTAGCTACATTTTTAACCAGCGGCTTATGGAAGAATGATATGCTTGCACCGGAATCGGTATCTAAAGCCATAGAGCAAGACAGGGAATCCAATCCCTATGCGATGACTACTAAAGTACTGTCTATGGGATGTCTCTTTACCGAAGGGAGTCATTTGTATTTAGACCACAAGCATTCACAATCTGAGGAAGCTATCAAAGAACTCTTATTAAGAATCGAAGCGCTGGGAGAAAGACTAAGAACTGGAATGTGCGTTCTGCGCGATTTTAAGAAATCTACAGCCTTAGCAGAAGTTTTCCAAAAGGAAGGTTATATTCCCGTCTCCATGCCAGATTCCTGTGTAATTAATAATTTAGAATGGAACAGTGAAGAAGAATTTCTGGAAACATTAAGCTCCCGGTCTCGAAAACATTTCAGAAAAGAGGTACTGCCGTTTGAAGATAAGTTCCATATATCAATTTTAGACTCCCCTACTCCTGAAAAAATTGATATCTATCATGAACTCTATAAAAATGTGAAATCAAAAAATTTCGGATTAAACACTTTTACCTATCCAAAGAAAGTATTTCAAAATATGGCATCCGATTCAAACTGGGAGTTCATCGAATTAAAACTTCAAAAGGAAAAGCAGATAGCCGGCGTCATGTTCTGTTACAAAAATAAAGGAGGTATATACGTCCCCAATTTAATCGGAATGGATTATGAATATTCCAGGGAATATCAGGTATATCGTCAGTTATTATATCAGACCATAAAAAGGGCTAAGAACTCAAACTTTCAGAAAATAGATTTAGGTTTTAGCGCCTCCTTTGAAAAACGAAAATTTGGTGCAACCATAATTGAGAAACAGGCTTTTATTCAAACTTCCGATAATTTCCTGTTAGAACAATTGGACATGATGAGAAATGAGATTTCATAATTGATATTGTAATCGCGGTCCTTACCTAGTCTTTATAAAACCAAACAATTTGAAGATCCCGTTACCACACTATTTTTTAATGATTCAAGGTAATAATAAGATGTTTGATGACGTAATACATGAGTTTCACAATAGTTTGAACACTAAGGTGGTACCAATCCCTCATCCCTTAAAAAAAGCGGATAAAGGGATTGATATTTCAAATCACACCCTTTCTAAATTAAAAGAGATTGTGGAAAAAGAGGATTTTGAAAACACCCCGGACGAGATCGAATTCTTTAAAAAAATCAAACCCTGTCCTATGAGCTATCTCATCTATTTCTCAGAAGTACGATCCTGTGAGACTCGTAAACCTAAAGCAGGTAAGAATTTTCAATTTCGATTTTTTGAGAAGGAACTACGTAAGATCAATAAGTTCTTTTATAAGAATAATGATTTTGTCCAATATATGGAACAAGGGCATGAATACCTGGATCACCAGCTTTTTACCAGGAACCATCGTAAGAACTATCCTTTCACTCCCATGATCAATTACTACCAGTATCCTGAGTTTTCAAGCTCTCATGATATGCTATGGGCAAAGATCCAGGCTATGTATCGGCTTATCCATTTCATTAGAGAAGCAATGGAAACTCTACGACCAGGAAAACAAAGTGGTTTGATGGATAAAAAACATAAGGTCATGTTGTGGTCAGGTTCAAAAACTTCATTGGTAGAACTTATCTATGCCTTATACGCCAATGGAGATCTTAACCATGGTACTGTAGATATCAGCACAATCACTTCTTCTTTTGAGGATTTCTTCAATATCAAACTGGAGAACATCTACAAAACCTACTCTGAAATAAAGTCCCGAAAAGGTCCCAGAGCAAAATATCTTCATAATCTTATCCTGCGTTTGGAAGCTAAGATGAACCAGGATGATGAAAAATGAACTTTTCGTAGTTACGAGTTACTACGAAAAGTTCAAGAACTGCCGTACAAAATCAATTTTCTAATAGTTTGGTTTATAATTCTAAGCAATACTTCCCCAAAAAAGACCATACTATAGCAATAGATATTAAATGTTAAATGTTATCGTAACTACGAAACCCATAGGGAAAGATATCCACCAAACAGTACCAATTTAGTAGAACGAAAGTCAAACTATGATAGGGGCTATCAATTAAAAAGCTTTAACCGTTTGGTAGTCCCTTTCTATTAAAAATGTTCTATTATGCCAACAAGTATTATTACCACAGACGATCTTCGAGAATTCAAAATGGAATTGCTCGCAGAATTAAAAACCCTCTTTACCAAACAAAATTCCGGGACACTGAAACGCTATCTTAAATCCTCAGAGGTTATGGATCTGCTTCAAATAAGTCCGGGTACTTTACAAAATCTTCGAATAAATGGTACCCTGCCATATACCAAGGTAGGTGGGATTATTTACTATGATGTCCAGGAGATTCAACGGGTGATGGATGAAAACAGAGTAAAACACAATTTTGACCTATAAAGGATGAATTATATTAAGCAACTCAACGCAGCTTTTGAAAAGTTCTTTTTTGACGAGCGCCTAAACCCAACCCACATTAGCCTGTATATGGCCTTATTTCAGGAATGGAATAGTAGCCGGTTTGCAGATGTATTTTTTGTAAACCGTAGGGAACTGATGCGCGTGGCTAAGATAGGCTCTAAATCTACCTATCATCGTTGTATCACAGACCTTGATTCATGGAATTACCTCTCGTATTTTCCATCCAATAATCCTTACAAGGGAAGTAAAATTAAGATGGCCATTATCGGGACTACTGATGAACCGGTTATGGGCGACTACGATCCCATATTGGAACAGCTTGCGGAACAGTACTATCCCAAAGATGAACCAGTTGTGTACCAGCACCATCCCAGAAATGGACAAGCTGTGGACCCACACCGTCCCGCCAGTGGACAAGCATTAGTACCTTATATAAACAATACTAAACAAATAAACATTAATAAACAGCCAAAGGGCAGGCAGGCCGTTTTAATTTTTTTTGAAGAAAAAGGATTTAATGCTGATGAAGGAAAAAAATTCTTTGATCATTACCACTCCAATAATTGGAAAACAAGTGATGGAAACGAGGTAAGGGACTGGCAAGCCTTAGCGATCCACTGGATGGATAGAACAGAATTATTCAACGAAGATAACAAGGAAATAAAAGAGGAAGCGTCCCATAATCAGGACAACCTCAAGACTATTAAAACCAAGAATTATGCACAACCCCTCTAAAATAATCGAAGGCGGCGTAGAATATTCTTTAGGCAGGTTTGATGGAAAATCCGTGCAGTATGATTTTCCGAAAATCCTGGTGTATCTGAATGCGAAAGGTAAGCTCCTCTTTGGAGAAAAGTTTAAAATTTACAAAAAGGATAAAGATATCTTATTAAAGCTATGCTCCTACTTCATCAAGGATAAGGAAAATTGCAAAAAATTTGATATTGACCTAGATAAGGGACTCTTACTTACCGGTCCCGTAGGATGTGGTAAAACAAGTCTTATGAAACTCCTATATTTCTTAGTGCCCCACCAACGAAAATATGTTGTGATGCCCTGCCGGAATATTGTTTTTGCCTTCAATCATTTAGGATATAAAACCATAGAAGATTATGGAGAAAGTAGTTTTTTCTGTTTTGATGATATGGGTGTAGAACCCATGGGGCGGCATTATGGAAAAGATTGCAACGTGATCGGGGAAATCCTGCTCTCCCGTTATGATCTTTTTCTTGAAACCAAACTGAAAACCCATGCTACTACTAATTTAAATGCAGAGGAGTTGGAAGTGCGCTATGGAAATAGAGTACGCAGCAGGATGAGGGAATTGTTTAATTTGATTGCTTTTGATGAGCGGGCCCGGGATAAGAGGAAGTGACGACAAAAAATAAAAACTATAATTAATCCGTAAGAATTAGTGTTAATATTTTGATATATTTATAGGCATAGGGCAGAAAATAAATTTTATAAGCCAATGAAACTTCATTGGCTTTTTTATTTTATAGGCACTATAAAAAACTTGGCTTTATAATTATCTATGGACAGTTTTAATTTATACAGAGAAGCAAAGGAGCAATATGAGAAATTAATACCTGAGAAAAACGATGGATTAATTCTTTTATCTCTATATGCAAAATACAAGGATAATGACTTTACAGAAGAGAATATTATATCAACTATTTCCAGGGTCTTCAAGGATCAGGGCAATGAAAGCTCAAGGACTGAATACAATAGGAATAATACTATTATTCTTAGGTTTCAAGAGTCTTTTCTATGGCGAAATGCTTCTAAGAAAACTTATCAATTCAAAAAATATGGATTAGAACTTTGCCAGAATATAGAAAGACGATTAATCGAAAAATACAATCCAGCAAAAATCAAACGATTCTTTGCTGAGCTTCATAAAAGCCTTACTGAAAACATTGAGGAAAATGGAGACTTCAATGAATGGATTACAGACCATTTTGAAATTAGGCTTCCTGAACTTACTTCCCAAATAGAAATATTAGACCAACAGGTAAACGAATCCGTAAAGGAATTTAAAACAGGAATAAATTCTGAAGACCAAGGCATACTCGATGTTCTTAAAGGTATCGAAATACGTCTTGAAGTAATTAAGGAACAAGCATCTGAACTTAGAAATGCATTTCAGATTTCCTATGACATTGATGACCTTTTAATAGGTCTTCTCGAAGAGAACAAAGGACAAAATTATATCTCAAATATTCATAGGGTTCAGAATTTTCACGATAATTCTAGAAGTCAGTTAGAACAGGTTAGTAAAAGAATCGAAAAAATAAAGCCAAGAATCAGAGAGTTCATTTATGATTTCAACAAAAAGAACTTTGAGAGAAAAACTAATAAATTCATTAATTATCTGCTACAAGAGTCAGTAGTGGTTAGGGATGGGAGCTCAAAAAGAATCCAGCTTCCTGATAACCTTTCAGCGTTATTCATAAAGTCCAGAACTCTCAACCTCAAATTCAATGTTATACCACTTAGGGAAATAAGCCCAAAACTACCTATTGAGGTAACTAAGAGAAAGGTCGATGTTCATAAAAGAAAAGAACTATTAGAAAAGACCTTGAAATGGAAACGGGACAAAGAAAGAATCCGTTATTGGACCAATTTGGCATTTAAAGAATTGGAGGTACAAGATTCCCTTGATTTCACAACATTTTTCTTTAAAATTCTAGAAGAAGATCAACTAACAATCGCTGTTAAAACAGCCCACAATATCATAAGAAAGAACACTACATACAGGAATAAATACAATGTAGATATTAAAAAAGAACCAGTGCACGACATTGCAAAAAAAGGGATATCCTTATGGCAGATGACAATACAGAAAAAATAGAAATGTATAGTTTTTTAAACAACAAGAAAGCGAAAAGCGTTTTCGCAAAACTTGACTACACACTCAGAAATGGCATTCATATTCAAAGGGAATACCCTTTGAACGTGAACCTTTATCGATTTTTGAATGAGTCCGAAAACTATGAATCGCTTAAAAATTATTATAAGGATTTTTTTAATTTAAATTTAATAAAAGAAGGTACAGACTTCAACAATTACTACTATTTAAACTTTAATGAAGACGGTAAAGGCAATGTGCCCACTGACAATCGGGATTACTTAAAAAGCGAATATATTATTATAGGAATGTTATTCTTAAAAATGTTTAAGCTAGACGGAAACATCGAGTTGGATAGTGTATCTGAATTCACTTCTCTGTTATATGAAGAATATGAAGAACAGAAAAACGCACTAAGGAAGCTGATTAACGATAATTCTTCCGATAAGAGTACAGATTTGAGCGACCAAAGATTCGAAGCAGTAATAGCCAAATCTTTCGAAAAATTCGGGGATTTAGGCTGGTTAAAATGGGAAAAAGAAGATGAGAAGGACAAATTTAAAATAATGCCATCCTTTGAACGCTTGCGTGTTAACTATCAACCACAAATCGAAACAATTGATGATTTGATAAAGGAAGTAAAAGATGCAGAATAATTACCCTCGTATATACAGCCTATCAACAATTGGCATGAAGCAACATTTCAATGCTGATTATCTTTTCCATCCTTACAGAACAGACTTCAGTGGCGAGAGTGGCAGCGGAAAAAGTATGATAGCAGATATGATTCAATTGATTCTTGTTGGTTCAGGTGAATTTAAATCTGCAACCGAAGGCAATAAGCAAAGAGATGTCAAAGGGATGCTAATTAACAAAAAAGGACATTCATCGTCTAGAGGTTATATTTTTCTGAATATTGAAGTTAGTCCAAAAAAATACTACGTCATTGGGGCTTATATTGAGGGAACCAGTAATGCAGCTGAAATGTTCATTATTCAAAACGGATATGATTGGGACAATCTAGCTACTTTAAGCAAACCTATCCTAAATAAGGATTTATTAATAGATAACAAGATTGACACACTTAAGAATCTTTGCGAAAATATTGAATTCGCAAGGATGAAATCTTTCAGAAGGAAGAACTACCATCAAATTCTATATGATAATGCAATTCTGTCTTTAGATTTAACTAAAGATGAAACTCTCAAAACTTATGCACATATCCTAAGGTCTTTTTCAAGAGGTAAAGGTTTTAAGACTGAATCTGAGGATTTAAAAAAATTCCTTTTTGGCGATGATGAAAAAAACGCCATAATAGAAAAGTACAATGAAGAAGTTGAAAATATAAGTAATGACTTCCACGAACACAAAAGGTATTCTCAAGAAATAGAACTTATAAATGACAAGCAAGTTTTACTGAAAACTGTGCTGGAAAAACAAAAGAACTACAAAACCACCTATAAGGAATATTTAATAAAAAAATTCAGCTACTGGAATACTTTCAAGAAGAAAACAACTACTCAAAAGCTCAAAACAGTTGAGGAACTAAATTTTAAAAAGAACGAACTACAATTTCTCGAAAATGAAATTTTGAAATTAAAAATAGAGGACTTCAAAGAGTTGTTGGATTCTAAGAAAAAAAATTGTTCAACTGACTGATAAAGATGAAGATAAAAATGATATAGCAAAACAATTTGTAGACATAGGTCAGTCCAAAATTCAAATCGAAGTCGCAGAGAAATGGCTCACTTCTCACGATAATGATGTTGAAAAAGTAAACAAATGGTTTGCTTCTCAACGACTAAAGAATAATAATAAATCTGTATTACTAGAATTCACAAAATATCTTTCTACTAATAATATTTTAGATGCTTTTAAAGCATCCAATTGGCTAACTGATTACAAGGAAGAAAATAAGGAACACTCCAAAAAAATGGACGATTTAGAGAAAGTCATTGCAGAACTAGAATCAGTATCAAGATTCTCAGACCTGAACAACTCTGAATCTTTGGTAAATTGGGCTATAGATAATCTCGAATTTCCGCTATCACACATTCTTGAAAGTGTATTAATCTATTTTCAAAAATATGGAAAAGTCAAGCCCTCAGAAGTAAATTCTAAAAGATACGTCCCATTTCCGGAACAACTTTTTCACAATATAGATTCAAATATCAAGGATGAAAGCGAACACGGATTTTGGCTCAATCTAGAAGGTGTATATGAGTTTATAACGTATTCAGAACATCAGGTTCTCAATGTCAAAAATCCAAGTGATATTATAAAATCTTTATCTAAACTTAAGGAAGGTGTTGAAAAAAAATTATCCAAGCTTATAGCTGAAAAGAAGAATGAAGAACACCTTAAAAATACGCTGTTTGAATACAGTAATCTTGAAAAACATATTGGACTTTTTAAAATAAAGGATGAGCTACTTAATTTTAAAATTGACGATAGCTTGGAAGGCCTAACTGAAGATACTTTTAAACTTCATATGCTGGCATATAAGAACAAAACTAAAATCCTCAAACGATACAACTCTTTGCAAAAGGAATATGAGGAATTTACGAGTCGAAAAAGCCAACTAGAAAATCACCAAAAAAGAATAAAACAATTACAGACAGATCTTTTCGGGGATGACACTTCTATTGATGCTCAATTAATAGAGGAAATAATTGCTTCTAAGGAACAACATTTGGCAGAGCAAGAAGAAAGCCTGAAAGAAAAGGACTTTAATGAAAAGTTATTTTTTGATACTCATACCAAAAACATCGTTAATAAAAAGAATCTTTCCGAATTAAAATATCAACTTTTAAGTTCTATTAAGGATTTAGATATAGAAATCGGTCAAAGAGAAAAGCAAATCACATTAGCTCAAGATGAAATAACGGAAACCAAGCAACTAAATAAGCAGCTTTTCAAATCGGTGATTAAGTTTGATGAAAATATTAAAGAAACCACAAATCCTGATGATGGTGGAAACAATTCTTTCCAAGTCAAAGCAAATAAGACGCAACTCGCATATATCGAATATTTAAAGATAATAACTAAAGATATTCCGTATGATGAAACGGCTTCTATTGGACAATTGGCAAATTATCTATTGCCAACTGTATTCCCTACTACCAAAGTCGATGAAGATTTGATTGAAAACGATATTGTTGAGAGGTTGAACAAACTGACTCAGGATATTCAGGAAATCGGTTCTAGAAAAGTGGAAATATTGGGAAGTATATTTAATGACGTTTATAAAGTTTATACAGGATACTTAACCAAGATTAATGAGATTGACAACTATCTTAAAAAGGGAAACAGAGGAATTACTGGCGGTAACAAGGCGTCATTAACCTCAAAAAAATCAATCCACTACCCAGAGAATTGGCTTACCACTTTTAGGAAACAGCTACATAATCAACTTAGCTATACAGGTTTGTTTAGTGAACTACGTGAGGAAATTGATATTAATGAGATGATGGTTAAAGCATTTCAAAAACTTGGTGGTAGTACTAAAGTTGAACCTGAAGATCTAATGAACCCAAAATCTTATTTTGATTTAGTTTTTGAGTTAAAACTCGAAAATGAAGAGGTCAATTCTGGTAGTAATGGCCAAACCTATGCGGCAAATGCTTTATTGTGCTTGGCTAGGTTGTCATTAATAGATGAAAAGGATAAAGAAGGATTAAAAATTATGCCAATAGACGAAGCAGAAGGTTTGGGAAGCAATTATGATATGTTGCACGAACTCGCGAAAAAAGAAGAATATCAAATTATTACGATGGCAATCGAGACCGCAGGCGAAATAACAGATAACGGTCAATTCATATACATTATGAACGAAAACAACTTGGCCAATGTAGATAGCTTTGTACCACCTCTAGGGATATTCTCTAAAGAAGTGACTGAAGACATTGACCAATACATACAATCTCTATTAAATGATGAATAAGAATATTGCATGGAAGGAGTTAAAGGCTCTCGATGATTTGTATCGGCATAAAAGAACTAGAGCTGTTATTCAAGGGCATCCTTACATTAACTATCTCATACACGAAATAGGTATTCTGGATTTAAAGCCGGACAACATAAAAGTTATAGTTTCCACTGATAGGTTTGAAACGTTCTATGAAAAGGAATTTAAAAAACCTTATGAAGAAGCTAAGAAGTTTTTAATAGAAAATGGCATTAAGCCAACAGCCAACAAAGCCTTTACCATTGAGGACGTAAAAACCCTAATGCTAATTGCAGAAAACAAAGCTGAATTAAAGAGTAACCCTACAAATATTGAAGACTTCTCAAATGAGTTTTTTGGTACCTCAAAATATCTTAAGAATAGAACGAGTATAAGAAAAGCAGTTTTTAAAATTTTGGATATCTCTCAATTTCCGTTTGACGAGAAAGAAAATCAATGGCGATTGGTAGTTGATAACACACAACCAAAAGCCGTAATAATGTGCGAAAATAAATCCTTTCTTAAACAACCTTGGATTGCTAAGGAAACACAAACAAAATTATGGTACGTTGGCGGAAACAACATCGCGATTATAGATGACATAGACGAAAAAGGTTTTTCAAAGCCAATCTATTATTCTTGTGATTGGGATTTAGCTGGCTTACAAATTTATTCGAGAATAAAGACTAAACTTAAAAACCGAAACAAGAATATTCATCTATTGTACCCGAATGAACCGCATAAAAGAATAAGCACATATATTGATTATCATAATAGTCATTGGGATTTGACGAAATCATTATCTGGTTTAAAACTTGAAGATTTTTCTAAAAAAGAATTAAAACTTATTAAAACCCTTATAGATAAAGAAGAATGGATTGAAGAAGAGTCTTTTAATTTACAGCAGATGATTTGGGGTATTCTGTAATTTCTTTATGAGAAAAAGTGATTTATATAGTTCCACAATTATCTCTTCAATTACCTTGAGTATTTCAATTCCTATATCTCGCATCGCCATCTAAATTCTTTATTAAACTTTTTAAAGTCGCTAAACCCAAGGCTTGATAAGATTGAAGCTCCTGATAGTAAATTGCTTCATCTTCATTACTCAAAAACCCTAAATCCGAAAGTACAGAAGGATAATAACCAACCATTTTATTAGCACCTGAAAATTTGCAAACTTCACTCCCCTACTTTCCAAACCCTTGGATTATCCGAATCATTTCAATGCACCGAAATAAATAACTAATGGTACATCCTTCTTCTCATTTAGCTCAAGAAATTTCTTTGCAATTTCCATCACTATATCCAGTACCTGAATACCATTTATTCCAATGGCAACTGAATCGTTCCCGTCGTGTCCTGGATCAATGATAATTATTTTTTGATTCTGAGATCCCTGCCAGAAAATGAAACACATTTTCAAGAGCAACGTCAGAAATCTGACGTTTTTGAGTGTTTTCTAAATTCTCAATTTTCAGGTTATCAACAACTTACAACTTGATATTCATAGAATTTAATACCAAATAATAGCAACGGAATTGAAATAAAACCAAATAATATTTTATTCACAAATCCTTGATTTTCAATTATTTAAAACTATTTATGTGTAATTTTTCTTTAACGAAAACAACATCAAAAATCTAAACTTTTCCGTTATGAAAAAATCAATCTTTTTGGCCACGTTTGCTTCCCTAATTTCAACATCACTCTTTGCACAAATTGGGGGAATTGAAAATTCCGTTAACGATGTTTCTGATACTATTAGGAGCATCTTCCCTATTATCCTGGGGGTCATCTTCCTTATTGGATTTCTTTTTAATGCTGGTCATTTCTTTGGAGAAAATTCTGATCTCAAAAAAGGAATCACCAGGGTACTGGTCTTTGTTCTCATTGCCGGCGCTGTCGTAGGTATTTTTTCCTATTTGATAACCATTGTAGTATAAGATCCTGAAGTAATAATGAACTAAACGTTATGAAAAAATTTGAGATCTATAGAAATATGAGAAAGAAGGCAATCATTTTTGGATTGCCTTTATCCCTGTTCGCACTGATGATGGTATCCATAATAGCTTCTCTTCTGGTCATCATCTTTTCTTTCAGTTTTGGGATTATTAGTGGTGTATTCCTTTTCAATTCGGTCTTGTATATCACATTAACCAAGTCAGTGAATAATCCTCAAATATTTTATGTGGCCAAAGTATTCCCAAAAATCATCAGTAATAAAAAAAATTCAGGCTTCGACTATGAAAAAGATTAACCTATCTGCCCATAATCCTATTGTAGATATTCGAGACAATATCATTTTTGCCAATAATGGTAATGTGGTTTTGTGTTATGAAGTGATCTTACCAGAGATATATTCCCTATCTGAAAAAGATTTTGAAGATATACATGGAGCATGGTTTCAGGCACTTAAATCACTACCGGTAGGAACTGTTGTCCATAAGCAGGATATTTATTTAAAGACAGCCTATTCGTGCGAGAAATTACCACGCGAATCCTTTTTAGAAAAAGCCACCCATGATCATTTCAAAGGAAGAGGATATATGCAACATCGCAGTTTTCTCTTTTTTATACTGCCCAAAAATAAAGCCCTTAATAATTCCAAATATGTCAATCCGTTTAGAAATATCTCAAAAGCAATTGTTAGGGAATTAGATGATATTGTACAAAGCTTTACAGCTGCAGTGAGCGATTCGGTTTCATTTATCAATAACAGTCGTAAAATAGAACTGGTTGCGATGGAAGGTAAAGGTATAGAGCACCTGACTAACAACTATTTCAATGGTTTCAATAAAGGCTTTGACACCGATATCTTACTGGATAAGAAAAATGTCAATATTGGTGAAAATAATTTTGACACCCTGGCCATCAACAGCGAACTATGTTTTGGCGAAAGTGTTCAAAGTAGCAAGACCAATGAAAAATTCACTTCAGACGATTTTGTGTTTCATCAGGGATTTATTGATGGTTTAGGGCTCACCCTGAATGAAAATCATATGATAAACCAGATCATATACCTGGACGACAAACATAAATGGAGCAGGCTGCTGGATAAAAAAGTGGAGGAATTAAAAAAGAGTTCCAATTTCGGATCTCAAAACAAAATAGTACTGGGAAAAATACAGGATACTCTGGATCGGATCAATGGGGATGAAAATTCCAGAATCATACGCGGTCATCTAAACATCATCTATTGGGATCGGAACGCTAAAAATTTGGATAGAATTGCTTCCAAAATAAAGACCGAATTCAAAGAGCTGGACATTCTACCCTACTACCCCGGAGGTGAAGAACGTAAAAATTATATACTAAACAGTTATTGCTGTTTTTCCTCCAATTTCTCCAATGAAGATCTATATGTGACAGACCTAAAACATGCCCTGTGCCTGTTTATTAATAATACAAATTATAAGTCTGATCCTACAGGTATCATCTTTAATGACCGGGAACATAATATCCCTGTACTTAAAGATGTCTGGGACGAGAAAAAGAAACGGATCAAAGCTCGAAATTTTGCCATTTTTGCTCCCACTGGTGAAGGCAAATCCTTTTTGGCTAACAACATCTTGAGACAATATTTTGAAAGTGGGATACGCTTGGTCATTATAGATCTGGGAGGATCCTACACCAAATTTGCTAAACTATATCCGGGACAATATACTGTACTTCGCTATGAGAGTGGAAAGAGTCTAGGTATCAATCCTTTCTACATCAATAATAAAAATGATCTAAGCCCGGAACGTCTGGAAGATTTGTCGGTATTCTTATTCGAATTATTTGCTTCTGATCTGAAAGTAACCAAAGCCCAGTCGGTTTCCATAAAAAAGATATTACGCCACTATTATATAAACACACCTGGGAATCATTCTTTGGATAGCTTTTATCACTTCATCGAAAGCAATCAAAAAGAGCTGTTGACCAAACTCAAAATCCATCCCGACTACTTCAACATTACGAACTTCTTACATATCATGTCGGAGTATGTTGGCGATGGTCTATATAGTTTTCTATTTGAAGTCAGCGAAGATCAGACCTATAAAATCGAGGATAAACGTCTGATCGTTTTTGAACTGGATGAAGTAAGGGATAACAAGGAAATCCTTTCGGTGATGTTGAAGCTGATCAAGTCGGCTATACAAAGAACCATATGGAAGAATCGTTCGGAAAAAGGAATTATCCTTTTTGATGAATTTGCCAAACAGCTAAAATTTGAAAACGTACTAGAGAGCGTAGAATTTTACTATCAGGCTATTCGTAAACAGAACGGTGCTATCGGAATCATTTTACAATCGATCAACCAGCTTCCCAATAATTCCACTTCAGCGAGTATTCTGGAGAACACACAGGTGATTTACAGCCTCCATAACGAAAAAGGATATGAAGAGCTGGTAAGACGTTTAAACCTCTCCAAACATGATCTTAACCAGTTAAAATCTATTAAGAACAACCTTACCGGATCCAGAAAATACACAGAGATCTTTATAAAGATTGGAAAACAAAGCAATGTATTCCGTCTCGAAGTACCCATGGAAGTTTATGCGGCATATCTGACTGACGGGTCAGAAAATGACAGCATCATGGCGCTGTATGACCAACATAACTCCATGGAAAAAGCAATTACAGAATTTATTAATCCTAAAAACAGGAAATTATGAAAAAGCAAACTCTAACTTTGATTGTAGTAATGGCTATAGCCTTATTATTGCCTGCACGCGCTGCGTGCCAGGGAATGCCCGTTTATGATAATACCAATTTTATCAGTCTGGTAAAATCCCTTGTAGAATCAGCAAAACAGACAGCCAATCTGGTAAAGACGGTTAATTTTCTAAAAGCTCAAAAGGAGAATATAGAAAAGGTCAATAGTGTCATCCAGGATCTGAAGGCTGTTCGGGAGATCGGAAGAAATAATCAGCGATTGATCAGCGTCATGCAGAATGACCTTCGAGACATTCTTAATTCGCCGTATATCGAACCCGATGAAGTAACCAGGGTCACAGAATCCTTTGATGCCGTAGTGGAAAATTCTCTGGCAACCATGGATTTTATCGATGAGATCTTATCCAGTGACCATTTAAAAATGAGTGACGCAGAGCGGGCCGAGGTATTAAAACAAAAAGAACTGGAAAGCCAGGAAATGGTGAATGATGTGCGCTTGAAAACCAGGCGTTACCAGGACATCATCTCGTTTCGGAAGATGCAGGACAGGATCAATAACCGGGAAACTGCTTTTTAATGACAGCTGGTGCCATCATATCCGCAGTAGGTCTGGAATATATTGATACTGTATTCCAGACGATTCAGAGTAGTGAGTTCTCGCAATACACTATAGTAGGAATGAAAACCTTAGCTGTTTTATTTTTCCTGGTCAACATTCTGAAGAAATATAATGAGGGTGTAGCGGAAAAGGATGGATATACCTGGGGTCTTAGTCCAGGTGAACTGGCAAAGAATTTTGCCGTGGTATTGCTGGTTATTTTCTCTACTCAGATATTGGGATTTTTTGATGGGATCCTTGTAGCCATAGAGAATCAATACCGTGAAACTGCTCCTGCCCTCCTCCCCCTACAGATGCAGGAGATCCCGATCGAAGAAGATGTATCCGCACTGGACGCGATGCGCAAAGCCATGGCCTTATTATATGAAGCACTGGTCACTCCATTATATGGTTTTAAAACTTTTGCCTTTCTGATCAGCCTGTTTTTATGGATCCTGGATCTGTTCATTTATCCCCTTTTTCTTGCGGAGCGCTATTTTATCCTGGGAATCATGCAGGCTTTCTTCCCTTTGATCCTTAGTCTTTCGGTATTTGAGAAATTCCGTTCGATGGCCTATAGCTTTTTCAGATTATATGCGGGAGTATATATGCTTGTTCCTGCTTTTTTTCTGGTCAATGTATTTATTAACGCGCTCTATACGGAGATTAATACCAACTTCTGGCAGAACCTTTTCGGAACCGATTTCGGAAGTAATTTCTTTGCTCCGGTGGTGGAACTGGGATCGATTGGTTTTATCGTCTTTTTAAAATTCAAATTATACCGCCGCGCCATCTCCTTTACCCTGAGATTATTTACCAGCTAAAACCTTTGCCAGTTATGGAAAAGATAGATCAGAATAAGCAGATGTAAAAACATTAAACACAAAAACTATGAAAACTCCTTATAAAGATATTTATACCGTCTTAAAACTCAACCGATTTATTGTATTAGCAATTGTTATAAGCGCACAAATATTTAGTGCTTTTGCCCTCTGGGTCACCTTCACAACGAATAAAAAAGCGTTGAACTCTGCTTTTGCCATTAACAATGACGGGAGTATTATTCCTTTAAAACTAGTCACCCAAAAAGAAAATTTCCAGGTGGAAGCATTAGCACATTTAGACCTGTTCCACATTTACTTCTACAATATTGACGCCACCAATTATGAGAAAAACCTTGAAAAGGCATTATGGTTGGGTAATGGTTCTATTGCCGATCTATATCGCCAGAAAAAAGCCGATGGTGTTTATAATCGCCTGCTTCAATATTCATTGGTACAAAAGGTCATCAGTATCGAATCGGACATCGAAGAAATGGATGATCATTATAGGTTTAGAACAACTACCACTTTTGAAATCAACCGAGGCTCTATTGTGGACACTTATGAACTTATTTCCACGGGAAAACTTATAACGGTAGACCGGCATTTTCCAAATAATCCTCATGGCCTCCTGATTACGGATTACTTTGAAAACAGTCTGAGAAAAATCGTTCCTGAATCTTAAAACATATTATGATGAAAATAGAAAAGAATAAGATCGTGGTTGGGAGTATCATCGCTATCACCATCATTTTTTTGATCTCTTATACGATCATGATCACAGGTGATGATCAAAACGAAGACAATAACCTAAAACAAACGTCGGTTCCAGAGCTGCGGGAAGATCCACCATCCTATGATTCGAAACTGGATGCCATCAACGACTTAAAAGAGGTAAGGGAGACCAATGTCCCGAGTATTTATGATGAAAAACTGATGGATTCTCTGGGTTATTACGATGCAGAACTTCCCGAAAAGGAAAAACAGCACATTATCGATAGTATTTATTTTTTGGGAGAAAGAAGGTATGCGGAAGTAAGTGCGGTGGCTGCCCGGTCTAAAAAATCAATTCCCAGGAAAATTCAAAGGACAGATACTTCAGCAATTCGGGAGGAAGTGAAGATCCAGGCTAAAGAGATGGGACTGGAGCACCAGCTTTTCTTTGCATCCAATCCTAAATCAAACAACATTGCTGCTTCTGAAACTACCGATTCGGAAATTTTAGCTGTAGTCGATGGTACCCAGGTAGTTAGGTCTAATTCCCGGCTCCGTTTACGGCTATACCAGGATGCTACTATCGGCAATAAGCCGATCCCAAAGAATACCACCATTTTTGGTTTTGTAAGCTTTCAGCCTAACCGGGTGCTTATCGAAATAGAGAATTTAAAACATCAACCAACCGCATTAAAAGCTTTTGATCTACAGGATGGAAGTGAAGGTATTTATGTGGAAAATAATTTTCGTGAGGAAGCGACTACCGAAGTCCTGGATGATCTATTAGGAGAGATCAATATTCCCAGTGTGCCACAGGTAAGTGGTTTAGGCAAACTACTAAAAACCAAAAATCGTAATGTAAAAGTTACGGTCCTCAATAACTATAAACTCATATTAAAACCAGGCTTATAAACACCTGGTGTAAATTAAATTCTATGTCATGAAAACATATCTTCTTATTTCCGCGATGCTCTTAACAGGCATCCAACTTTATTCTCAAAAGGCAGAACGATTGGACACGATTTTTGCCAATGAGCACAAAAACGTGGCTTTATTTTTTCCGCAGCCTATCAGCCAGGGTATTACAGGTGCCAGCCATTTTGTTTTTACCCATAACAGGGAAAGACAACAATATTTCGGCTTATTACAGGCCAAACCAGGTAAAGAGAGTAATCTTCTGGTAATAGATGCCGGAGGTTCGGTGTACTCTTATATCCTTAAGTATAGGAAGGACCTCTCCAGATTAAACTATTTTATCCAGGGTACAGAACGTATAGGCAATGCAAAGCCTGATCGACCAGGCCCTGCTAAGAAAGTAGAACCAAAAAGAAATCAGTTCGATAGAGATACTCATTATCAAAGTTTTGGTTCCTATCTCTTACGTAAAAAGGAGCGGATTGGTAGGATAAAGAAAAGAAACCAGGGCATCATATTAAGTGTTGAAAATATAGTTTTTAACCAGAACGAACTGTATTTTGTAATTCAGATTGAGAACCAATCCAGCCTGGATTATGATGTTAATTTTCTGAATCTATCTGTGACTACCAGGCAAAAGGGAAAGAAAAAATCGATGCAATCCCTTAAAAAGGACCCTGTATTCGCCTATAAAGCTCCTATGAAAATTAAAGAAGGCCACACTGCTCGAATGGTGTATGTATTTCCTAAGTTTTCTCTGAGTAACGACCGGCAGGTATTACTGGAGCTTAACGAAGCAAAGGGTGAAAGGGATGTGGTTTTAAAAATCTCTCATCGGTTTATAAATAATCCCAATTGAAAACCAACTGACTATCCGAAATCAAGGTTTTAAGATAGACCACTTTATATCTTTTAGTCTGGATCCGATATTCATCAAAGATTGCAATACTTCTTTTTCGTCTGGTAGTTCTCCGGTTAGTAATTCCCTGAATTGACCATTATAAGTTGGGCTTAAACTTTCCCAAACCTTCTCGGTATTTTTAAAAAACAAGGATTCTAACGGGTGTTTGGACAACCATTCTTTATCTGTGGGAATAGCTTTATCATCATCTTTCCCTACCTGCAAAAGCATTACTTCAAAATCATCTGATTTTAGGAATAACGAAATTTTATACTCCTGCAGTAACTGGTGTAAATCGTAGGTATGTCGGATCTTATTTTTTAAATCCTCTAAAGGATTCTCCGTATATGAAAATCTTACCAGGCTAATGATTTTTTCGCAAAAGGTTCGTTCGATGCTTATTGCCGTTAAATTAAAAGGTTCAAGTTGATATTCTTTTATAAGGTCCTGATTGTTTGTGGTCGCAATAAACTGTGTGATCATTGAGTGCACGCTGACTTTTTGTGACGGGTAAGATCTGCCTAAGCTGGAAACTTCCAAAACAATCTGGTCCCGAACCTGCCCATATATACCTTTTACCCCTACTTTATCATAACCGTACACCAACTTTCTAATTTTGCCTTTTTTATTTTCCAGGGGGTGATCAGGAACAAGCTTCATTTCTGATTCCAACACACTTGTGACCTTCTTAAGTTTTCTTTTTAAAGAGTTATCTGTTTCTCCATTTTCTTTTATGACAACGAGATCAATATCCTCGGAAAACCGTTGAATGATACCATAGCATTTAGATAGCGAAGTTCCTCCCTTGAAAACGGTAATATCTTTGGAGTTGGGATCCGTAAAGATGATTTTAAGGGCAAAGGTCACCCAATAATCTTTTTCTACATAGATTTCAGAAATTCCGAAATGTTGGGCAGTGGCCACGATGGCACCTTCAAAAGCGGCTTTATAGTGATGTAATTTCATTAAGAAATATTCCAGTTTGAGATTGTAGGTAAGATGCTTTTGGATAAGCCAAATTTATAAGTACTCAGATAATTGATACTGTCTTTTAGTGATGTACTGAGGGAATTTAAAGAAAGAGCTTCAAGGATGGCACCTAACAGTGCTCTCACCTTTGGAGGATATGCTTTGGCAATAGCAATCAGTTTATTTTTCTCTACATCAGTAAGCTCCTGAATTTTTTTCCTTAAAAAGGTGATTCCTCTTTTTTTATCCATATCCGGAATATTTTTAAAATCTTTTATAACGTCTAATAATTGAAGTAACGATACATTGTTTTCTTCAACCGGCACATACGCTTTTGCAGGTTTAATGACAAGATTACCTATTTTGGCTTTGATCTCTTTATTACCTGCTACCCTTACCACATTCGAGATTTGAGTGGTCAATCCCAGTTCATTGTATAGTCTCAATCCGGTAACGTAAGCAATCTGTTTGTCCTTTTCAAAGAGATACAAGTCAAGAAGTGTAGTTTCTCTGGGCTTTAATTCCCCAAAAGCAGTTTGTTTAGGTTTGTAATATACCCCATTTTTATATCTCCTGATTACATCATCCTCAACTAATCGGCTTAATGCCTTTGCAGCAGCAAGGAATTCATTTGGAGGAATTCCAAGGGTATCATAGGTAAAAACCTCTCCTGAATCTAACTTATTAATTTTACTTTTGATGGATGCTGCAATATTCATAGTACAGCAAAGATAATCTTTAAACTGAATTATGTCAAGTTTTTTCTGGTTTTTACTTGACTAAATATACTGTTATTGTAATTATTTAAAAATGGATTTAGCTTCCTGATAAATTCTTTCAAAATTCCTTTCCAAATCAGTTGAAGAAAACTCCTGAGCTTTTACAGGGAGCTCTCTTACAATCCTTTGTAATTTAAACTGTACTTTTTTATCCTTCCCATCAGCGTATGTGATAAACTCTCCCTGTTTCAATCGAAAGAAAACATCTGCTCTAATTTTCGGAATTTCATTTTCCCCGGTAATCACTCGTGTATCGAAATTCAGGTTATGGCCACTACTCACACTCTTAGTCGGATCTTTTATTATCTCAAAGAAACGTTCATAATATTTCGCGGTATCAGGATCATTTACCTTCCCAAAGAACTGGTAAGATAGATTGCTTAGAATAGCCTTACTGGCTTTATCCCCATACATCATGTCATTCTGGATCTTATCCTGCATCACATATACAGTGGCAATATCATAACTTCTTAAAGTAGCCGGAATGCGGTGCATATTCAGTAATCGTAAGGTAGGTGCTTCTTCCATCAATAGAAATGACGGATTAGAATTACGTACACTCATTTGTTTGGTAATGGTATGGATGATGGCTGCAATTACCGCAGAATAGGAAGATTCAAATTTAGGGTTGTTCACTACGGAAATTACTGCGGGGTTTTCGGGATTATTTATATTTAAAGGAACGTCATCTGCAGATAGGGCCATAAATATACTTTGGGTACTGATCCGTTTTAAGGCATTGGCCAGGGTACTCTTTACCCCTGCAGTCTGTCTTTCTGAATCTTTACCGCTAATAAAAGCATCTGCCATCGCCCTGGAGGTCCTGTTCGAGTCCAGGAAAGCTATAAGGCTCTCTGTGTCCAGAAACTGGTATATCGCTATTAAATGGGGCAATGTACAATATTGTGGATAGGATGTTTTCAATTTCCAGATCATCCCTCCTATTAAACCTTCTGCTGCATCATTAAAGAATTTTGTGGTTCCGCTTGTGCCTGATTCCTTTTGCTCTAATAGATTCTCAATGAGAACTCTGGAAATTTCATTGACGCTCTCTTCATTTTCCAGATAGCGGGGTGCAATCGGATTGACCCGGTGGATAATTTTATCAAAAGAGATGATCTTAAAAGGAATATCTGAATCCTTAAAAAGCGGATAAGCCATTTCGGTAAGTTCAAAATCCTTATAATCATGGATTACCCCACAGAAATTGTACTGCTGAAAATGCTTTAGAAAACCATAGACCACACTTTCCGTTTTTCCACTACCGGCAGACCCGATGACGGATGCACCTCGTTTGATATTAGCAATTTTAAAATCTTTACCACTGGTTTTAAAATTTACCTGATACTTCCTCGCAACCTTATCCTTTATTTCAGTGGAATGACAGAAAACATAGAAAACCGTATTGATTAGTAATAAGGGGCAACCCACATACAGTAGGCCTTCTGTAATCAGCTGGGGATAAAAGTAGTAAAGAATAAACCCTATTAGCAAAAGGGAATTGATCAAAAATGCATATCTGGAAATACGGTATAAACCGAAAAAAAGCAGACTACAAAAAGCGACGATTATGGTGGTATTTACAATGTTGAATTCTTCCATATCATTTATATTATTTCATTTAAATTCCGATAGAGCTTGATTTAACTGTTATATCCACTCCCCTTCTCAACCGGTTAAAAACTTTTAAAGCCAACTGGGCTTTATTGGTTGGGATGTTTGGCATCATAGGCATTCCGGTTTCTTTTAGCATTTTCATGGCAATTGCTTTTTCACTGGTTGGCAGTTTCATCAAATTTGAAAAATAACTTCTAGGGTTTTTAATGAACTCTTTCCTGGCAGTATAGGTTTCCACGAAGTTTCGTTGATATCCGAAGTTCTTATCGAATGTTTTTTCAGCTTTTCCAAAGAATTTATCACGATCAAAACCCCGTTTAACTGTTTTCCCATTCAACTGAACCTTCGATGCCTTGTATTTGCTACCGGGAGATAAGCTATACTTATTCGAAGCATCCCTGCGGCTCACTATAACATGAATATGGCTTTGGTTCCCTTCTTTGGGCATTCCCTGTACAATTCGTTGCCCTGCTTGTTTATGGGGAGCTGCTTTTTCCAGTTTATTGATCTCCCGTTTTATCTGGGTAATATTTCCAGAGCGTTCCTCACGCTTTACTTTTTGGATATCATTTTTTAGTTGAAGTATTTTGGTAGCAAAAGGCTGGTTTTCCCGTACCTGTTTATCGGTGCCTTTAAAAAAGCGTTGATGTTCAATTTTGGCGTAGTATTTTATATCATTAATATTGACCGGTCGGCCATTGAGTTCACGATTAAAAGAAGCCACATAATCTTTCATCACTGCGCGAGTATATTTTTTTAGATCTTCGCTGTCGTTTTTCAACCTGTTCAATTCATATTTTGAAGGACTTATCGTAATAGAATAAAACCTGGGTTCGGTTTTTTCCAGTTTAGCGGTATTGGCATCAATTTCCCGAACTACTTCCTCTGCCGAAATTTGATCATTATACTGATTAAAAAAGTACTCCTTATCCTGCGAATCCAATCCCTGATTTTCCTTTTCCAGGTAGTCCACAAAGTCGGCTGAACCTTGAGAATAATTCCCCCCTAATTTTTGTGCTGTGATGGTGATATACATCTTTAATAATTTATGAGTCTTGTTGATTTCGTTCCTGATATTTGGGTTGTTTTTCTTCCGTATTTTTCTTCTCCAGGATCAAGGGTTGTTTTTTAGGTTCAGCTTCCTGGAACAAGGATTGCATCATGGCTACCGTTGGTTTAGTTTGTCCTTTCTCAATATCTTTTAAGATAGCGATGACTCCGTTGATCCTTTTCTTGATCAGGTTTTCCAGGGTTTGCATTTTAGGGCCCATAGATTCCGTTGGAGAAATTCCATTATCCTCAAAAAACTCCAGCATTAAAAGCAAGGTCATGGATTTTGACATAGAAAGTTTTTTGCAATAGCCGTTGAATTTCTTTGCAACGGAAGCCTTCAGACTTATGCTTTTAAATACTTCTTTTTCATATCCTTTATCCATTTTTCCGTGAAATTTTTGTTGATTTTACTGGGCTGTGAAGTTTTTTCCGTGAAAAAATGACTTCAAAAAGCTTTTAATCGAAATTCATTTAATTTTAATTAATTGATTATCAATTAATTAGTGTTGACAACCAGATATATAACGCGGCTTTGCCCGTTATCCTCTTGCTATTCCTTTTCGTCCCGCCAGGCGGGACAAAAATCTC
The DNA here is from genome assembly GCF_029937855.1 of Christiangramia sp. GTDB lineage: Bacteria > Bacteroidota > Bacteroidia > Flavobacteriales > Flavobacteriaceae > Christiangramia. The sequence goes on from NZ_JAPYPC010000018.1 coordinate 60,316, forward strand.
ATACAAACTAGACCAATGTCCATTTGCATTTTGAGGAATAAAATTCCATTATGTAAAAAATTATGATAGGTAAGGATATCAGCGAAAGTCAAAAATTGGGATACCTTACATAAAATTATGTGCTGAAGTTCAGCTAATTAAATATACTATATTTTTTTCAAAAGGAAATTTATATGCTATAGAATGAAAAAAATATTTTAATTTTATTATTCATTTAATTCCATACTTGGAAAGAAAAAAAGGAAGGTTCAGGTAACAGCGAATTTTCCTTTTCTAAAATTTTAGACTACCGGTAACTAATAAAAATTTGAGTGGTAGAATAAAAAAATACCCCTAAAGTTTTTAGAGGTATTTTATAAGGGATTAAAATATATTTTACAGGATACCTTCATCCGTAAAGCTTAAATAATCACCATCTGGTGTCAGTATTAAATGATCCAGGACTTTAATATCTAACATTTCCGCCGCTTTGGTAATTTTTTCAGTCAGGCGTTTATCTGCTTCGCTCGGTTTCAAAGTTCCGGACGGATGATTATGTGCAAGGATCACGGAACAGCTAAGGCTCTTGAGAATAACCGCAAACAAGATTCGTAAGTCTACGAGTGTCCCCGTAATTCCACCGGTGGAAACTTCAAAAATGCCTTTCACTTTATTTGCGTTATTAAGCAGCATTACTTTAAAAGTTTCGTGCAGGCCGATCTGGTCTTTGTTCCAGGTATTATATAATAGTTCAGCAGCATTAACAGATGAACTTATTTTAGGCGCCTGAGAGATCTTAAAATTGCCCTGATATTTTATCGATATTTCATTAACTTTCGTTTTCATTTTAATCTGATTTAAAGGTTAAAATTGAAAAAGAGGGCGTTACCGTGAGCAAGTACCCGCCCTCTTTTAATTAACTACTGCTGGCTTTCCGCCTTAGCAGTTCCATTGCCTAAAAGAAGAATTTCACTGGCTACCACTTCGGTGACATATCGTTTCGCTCCTTCTTTGGACTCATAGGATCGAGTGGTCAATTTGCCTTCAATGGCTATTTCTTTTCCGGTGCCCACATAATTCTCTACGATTTCAGCGGTTTTCCCCCATGCCACAACATTGTGCCATTGTGTATCCTGTACTTTTTCTCCTTTTGAACTTTTATAAAATTCATTGGTTGCAATTGAAAAGCTGGCTACTTTTTTACCACTTTCAAGATTTTTGATTTCCGGGGTTTGCCCCACATTTCCGATTAACTGAACTTTGTTTCTAAGCGTACTCATAATTAAAAGATTTAAAAAATTAATAATTGATTTACTTATTATATCCGGAGCGTTTTCCTGTTTTTGATTTTTTTTACTTCGCTTCCGGGTATGTTGTTTTGAAATGATTTCATGAGATTTTTATTTGATTTACTTCCTATAGAGCCGTGTGCTGTTACCTTTTTTGATGCTGATACATTTTCAAGAATTAGAATTAGGGAAGACTTATAAAAAGGAGTATGCGACTGGCTTATGCAGTCTGGACTAACTTCTAAATATTGGTATTTTGCATTACAAAAAAGGTAGGGACAGCAACGGCCGGGAAGAAAATGGAAATACTGAAATTAAAAAACAACCGGAAGCGAAGTAAATGAATAAATGGAATTCCTATTAAGCGGGCGTCCTTTGTTACTTAGTTTATAGAATAAGGCTATAAGATTAGCACAACTTATTATTTATCGAATACATCAAGAGAAAAAATGAAAAGGATGCTCAAGATGTTCTAAAGAAAGCTCTTTACCCAAAATGGAGTATTTAGCGAAATGAAGCGGTAATGTGCTGACTGCTATACAACTTATAGAATCATTGAAATTAATGGTCGCAATCTCTGGCTTTTTTCTGTTTCTACAGGTAAAGCTACTTGAATCAAATTTTTCCAAAAATTCTCTTTAGTAGAAAAGTAGGGCCAATTATGACCCCTTATTTATATAATAGTTGTATCTCACTTTATTTTTGATTATCTATTATCAAATCGTAAAAGCACGGTGTCAAAAACAAATATTCTAAAACCATTAACAACTAACAATGAATGTGTTAATCTCTTGTTACACCTATAAACCTTTCATTTTTCTTAACCTTATTTATCTTTTATAACTCTTAATTTAGATAGTCAAACTTGTATTTTATACATTCTATGGCTTTTAGATTTGAACCCATATTAGCAGAAGGTATCGCTCAGGTTTCATATTTTATATGTGATGAAAGTGCTGGGTGCGCTGCAGTTATAGATCCCCGGTCCGATGCCGATATTTACCTTCAAAAAGCACGGCAATATGGAGTAACTATTACACATGTTTTTGAAACCCACATCCATGCAGATTTTATGAGTGGGGCTCGTGAGTTGGAAGCCCGTTGCAAAGGAAGCGCTAAAATTTTTGTGAGCGTTGAAGGTGATGCCACATATGATTTTGCATATGAACCTGTTCGGGAAGGAGATGAGTTTGAATTCGGTCAAGTTAAAATGATGGCTAAGCATACTCCTGGTCATACACCCGAACATTTATCCTATTTATTATACGAATCGCACAAAGAAGATCCCTGGGGCATTGTAACCGGGGATTCCCTATTTGTAGATTCTTTAGGACGACCAGATTTATTGGGTGATGAGAAGACAGATGAATTGACCCAGGCTCTTTTTAAAACCATGCGGGAAGTTTTCTGCAAGCTGGGAGATGAAGTGATTGTTTATCCATGCCATGCAGCAGGCTCGGCCTGTGGTCCTGATATAGGCGACCGACTGCATACCACCATTGGATACGAGAAGAAGCATAATCCTTTCATGCACATCGAGACCTTCGACGAATTTAAAAAAGCCATTCAGGATAGTGCGCCTCCAGTACCTACTCATTATCCAAAAATGAAAAAACTTAATGCTAAGGGACCAAAAACTTTCGGCCATTTACCACCAGTAAGGTCTTTAAGCGTAGAAGATTTTGAAGAAGAAATGAAGAACCCTGATACGATCATTATAGATACCCGCGATATGCTGGCTTTTGGAGGCGGGCATATAGAAGGGGCTCTCAACATAGGACAACGTCCCATTCTGTCGGTTTGGGCCGGTTGGTTGATAGATACAGAAGATCCTATACTACTGGTCTTGCCTGAAGATAAAGATCTAGAGCAGGTCGTAACGCTGCTCTGGCGCAGCGGACATACCAATTTTAAGGGTTATCTGGCAGGGAACATGCGTAGTTGGCAGGAATCGGGTAAACGAATTAAAAAATTGCCTCAACTCAGTGTACATGAACTCAGTCAAAATAATGGGCAATATCAGCGCAGGGATAAGGAATGGCAAAATGGATACATACCTGATGCCAGGCATATTTTTCTTGGCGAACTCTCTGATAAGATAAGTACCTTAAATAAAAAACAAAAATTTGCCCTGTATTGCGCCAGCGGCTATAGATCCAGCATTGCGGCCAGTCTTTTACAAAAAAATGGCTTTCAGAATGTGAATAGCATTCCGGGTAGTTTTAAGGTATGGAAGGCTGCGGACTTATCAATTGAAAATAAATCACAATATCAAAAAAAGTAAGAAATTATAGAAAATCAAATCAAAAAAGTAAATGATGAAATTTCGGTGGCAGCATTTGATCCGAATGAAAACAGCTTTGAAACTTTTGCTGATAAGGGTTTTAAGTCGGTTATTAATTTGCAGACCGATGAAGAAGAGCAAAATGTTTCCCAAGAGAAAGAAAAAGAGCTGGCTAAGAAGCATAACCTTGAATACAAACATATTGGTATATCTAAGGATAACTTATCAGATGCAATCGTTAATAATTAATTTTCGACAGGAGCTTGAATCTCTTCCAAAACCAATCTTGGTTCATTGCAAATCAGGAAAACGTTCAGGCGCCTTTGTAATGATGCATATTGGGTGCCAAAAGGATATGTCCGGGGAAGAAGTGATTAAACAGGCTGAAGAAATGGGTTTTGAATGTGATGTACCGGAATTGGAGCAGTTTCTCAAGAAATATGTAAACGATCATTAACAAAGGTATATACAAAGAATCTATTTGTGATATAAGGACTGATACATCATAGATATAGTAACAAAGGAATGGCGCTACGATTTTTTTGACATTTGTACAGGAATTTTATACCTGAAAATAATTCCATGCAAAATAAATGGTATGATTTTTATTGATGCCTAATTAATTAGCAATTCGACATAGCTATCTATTGAAAAGACGTGTATCGGTTTTTAATATAGTCCAATTAAGATCAATATCCCTTAATCCCAGAAATACTAAATCACTGCTACCATTTCTAAAAGGTTTTTCTTCATACGATAATATAATCTCTCATCCTGTCCATATTCCTCTAAATTATATTTCCTGGTTTGACACTACATCCATCCTTTGGAGGTACTTTCAATTTTATAGAGTACGTAATCCATTAAGGATTCTGCTTTATTTCGGTCTATCAGCTCGAAGCGAACATCTCCTCCCGCTGAATGGAAGATGAGATTTACCAGATTTTTCTTTCTATACCAGAGTGGTTGCGACATTGAAACAGCTTGTAGTTTCCAAATTTCCAGGTACTGCTGTTTTTTTTCCCATACACCTGAATTTTTCAAAATAAATTCCTCCGAAAAACTTAGGCGCAAAGATCTATAATATAGAAGTTGATATCCGAAGAGAATAACTGAATAAATTGATATAGTGATGATCACCCATTTTAAAGATAAATCGAGATTGTAAAATTTTGATATAATAGGAATAAGGAGCAAGGGTAAAAATCCTACACTGATCTTTTTAAAAATAAGTAACTTATTATGAATGATTTGAGTAAGCTGTTTCTTTATTGGATTAACATGCATATACCCAAGGACCTTTGACAAAAGTTCTTGGGAAATACCGGGAATGGTAATAATACTTTTCTCAGGATCATTCGGGCTGCTTGCCAAGAAAAATTTGACCTTTTGGAGATCAAGCTTTTGTTGAAAAGGATTGTTCAAAATTTCAATAGTCTGTACCCTTTTTGCTTTTAAGCTCACCTTTTTATTTTTCCGAAGCCCCATTTCTATCTGTAGCCCTGAATTTGATTTTTTAAGACGAAGGCCGTAATATTTAATGAAGGTGTCCGCTACAGTGACTGTAATTATCGCCAATAACAGCAGTATAATTTTCCAGACGCTTAAAGGAGAGTCTAAACTTGGTTCCATCATGAATTCGGGAGGGATGAATTTATTTAAGAAAAACTGATCTTTAAGAGTTATGTAGAATGTGATCAGCAGTAGTAGGCCGCGTATATAATTGCTAATTAACCCGAGCTTTAGAAGCTGGAAAGTGTTCAAAGAAAAATGCCAGTCTATAGCTGCTTTTCCTTCTATTTCTACTTCCTTTATGTTTTCTTCCAGCCGGGAATAACTTATAAGAAGTTCTGCAAGTTGCTCGGCCTTTATCCTGGATAAAGCCTTTATTTCCACCTCTTTTTCTTTGCTCCCGGCAGTATCGATTAAAACACTATAGACACCTATTAATCGTTGCACAAGATTTCTCTTAAGATTGACCTGCTGGATTTTATGAAAAGGGAGGCTTATAGTTTTCGAATTGATAACCCCTTTTTGAAGTACAAATTCCTCAGTCTTAGGATCAATATAGAAAACAAACCTCCAAAAATAAAGGATACTATAAGCAAAAGCCAAAATAAAAATTATGGTAGCCCCAATAGTAGAATTGATGATTGTTTGAGAATCTAATTCGTTCATAAAAAAATAGATCACCAAAAACCATAAATTCTTTAAAAGATGATATAGGCTGTTCCCAAAAACAAGTATCACTCCTATTTTAGATTGCCTCTGTGGCTCATGGAAGTTACTGCTATTCATTAGAAGACACCCTTTTTGAGATAGCTTCTTTTAGTACTTCCGCATTTCTCGCAAGAAGTCCGGAAATAGTAACGTCACTGGCTGAACCTCCTGCAGAAAAAATTGTCAAAGATGAAATTCCCAAGAATTTATCCAATAAATCTTTTCTAGCCGAAACATGTTGCACCCTATTGAATGGTACAATTGTTATTTTCTCATGGAGAAAACCTCTTTTAAAAATTATATCTCTTTCTCTTATAGCATATCCATTTCTTTTCTGTAGCTCAAAATTACGATAGATTAACCATAAGAAAAGCGGTAAGAAAAGAATTGCAGACCAAAGGATTAAAATTTTGTATTCTTCCATAAGAAAGTACCCCACAATTAAAGCTCCCACAACTATTAATGCTCCAATACCAGACAGAATATTTAACTTAATAAGATACTTAGTATCGAGGGGATAGAATTCCACTTCAGTAAATCGAGGTAAGGAATTTATATCCAGTTGTTTATTTTCAAATTCTGCCTGATTAAGAGAAGCCATTGCATTTTGAATTTATTTCGGTTTCCATTTAATATTTTCCAGATTATTAAGTGCTTAACAATATAGCAGTAAAAACAACAGATTTACTTACTTCCTGCTATTTTACTGTTTAGCGCATTAAGGTGTTTCAACTGCATCCCATTCGGTCCAAAAAAACTGAATGCCTTAAAAAATCTTTATAACAGATTGCCTTCTGGGTTATGGATTTACAATAATTACCCTTTATCCTACTACCAAGAGGGCGAAGAAAATCTCATTCTCTTGGCAGTCCTTTACCTCATTAGTTTTTCAAGTGCAGTGCCGCAGGAAGGCATACGCTGTCCCATAAAAGGATTTTTCACCTGTTCTTCCAGGCTAATCCAATTTCCTCCCCTGCCGCCGAGGGCCATAGGGCAATTCTGCCAAAAGAGCGCTTCGCTCCCAAAGTCTATAGCCGGGAGTATTTGATATAGTTGTTCAGAAAGTACGGCAAATGCAATTCGCTGGTCGTTAATATCACCTGCAAGGATCAATTCTTTTATTGTTGCCCTTAATTGTACCTGTTCCTTCTCTTTCAAATTACTGTTCTCCAGGTTTTTTTCCATTCCGGCAGCGGCATTTTTGGCCTGTACATAATGATCTTCAATGAGGGCGTTTTTTATTTCAATATAACTCCCTAAAAAAGCGGGCAGAACTGATAAGGCTTTTCCGGTAGGACTAAAAGGACCACTTAGTCCTTTCGTCTGTATATATCCGTAATTCAACTCATGTCCTTGTATATCGCAAGGGTAAACCGATCGGGATAGAATTAAGAGTATTACTACTAAAATCCATTTTTGAAAATTCATCTTTACTACTATTTTATAATTAAACTTACTTATTTTTAAATCTCCCTCCTCTCTCTAAAAGAATGCCTGGTCTCAGGAATAAAGGATTACTGTTTTCTATTGTATCACTTACCAAAAAAGCGAAGGATCGCATTGGGTCATGTTCCGGCGCAGCAAAGGTCATTTTTTCATTTCTTACAATTGCACAGGAATAACTTAAAGGCTTGTATATATATATTAATTTATTTATTCTATTTTTTTTGTTCGCAATCTTAATGCGTTGGCAATTACTGAAACTGAGCTCAAGCTCATAGCTGCAGCGGCAATCATAGGAGATAATAATATACCGAAAAAGGGAAATAAAATTCCGGCTGCAACAGGAACACCAATGGTATTATAGATAAAAGCAAAAAACAGGTTCTGTTTGATATTTTTCATAACGGCATCACTCAAATGACGGGCTTTCACGATTCCCTGTAAATCCCCTTTTACCAAAGTAATGGCTGCACTTTCAATGGCCACATCAGTACCCGTACCCATTGCAATCCCTACATCACTTTTTGCCAATGCCGGGGCATCATTAATGCCATCACCTGCCATAGCCACCACTTTACCCTGATTCTGTAGTTTTTCTACTTCCTGTAACTTATTTTCAGGGAGCATACTGGCTTTAAAATCTGCAAGGTTTAGCTCGCCGGCCACGGCTTGTGCCGTGTCGTGGTTATCACCTGTAAGCATTATCACAGCTATGCCTTTATCCTGAAGTTCTTTGATGGCATTGGCACTTGTTTTTTTAATTTTATCACCTATAACAACATAACCGGCAACCTTTCCAGCAACGCTGAGATATGAAACCGTCTTCCCCTCTTTTTGAAAGGATTGAGCTTCTTCTATCATTTCTTCGGAAAGTGCAGCATCAGCCTTCTCCATCATTTTTACGTTGCCCAATGCCAACTTTTTACCGTTTACTTTACCTTCAACCCCTTTTCCGGTAACCGCATTGAAGCCATCGGCCTTTAAAAATTCTGCTTTTTGTTCTTTACCATATTTTACTGTTGCTTCTGCGAGAGGATGTTCACTTAAATTATTGAGAGAAACAATGTATTGCAATACTTCTTTTTCATTGAGCCCTCCTTTAAAAGCCCCTACAGTTTCTACGGTAGGTTTTCCCTCGGTAATGGTTCCCGTCTTATCGACGATGAGGGTATCTACTTTGTCCATTTTTTCTAAGGCTTCCGCATTTTTTACCAGCACACCGTTCTGCGCTCCCTTACCCACACCTACCATAATAGACATAGGGGTAGCAAGACCAAGTGCACAGGGACAGGCAATAATCAGTACTGCAATGGCATTTACCAATGCATATACATAGGCAGGCTCTGGCCCCCAAATTGCCCAAATCGCAAAAGTAATCACCGCAATAATAACAACTACAGGTACAAAATAGCCAGAGACCGTATCGGCCAGTTTTTGGATGGGCGCCTTGCTTCGACTCGCATCATTAACCATTTTTATTATTTGGGATAATAAGGTATTAGATCCTACTTTTTCGGCTTTCATCAAAAATGACTGGTTGCCGTTTATTGTACCGCTACTAACCTTATTATCCATGGTTTTACTTACGGGTATAGGCTCACCGGTTATCATGGACTCATCTACAGAGGTTTCCCCTTCGGTAATTACGCCATCCACCGGGATTTTGTCCCCCGGTTTTACCCGAAGCGTATCGCCTATTTCAATACTATCGATAGATACTTCTATATCCTGCCCATCAACGACTTTAATTGCCTTGTTAGGTGCTAATTTCAACAATTCCTTTACTGCTGAATTAGTTTTGCTATGTGCCCTGGCCTCCAATACCTGTCCTAACATTACCAGGGCCAAGATAACCGTGGCAACTTCATAGTAAACAAAAACGGTTCCTGCCTCGGTTTTAAACTGAGCCGGGAAAAAGTCGGGAAACAACATCCCAAAAACACTAAATAACCAGGCTACGCCGGTGCCGATCCCAATAAGGGTAAACATATTAAGGTTCCAGGTTTTTATGGAATGCCACGCACGTTCAAAAAACATCCAGGTTGCATAAAAAACCACCGGCAGGGATAAAGCGAGTTGAATCCAGTTCCAAACTTCCACCTCTAAAAGCCCTTCCAGAGGATTATTCTGGAGCAATTCAGACATTGCAATAATTAATATGGGGACTGTAAACAGCACTGCAATCCAAAACTTTTTTAGTAGCTTTTTATAGTTTTTTTCCTCTGTAGATATATCCGGTTCCATGGGCACCAGGTCCATGCCACAGATGGGACAATCTCCCGGTTCGTCCTTTACAATTTCGGGGTGCATCGGGCAGGTATATTGTGTTGAAGAATTGGCAGAAAGGCTTTGTTCCTCTACCAGATCCATTCCGCATACAGGACAATCACCTGGTTGGTCGTAGGTTTTGTCACCCTCGCAATGCATCGGGCAATAATAAATTCCTGTCTTTTCCCCCTTGGGTTTTTCGGCGCTCTTCATTTCTTCAGTATGATGGTGTTCCCCATTTTGGTGAATGCTGTATTGCCCGCCATCATTTTTCAGGGCTTCCTGTAGTTTATTAATGGGAATATGAGATTCCATTTCGATAGATGCCTCTCCTTTTTCTAAATCTACAGAAGCATTGGTAACCCCTTCAACTTTTGAAAGGGTATTTTCAACGTGGGTTCTACAACCGTCGCAGGTCATCCCGCGGATATGGTAAGTATGTTTCATATTATTTTTATTTAAAATGCCTGAAAAGGAAAGGAAATTTTTAACTAACTAACAGCTCAATGAAAAGCTTTTCCTTCCCTCCCCAGGACTTTAAAGTTAATTATGCTGTAGCAGTATGGAAATATCAGAAATCAATTTATCTACTTCTTTATTACTTGTACCGTCATAATACCCTCTTATCCGTTTTTGGCTATCTACCAGAATAAAAGCACCGCTATGAAGCACCCCGTCGGGAAGCGTTGAATCTCTCATTGCACTGATCATATAGTGATTTTGAGCCATATTGAAAATAGCCTCTTGTTCCCCTGTTACAAAATGCCATTGGTGGTTATCTACACCTAAATCTTCTGAATATTCTTTTAGTACCGGTACACTATCATGTGCAGGATCTATACTATGTGATAGAAAGGCAATTTTTTCATTTCCTTTATATTTTTCATATAGCCTTTGCATTTCCTTCCCCATAACCGGACAGATAGTAGTACAGGAGGTAAAAAAGAAATCTGCTACATATATCTTATTTTCAAAGGTTTTCGCAGTAATAGTTTTCCCATTTTGATCGGTAAAACTAAAATCCGGTATTTTATGATAGATTGTATCTTTTCCATTATTAATAGGTTCTTTGCTCCCAAGAATTGGTAATTTTTCCTCTTTGCTTTTACAAGAGATAAGACCTCCTCCTAAGAAAACTAACATGAAAAAAAATTTAAAGTGCTTTTTCAATTTCATATTGTTTATGAATATTTAGCCTAAACCTGTGATGACATATTTATGAGTCATTTTTTTTCTGAATAATGGCTATCGTATTTTCGGTGGATTTAAAATAATATATTTTGGAATCATCAATCTTTAGCAAAATGATTGAGCGCGATATATCTAATCCTGTGTCTACCACTGATTTGAATCATAAAACTACTTATATATTAATAATAGATGTGTACAGCTTTTCAAACTTCCGTTGAATGAAAAATTTTTAATTTACATTGAAGAAAAATCTTTCTAACTATTATCCTAATCACTTTCTGGGGATAGGTATCGGGTTATTAATCACCCATAAATAGCATCTGAAGTGCAAGATAAGCTGCAGTCAAAAAAATTCCGAAAAAAGCTAATAATGCTATTAGTTTGTCCTTTTGCGTTATCTTATTCTTTTGAGTTTTTTTTTGTTTTTTTAATTTTCTTTTATATGTCCGTTTTCCCTTCATCTCAATTAATTTCTGATTTCTATAATTTTTGTATTGAGAGTGCTTTTCCAATTATGAAAATGATGATAGGAAGGATTGTAAATTGCAATAAGGGAGTAAGCCCCACTCCCACAAACGGCACCATTGGCATTGCTGCAGCATATTCCCAGTGTCCGGTGGCGATATGCCAACGCTCCAGAAGAGTTGTTCCAGTACCTCCGGTTATCACAATCAACAGGATCTTATCAAAACTCAGATTTTGTGCCCAATAAATGTTTTTATAGAATAGCCCGAATCCAAATAGCATAATCAATAATGTCAACATATCTGTAACCGATGCTACTAAACACATCCTGATGTGTGGCCAATCATACTGATATCCTTCATATAAAGGCCCGTGCGATAGCTCCCAAACTAAATTTAAAAAGAAAGCCGTAAGTGCGATGGTCCATATGTAGCACCTGTAAGCAACTTTATCCTTTACCGTATTTTTAAAATAGAAATACAATAAAATGACCCCTAACAATGAAACGCCGGGCAAAATTAAAACCGCCCATTTAAAACCTTCCATATTAGGAATTCCTGTTTTGCCTGATAAGCTTAATTAGAAGATAGATAATCAGGGCCACCAAAATGATTCCTCCTATCCAAACTGCGGCGCACATCCAACAAAACCCATCCATTTCCATATTTCCCATATTTCTCAATTTATTTATTCAATTTTATAATTACGCATCATCCCCATATCTTCATGCTCCAAATTATGACAGTGATACAGGAACAAACCTTTAAAGTTCTTGAAACGCATAATGATTTTAATTTTCATTCCGGGTATTAGTAATACCGTATCCTGCCAACCATCATCTATTAACCCATCTTTTACGGAATTCCAGACATCTTCGTCCATTTCAGAAGGGTCCCGTTCCAAAATATTAAATTGTACCTGATGTATATGAATGGGATGGGGCATTTGCATCATTCCCCCACCCATCATTCCTTTTCCTTTCATCATTCCTCCGTTTCCCATTATTCCTCCATCACCCATCATACCTCCACCAGTATTTACTAAATTCCAGATTTCCGTTGTATTGAGTTTTACAGTTTCTTCTTCAGTAACCCCGGTTGTTTCCAGGTTCTTCCATTGATGGTCCATTCCATACGTTGCATAAAAAACCTGAAGGTTCTTGGGTTTTCCTTATTAATGGCTTCCGAGGGATTAATTTTGTTAAAAACAGCCAGATTGTCCGGCAGTGTATTTGTATTGCTTCCCTGTTCATCTACATTGATATTCAGAACAGGATATTCACTGCCCAGGGGTAGATCGCTAGCCATGCCTCCCATCATTCCCATATTCATTATTCCCGCTGAAAAGGGAAGGCTTTTTAAGGTCAAGCGGGTACCTACAGGTATATTCTTTAAATCCAGCCAAATATCGGCACGCTTTGCCACACCCAACATTATGTATGGCATTGATCTTGGTCGTTCTAAAAGGCTACCATCGATACCAATAACCGTTAGGGGGCTTCCATCTTCCCAACCCAATTTGTAAAAGCGGGAATTAGAAGCATTTAAAAAACGCAATCGATAGGTACAACCTGATTTTAAGGGTAATTCTTTATCTGGCTTTCCATTGATAAAAATCCGGTTACCAAGGAAACCCATCATCTGGTCCATTCTACCCCTGTCCAAATAAACCAACTGGTTGTTTTCGTCAAACTTCCTATCCTGAATTATAACCGGAACATCAAATTCTCCTTTTGGCAAGTCCAGTTTTTCCTCTTCTTCATCTGTAACAAGGAGCATCCCGGCCAGTCCGTTATATACCTGTGGGCCAGTTCGGCCGTGGGGATGGGGGTGGAACCAATAGGTGCCGGCACGGTTCATAATTTCAAATTCGTAAACATAGGTTTCCCCGTTATTTATAACATCCTTGGGGTGTCCATCAAATTTTTCCGGTACGTGCATCCCGTGCCAATGGACAATGCTTTCTTCTGGCAGTTGATTTTTAAACCGGATCCTAACTTTTTGGCCTTTACGTATAAGTAGTATAGGGCCCAAATAATTATTTTGATCTTCTTGCAGTGCCGCTGAATCTCCTTTATTTAATTTCCCCTCGAATTTCCAGACCCTTGTGGGGTTGCCCTTAAGAATAGGAATTTCTACCTCTTTTGCCGTAAGATCAATATCCAGGTCCGGTTCAAAATCAGCACTTATATCGTTATTATTTTCGGCTGAAGAATCCTTGCAGGCATTCAGAAAAGGAAAGGAAATAAGGACGGCTGCTCCCGTACTTCCTAATTTTAAAAATTTTCTTCTATCCAGTTCCTTAGCCTCCATGTCAGATATTTTAAAAGTTGTCCATCTATTTTATATACTTATCCCATAACCCATAATTTTCCCTGATAGCTCCTCTATGAAAGGAAAGCATTATTACTATAAAACCGGTCAGGCTTGTAAGCATGCTAAGCGTGATATTTGTATCGGAAATTGTCCAGGGCATAATAAGTAATGCTAGGCCTATTCCTATATTGAGGTAACGGAAGGTCCTTAACACCTCTGCCATGGCCACTACCGCCATAACCACTACCAATGCACCTCCCAAATGATTTAGATCTGCCATCGGGGATTCTATATCAACACCAAATGCGGTAGGATAAAACATCAATCCTAAACCAAGAATAGTAGATAGCGTTAACTTCCACGGCGCACTCATTCCCCATATAGATGCTTTGAATACCTTCCACGGCTTTTCTGCAAATTCTGCAAGTTCCGGGGAGCGTTCGTCTGATTTTTGTGTGATTGCCTCTCCACCTTTCCAAAAAACCTTCCATAGTGAATCTCCCTTCTTCTTTCGTTGGACCATATGTTGCCCCATGGCAATTACTTCATCAATTTGTAACGGGATCATAGGCAGCATCACTATTGCCGTAAATAAACAAAGGGCACACCAGGCGCCCACGGTAAGGGGCTGAGATACCACTAAAAATATGCTAACGAAGCCTAATGGAATTACCAAAATTCCAAAAAAGGTCACCATCCAGGGCATTGTTCGCCACCGTGAAGTGGCCCCCATAAAGCCCATCAAAAATTCCAGGGTATAAGCAAACGTTCCCAGGGCAGCATCTGAAACCGGCCAGGAATGGGACATATCGGAATTTAGCACTTCCAGGGTTCCATCTCCAAAAAACGGATCCCAGGCATAATCAACATATCCTAATTGAAAAGCGCCCAAATAGCGAGAAGCCACCCAACCCACAAATGCCAGTGCAATCATAATCCACCGCTGTGGCCAACTTGATGGATTGTAAGACCAACCGGACGGCAAATCACCACCCATATGCATATACTTTATCATATTGGGCATCCCGGGGATAAGGATCGTCAGGGCAATAATCAGGGCACCTACCATGGTACCGTTATAATAAGCTACCGCCGTGGGGGCCCAAAATATAAGTGGCGCCATACTAATCCATATCCCTACGAAACAGGCCATCCAAACACTATATGGCCTATTTGGTCTCAGGGCACGCCATCCGAAGAAAATCAACAAAACCCCACTAATTATATCACTCCATCGCATGGCGGTAATCCTATCGGCAAGGGATAACCAAACATCCCTGCCACCGCTGGGTTCCACTATATTTTTCCCATAATCAAAGGTAAGTGGGGAAGCAATCATCCAAACGCCAAGCAAGATTATGGACCAATAAACCCAAAGGGTCTGCTTATGATGCATTTTGAGCATTTTGTCCCTCTGGGAATCATCCATCTTGTTATGCTGATTTTCATCCCCATTAGAAGAATTCATATCCATTTGGGCCATAGGTCGTGAAACTCCGCGTTTTCCCATTTTTCCTGATTCCTGGTCGTTACTCATATGGTTAGTTTTTAGCGTTGATGGAATTTATTTTCCTTTAAGTTTTGATGGTAATTTGAGATCATTTCCTTTATACCATTTTACAGGATGATCCTTTAAATTCTCAATAATCTTAGGAAGGCTATTCTTTAGTCTATGTTTTGGCTCCCAATTCAGTAATTTATTGGCCCGACTTATATCCAGTTGCATATGCTCATCTGTTAAATCGACCATCCAGGGTTTAATAAAGGAATCCCCAAAAAGATCCTGTACCCAGGCTCCGGTTTTTGCTACGAATTTTGGGATCTTATAAGTTTTCCATTTTTTATTAAAAAGCAAACGTGCAATTTCATTTTGTAGGTCAATAAAGTTCATTGTTTCGGGCTCACCCAGGTTAATGGTGGTCATCCCTGAGAATTCTTTCCTTTTTTCTATTGCTTTAATTAAACCTGTAATAAGATCCTCCAGGTGAACATAGGGGTTTCCGCGGTCAAATTTACCGGGGTAAAAATGACTGGTCAACTGGTTTTCGTATATACGCTGAATTTGGTTGGTAATAGGGATTGAGTCACCCTCATCGCTGTAAACTCCGGCTATCCTCAAATTCATGACCGGAATATCACCTCTTTTAGAACGGAGTATTTTTTCGGTATCAACTTTGGATTGAGGATAATCCCATTTTGGGTTCACCGGGGATTCTTCTGTTATGTCAATGCCGGGTTTAGTTGAATCATACACCAGCAAGCTACTGGAAAAGACAAATTGCTCAACTTCAAACCCCTGTAAAACCTTTAAGAGGCGTTCTGTACCTTCCACCGTGATTTTTTGATAGAGGGGACTGGGTTCCCCTGAAAAATCATAGTACGCGGCAAGATGTATTACTGAGGCAATTTTATTTCCGTAGGCAAAACGTATTCGTTCAAAAGCATTTTCCATACTTTCATCAGAAGTGATATCGATACATACACATTCTGCTGTAATGGGCGGAAAAGGATATCCAATATTGTCCAGCCCGATTATAAGGTATTTTTCTGCCAGTTTGTTGATGAGAGTTGTACCAATAAGGCCACTACTGCCACTTACTACAATTATTTCCTTGTCTGTTTTTATTGCCGGTTGGTCCATATTTGATTATTCTATATATCCTCTTTGCTTAATTCTCCAGTTCTTACCTTATAAATTTCAAGTACTTCAGACACGTAAATAAGCCCTTCCCCTTTTTCACCCTTACCGCCGTGCTGATGGATCACCTGCACGATCTTTGGCACATCTTCTTTCCTGCAGACAATTTCCAACTTAGACATTTTGCTATGGGCAAGAGGAAACCTAAGGGATGGAGAATCTTTTCTTTGAGTATATCTTCCGGTACCTTCAGCCTCAGAAACCGTAAGGCTTTCAAAACCTTCAGTACGCAATGCCTGCATCACCTCATTGGCTCTTTTTTCCCGGATAAACGCTTTAACTTCCCTCATTTTTCTTGTTTTTTTCATCAATAACATAGGCAGCTGGCAAGACAGGAAAATTAAGCCAAAGAACAGCCAGCTGCCATAGGCCTAATTACCTAAAAATGGTCAGATAAAGGAGGTTATGAATATCAACAGACCTCCTGTTATCATCCTTTTCATCATATCCCCCAGTACTTATTAGTTGTTTTTATGCATCTGCGAATTGTGTTCTTCCTGATTGGAGGCACCCATTTTTTCCTTGGAACCCATAGATTTCCCATCCTTCTCCTTCATATTATCCATCATCTTCATCATCTTGCCATCCTTCATCATCATCATACACATCTTCTTGCACATCCCATCATCTTTCGAGGCGCCATCCATCATTTTTCCCATCATCATATCCTGCATATGGCCATCCTTCATCATCATATTGGCCATCATTTTACAGGAGGTAGAGTCTTTTTTAGCCTCCTTCATCATACGCTGCATCATTTCCTTTTTCATTTCCGAATCATCCATTATAGCGCTATAAATCTGTTCTTTTTTTTGATCATCCTGCAACATCTTTTTCATTGCAGTGTCATTTTTTTCCTGGGCCTGGATCGCAATGGCTCCAACCATAAATACACCTGTTAACAGTGCAGTTCTTAATACCTTTTTCATAACTTTTATATTTTTGAATTTAACTAATTTCTTGTGCCCACATAAAGAGCTGAAAGAATGCTAACCATATCATCTTTACAGCTCTTTTGCAGGACTTTTTTAAAATATTAATTGGTGATTGTTTCCTGAACAGAACCACAACCGGGCATTTTTTGCCCCATATAAGGATTTTGTATTTTTTCGTTTTGACTTAACCAGTTTGCGCCCTGACCGTTTAATGCCATTGGACAGTGGTTCCAGTAAACTGAACCATCTATATCATTATTTTTTGCCATTTGATATAAAACTGTGGACATTTCACTAAAATACTCCCTTTGTTTCTCGATATTATCAGTCTCTGCGATAGCCTTGGCTGATCTTTCTAAACCTGGACTCTTTTTGACCAATTTTTCGGCTTCTTCTTGTGCCCTGCTCTCATCATCTGCAATTAAGGCATATTTAATAGCGATATAGGAAGACATAATTGATGCAAATTCTGAATCCTGAACTCCATCTGAATTAGATGTATTATCATTTCCCATCATTCCACTGTTTTCCTGCGACAGCATATTTTCCATCATTTCCATCTCCTGATTGCCTTTATTATCATCACAAGAAGTTGTAAAACTTAATAACGAGAATGACATTAATGCTAGCATGCTTATTTTTACTATTTTCATGATTTTATTAATTCATTATATTACTAAATTACTGATATTTAAACTTTTGTATTTCTAAAATCTTGGGAGATGTTTATAAAATTCGGTTTAAGGAACTCCTAATTTCTGCCCCTACCTCTTTATACTGAGATAGGCTCATCCCGGTTTCAGTTTTAAACTGTGTACTAAGATGTCCAAGACTGCTATAGCCTAACATTTGTGATATTTCAGTAAAATTATGTTCCTGAGAATGTATCAACTCTTTTACTTTTTCCACTTTTAATTTTATATAATATTTTTCTATTGTTATCTGCTGATTATAAGAAAAGATTTTACTTATAGTCGTATAATCCTGATGTAACTTTTTCTGTAGGTAAACAGACAGTTTTGTTTCTAAACGAGCAGGTATCGAATTTACAAGATCGATAAGCTTTACTTTTATTTGTTCTACAAGCTTATCTTCCGGTGTATCTATAATATCAAAATCATTAGCTCTAAGTATTTCTGTTAATTGCTCTTTAATCACAGAAACCTTATCTGTTTCAATTACCAATCGGCCCAGTTCAATTTCAATAACCTTAATTTTTTTATTTTCAAGGGCATTTTTAATTACGGTTGCGCAACTGCGACAAACCATATTTTTTATGTGAAATTCAGCATTCATTTTCATTTGACATTACTAATGATTATTTATTGGGTACTATTTCCTGTTTTACTTCCCCACAGCTGCGCATTCCTTCATTCATAAACGGATTCTGAATATTCTTACTTGCACTTAGCCAAAAAGCTCCTTTATTGTTATTGGCCATAGGGCAAAAATCTATATAGAGAGTTTCATCACCGGGGCCGTAGACTTCCACTACTTTTATAAGCGGCTGCGACAGGTAGATAAAATTTTCCCGTTTTCCTGCTATAGTTGAAGCTTCTTTGCAGAGTTTTGCATGTTTCATTAAAAAGTTTTTTTTCTCCTCCCAAAAGGCTTTTGCTTTACCTTTTAAAACACTGCCGTCTATATCTAGCAATGCTTCATATAACTGGGTGCTGTATACAAAGGTGGTCTTTTCATCAGCTTCAACCAAACCATCCTTTAGGGACAGGTAGGCATGGATCACCGCATCAAGTTGTTTCCTAAAGTCATCTGGAGTTTCCTCCCGAAAATCATAAGCCTCGCCTTCCAGGAATTTCTCGGTACTTACCTGCCCTTTGACCTGGTTATTATTTTCTTTCGCCTCATTATTGCCCATATTCATCCCCGGCATTGAGCCCCCTGCCG
>NZ_JAPYPC010000019.1:0-23361 GCF_029937855.1 Christiangramia sp.
GCTGCAAATATACACCAACTTCTTCCTTTCCACCAAATAAAAATTTGAGTTTTTTAGAAGTAAAAATCAGCTTCAGACATAACAACCTACTAAACACATGTTTTAGCATTATAAATATTTTGAAAACTATCAATATCACCACATCCTATTCAACAGAATTCTGTCACCTTAATATAATAACTACCTATATACATATATGTATTGCGCAACCAAACTCAACACCTTATCTTTGTGGCTTCGTAAAAAATGAATAAAATGATCAAGATTACTCTGCCAGACGGAAGTATTAAAGAGTTTGAAAAAGGCACTACTCCCATAGAGGTTGCCAAAAGCATTAGTGAAGGCTTAGCAAGAAATGTTATCTCCGCTAAATTCAATGATGAAACTGTAGAAACAACAACACCTTTATATGAGGATGGCAATCTTGTATTATTTACCTGGAATGATAAGCAGGGAAAAAAAGCTTTCTGGCATTCAACTTCTCACGTAATGGCTCAGGCTATTCAGGATCTTTATCCCGGGGCGAAGTTGACTATTGGCCCTGCGATTGAAAGAGGCTTTTATTATGATGTAGATTTCGGGGAACATAAGATTTCGGAAAATGATTTTAAAAAGATTGAAGATCGTATGTTGGAAATTGCCCGTGGAAAGCATAATTTTCAATTAAGGGAAGTTTCCAAGCAGGACGCACTTGATTTTTACAAGAAAGAGAACAATCAGTTTAAGGTAGAGCTTATTGAAAATCTTCAGGATGGAGAAATTACTTTCTGCGACCATGACACTTTTACTGATCTTTGCCGAGGTGGTCATATTCCTAATACCGGAGTTATTAAAGCAGTGAAATTAATGAGTGTTGCCGGTGCCTACTGGAGAGGGGATGAAAACAACCCTCAACTCACGAGAGTTTACGGGATCTCTTTTCCGAAGCAAAAAGAATTAAAGGAATATCTAGAGCTCCTGGAAGAAGCAAAAAAACGAGACCACAGAAAACTGGGGAAAGAACTTGAACTATTCACCTTTTCCCAGAAAGTAGGTCAGGGATTACCATTATGGTTACCTAAAGGAGCTGCTTTAAGAGAACGTCTTGAAAATTTCCTCAAAAAGGCTCAGAAACAAGCCGGATATGAAATGGTAGTTAGTCCGCATATTGGTAGTAAAGAGCTTTACGTAACTTCGGGACACTACGCTAAATATGGCGAAGACAGTTTTCAGCCTATTTCCACTCCTAATGAAGGTGAGGAATTCATGCTTAAACCTATGAATTGCCCACATCATTGTGAAATGTATAACGCATCTTCTTGGAGTTACAGGGATCTTCCAAAGAGATTCGCTGAGTTTGGAACTGTTTACAGATACGAACAAAGTGGTGAACTACATGGTCTAACCAGGGTTCGCGGATTCACCCAGGATGATGCACATATCTTCTGTATGCCGGAGCAACTGGATGAAGAATTTAAGAAAGTAATAGACCTTACCTTATATGTCTTCCAATCTTTAGGTTTTGACGATTTTGTCACCCAGGTTTCTTTAAGAGATCCTGATAATAAAGAAAAATATATCGGCTCTGATGATGTCTGGGAGAAAGCCGAAACCGCCATTATTAATGCTGCGGAAGAAAAGGGATTGAACTATGTGATTGAAACCGGTGAAGCAGCATTTTACGGTCCAAAACTGGATTTCATGGTACGGGATGCCTTAGGCAGAAGCTGGCAGTTAGGAACCATCCAAGTAGATTATAACTTACCAGAACGTTTTGACCTGACATACAAGGGAAGTGACAATGAGTCACACCGCCCCGTCATGATTCACCGCGCACCTTTTGGCAGCATGGAGCGATTTGTAGCTATTCTTTTAGAGCACACCGGTGGAAATTTCCCTCTCTGGCTAATGCCTGAACAGGCTATTATTCTCTCACTCAGTGAGAAATATGAAAAATACTCACAAAAAGTTTTAACTTTGCTTGAAAATAACGAAATTCGCGCCCTTGCTGACAATAGGAATGAAACTATTGGCAAAAAAATCAGGGAAGCAGAAGTTAACAAATACCCATATATGCTTATCGTTGGGGAGCAGGAAGCCAAAGATGGTACGATTTCTGTTCGAAAACATAGCGAAGGTGATTTGGGGACGATGAAAATTGAAGATTTCGCCAATTTGATAAATACAGAAATCAATAGTACCTTAAAGCCTTTTAAAACGGAAGTTTAATTTAAATTTTGAGCCATAGCAATACGTAGAAGAAAACCGAACAGATTCGGCCGACAAAAAGAAGAACAACACAGGATCAACGAAAAAATTAGATCTGAAGAAGTACGTCTGGTTGGTGATAATGTAGAAATGGATGTTTATCCAACCAAAAAAGCCCTGTCTATAGCACAGGAATTAGGATTGGATCTTGTTGAAATTTCTCCGAATGCAAAGCCTCCTGTTGTTAAAGCAATGGACTACAAGAAGTTTCTTTATGAACAAAAGAAACGGGAGAAGGCCATGAAAGCCAAAGCCAGTAAAGTGGTAGTTAAGGAGATTAGATTTGGTCCCAACACAGATGATCATGATTACGAATTTAAAAAACGTAATGCAGAAAAATTCTTGAAAGACGGTGCAAAGTTAAAGGCTTTTGTATTTTTCAAAGGACGTTCGATCGTTTTTAAAGATAAAGGAGAGATCCTTCTTTTAAGACTGGCTCAGGATCTTGAAGAATACGGTAAGGTAGAACAAATGCCAAAATTAGAAGGAAAAAGAATGACTATGTTCTTGTCTCCTACTAAAAAATCAAAATAATACCTCTCCCAAAACTGCCCTTGCAGTTTTGACCTCTCCAAAGGAGAGGAGCATTGAAAGGTTAAGATATAAAGAGAATAAGAGAGTTAATTATAAAAAGAGGACAGCAATGCCTAAGATGAAAACTAAATCCAGTGCCAAAAAGCGTTTTAAGCTTACAGGAACTGGTAAGATCAAAAGAAAGCACGCGTTTAAGAGTCATATCTTAACAAAGAAGTCTAAGAAACGTAAGCTAGCCTTAACTCACAGTACTTTGGTACATGATGCAGATAAGGACAATGTCAAACTTCAATTACGTTTAAAGTAAATTGAAGCTCTTGAGGTTTTAATAAATTATTTAACCATGGAGTTGGGCCAATAAAAGAATTCAGAATTCAGAATTTAAAATTATGAATTATTGGATCGCCTGCTACAAAAAAATGTAAAATATGCCAAGATCAGTAAACTCAGTTGCCAAAAGGGCACGTAGAAAAAAAGTTTTAAAGCAAGCAAAAGGTTATTTCGGACGCCGTAAAAACGTTTGGACTGTTGCTAAAAATGCGGTTGATAAAGCTATGCTTTATGCATACAGAGACCGTAAAGCTAAGAAACGTAATTTCCGTTCTTTATGGATAATGCGTATAAACGCTGCAGCCAGACAGGAAGGATTATCTTATTCTCAATTTATGGGAAAACTCAAAACCAGTGATATTGGATTGAACCGTAAGGTTCTTGCCGATTTGGCGATGAACAACCCAGAAGCTTTCAAAGCGATTGTAGAAAAAGTAAAATAAAACGATTATACTCTCTTATAAAAAAATCCTGCCTTTTGGCAGGATTTTTTGTTTTATCACTCTCCATAAGCAGTAAGAACTAATTTTCTGGAACCTCCATTATTTCTGTGCTCACAAAGGTAAATCCCCTGCCAGGTTCCCAAGTTCAGGGTTCCATGGGTAATAGGGATTTGAAGCGAATTTCCGGTAAGTGTAGTTTTAATATGGGCCGGCATATCATCAGGTCCTTCGGTAGTATGTTTATAATAGGGTTGATTCTCCGGAACCATTTTATTAAAATGGCTTTCAAAATCTTCTCTTACAGTTGGATCGGCATTTTCATTTATAGCAAGCCCGGCTGAAGTATGTTTGATAAAAATATTCAGCATCCCAAAACCGAAATCTTCAATTTCTGAAAACTGAGATATGATCTCATCGGTAATCAGATGAAAACCACGACTACGAGGTTTCAATCTAATTTCTGTTTGATAAATTTCCATTTATTCTAATTATGTTTTCTGCTCCTTTTTCTTTGCTGCCGGAAAAAGCACATTATTTAAAATTAGTCTGTAACCGGGAGAATTAGGATGCAATTCTAATTCTGTTTTTGGATCACCTACTCTGTGCTGGTAATCTTCAGGATCATGCCCTCCATAAAAGGTAAAAAAGCCTTTTCCCTTTATTCCATGAATGTAACGAGCCTCACCGTTCAGCTTGCTTTCTCCCATAATAAGCACTCCGGGTTTCACCGTATTTGGATCATAACTGGTGGTTTGCCCCATAAAGCCTTTCACCAGCCGCGTATGGTTTTGGGTAAGCATCGTAGGAACTACATCCCATTTAGCAGAATAATCCATCAGTGAGAAATAATCATTCTCTTTCTGAATTTGCCTTTTTTCAGTCATATCGATGCTGGAAAATTCATATACCATGGGGCTTCTTTCCAATTCAAAATTGGTAAAAGCGAAGGTGTTATCAAAATCAATCTTTGCCTGGTAACCCGGTTCGCTTGGGTCACCATCAAACATAGCTTCTGCAATATCCACGCCTTCTGCTGCCAGGGCGATGTCAAAACTATCGGTAGCGCTGCACATGGCAAACATAAATCCGCCGCCAACAACATAATCCCTTATCTTTATGGCTACCGCAAGTTTTTCCTCCGAGACCTTGGAATATCCAAGCTCCCTGGCGAGTCGTTCAGCTTCCTGTTTTTCTTCTATATACCACGGCGTTGTTCTAAAAGTACGATAGAATTTCCCATACTGCCCCGTAAAATCTTCATGATGCAGGTGTAACCAATCATACAGCAGCAAAGCATCATTCAAAACTTCTATATCATATATGGTTTGATAAGGGATTTCAGCATAGGTTAATGCCATAGTAACAGCATCATCCCATGGCTTATTACCAGTTGGACTATAAACGGCTATTTTCGGAGCTTTTTCCAAAACAACAGATTCCATATTCTTTGATGGACTACTGATCTCTTCCAGAATTGAAGCAGACAGGTTATCACTGACCACTTCGAAATCTACCCCGCGAATCTTACATTCTTTTCTTAGCTTATCTGAATCTGATATTAAAAATGAACCTCCTCTATAATTCAGTAACCAGTTAACCGAAAGTTGATTCTCCAGCGAATAATAAACAATTCCGTAAGCTTTCAAATGATTTCCTTGAGATTCCGCGTCCATAGGGATTAGTATTTTCGATGCAAAAACCTGGAAAGATTGTAGCATAAAAAAAGAAAGCAGCAACATGCTTTTAAACTTGTTGCTGCTTCTTATATTTTTATCTATAAAGATTCCTTTAGCTGAATTTAGCGGTTTAAGTTTAGAAAGGAACATCATTATCGTCATCATCGCTATTCATTGAGCTTCCAAAAGCCTCATCGGCACTTGGGTTTGGTAAATTAAAATTTCCAAAATCATTATCCCCACCACTATTCATACTGGATGGGATTTCAGATGGAAAATTAAAGTCTTCTAAATTATCAAATTTACCGAGTTCTCCAATGAATTTAAGCCTGATATTTTCCAATCCACCATTACGGTGTTTTGCAACAATAAACTCACCCTGTCCCTGAGTGGGAGTTCTTTCTTCATCATCCCATTCTTCAATCTTATAATATTCAGGACGATAAATAAAGGATACGATATCGGCATCCTGTTCAATTGCTCCAGATTCTCTAAGATCAGAAAGTAATGGCCGCTTACTACCTCCACGTGTCTCTACTGCTCGCGAAAGCTGGGACAGTGCAATTACCGGAACATTCAATTCCTTTGCCAAAGCCTTAAGGTTACGGGAAATTGTAGAAATTTCCTGTTCCCTGTTTCCACCTTTTTGGGATCCACCGGCCGTCATCAACTGAAGATAATCTATCACAATCATTCTAATCCCATGCTGCGAAGCAAGTCGGCGAGCTTTTGCCCTAAGGTCAAAAATTGAAAGTGAAGGCGTATCATCTATAAATAAGGGTGCTTTTTCAAGGTCCTTAACTTTCACGTTCAACTGCTCCCATTCATGCTGCTCCAGTTTACCGGTTCTCAGTTTTTCCGAAGAAAGACCGGTTTCAGAAGAAATCAAACGGGTGATCAATTGGACAGAAGACATTTCCAGTGAAAAGAAAGCCACGGGAATCCCCTGATCTACCGCAATATTTCGGGCCATAGAAAGCGTAAGTGCCGTTTTACCCATACCGGGACGTGCTGCCACAATAATTAAATCTGAAGGTTGCCAACCAGAAGTTAATTCATCCAGTTTATCAAAACCTGATGGCACTCCACTTAGCCCTTCTTTATTCGAAATTTCCTGAATTTTCTTTTTCGCCTGAATTACTAAACTTTGAGCCGTTTCGGTAGAACGTTTAATATTCCCCTGTGTTACTTCATAAAGTTTAGATTCGGCAGAATCTAAAAGATCAAAAACATCGGTGCCTTCATCAAATGCTTCTTCTATAATCTCGTTAGAGATCTTAATCAAACTTCTTTGAATATATTTCTGAAGGATGATTCGCGCATGAAACTCAATATGCGCAGAGCTCGAAACCTTCTGTGTAAGCTGAATCAAGTAATAATCCCCACCAACTTTATCAAAAACCTTTTCTTTTTTTAGTTGGTTAGAAACGGTTAATAAGTCAATTGCCTCAGATGCATCGAATAATTTTTTTATCGCATCATAGATAAGCTTATGACTGTTCTTATAAAATGCTTCAGGAATTAAAATATCTATAATCTCATCCACTCCTTTTTTATCGATCATCATAGCTCCAAGCACAACTTCCTCTAAATCAACTGCCTGCGGCGGAACTTTTCCTTTTTCAAGACTTACTACATTAGATTTTTTATATGTAATATTTTGGGGGGAGGTGATTTTTTCCATATCTCTAAAGTAAAAAATTTGTTAAGACTATCTTAACGGGATTGCCCTTTCTTACTTAACAGGTAATGAACATTTTACCTGTTAATAAGTATATTTTTATGTTAATAAGCCAAAAAAATCCGGAAATGAGTATCCGGATTTTTAGTGATATTGTATAAATAAAGAACTTATCCTTTAAACACTCCCATGTCTAAATATTTATCCATTCTTTTTTCAACCAATTCTTCTGGTGATAAGTTTTTAAACTCAGAATAAGCATTGGAAATCGAAGATTTTACCGTATTAAAGATCTCTTCTCTATTAGAATGTGCTCCTCCCAGAGGTTCTTTTACGATCTCATCAATTAACTTCTGCTTCTTCATGTCTATAGAAGTCAATTTAAGCGCTTCGGCAGCGATTTCTTTGTATTCCCAGCTTCTCCATAAAATGGAAGAACAGGATTCAGGAGAGATTACAGAATACCAGGTATTCTCTAGCATCATCACTTTATCACCTACACCAATTCCTAAAGCTCCTCCACTGGCTCCTTCGCCTATGATTACTACAAAAATTGGCACTTTAAGCCGAGTCATTTCCAAAATATTACGAGCTATGGCCTCACCCTGCCCTCTTTCTTCAGCTTCTAATCCAGGATATGCACCTGGTGTATCTACAAAACATACTACAGGAACGCCGAATTTTTCAGCAGATTTCATCAATCTAAGCGCCTTTCTATATCCTTCCGGATTGGCCATCCCAAAGTTTCTATATTGTCGGGTCTTAGTATTATACCCCTTCTGCTGACCAACAAACATAAAACTTTGATCATCGATCTTTCCAAGTCCACCGATCATTGCCTTATCGTCCTTTACATTTCTATCACCATGCAATTCAAGAAAAGTGTCTCCACAAATAGCATTGATATAGTCTAAAGTATAAGGTCTGTTAGGATGTCTCGAAAGCTGAACGCGCTGCCAGGGAGTCAAATTCTTGTAGATTTCCTTCTTCTTCTCGATTAATTTCTTCTCGATCTGTTTACAGGTAGCGGTTACATCAACCTCACTCTCTTCTCCAATATTACATGCTTTAGAATATTGTTCTTCAAGTTCTTTAATAGGTTGTTCAAAATCTAAATATTCCATACTGTTTATGGTAATTATTTTTTATAGCTTACAAATATAACAACTTTAAAAAGATAGATTTCCCCGATAAAGTTTAAATTTTCAACGAATTTGAGAGTTAACGCTTAGCGCGGAATAACAGCACTACTGCCAGCACTCCAAAGGCAATATTTGGAAACCATACCGCAATTAATGGTGAAAAAGTGGATTGCTCTGCCATGGTCCCAAAAACCTTATCAAAGAAAATAAAAATAAAAGCAAGGGTAATTCCAACGGCAAGGTTCACTCCCATCCCTCCTCTTCTTTTAAAGGATGCCACGGCAACCGCAATAATCGTTAATATAAATGCTGAAATTGGGATACTCCACCGCTTGTATGCCACAACAAGATATCTATTAATATTACCTGAACCACGGCGGCGCTCTTTTTCAATAAAATCGTTTAATTCAGTATAATTAAGCGTTTCAGCAATATAAGACTCTGGAGTAAGCTCATCAAATTCGAAAGGCAGGATGGTATCCAGTGTTCTCATATACATAATACTATCTTCTTCCTTTCCAATGATCCTTTTATCTACTCTGGTAAGTTTATAAAGGCTGTCTTCATCACTATACCTTAAACTGGAAGCGCTTATTTTGAATTTAAGTTCGTTTCCCTCAAAATGTTCCAAAGTAAAATTTCTTGCCGATTTTGTTTTTGGCTGAAAGTGACTGGCATAGATATACTCGTTATCATTGATCTGCCTGTATACATCATTGGTTTCCTGGGTTTGTTCGCCCCGTTTTAAATACTGGTATTTAAATTCATTAAAACCTTTACTAGCCTGGGGCGCAAGGTACATGGCTAAAATTAAAGCGCCAATACAAACAATAGTAGCACCTATTAAATAGGGTCTTAAAAATCGATAAAAAGATACGCCACTACTTAAAAAAGCTACGATCTCGGTATTCATCGCCAGTTTAGAAGTAAACCAGATTACCGATAAAAATAAAAATATGGGAAAAAGAAGATTGGCAAAATAAATCGTGAAATCAAGGTAATAATTGGCTACTTCAACAAACGGAACCTCATTTTCCAGAATTTTATCGATCTTTTCAGCAAGGTTTACGGTAATGCCGATGGGAATAAACAGCACCAGCATCATGGTAAAGGTGCCTAAATATCGCTTAAGTATGTACCAGTCAAGAATTTTCAAATTTCGGGATTATAATCGTTTATCCATTTGCCTGACCATCTTATCTTTCCAGGCAGGGAAATCTCCGGCTAAGATATGTTTTCTCGCCTCTCTCACCAACCAAAGATAAAAGCTCAGGTTATGGATACTGGCAATTTGCCTGCCTAGCATTTCATTAACGCTAAATAAATGCCTAACGTATGCTTTGGAATATTGTGAATCTACAAAACTTACCCCTTCTGGATCTATAGGAGAGAAATCATCTTCCCATTTCTTGTTCTTAATATTAATAGTACCATGGGAAGTAAAGAGCATTCCGTTTCTTCCATTCCTGGTAGGCATCACACAATCAAACATATCTATTCCCAGCGAGATATTTTCAAGAATATTAATAGGAGTTCCCACGCCCATCAGGTATCGTGGTTTGTCTTCGGGTAGAATTTCAGTAACCACATCAGTCATGGCATACATTTCTTCCGCAGGTTCCCCTACTGAAAGTCCGCCAATAGCATTTCCTTCTGCTCCCGCGTTGGCTATATATTCCGCAGATTGCTTACGTAAATCTTTATAAGTACTCCCCTGAACTATGGGAAATAAAGTTTGCTGATAATCATAGATCGCCGGTGTTTTCTCCAGATGTTTAATACACCTGTCCAGCCAACGATGCGTCATATGCATCGATCTCTTAGCGTAATTATAATCACAGGGGTATGGAGTACACTCATCAAACGCCATGATAATATCGGCACCGATCGCTCTTTGAATTTCCATGACATTTTCCGGAGTAAAAGTATGGTAGGAGCCATCTATATGAGATTTAAACTTCACTCCTTCCTCTTTGATCTTTCTTCTTGCTGAAAGTGAATACACCTGGTAACCTCCACTATCGGTTAAAATATTTCGATCCCAGTTCATAAATTTGTGAAGACCACCTGCTTTCTTTAATATATTGGTTTGAGGTCTTAAATAGAGATGGTAGGTATTCCCAAGAATTATATCGGGATTAATATCTTCTTTTAATTCGCTCTGGTGAACGCCTTTTACTGAAGCCACCGTACCAACCGGCATAAAAATAGGAGTTTCTATGACCCCATGATCTGTAGTTATTTTTCCTGCACGTGCTCTACTACCGGGATCGGTAGTTAAAAGTTCAAAATCCATAGTTCAATTTAATCGGTGCAAAGATACTCAAGTAAATATCAAATGGAAGTGCAATTATCACTTAAGACTGTTAGTATTTTCGATAAAAAGTTAATAACTGGGCACCGGTTGCTTTGCCAAAGCTTTTTAAAAACTTATTTTTGCGGCAATAAAACAACACAATTTAAAATGCCAGACATCAACGAATTACAAGATTTTGTTACCCAGGTTCGCCGGGACATTCTGAGGCAGGTTCATAAGGTAAATTCGGGACACCCGGGAGGATCCTTAGGCTGTGCTGAATTTTTTAGCGTACTGTATCAGGAAGTTATGGACCACAACACCAATTTTGATATGGACGGAAAAGATGAAGACCTGTTCTTCTTATCTAATGGCCATATTTCTCCTGTGTTTTACAGCGTACTTGCCCGCAGTGGATATTTTCCGGTTGAAGAATTAAACACTTTCCGCTTAATAGACTCTCGTCTTCAGGGCCATCCAACAACACATGAAGGTTTACCAGGAATCAGGATCGCATCAGGATCTTTAGGCCAGGGAATGAGTGTTGCCCTTGGTGCTGCCCAGGCAAAAAAACTAAATAATGACAAGCACATTGTTTATACTTTGCATGGAGACGGTGAACTTCAGGAAGGCCAGAACTGGGAAGCAATCATGTATGCCGCCGGAAATAAGGTAGATAATGTAATTTCTACTGTAGATTTAAATGGTCAGCAGATTGATGGTAGTACTGAAACCGTACTTCCGCTGGGAAATCTTAAAGAAAAATTCGAAGCTTTTGGCTGGGATGTACTGGAAATTGAAGATGGCAATGACCTAAAACAGGTAATTGATGGTCTAAAAGAAGCAAAATCAAGAACTGGCAAAGGCAAACCGGTTTGTATATTAATGAATACTGTAATGGGGAATGGAGTAGATTTTATGATGCATACGCATGCATGGCATGGAAAGGCTCCAAATGATGAACAACTGGAAACAGGACTTTCTCAAAACCCGGAAACACTGGGAGATTATTAGCCCCTCCTGGCCTCCCCGAAGGGGAGGAGTTTTGATTACAGATAAATAAAGTGAATATTAATAACGCATAAAATACAACCCGTACAGATCCTTCCTTTGGAGGGGTTGGGGAGGCTTATGAAAGAATATAAAAATACAGGAAGTAAGGATACAAGATCTGGATTTGGAGCTGGTTTAACCGAACTGGGAAAAACCAATGAAAATGTAGTAGCACTTTGCGCAGACCTTACCGGTTCACTAAAAATGGACGAATTCAAAGAGAATCATCCGGAACGTTTTTTCCAGGTTGGAATTGCAGAAGCAAATATGATAGGAATGGCTGCCGGAATGACGATAGGAGGAAAAATTCCTTTTACCGGAACCTTTGCCAACTTTTCAACAGGAAGAGTTTATGACCAGATTCGCCAGAGCGTGGCTTATTCAGGGAAAAATGTAAAGATTTGTGCAAGTCATGCCGGAGTAACTTTAGGTGAAGATGGCGCAACCCATCAAATTCTTGAGGATATAGGTTTGATGAAAATGTTACCGGGAATGACGGTGATCAATACTTGCGATTTCAATCAGACGAAAGCGGCGACTTTAGCTATTGCTGAACATGACGGCCCGGTTTACCTTAGATTCGGAAGACCAAAAGTGGCGAATTTCACTCCAGAAGATCAGAAATTTGAGATAGGGAAAGCAGTAAAACTTTATGAAGGACGTGATGTTACCATCATTGCTACCGGACATTTGGTATGGGAAGCCATTCAGGCTGCGGTTGAATTAAATGAAAAAGGAATCAGTGCTGAAGTGATCGATATTCACACTATTAAACCTTTAGATGAAGAAGCGATTATTACTTCTGCTAAAAAAACAGGCGCCGTGGTTACTGCCGAAGAGCATAACTTTTTAGGAGGATTAGGAGAAAGTGTAGCCAGAACGCTGGCAGAAAACCATCCTACGCCTCAGGAATTCGTGGCAACACAGGATACTTTTGGTGAAAGTGGAACTCCGGCTCAATTGATGGATAAATATGGTTTAAACTCCGCTGCGATTATCAAGGCTACTGAAAAAGTTTTAAAACGCAAATAATATATTAATTATCAATAATTTAAGAGCCTTTCAGCTAGTTTACTGAAAGGCTTTTTTAATTTGGCAGAAATAAACAATACTTAAAGTACGTTATAGAAAGTAAACGATAAATATGAAGAATATGAAAAAATTAATCTTAGCCGCCATTCTAATTACCGGATTGGGAACACATGCTCAGAATGCCAGTTTTGGGATTAAAGGAGGTTTAAATTATGGAGCAACCGGTGAATATGAATCTTATAGTCAGGTTTCAGAAGATTTCACCTCATCTTTTGAAGATGGCGAAAATAAGACAGGCTTTCATGCGGGCTTTTTTGCTCAATTTGAATTACTTGGGATATTTATTCAACCAGAACTGGTGTATACCGAGTTGAATACGGAATATTCAGCTTTTGAATATAAGCTTAGTAAGGTAGATGCGCCGGTTTTGTTAGGAGTAAATGTGTTGGGACCTTTAAATATAAAAGCCGGACCCTCTTTTCAGTATATCTTAAAAAATGAAATAGAAGACTCCAATCTTGAAATTGAAGATGTAGAAAAAGACATCACCGTAGGTTACCAACTGGGTTTAGGCCTGGATCTTGGAAGATTAGGATTTGACGTTAGGCGTGAAGGCTCTTTTCAGGATAATTTTGCCCAGGGTGGAGATCTTGCGACAGATTCAGGATTCAGAATTGATTCCCGTCCATCTCAATGGATATTAAGTGTTTCCTATACTTTATAAATAAAACATTATCAGGAAATAAAAACCCGGAATTTCCGGGTTTTTTTTATGCATTAATCTTAGATGAGTGTATGTATGTCATTTCGACCAAAGGGAGAAATCTATAATCAGTGAAATTTCTCAGTCGCTTTGCTCTTTCGAAATAACATTTAAATAAGAATTATTTTTGCTGATTCAAGTTTAAAATTCCACTAATTCCTAATTAGCCACCTGACTAATAAACTTGATTCTATATAATCTTAGTTCTTCATCATCGTAATCTCCGTCAAATTCTTCCATGGCTTCATCAATCTTATCGGTTTCAGCCTCTAAGAAATATTCGTGAATTTCTTCCTGCTGATCTTCATCCAGGATATCGTCCAGCCAATAATCGATATTCAGCTTGGTCCCACTATAAACTATAGCTTCCATTTCCTTGATAAATTCAGTCATAGTCATTCCTTTTGCAGAAGCAATGTCTGTTAAAGGCAATTTTCTGTCTACATTCTGAATGATATAAAGCTTTAGGGAACTATTAGCCCCTGTAGATTTTACTACAAAATCGTCTGGTCTTACAATATCATTATCTTCTACATAGCGTTCAATTAACTCTACAAACTCCTTTCCATACTTTTTGGCTTTTCCTTCTCCTACTCCGTGTATATTGCTTAACTCTTCAATAGTAACCGGATATTTTAAAGCCATGTCTTCCAGTGATGGATCCTGAAAAATCACAAATGGAGGCAAATCTTTCTTCTTAGCTACTTTTTTCCGAAGCTCTTTTAGCATCTTTACCAATTGAGCGTCTACAGAAGCGCCTGCTTTTTCTGCCTTATTCACTGCTTCTTCGGTGGCAGCATTATAAATATGGTCTTCTGTCATCATAAATGACACAGGATCCTTAAGGTATTCTTTTCCTTTATCGGTAATTTTCACAACACCATAAGTCTCAATATCTTTTTTTAGAAAACCTGAAACAAGTGCCTGTCGGGTAAGTGCCATCCAATAATTGGTATCCTGATGACTTCCTTTTCCGAAGAGAGGATGCTCATCGGTTTTATGGGAAAGAATAACCGCATTGGATTTTCCAATAAGTGTTTTTACAATCTCTTTAGATTTATATAATTCATTCGTTTCCTTAACTGTTTTAAGCAACAGCTCCAGGTCCTGTTTCGCTTCG
Organism: Christiangramia sp.; assembly: GCF_029937855.1. GTDB lineage: Bacteria > Bacteroidota > Bacteroidia > Flavobacteriales > Flavobacteriaceae > Christiangramia. Next base: position 14,318 of record NZ_JAPYPC010000019.1, read on the forward strand.
ACCTGTTTCTTAGGATTACGAATATTATCATCCATACTTGCTCCCTCTCCTGTTTCAGAATCGAATTCTTCACCAAAGTAATGCAGAATGAATTTTCTTCTGGATATTGAAGTTTCAGCATATGCGACCACTTCCTGAAGCAAAGCATGGCCAATTTCCTGTTCAGCTACAGGTTTACCACTCATGAATTTTTCCAGCTTCTCAATATCCTTATAGGAATAGAAGGCAAGACAATGTCCTTCGCCACCATCCCTGCCGGCACGACCGGTTTCCTGATAATAGCTTTCAATACTTTTAGGAATATCGTGATGGATCACAAAGCGAACATCGGGCTTATCTATGCCCATTCCGAAGGCAATGGTTGCAACTACCACATCGATGTCTTCCATGAGGAACATATCCTGATGTTTAGACCTGGTCTTTGCATCTAGGCCTGCATGATAAGGCACTGCTTTTATTCCATTTACCTGAAGTGTTTGCGCGAGCTCTTCTACCTTTTTTCTGCTAAGGCAATATATAATTCCCGACTTTCCATCATTCTGCTTAACAAATCGGGTAATATCTGCCTCTATATTCTTCGTTTTCGGCCTTACTTCATAATAAAGGTTAGGTCGGTTAAAACTCGCTTTAAAAGTTTTAGCTCCGGTGATTCCCAGGTTTTTCAGGATATCCTCCTGTACTTTGGGAGTTGCCGTGGCTGTTAGGCCAATTACCGGGATATTATCTCCAATCCTCTTCAGAATATGGCGAAGATTTCGGTATTCAGGTCTAAAATCGTGACCCCATTCACTAATACAATGCGCTTCATCTACCGCCAGGAAAGAAATAGTTTGATTTTTTAGAAAATCTACATAATCTTCCTTGGTGAGGGATTCAGGAGCTACGTATAGCAGTTTACAGATACCATTTCTAATATCTGCCTTTACCTGATTAACTTCAGTTTTATTTAAAGAGGAGTTCAGTACATGGGCTACGCCATGTTCAGAGGAGATACTACGTATAGCATCAACCTGGTTTTTCATTAAAGCTATAAGGGGCGAAACCACAATAGCAGTACCGTCTGAAATAAGCGCAGGGAGCTGGTAACATAGTGATTTACCTCCGCCAGTTGGCATTACCACAAACGTGTCATTTCCTTTCACGATACTGGTAATTACTTCTTCCTGAAGCCCCTTAAACTGACTAAATCCAAAGTACCTCTTCAGTTCTTTGTGTAAATCAATTTCGGTCAAACCCATTCAATTGTGTTACAATTTTACATACATTTGCATTACTAAATATACATATTTCTTTAGTACCTGCAATTCTTAATTTAATCTAATTTGAAACTTAGCGATCAAATCATTTCTACTGCAAAAGAAACCATTTCCAACGAAGCAGAAGCAATTGCCAACCTCGAAAATTTCATTGACGAAGACTTTACCAAAGCGGTGGAGGTCATCTATAGATCTCAAGGTCGTGTGGTGGTTACCGGGATAGGAAAAAGTGCTATTATTGCCAATAAAATAGTAGCCACTTTAAATTCTACCGGCACCCCTTCCATCTTTATGCACGCTGCAGATGCTATTCACGGTGATCTGGGAATCGTTCAGGATAACGATATTGTAATTTGTATCTCAAAAAGCGGTACAAGTCCTGAAATACAGGTGCTGGTGCCTCTAATAAAAAATTTCAACAATACCCTCATCGCACTTACAGGAAACAAGGAATCTTTTTTAGGAAAGGAAGCAGACTATGTTTTGAATTGCTACATAGAAAAAGAAGCCTGTCCCAATAACCTGGCACCCACAACAAGTACTACCGCTCAAATGGTGATTGGCGATGCACTTGCTATTTGCCTTCTAAATCTGAAGGGCTTTAGCAGTAAGGATTTCGCTAAATATCATCCCGGCGGTTCCCTGGGTAAAAAGCTTTATTTAAGAGTAAGTGATATTACTTCTCAAAATATGATTCCCCAGGTTTCACCAAATACCAATATTGCAGATGCTATTATTGAAATTTCAGAAAAAATGCTGGGAGTAACGGCTGTTTTGGAAAATAATAAAATCGTAGGTATTATTACAGATGGCGATATTCGTAGAATGCTGAAAGATCATCAGGAAATAAAAGGCCTGAAAGCCAGGGATATTATGAGTGAAAATCCCAGGACGATTGAGCAGGATACGCTGGCGGTAGAAGCATTGGACGTATTGGAAAAAAACCAAATCTCGCAATTATTAGCCGTGGAAAATGGAAAGTATGCGGGAGTGGTACATTTACATAATTTAATAAGAGAAGGAATTTTATAATGGATAAAATAGCCCCCCAGGAAGAACCTGGCAATGAAATGTCTTTTTTAGACCACCTGGAAGAATTAAGATGGCATTTAATTAGAGCTGTGCTGGCAGTAGTCATTGCCGGAGGAATCGCATTTTTGCTCAAAGGTTTTATATTTGATGTATTGCTTTTTGGACCTTCTAAAGGTGATTTCTTTTCTTATGATATTCTTTGCCGCATATCCTCATATATAGGTATAGATGGAGGTTTCTGTTTTGATGAATTACCTTTTGAAATACAAAGTAGAACCATGGGTGGACAGTTCTCTGCACACGTTTGGACTTCTATTACTGCCGGTTTCATTATAGCATTTCCCTATGTGATTTATGAATTCTGGAAATTCGTGGCTCCTGCAATGCATGGCAGCGAACGTAAATATGCCAAGGGATTTATCTTTGTGACTTCCATTTTATTCTTCCTTGGTGTCCTATTTGGTTATTACGTGGTGACTCCTCTATCCATAAATTTCCTGGGAAAATATCAGGTAAGTGAAATTGTGTTAAATGAATTTGATTTAAGTAGTTACATAAGTTTAGTAAGGGCTTCAGTGCTGGCCAGTGGATTGATCTTTGAATTGCCCATTGTGATCTATTTCCTAACCAAAGTAGGGGTGGTTACCCCGCAATTTCTAAAAAAATATAGAAAGTATGCTTTGGTTATTGTACTGGTGCTTTCAGCGATTATCACCCCACCAGACATTGTAAGTCAAGTAATTGTGGCAATACCCGTTTTGATATTATATGAAGTAAGCATCATTATTTCAAGGATCATGTATAAAAAAGAAGAAGAAAAAGAAAAATTAAAAAAATAAGCTATGATAGATAAGGTTGACGAATTTAATTCGTACCGCGCCAAAATGAACGATAAGATTTTATCTGAAAACAATAAAGTTCTTAAAAGAATTTTTAATCTCGATACGAATGCCTTTACCGAAGGCGCATTGGATAAAAAAACCAAAGAGCTACTAGGGTTAGTTGCCTCTACGGTTCTTAGGTGCGATGACTGCGTAAAATACCATTTAGAATCAAGCCATAAGGAAGGAATTACCCGCGAGGAAATTATGGAAACCCTGAGTATTGGAACCCTGATCGGAGGAACTATTGTAATTCCTCATTTAAGAAGAGCTTTCGAATACTGGGAAGCCCTGGAAGATAGTAAACAGTGATTACGGTATAGTTTCTGTGCTATCGGCAATATAAAATCAGATTATGAAATTACGTGCTGAAAAACTTGTTAAGACATATAAAGGAAGAGATGTTGTTAAAGGCATTTCAGTAGAAGTAAATCAGGGAGAGATTGTGGGGTTACTGGGGCCAAATGGCGCCGGTAAAACCACTTCTTTCTATATGATCGTGGGTTTGATAAAACCGAATAGTGGTGATATCATTCTCGATAAACAGAATATTACAAAATATCCTATGTATAAAAGGGCACAGCACGGAATAGGCTATCTTGCGCAGGAAGCTTCTGTTTTTAGAAAACTTAGTATAGAAGATAATATCATGAGCGTTCTTGAACTTACAGACCTTTCCAAGAAGGAACGGGTAATGAAGATGGAATCGCTTATCGAGGAATTTGGATTAAATCATATCCGAAAAAATCGTGGTGACCTTTTAAGTGGAGGGGAGCGTAGGAGAACCGAGATTGCCCGGGCCCTGGCTACAGACCCAAATTTCATATTACTTGATGAACCTTTTGCGGGTGTAGACCCGGTGGCGGTTGAAGATATCCAACGCATCGTAGCCCAGCTAAAAGATAAGAACATCGGGATTCTAATTACAGATCATAACGTACAGGAAACATTGGCGATCACAGACAGGACATATTTAATGTTTGAAGGAAGCATCCTTAAACACGGTATGCCTGAAGAACTGGCCGAAGATGAAATGGTACGTAAAGTTTATCTTGGGCAGAATTTCGAGCTTCGGAAAAAGAAACTATTTAATTAGTCAAAAAAAAATTAATTTAATGGCTAATTATGAAATTCCTATTTACCAATAAAAAACTTGATCCGAGCCTTGCTAAAGATTTTGAAAATCTGGAACTAAAGGAATTTGGTTGGAATACCTTATTGATCAATGATACGGCTACACTTACAGAAACAGCAAATCTTATTTCTTTTACAAATGGATATCTACGGGATTATTCATTCGAGAAATTAGTACCTCAAAAAAAATCGGCTATTCAACATGTGTTTAAGAATTGGCCCGTGGCTGACCATATTACGGGTAGTTTTTCTACCCTTATCCTTGATAAAACATATTTTGATATTGTAATTACCTCAGACTTATGTAATATTTATCCATTATATTATTTATTAGATGAAGGTCAAATTTATATTTCTAATAGCCTTATTTTAATAGGAAGGTATTCTGCAGCACAGCAAGACAAAACAGGTATAATGCAACGGGCGATAGGACCCAATTTTTGCAATATAGGCTCAAGGACAATTTTAAAGGATTGTAAAAGACTTTTACCGGGGGAATGGATTAAAATCAACAACAAAGGTAAAATCATAGAAAAAAAATTCGATAACTCTCTTTACCAGAAAATAGAGGAAACAAACCTTAACAACATTGATTTAGAAAATTATTGGAATCAATATAAGAAGGAAGTATCCCTTTGTACTCAGGGTTTTAAAGAAGTAAATATTGCACTTAGTGGAGGTATAGATAGTAGGATTGCTCTAGGCGCTATTGTAAATAAAAATATTTCGGCCTACACCTTCGGCAGCCCGAAAAACTATGAAAGCAAAGTAGCTGCGAGATTAGCTAAAAAAAAGGGAGCCAAGCATATTATTCTTTTTGACCCGAATCAATATTTCCCCAAAAAGAACCTTTTTTATAAATATACGAGAGAAACCGAAGCTGTTAATTTAAATTCGTGGTTAGAAATATTAACCCAAATTGATCCAAGAGCAAAGAAGCCTATAATACTTGGAGAATTATGTGAGGCCTTGCCAGGCAGAAACATCCAAAAATTAAATACAGGGCAATTTAGAAAAAAGAATTTTTACAAATACTATGTAAAAAATGAGAATATTAAATTAACCCCGGGAAACCCACTTTCTTTTAAACAATGGAAAAATAAAAAAATGAATTTTATTTTATCCTGGCATGTAGATTTTTGGTTTGATAAATTAAACTTCACTACAAGCAAGAAAAGAATCATCAAGGAAACGATAGACGATGCTGAAGAAATTTTCAGAAGGATCGAATCGCACCACCTACCCTTTACTGAATTATATGACGAACTATTTTCATGGTATACATATACTAGAATGATTTTATCAAGGCAGGTAAATATATGCAATGAAAAATTTTATGCATTTAGCCCTGGAATGTCAATGCAAATGCTAAAAAAAACTAGTAATATACACCCAAATCAAAGGTTATATTATCGCTTTGCAAATACATTGCTTAAAACTGTTCCTGAATTAAAAGGTTTTGGAAAAATACCAACTAGTCAGATTCCAGTAGTTCCCCAAAATTCAAATAATTTAGTAAAGATTCCAATTTGGGCAATAAGATCAAAAATTGATGATTGGCTTATAATAAGAATGATGAGTAATAAAGATATTAACATGCGATATCGACTTTTACCCTCAATTAACTGGGCCAAGGTTTATCAACAGGATGGAATGCTAGAAAATATTCTGGATTATTATGAAAATAATCAACTTGATAATAAATATTCTAAAGTTTTTTATTCTCTAGCTGAAAATAGAAAAAATCTAATAAAATGGCCTTTTGCAAATATGGATATTATTAGTGGTGCAACTCTAAATGCAGAACTCGATCTAATCAAAAATCAGCCTGAGTAAGAAGTTGTATTAGATATAACTGATAATAAGACGTAAAGTAAGAGGATTACCGGAATTGCAATAAACTTTAAGAATATTATAAGCACAATGCAGCTAATAATAAAGAAGTAGCGAAGTTTGTTTTCTTTGAACCCCCAATCTGAAAATTTTAAAGCAAATAATGGAAGTTCTGCATTCAGTAGATAACAACTCACTAGCGTGAGTCCTACCAGAAACCATTCGTTCAATAAAAGACTGGAAATAAATGGCCCCGGCTGATAGGTCAGGATTAGAGGCAAACTTAAAATTAATAAAGCGTTGGCAGGTGTTGGTAAACCTATAAAAGAATCGGTTTGGCGTTCATCTACATTAAATTTGGCCAGTCTATATGCGGAAGCAAGTATTATAAGCAACCCTATAAGAGCAAATGGTTTCATCTGGATATCAAAAACCGATGAATTCCAGTCGGAACCGAGTCCACTGTTTGCAGGGAGTGCTTTCATCAACAACTGATACATTACTATTCCCGGCACTACGCCACTGGTCACCACATCGGCAAGGGAATCTAATTGAAGCCCTACTTCGCTTTTAACATTGAGTAATCTGGCCGCAAGTCCGTCAAAAAAATCAAAAAATATTCCTGCAGCTACAAAAATGGCTGCCAGCACTAAATTTCCTTTTACTGCAAAAATTACAGCTACACTTCCACTAAGAAGATTTAATAAGGTGATAAAATTGGGGATATGTCTTTTAATTCCCATGGAGTGGTTTTAGTTAGGATTTACTAATCTACTATTTTGAATTGAAAAAGATCTAAATATTTGCTTAATCTGAAACTATTGTAAAACTGAAGCACAGATTTCTCTCTGTGGTCGAAATGACAGAACTTAAAATATAAATTTTCATTTCGAACGAAGCATTAGCGAAGTGAGAAATCTCATCAACTTTATTCATATCATACGGAACTCGTTTTAGCATCTTATTTTAAAAATTCCTAATCTGGAATGCCAAATCATATCTTCCCTATCATTTTGAAAAAAATAGCTGAAAAAACCCATCAACTTTATTCACGTCATGCTGCACTCGTTTCAGCATCACTTTATAATACTAATAAACCACAAACAAGAAACTACAAACCAGGAACGGCCATAACCCAGAATATATAACTTCATAATTACACGTGCTTCACTCTTCAAAATCCCTCAGGCTAGCTGATAATTGATAACTGTTAATTGGTAATAGAACAGAGTTTGCTATTTTTGAACACAGCTCTGCTTTATGAAAAATTTTATTTATGCCTTCTTAACGGGAATATTACTGGCTATATCCTGGCCCACGTATGGTTTTCCCTTATTTATATTCTTTTCCTATGTTCCGCTTTTAATTGCTGAATTTCGGCTAAGAAATTATTCTAAGAGCCGGATAAAATTAAAGGTTTTCGGACTTTCTTATTTAAGTTTCTTCATCTGGAACATAATAACGACCTATTGGGTAGCGTACTCCACAATATTCGGTGGAACTTTCGCCGTACTGGCAAATTCCCTGTTGATGTCCATCGTCTTTTTGTTATACCATATCGTGGCAAAAAGGACTGGTTTTAGTGCGGCTTCTGCATTTCTTGTAAGTCTATGGATGGTCTTTGAAAAGATGCACCTAAACTGGGACTTCTCCTGGCCCTGGCTCAACCTGGGAAATGTTTTTTCAGAATACATCAGTTGGGTGCAATGGTATGAATTTACAGGTACCTTTGGTGGAACCCTATGGATCTGGCTGGCAAATATTGCTATTTTCAAGGCAATACTTCAATATAAAGAATTCAAACAAAAAGGTATTATTTATAGAGCTATCCTAAAAGTTGGTTTGCTCATTTTAGTTCCGCTCACAATCTCCTGGATTCTTTATTATAATTATGAAGAACCTCAGCAAAAGCTGGAAGTGGTCATTCTTCAGCCGAATATTGATCCTTACACCGAAAAATATAACACTACAGATACCCGAATTGGAGAACTTCTATTGGATTTGAGTCGAAAAGCTGTAAGCGAGTCAACAGATCTTATTATTGCCCCGGAAACTGTTTTTGCTGATGGAACCCAGCTTTCAAATTTTGAGAATTCTGAAGCAGTTTTCTTCGGTAGACAGATTAGTGGTTTAGAACAGGGTCTTAGCTTCCTGGGTGGAGTAAGTATGTTTGACCGTTTCAGCGATCCTGAAAAAGTAGGCAAGCAAACCAATCAATTAGGATTTAATGACTGGTATAATGATTATAACTCGGCATTTATGGTTCAGAATTCCGCAGATAGCACTCAACTTTATCATAAATCGAAACTCGTTGTTGGTGTAGAAAATTTTCCTTATCAAAGTGTTTTAAAACCAATGTTAGGAGACATCATGATAGATTTGGGTGGCACCGTGGCTATGAAAACCACTCAGGAGGATCGCGAAGTCCTGTGGCTGGAAGAAAATGTGGGAACTGCCCCAATTATTTGTTATGAGTCGGTTTACGGGGAGTATGTAACCGGCTATGTTGAAAATGGTGCTAACTTTCTAAGTATTATAACCAATGATGCCTGGTGGGGAGATACTGAAGGGCACGAACAACATTTAAGCTATGCCAGGTTACGCGCAGTTGAAAACAGACGCTTTGTTGCCCGAAGTGCAAACACAGGCATATCAGCGATTATTAATTCAAGAGGAGATATCATTAAAAAACTTGAATATGAGAAAAAAGGAAGTTTTGTTGGGAAAGTAGGCCTTCTTTCTGAAAAAACCTTTTATGTAAAATATGGTGACTACCTCGCTAGAATTGCCCAGTTTCTGGCTTTATTCATATTTTTATTTGCGATGGTTAAATTCCGCAGAAATAGACCTGCCTGAGAAGTGAGAAGTGAGAAGTGAGAAGTGAGAAGTGAGAAGTGAGAAGTGAGAA